>JAAVYF010000037.1 GCA_022790975.1 Clostridia bacterium | reverse complement strand
ATGGCAAAGATTTTGGAGAAAGAATAAAAAATTATAGGATTAAAAAGGGTTTAAGTCAAGAAAATATTGCTACAAGTCTTGGTAAAAGTAAAGCTATTGTTAGTAGATATGAAAAAGGAGAAGTTTTACCAGATGCTAGAGATATTAGTATAATTTGTGAAGAACTTGGAATATATGAAGCTGATTTATACGAAAATGATACTATTAGAACAACGCAACACAATAAATCAAAAAATCCTTTTGGCACAGATAAATTATATGTTTACTTTAATGCTTACAATTTTAGAACTAGAAAGTTTGCACCTGATAAATACATATTAGAACTAGAGCAAAAACAAAATATTTGCAAGGCAAAATTTGTAGATTATCACGATAAAAGAATATACTCAGAGGGGTATTTAATATGTAATGATGAAATTGCATTTGCCGTGATGGAGAATTATAGACCAACAAGCACTCGTATTGATATTCCTGTTATTGAAATAAATATTTGCAATGGCACAGATGGATTAATGCTTGGTGGATATTTTGGAACAAATGCAAAATGCGAGCCTAGTTTAAGAAAATGTTATGTTTCAAAGAAAAATGTTGATTTTACTGATGAAATGTTTGAACAACTAAAGTTAAATGAAAACGAGCAAGAGATATTAAATAAGCAAAATGCTTTATACTTAGATATTTTTAATATATAACAACAGTATTGAAAGGAGAATATATATGATTTTTAGTCCAAAAATATTTATTAGTTCTACATTTTCAGACAATAAAGAACTTCGCGATAATATTGATAAATATTTTCAGCAAATAGGAGCAACTCCTCTTTTATATGAATATAACTTAACACCATCTACAAAACCATTAACATATAGAACGGATATTCTAGAAGCAGATTTTATTATATTAATAATTAAAGATAAATACGGAACTAAAACTAAGAGTGGTTTTTCTGGTATTCACGAAGAATATAAAATTGCTAGTGCTAATGGAATTCCAATGCATATATATTTAAAAAAGAATCCAAAGGAATCAAAAAAGAAAAATAAATTAGTAGATGAAGTTAAGAGCGAAGGAATATCATATTATTATTTTGAAAATGATGAAGAAGTGCTAAATCAAATAAAGAAGACGACTTTTGTAATTGCTAAAGAAATAATGTTAAATCAAATAACAAAAAACAATTTGCCAAGAAATACTATTATAAATTTAGCAAGTAATGAAGATTATAATAAGGCAATGGAGATAATTTCTATTATTGAAGATATGCGTAAATTAGTAGTATCAAATGAGTTAGACTGGATATATACAGATATTTTTACTGTATGTGTAGAACCTATTATGTATGAATTTCCTGCATTACAACATAAGTTCATTAATTGGAAAATTGATGAATTATTACAAGAAATGTTGATAGTTGCTAGAGAATTCATAAAACATTCAACACTAGATTTTAGTACAGTAGGAAATTTTAGAGAATACAAAATTAGTATTTTAGCAAAAATAGAAGTAAGTAATTTATCAAATGCCAATAATTCTAATATATGGGGAATATCGAATTATGAAAATTGTTTGAAAAGATTTTTTGGTAAATATGAAGAGTTTAAAAAAATTACACAAGACATTAGAATAGAAGCAGATATTATTAAATAGATTAAAAAGGTGGTAAAAATGGAAAATATTTTAGAAGAATTTAAAAACTATTATGTAGAAGTAAAAAATAGTGGTAAATATGAAAAAATAAAAGATGATTATTATTTAGCATTAAATGAGTTTCAGCAAGAATATTCTATTGAAAATTTTAAAAATATGATATTAAATGATTATGTTTTAGGAACAGATAATAAATTTTCTTTATGCTATAAAATTGAATTTGGATTATATAAATTTGCAGGACCAGGTATTGGCGGAAGTACTGCATATAAGTATGGTATATACTATTCTAAAGATAAAGAAGAATATCGTTCTTCTGAACACGGTTATGAATCAAATCCAGAAGAACAGTTTAATAAAATAAAAAATGATTTGCTAAAAGTAATTGAATCTGTTAAAAATGCAAATTCAGTAGAAGAAATTAAAGATGATTATTCTTCTTTGAAAAGTATGCCACTTTTTATAAATAAGCTTATATATCTATATTTGCCTAATAAAGTATTACCTTTTGCAGGAAAAACACATATTAAAGAAATAGCAAAACTTTTCAATATTAACTATAATGAAAACGATTCTTCATTGAAAATAAATTTCTTAATAAATAAATTTATTAGAAGTATTCCAGAATTGTCAAACGAGGACTCTTGTATATTAGGAAACGCTATATGGGATTTTCATTTATTAAAAAGTCCTAAAATTGAAAAAGAAATCGAAAATAAAATTTGGATGTATGCTCCTGGTGAAAATGCTTCCCAATGGAAAAATTGTTTAAATAATGGAACAATGGTATTAGGTTGGGATAACTTAGGAGATTTAAGACAATATTCATCAAAAGCTGAGATAAAAGAAATTTTATCTAACGATAGCAATGGCTCAAATATGAATAATGCACTAGCAAATTGGGAGTTCGCTAATGTTATGAAGCCAGGAGATATTGTTTTTGCCAAGAAAGGTGTTAATGTTCTTGTTGGAAAAGGTATTGTAGAATCTGATTATATGTATGATGAAACTAAAGAATCATATAAAAGTTATAGAAAAGTAAATTGGATAAAAAACGATGAAAAAATTCTTGAGAATAATACTAAATTGGCTATAAAAACATTAACTAACATTACTAAATATAAAGATTATGTAAAAGAATTAGAAAGTCTATATATTGATAATAAAAAAGAATTAAATGCCTTAACAGACATTTCTAATACATACGATAAATATGATTTTTTAAATGAAGTTTTTATAACAGAACCTCAATATGATACTATTGTAAATACATTATTAAGAAAGAAAAACATTATTTTACAGGGAGCACCAGGAGTCGGAAAAACATTTTGTGCTAAAAAAATAATGTATTCTATTATGAACGAAAAAGATGATTCAAGAATAAGAGTAGTACAATTTCATCAAAGCTATTCTTATGAAGATTTTATTCAAGGATATAGACCAAATGATAATGGAAAGTTTGAATTGAAAAATGGAATTTTTTATGAATTAGTAATGGAAGCTATTGAAGAATATCAAAATGCTAAGAAAAATAATACAGAACCTAAAAAATATGCAATTATAATAGATGAAATAAATAGAGGTAATCTTTCAAAAGTATTTGGAGAATTAATGATGCTTATTGAAAGTGATAAGAGAAGTGAAAAATGGAGTATAAATTTAACATATTCAGATGATGAATTTTATATTCCAGAAAATTTATACATTATAGGGACTATGAATACTGCAGATAGGTCTTTAGCAATGATTGATTATGCTTTAAGAAGGAGATTTGCTTTTATAGATTTAGAACCAGCTTTTGAAAATGAAAAATTAAAGAAATACTTTATTGAAGATGAAAACATAGATACGGAAGTTGCTAATAGAATAATAAGTAACTTTAAAGAATTAAATAATTATATTAAGGAAACATTAGGAAAAGAATTTATGGTTGGTCATAGTTATTTTATAAATCAACAATTAGGTTCAGAAGATTATGAGAATATTTATAATGATATTATAGAATATGAGATAAAACCATTATTAGAGGAATATTACTTTGATGATAAAAATAAGGTAAATGAGTGTTTATCAAAAATTAACAAAATATAGGAAGTTAATATGAGTAAAAAAATAAGAAAAGTGCCTATTCAAAATGTACTTTATATGTTTAGTTATATTTGGGAAAAAGTAGAATATTTAGATACCAAATTTCTTGATAATAATGATGATTTTGATTCAATAGATATTTTATCAAAATTATACCTAGAAAATGTAAAGTATATTATGAAAAAAGGCATATACAAAGAATATAAAGAGATAAAAGAAGAAATAAAAGGCATTAGAGGAAAAATAGATTTTAAAGATTCTTTAAATAACTTGTCTTTTGATAATGCAAAAGCAGTTTGCGTTTATGATGAATTATTAGAAAATAATCTAATAAATCAAATAATTAAAACTACTGCGTATAAGCTATATAAAGCAGAAAATATAAATAGTAATCATAAAAAAGAATTGAACAATGTTTTACTTTATTTTAATCAAGTAGAAACAATAAATGTAACTAAAAAAAGCTTTGAAAATTTGAAATTCAATAAAAATAACTATTATATATATTATATGATTTTAATATGTGAGTTAATAAATGATTCTTTAATGTTATCTGAAAATAAGGGAAGTTTTAAATTTTTTGATATTTTAGATGATGATAAGAAAATGCAACAAATATTTGAATTGTTTGTCTTTAAATATTATGAAAAGAAGTTAAAAGGATATACTGTTTCATATCAAAAGAAGTTAAATTGGAATATGTTTAATGGAAATCAAAATATTGTGCCTGAAATGAGATTAGATATATATTTAGAAAATGAAGAAGAATCAATTATAATAGATACTAAATATTATCCTAATTTCTTAAAAAATAGTTATTATTCTGAGGACAAAAAAACATTGATTTCAGGCAACTTATATCAAATGTATACATATTTGAATCATTTGAATTCAAGTAAGAAAACTAAAGGAATTTTATTATATCCGTATAATGGAGAAGAAATTTCTGAAAAATATGATATTAATATTATGAATCAAAATAATATTAATGACTCGATTCTTCAAATTCAAACGATAGACCTATCAAAGAATTGGAGAGAAATAGAAGAAGAACTAAATAATATTATAAAATAGTTAGGTAAATGGCAATTATATGGATAAAAATATAAAAGAATTAGATAATTTTATAGAAGGATTGAACATAGAGAATAATTATCATAATAAAATATTTGAAGATAATACTTTTGAACAAATATATACTAAAATAAATTTAGAAAATTATAATCAAATTAAAAATAGAATATATTGGTTAAGTTTATTGATTTATAGAGTGTCTTTAGTAAATTATTTAAAAAATATTAATAATGATATTGATTTGAATAAAAATATTATAAAAATAGAGAAGAAAAATTTAATCATATTTCATCCTGCAACTAATATTACTAGTGAGATTTGTAAGTTATTAAGAAGTAGTTTCATTTATCCTTCTTTAGTTTCAACATTAGCTAGACAAATTATAGAACAAATTTGCTTTATAAATGAAATAGAAAAAGAGAAAATAGAAGAAAAGATATTAATTGAGGCTTCTATTGAATCATATAATAAACAAGTTGGAGCAAATAGTTTAAATATTAACAATTTGAATATAAATAACAAAGGTTTACTTAAAGTTTTTAAAAACAATGTAACTTATGGTAAATTAGCTAATAAATATAATTATGGATTTATGTATAACTTTTTTTCAGGAGATATACATATACTATCTCAAATTGATAAATTAATACCATTTTCAAGCAAAAGTGAAAATAATTATTATGAAATATATTTGAATTGTTTATTGACACTACTACGAGATTATTTAATAGTAATAAATAGATATAATACAGAAGTTGAAATAGATTTAAAAAAGTTAGAAAAAATCGATTTTATTGATATAAAATCTAATAAGAATTAATTAATAGTATAAACTACAAATTATAGAGCAGACTACTATAAAAGTATCTGCTCTTTTTTTATATTTTTTTATTAAATGTATTAACAAAATTATCAACTATTCTTTTAAAACTATCTAAAGGAAAATTAAAAAGGTGTTTTACAACTTCAAAAGTTTTATTTATGTAATTCTTTAATTTATGATTTTCTCTTTTTAATTCTTGATTTTCATATTGCAAATCAGCATTTTGCTTTTGTAATTTATTCACGGTTT
>JAAVYF010000036.1 GCA_022790975.1 Clostridia bacterium | reverse complement strand
TTATTTAATATTTTTTATTTAATATTTTTTATTTAATATTTTTTATTTAATATTTTTTATTTAATATTTTTTATTTATAAGCAAAAAAAAGATATGAAAAAAGTTTTATTTTTTCATATCTTTTTTAATTATTTCTTTTTAATTATTTTACTAACTATAACTGTAATATCATCTTTAACCATGCCAAAGGAATTATCTATTGCCTCAGAAATAATTAAATCCGCTATTTTTTGTACATTATTTGTATTTACGCCGTTTTAAAAATTCTTGAATCCAATCTTGTCTTATTTCATCCTTAGATTCTAGTAAACCATCACTGCACATTAAAATTATATCGCCTTCATTTAATTCAACCTTTTCTTCTGAGAAATTAATATTTTCTAATATTCCAACTGGCATTTCTTTAGATTTATAAACAGAAACATTTTTCTTATTTTTTATATATGTATTACAAGCTCCATTTTTTAAAATTACCATTTCTCCTTTATATAAATCTAATATACTCATATCCACAGTAGCATACATTTCACTATTTTTATTTAAATTTAATTCAGAATTGATTAATTCCATAACATCATTTTGTTCAAAACCTTTACCTAATAAATTATTTAAAGTATTTATAACAAATTTACTACTTTCCTTTGCGGATAAACCACTTCCCATACCATCACTTATGGCTAATAAATATTTTCCATCTTCAAGTCTTATTTGTAGACTACTATCTCCTGAAATATTATTTCCATCTTTATTAGTTTTTGAAGAACCAACCTGTACCACATATTTATCTTCAGCAGAATATGTTTGTACATAAGTACCCGTAGATAAATTCTTCTTGTCTTTTTGGAAAGAAAATTTTACTCCCATACATCTAGAAATAACATCTGATATATTATTTATTTTCTCTTTTTCTCTAATACTTTCATCGTTAAATTCTAAATCTAAATTAACAACATATTTACCATTTAAACATTTTTTTATATTTAATGAATTAACACTATATCCTTTTCCTTTTAAAAGTATCATTAATTCTTTTTCTTTATTCTCAAATTGAGATATTTGATTACTATCTACCTCATTAGATAATTTAGTAATTATATTAGTTACATTTTTTAATTCACTTTTAATTTTTTTGGTTTCTTCTTTTCTAGTTTCTTCTTTTATACATTTTACTTGCAATTCTCTATAAGTTCTATTAGCAATTTTTATTAATTCTTGTAAATCATCCTTTATTTTTTGATCCCTTAATAATATATAATTATTATACTTTTTAAAAATATCTATAACCATATTTTCAGTAATTACATCTTGTGTTTTTAAATACTCAAAAATATCTTCAATTAAACTTTCTTTTTCTATTACATCATCATAAAAAATATTTTCTGAATATTTTTCAAACTCTTCTAAAAAATTATCTATATATAATTCTCTTTTTAATTCTTGAGGTGAAGTAGTATTAATGAAAAAATTACTATTCATATCTGTAATTGTATTTACAACTGCATTTAATTTTTCTTTTACCTCTTCATAATAATTAAATCTTCTCTCCCCAACATTTGTAAGTAATTTTTCTTTTTTAAATAAATCTTCTATTTCTATTTTAAACCTAGAAGGTACTAATAAAAGTCCAAGAGCCGAAATAAAAATCTCTCTAAAGTAAATTATTGTAACAGTATTACCATTAGCTAAATATGTTAAAATTGCATTTCCAAGTAAAAAACCAACTACTACACCAATTTTTCCAAAGTAATTTAATAATCCAGCTAAAATTCCAGAAACTGCAAAAACTGTTAGTTGTAATAAACTAAAATTTCCTATTAGTGTTAATGCTAGTCCTATAGATAATCCTGCTGTACCTCCGTACTAACATTCCACTTTTCCATCCTAAACACATTACTATAAAAATTATAATTATATTACTAATACTCAAAGAAAATACTTTTATATTATTAAATGCTGAAATTGCAATTGCCAAAATTATTGAAGCAGCAATTACTTCTTCAACAGTAAATGCTTTCTTTTCTTTAAAATCTCTAATTACAACAATTCCATTTACAAAAATTTTATAAAATGTATATGTAAGAGCTGCAATTACTATTCCTAAAAATAAATCGTAAACTAAAAATACTCCTCTAATATTTTTTATTAAATTATAAATAAAACTAGCAGTAAAAATTCTTGAGCCTACTTTAAAAATTTCATTTCTATCGTATAATGAAACTTTAGGCTTAAAAACAAAAACTAGTAAAAAAAAGATAAGTGATGTATAAAAATATGAAGCAAAACCATCTATCCCATGAAAAATTGCAATTGATACACCTGATACTAAATATACCATAAATATTGGAACTGTACTTCCCATACAAGCAGCTAAAATTGCTAATCCAAATGGTAATATTTCACGTTTTATACTAGCCATCGAAACTAAAAAAGTAAGTAAATATATAATACAATTATGAGGTTTAAATATCTCTTTTAGCATTAAATTAATTTTGTTTTCTTCTTGTTCATAATTATTATCTCTTATCTGATTATTCATATTTTCTGAAATATTTTGAAACATCCTTAACCACCATTTCCTTAGTAGAAAATTAGAACTTGTCCACTAAGACCTTTCGTACAACTTATAAATAATTTATATACATATTTTATTTAATTTTCTCTTTAAATTTTGTCATATTTAATAAATTATTTATAAAACCTTTTTGCAAACTGTGATAATTTATTTAAATTTAATATTTTTTTCATTAAATTTCAGTTTTTATTTTATTATACTTTATCTTAAAATGCAAGAAAAAGTCAAAAAAAGAAAAAATTCGTGATACATTTTATAGTATCACGAATTTTATTATTTTAAGTTTTATTTTCTAATTAAAACTTTTTTCTTAATAAGTACAATACCTACTGCTATTAGTGTAACTGCTACTAAAGTAACTGCTACTAATTGAATTGTTCTACTTTCTTTTGCATCTAAACCTGTTGGAGGTGATAATGTAATTACCTCAGTTGCACTTGTATCTACTTCTTTTCCAGCTACTGAATATACTCCTATTGGATCTCCGTTTGAACCTAGTTCATATGGATTTGAGTTACCAGCTACTGTTCTTACATCTCTTCTACCTGCAGTATTTTCGAATTTTATAATTTCAGCAATATTATCAATATCGCTTGTATCTGATTCTGAAGAGTAGAATCTTGAAACATCTAGATATATAGTTGCTACTGCTGCATCGTAATTTTTATCTGCCATATATGGCTCTAAAAATCTTACTAAACTTGGGTTAGTTCCATTATCAGTATTATTTTCTCCATTATTAATATTTGTAATAATATTATTCTTAGAATCTGTTATATATTCTTGATATTTATCACTAACTATAGAATATCTTTCTCCATTTTCTAAGCTTCTATTAGCTGCTGTATCACCTGTAATATTTCCATCTTTATCAATAATTTGAACTATTGATGGGTCTATTAACTTATTATCTAATAAGTATTGAACTTGTGTATTAGCCCAGCTTTGGTTTTTAGACATATTATTCAAATCTGTAAATTCAACATCTGGATCAACATAATCTATAACTTGATGAACTTTAGTTTTAACTATTGTTTCATCTCCTCTTGCTCCAACACCTTGTTTACCTAGATAGTAAACAGCTCCGAAGTAAGAACCATATTCAGATTTTTCATATTTTCCAGTATTAGATGAATAATAAATTCTACCATTTGCCACTGTATATAATGGGCTTGAAAGTTCTGCCATAGCTTTATTTAATGCATCTACATTTGAACCTTCATTATATTCTTGCCATAATGTTTCTAATATCTTATTAGCTCTATCTGTTTCACTCATATTAAATACTGTTAATTGATATTTAACATTAATTGTAGCACCTTGAAGCATTGTTTTATCTGCTATAATATATCTATAACCTTGGTTAGAAGCACCATTTCTATTTAATGAAGCTATATGGTCTACTGCTGTTGAAGCTTCTTCATTTAATGTAACTGTTGGTTTAATATTTCCATTTACATCTAAATCATATTCTATATTATATATAGCATCTAATATAAGTTTACCGTCTGATGTTGTTAATTTAATTTCTTTAATTTGTTTATCTAATGTTAATTTTGTTTGTGATCTTTCTTCAATACCACAGTCGATATTTTTAACAATGTATGTTAAATCATCTGTTCTATTAGTTTTTCCTATTTCAGTAACATCACCTTGAATTAATCCAATATCTACATCTTCTAAAGCTTTTGTTGTATATTTAATACTATAAATATTTTCAATTCCGATATTAAGTTTTGCTGTTTCAGCATACATATAATATCCGCTACCTGAAACTGGATTATTTTTATCATATCTTCCAAATATAGGTTCATACATTCTAAACAATTCATTATATTCTAATTGTTCTTCTGAATTTAAACCGCCTTCTGTATATTTCTTTTGTGTTAATTCTTTTAATCTGTTTGATTTTTTATCTGAAAGTTTTAATATGTTAGTATTATCATATGTTAACATTTCAGATTTAGCAGTAATTCCTAATCTTCTTGCTTCATCATCACGAACATCTGAAACTCTTAAATCTGCAAGTGTTGGATTACTTAAATCATGCCATTCATTATCTAATAATCCATCTCCATCTGAATCATTACTAAATCCTGTTTGATATGCAGTAGTTTTGTAGTCTTGACCATTATAAACTACTTCTAAATCATTCTTTCCAGTTTCAATATATTCATTACCATATACAAATCTTACTTTATAGTTACCTGCTGGAATTCCTATAAATTTATATTCACCATAATTGTTTGTTACAATTGATTGGTGGAATCCTGTAAGGTCTGCAATTGAATGTCCACCTAGACCTTCTAGACTAGTATCTTCTGTTGGCCATGCAAACTTAAATTCTTGATAAATAGTATTTCCATTTTCATCTTTAACAACTTCTCCATTTTGAGTATATGGAATGTTAATTGTTTCATATATTTCAGTTGTTAATCCAGGAATTACTTTATCTCCTTTATCAGGATTATAAAGACCATCACCTACTACTTGACCATATCCAGCATTTTCAGTTTGAGCATCTTCCCAAGCTATACCTGTAATTACCCTATCTGATTTATTTTCATATAAGTATATTACAAGCATTGGTGCTGAATCTGTATCATCTTCATAATATGATTTATCGTTATATTCTTGAATGTTAATATTATTTGGTGCTGAATCTTCATCAATTCTACCTGCTATATCTCCTGATGTACCCCATTTATATGAAGTACCTTCAGCATAGTAAGATGTGAAGCTAACTACCTCAGCTACATTATGTTTTTTACCTAATTTAATTGTATTTGCTATATTATTGTTATTGTAAGCATCTTTTCCAACTTTAAATGTTACTTCAATATTTGCAGTTTCACCGCTAGCAAGTTTTTTACCTGCTAAAGCATTTGTTGTCATACGATTATATGTTACTTGGTCACTGCCTGTTAAAGTATCTCCTGAGTTCCAAGAAACATCATCTGTTCCTGTTTCACTCAAGCCTGAATTATAATATGTTACTGTTGATGGATGAGCAACTTCAATAACTTTTTCTACTTCTTTACCATTTAATGTTTGAACATATTTTGTTTCAGAAGTATCTATTAATTCAAATGTGCTATCATAATAATCTGCTAATTCATTTATTGTTACATCATATGTTTCTGATTGATTATGAACTATTATTGTGTATTTTAAGTAAATTTCTAATTCTGTTCCAGCTAAGTCATAGCCAGATACGTTAAACATCTTGTTGTAGAATCCTTGTAATGCACCTTGTGCAGTAGAATCTGTATTATATATAGAAGCTCTATAATAATAATCTGATTGATATAAACCTAATTTATATTCAATTTGCGAATCTGCTACTGCTATTTGTTTATATAATAACTCAAAGTTATTTGGGTCATCTAAATCAATAGATGTATTATATTTATATTTTAAAGCTTTTCCATTTACAACTACTGTTGCTTCTGTTAAGTCTTTTTCAACAGCTATATCTGCTGCTTCTCTTTCAATTAAACCTAAGTTTATACTCAAACAATAGTTATAAATTGCTTTATAGTGATATGTTATCATAAAACTGTCTGTTACTGTTTTATCCCAGCCCATCAAATGCCAAGCGTTGTAATCACTACCTACATTTTGATTGTAGAATGGGAATGTTAAGTTAGTAGTTGATGTTCTAGCTGTTGTAGCTAAATCTTTATAAATGTTTCCATTTTCATCAACTGTATTTAATTTTGAAATCTTTCTTGTATTATCAGCATTAAATAATGATACTGAATCTACTGAAGAATAATGTAATTCTTTTGTTCCATTTGAACCTTCTGCGATACCTAATGTATCTCCATAGTCATCCATTGCTTCATTACCAGTAATTACTTCAAATGAGTGATTAAAGTTTTGTCTTTCTTCTACAGTGTCTATTGCCATAGAGTCATACAAATATTTATCTTTTTCTGATGTTGAAGCATTTATATAAGCATTTGAATCTCCATTTGATGTAGTTAAGAATGTTGTTGGTTCATATGTTTGACCATCATATTCAAATTCAACATCATATGTAACTACATAATTATCAGCATATTGTGCTCTTTCTTCTTCACTTACAAATGCTGGTACTGAAATTGCTGGTATTGACCAGTTACCACTTGCGTCTGTATATGCAACAGCATCAATTCTTGTTACAAGGTTATTTGGGTCATATGCATATACACCTTCTAGTCTTCCAACTATATTTCCTGTACTCTTTTCTGCTAGAGCTCTGAAAACTGTAACTTTAACGTTTTCAATTCCAGCTTCTCCTGCATCTATAACACCGTTTTCATGGCTATCAACTTCTTTATCTAAAGTTCTGTTTGTATCATCCCAAACTTTACCACCAAGAGCCATAACTAATGTTAATGTTTCATTATAATCCCATTCATTTGTACAATCTACAACAGAAATACTTCCATTTTGTAGAGTATCAGAGCTACTTTCTAAGCTTACTAAGTGCCATGATGGTGGCATGTAAGAATCTGGTTCTTCAACAGTAAACTGTGGAGCATCTCCATACCAATAGATTACATTTGATAACCATTGCCAGTTATTTGCTTTTGATATTGTTACTTTTAATGTTAATGTTTCATCATTGAAAACTACATTATTATATGTGAATGTACCACTTACTTTTACAATAAATGTAAATGTTTCTGATATATCTTCTTGTGATAATTTATCATTTACTATTAATTTTTTATTAATCTGAATTTGTGATTCATTTGTTGCTACAGTATTTATTGCTTTAACTGTAACAATTCCAGATTCACCATCTTCAGAATTTTGAGCAACTAATGTACCTGTTGGTTTATCAATTGAAACTGAGTATCCTGAAGGTATATTAACCTCTTTTATACTATATTGTGGAGCACTTTCATTTGCTTTCCAATAGTACCAATCACTTCTCCAATAGCTTCCTGATGTTACTGTTACTGTATCTGTTTTATCTCCAACTGTTACTTCAAATGTAAATTCTACACCATCTATTTGGTTTCCTTTAGAATCTATTAAAGTTTTATAAAGTTGAATTCTACCTCTATTTGGAGTTTTTTCTTGATAATCATTTTCTGCAATAACCCATGTTGGAACGTCTGTATCTTCTTCAATAACTCCTGTAATTGATGGTTCTGTATTTGTTTGAGTTGCATTTCTAATGCTTACAAACATTTCTCCATCATAAAATACGCTTACATCTTCTGTTACTGTATATGTTGGAGCTGAAACTCCCTCTTTCCAAGTAATTGTATCTGATACCCAAGCTGGGCTATCTGCTACAATTTTTATATCATTAATTGTTAATGTTTTATAATTTTTTCCTTGATAAGTAAAATCTCCATTAAGTGTTAATATAAATGTGAATTCTTCACCAGAGATAATTTCACTTTTTGCTCTTTTTTCTATACTGATTGAACCATGATGCTCTTTTTGGATATCTATATCATTTACTGCAATAATATGTGTCATATCACCTATTAATTGTCCTGAAATTGATATATTTTCACCACTTTGATTTGTTAATTCTTTTACTATAATTTGTGTATCATTTCTAAGACTTACAGTTTTTACTTCATCTGGGAATGCACTTGTTATTTCAGATATAGTATACTGTGGAATTTCTGCACCTTCATCCCATTCTATATATCCTGATACCCAGTCTTTTTCGTCTGCTACTGCACATGCTCTTAATCTTAATGGATTATCAGGTGTATATAATTTGACATCATTTGCATCATCATTATTGTAATATCTAAATGTACCTCTTACTTCAACATCAAAATAGAAATTTGTTCCTTTTAAAGTT
The DNA here is from genome assembly GCA_022790975.1 of Clostridia bacterium. Classification (GTDB taxonomy): domain Bacteria; phylum Bacillota; class Clostridia; order TANB77; family CAG-508; genus Scatovivens. The sequence goes on along the minus strand of JAAVYF010000036.1, from coordinate 25,925 downwards.
TCATTTAAAACTTCTTTAGTTATTTCTATATGTGTTCCATGATGAAGAGTTTCACCTTTATTTATTGCTGTAATTTTTACTGGTTTTTCATAATTTAATTCTCCAGAAATTTTTGTTTCTGTAGTACTAATTTGTGTTTCATTTGAAATACTTACAAATGTTGCTCCATCTGGTATCTTAACCTCTTCAATAGTATATTTCGGAGCTTCATCACTTTCGTTCCATACAAATTTTCCTGAAATCCAAGGATTTCCATTTGCTGTTACTTCAATATCATCTAATACATATGGTTCATCTTTAGTATAATGTTTATTATTATAATCAAATTCACCTGTTACAGTAAGTTTGAAATAGAATGTTTTATGAGCTATATCTTCTGTTTGCGCTTTCTTAACAATTCTAATTGAACCATCTTCAAATCTAGGTCCTGGTTTATTTATTGCTGTAATATAGTTATTTTCCATACCCTCAACAATTGTTCCAGAGATTTTTGGTGATTTTGATGTTGTATTTCTATTAGAAATACTTACAAACTCTATATTTTCTGGTATACTAATTTCTTCAACTGTATATTTTGGTCCTTCTTGATCTGCATCCCATTCAATTAATTCAGATACCCAATCTTCTCCACCACATACTGCTTCTACATCATCGATTTTTCCTTCAAGAGTAAGTGTTTCGTTTGTATATTGTTTACCTGCATATTTAAATGTACCAGTTAATGTTACCTTGAAGAAGAAAATGTAATCATCTATACTTTCATCTTCAGACTCTTTTATTATAACAATATGTGCTTGTTTTTTAGCTACACCTGAGTTTATACAAGTAATAGTAACTTGACCTGCATTCTGATTTCCATTAGTTACACTATCAACTGTATTTGCAATTAATTTACCACTAATTGATTGTGTACTTGTTACTGTTTTATCTCCATTAGAAATACTTACAAATTTTGAACCACTTGGAAGTTCAACTTCTTCAACTGTATATGATGGTGTTTCTCCATTTTTCTCCCATTTAAATTCTCCAGAAATCCATTCTCCTACTGGAACTTTATTATCATCAGTAGCTTCTGGAATATCTACTATAACTACTCTTTCTATACTTGTATTTTCATATTTTGTACTAACACCATTTTCTGTATAATAGAATGTTCCATTTACAGTAACTTTAAATTGAAATGATTGTCCATATAAGTCTGATGTTTCTGCAAGCTTATTAATTTTTATCTTTCCATAAGAATAATCTTCTTGATCATTTGTTATAATTATTAATGTACTTTCTGATTTCAAAGAACCATCTAAGCCATTCTTATCTGTTGAATGCTCTGAATCAGATATGTTTACTAATTTAAATCCTTCTTTAATGTCAACCTCTTCTATATGATATGTTGGAGTTGAACCTTCTTTCCAAGATATCTTTTCAGATTTCCATACCCATTGATTTGATTCATCTAATACAACTCTTATTCTTTTTTGTCCATTTACATTTTCATTTCCATACTTAAATGTTCCGTTAATTACTAAATCTGCATAGAATACTTCACCAACTTGAGCTGGAGTTGTACTTACTAATTTTTTATCAATTTCAATAACTGTCCAATCTGTTGTTGGTTTATTAGTTGCTGTTGCAACTCTAACTTTATCATCTTTTAAGTAACCATTTCCATTATTTATTGTTCCACCTACTAGCTCGTAATTTGCATCTTCTGGAATAATTTCTTCTACTTTATAACGTGGAGCTGTACTTCCATACCATTCAAATTCATCTGATTCCCAACTCCAATCATTACTTGAAGAAATATGAATTCCAGAAATTATAAATGGGTCAGATGATGTATATGTATCAACAGAATCTCCTCCATATCCAAATGTTCCTGTAACTGAAACTTTAAATTCAAATGTTTCACCTTCTAAGGCAGGAGTTGGATTAAGTAACTTTTTATCAATTTCTAATGTTCCTGTTTTTGGATGAATGTAGTTTTCTGCTTCAATTAATTCATTTTGATGATTTTCTAAAACACCTTCCCATGGTCCATTATTTTCTGTAGAACCTACTTCCACTACTTTATAAGTTGGAGGTGTATCTGGTGTGTCCCAATAAATTTTATTTGTAGTTGCACTTCCATAACCATCTCTAACTCTTACAGTTAGTGGTATAACTTTTTTAACCTTCACATCATCTACATATATTTTAAAATGATATGTTTTATTTAACGATACTACATCATCATTATCTCCAATTGTTTCTTTATCTATTGTAATTGTTGACCAAGCATCATCTCCAAATTCTCTATCAAGTTGTGTATAATTATACCATCTAGCAGCATTTAAACCATGTGCTAATGATTGTGATTTTCCTGGAACAATTGATGTTAATTCTAGCCAAATCTCTCTATAATCAAATTCTTCATCACCATCTTCATCTTCTGTATAATAATCTTCATAATCTACTGTCCATGTACATTGATTATATGTACCTACATAATCATCTGATTGTGAACCTGCATTCATATATTCAAAGTCAAAATGGAAAAGTTTAAGTTCATTTAAATCTAAACGATAATCTGTTACAATATAAAATACATCATTTGGATTTGGATATAAATATTCTTCATCACCATCTCTTGAAGATTGGTTAGCTAAAATTCTAAAAGTCCAATCTTCTCCAAAAATTAATTCTGTTTCTTCTCCACCAATTAAAGCTACCAATTTAACACCTGTTATAGAAGAAAAGTAAATTTTTTCTCTGCTTCCAATATTAGAAAGTCTTTTTACATAATTTATTGAAAATGGTCCTATTTCATATTTTTGTGTATAAGGGTTAAAACCAGCTGTAATTTTATCTGCTTCATTTACAACACCATTTTGGTCTGCATCTTCATTCCATGTTGGCTCGTAATTTATTACTGGTGCTGATATTCTACCACTATCTACTATTGCACCATTTTCTACAATAGAATAGTCTTGTTCTGCATATGTCATTTCAGCTACAGATGCTGTTTTTGTAATTATTTTCATATATTCTTCAAACGCTTTAGCTTCTGAAGAAAAGTCATTTCCACCAACTGCATTTCCTAATGAACCTGCTGGTGTATTCCACCAAGCAGTTTGAACATATGAAGGATACCCTCCTGAATTTCTAACCATTTCCGAAAGTACATATGCCTCTTCTGGTGTTCCTATATGAGTTTTCTCAAATGTAAAAAAGTCTTTTGTTTCATGTGTATAACTACTAGCATTAAAATCATTTCTTCGAGAATTTATTGTATGAAATTCAACAATTTTTCCCTTATCATTTCTTGTTAATTCTCCAAAGTCATAACTAAATGAACCATCACTATTTGAACCTTGTAATGTAGTATGTTCAGCTCCACCTTTCAAATGCACACCTTCTTCTCTACAAAACCAATCATAATTTGCACTTAAATCATTAAATGTAAAATACATTTGCTGTGGTCTATTTGTAAGGTAAGACATCATTGATTTCATTTGTGGTGCAGCGCTAGTTTCACTTGTTAGAAGTGTTCCTAGTATGGCAAACATTATAATAAATAATATAAATAATTTTCTATTAAACTTTTTTATCTCTTTATTATTTCCCATATTAAACACCTCCTTTTACTAATCTGTATCTTAATTTTATAATTATTATAAATACTGCAATTCCAACTAATAAAATAGTTGTAATTATTACTGATATGTAAATAAATACTTCACCAGTTTTTACTGATAAATATGAATCTGCTCTTGCAAAATCATCTTCATTTTGAATTTTATTTGATGGTGTAGAATCTAAATCAGATACACCATAAATATTATAATCTTCAGCTATTTCTGCTGTGTTTGAAATACTTCCTGTACTTTCATTTGTCATTGTTCTTGAAAGAACTAATGTAAATGTTTTAGTTTCTCCTGGCATAATTTCTACATTTGAAAGTTGAGTTGTATATAAGTTTCCATCTGTTCCTGTATACCATTCAGGATTCATTCCTGAATTAAAATTCATATCTTCTGGAATATAATCAACTATATTTTTTGCATATCCTGAAATTTCACCTTCATTTTTTACTTTAAATGTATATTCAAAGTAAACTACTGAACCAGCAATTTGTTTTGCTGCAATTTCAGTTTTTGTTAATTTGCTATTATCATATTCTACTGTATTTGTTCCTTTTGAATTTTGAACTGTAATTTTAGAAATTCCCATATCTAATGATAAGTCGAATTTTAAAGCTTCAACTAAACCAATATCTATATTTGAAATACTTCCATCTGCTACTGTTATAACATCTGTAACAGCACCATTTCTTAAAACTCCATCTTGTTCAATTTTTGTTGTAATAACATCTGAATTAACATTTGATGTTACATTTTCTTTTTGATATACAGTAACTGTATATAATACTGTATCATAATCAAAGATTATAATATAATTTCCATTTTTTACACCTGTGAATGTATATTCACCATTTGAGTTTGTTACAGTTGTTTGTTTTATAACTCCTGCATCACTATCTACTAATGTTGCTTTAACACCTTTCATTAAAGTTTCTGTATCACTTCTCATACCATCTTTATCTGCATCTATCCAAGCTGTACCTGTGATTTTATAAGTTTTAGATATAGAACTCATTGTTTCATTTGTAGATGAGCTTGCTAAACCACTTGAACTTTCACCTTTTTCAGAAACTACTTTTCCTGATGATTCTATTATATGTGTAATAGAATTTGAATGAACTGTATCAACATTTGTTGCTGTAACTGAAGCACCATTTGTTACTGAAAGTTCTTGAACACCATTTAAACTTACTGCAACAGCTTCAATATTAACATCTAAAGTTTTACCAGGAGCTACTGAAGAACCTATTCTTACTAAATCCTTTTCAGAAACATCTTGTTCTACTAAAACTCCATCTGTTTCATAAGAAACTTTTTTTACAACTAATCCATCTGGAACTTCATCTATAAAACTTAAAGATTGTGCAGAAACAGAACCTTCATTATTTATAGTAAATTTATAATTTATTGTTTCACCCTCTTTAACATATGTATTTGTTGTTAAAGTTGTTTGGCTAATATTTAATATTGGTTTTCCTATTATAAATTCTGTTGCAACTGATGAATAACTTGGTATATTATCAGCTTGAGATGTAGCTACAAGTGCAACTTCTTTTGTTTTTTCGTTTCCTTGTAATAATTTAACATCTAATTTAACTTTAATTGATGCTATATCTAATGATTCAATTTCATCTATATTCCATGTTATTGTTTTTGTAGAAGAGTCATAATTTGCATCTCTTACATTTGTAACAGTTAAACCATCTTCAGCATAACCTGTTACATAAGCTTCTACAAATTCAAATTCATCACCTATATTTAATGAACCAGTTATATTTTTTATAGTTTCATTTTTTAAGTTTTTAATTCTTACAAATAACAATACTTCATTTCCTTTTGTAACTATTGACTGAACAACTGCTTCTGAATCTATACTTACTCTTAATTCTGCTTGTGTTATTGTAACTTCTACTGGCTTAATTTCTATTATAGTATCTAAATCTGTTGCTGTTAATGTTGAATAAACATTTGTAGAAACTATTTCTCTTTCTTCAGTGTAAAGATCATCCGCTTCAACATTTACTTTAAATTTTACAGTATCTCCAACTTCTAATGACTCTAAATTAAATGTTACTTTTGGTTCTTCATATGTAAAGTTTACTCCTTCTTTATCTGCTGAAGCACTTACATATCTTGTATATTCTGGTATTGGAACTTGAACTACAACATCTTTTGCTGTGGCTTTACCAGTATTTTTTACTGCAACTTCTATTTCAAATGTTTCAAATTCATTTACTGATGTTTTATTTACTTTTGTTTCATAATCAAATTTTGGTCCATCTCCTGTTGTTAAACCTACAAAATCAGCTACTGATGTTTCATTTAATGTTGCAACATCAGTATTATTTGTATAGTATGTTGCAAATGTTCCATAAATTTCTTCATTATGTTCCAAATTTGCTGGAATTTCAAAAGTATAAGTAAATCTTAATTTTGAAGCTACATCCATAACATAATTACTATCTTCTGGAACTATTAAATATGATTTTACATTTTCTAGGTTTTCAGGACTTACTGTCCATCCATTTGATTCAGCATTTAAATCTTTTGTAGCTTCTCCATTTTCAGAATAGAAAATTGTAAAACTTCCATTATTTGAAGAATCACTACTAATTCTTGATAACATTTTGCTTGAAATAGTTGTACCTATATCTTCATTTGTTATTAAATCTTTAACACCTTTATAAGGAATTCTACCTAAAATTGCTATATTTGAAATTTCATTTTGTTCATTATTCATTATTGTTAATTCTATTTTTGCATTTTTTACATCTGAATAAACAGGTATTTCACCTTGAACTTTTCCTTGTTTTACTGATGTTATTACTTCACCTTTATCATTGTATTCAGAAATACTATTTACTGAAACTACACCACTTGGAGCAGAATATCTAATTAATGTTTCTGAATAACCTTTTTCTTGATTTTCTTCACTATAATTTGTTGCTTCACTATTTGTATATGTTAATTCAAATTTTCCTTCCATTGCTGGAGCAAATAGATTAACTTTAATATTAGTATTCAATACAATGTTTGTACCTTTAGAAACAATTCCTGAACTTAATGCATTTTGCATTCCTGAAACATCTACTTTTAAATAAATACTTCCATCTTTCTCATAAGCAGATACATTTGAAATTTCTAAACCTTCACCATATACAATACTAGCATCTGTAACTTCTAATGACTCAACATATTCTGGCATTTTAATTTCAAAGCTTGACTGTCCATAAATGTCTGATTGTATATTTTCATTATTTAATTTAATTTTTAATTCTACATTATTATTTACTGCAAGTGTTGATAAATTATCTTGACCAATTTCTAATTCTGCTTTTGTTTTTGTATCTTCTAATTTAATTTCTAAATTAGAATTTCCACAATCAGCTAATTCATCTAAATATATATATTTTGCCTTTCCAACTGTATTAATTGTTAATTTATCAAAATTTTTATAATTTTCTTTATCATAGCTTACATTAGAATAAGCTCTAACTACTGAAAAAATCAAATTTCCATCATTTATTGGTTTTGAAGTTTGTAATTGAATTCCTTTTATAGAAGAATCTAATAATATATCGTAATTTCCAACTTCTGTTGTTTCAACATCTTTATTAATTGTAAATAATAATTCATTATTTGAATTATAAATATTTACATATCCATCTTCACCTAACATCTGAATGAAATTTTCTTTACTAATTGTTAATTTTTTATAGTAAATATCATCTTGTTTTAAAGAATTTCCATCTTTAGTTATGTATGAATTTTCCATATCAGAATAATGTAAGCTCTCTACTATATCTTTATAAGAAACATTAAAAATTAATTTATTATTAATTTCCATTTCGTTTTTATTCTCTGGATTATTGTAATTTAAATATGTATAACCTTTAGAAATAGAAGCTGTTGAATTTTCTACTGAGAATGTTACTATATCTCCTACTTTCTCAGAAACTTCATATTCAAATGTATTTTCAGCTTTTAATGAGCTTCCTCCATACATATTAAATAATGTAACTGCTTTTGAAGAAATCTTTCTAGAATTCATTTCTAGGTTTTTATATGTATAAGTTATTAAATATTCATCCATTCCAGAATTACTATAATATCTTTCTTCTTTTGGTATAGTTTCATCTATTAAAATATCATCTTCATTTTGTGTTGAAACTAATTCTGGTTTATTTTCAACTTTTATAGTTAATTTGTTTGATTCTTCATCATAACTCCAGTTATCATTACTAAATATTACATCATTATTTTGTTTTCCATTAGTTCCAGCAGTTGATTTTGCAACTACATTTATTGAACTTGGTTTTTGCTCATCAATAACTGGTACTTCAACTGTTACTTCTGTATCTTTTACTGGTAGTGATGTATTTTCAGTTGTATTATCAGCTTGTATTAATGTTTGAAGAATTACACCAGAAACATCATTTGAACTATAACCTATGTATTTAGTTACTTCTGAATTTATTTTGATATCTCTTTCATCTATCCAAGAAAGTTTTATTTCTATATCTTTAGAAATAGGTATTTCTTCTGCATTGTCATTTACATATGTTCCAACAAATCTTATTACATTTGTTTTTGAAACATTATTAATATCAACAAATTTTTGTGCTTCATAGCTAATAGGAAATTCTACTAAAACTTCTGAGCCTGAATTTAATTGAACTAATGACAATTCATTATCTTTAAATTCCTCAATATTTTTATTTTCTTCAATTTTACTTGAGTCCATTTTAAAGTTTAATCCTTTTCCATTTCCTAATAAAATTTTAGCATCTTTTAGATATCCACTATTTTTAACTTTGACATTCATTTTTAAATTTAATTTGTCATTTTTGATATCTGATTTAACTGATGTATTTTCATCATTTTCATTATCAAAAATATATGCATTAAATTCAACATTGGCACTTCCTGTATCTCCAGCATCTTGTTCTTCTTTAAAGATGCCATCAAATATAGAAGTTGCATAAGCTTTTCCAACTAATGCAAAGTCGCCAAAAGTTATTGTGAATATTAAAAACATGGCTATTATCTTTTTCCAGTTTTTCAACATAAACTTTACCTCCAATATGTTCCTTATCAAAACCCATTTTTATATTAATTATAATATATAATATAATAATTTAAGTCATCTTTCAAGCTAATAAAAGCTCTCCTTTTTTTAGCAATTAATATTAGTATACGGATTTAAATTTTGTGGGTTTTAGATTTTCCTTTATAAAATTTTGATTACAATTAAATGTAGTATGGAAGTGCTAATTTTTATACACTCATACATAATATATTATACTCGTTTATGTCAACTTTTTCAAGTCTTTTTGACATTTTTGTTGATTTTTTGCTTATTTTTTAATACTTTTTTTGTTTTTTTGTCATAAAAGATAGTTTACACATAAATTATGTTTTTTGTTTTAAAGATTTCTTCTAAAATTTATGCAACATATGCTAATAAAGAACATATACTTTTATTAACACTGAAAGGAGGAGTTATGGATAATAATTTAGACATAAACAAAATGTTAGAAATGTTATCTAAAATGGATAAAGATGAAATAGAGTCTAAAATTAAGCAAGCTCAAGGGATTTTAAATTCAAAGAATATTAATCCTAATGACCTAAAAAAATAAACTATACTTAAAGGAGGCGTAATAAATCTTGGATAATGATATGAATGATGTTATGAATAAATTTAATAACATTTTAAAAGACAAAAATATTGATATTGGGAAAATTTTAAATGACGATGAAAGTAGTAGCGAAAACTCAAATAGTTTTGATTTTGACTTTGATTTAAATACTATCTTAAAATTCAAAAATATATTTAGTCAAATAAACAACAATCATAATCCAAGAAATACTCTTTTAAAATCTTTAAAACCTTTTTTAAGAGAAAATCGTAAGCAAAAATTAGACCAATATATTAAAATTGCAAATCTCTTAGGGATACTTGCAATTTTGAATGAGGATAGTGATGATAAAAAATGATGCTAATACCATTTCAAGATGATGACATTCTTATAATTTGTATATTATTTTTATTATATAAAGAGAAAAACAAAGACTACTCTCTTTATTTAGTTTTAATTTTAATTTTATTAACAAATTAAATAATATATGAATAACAAATAATTTATAGAGTTTTAATAATTATTCCCAATTATAACTGGGGACTTTCTCTAAATTTAAAAATGAGGCTTAAGTTAATTCTAACTTAAGCCTCATTTTTATTTAAACTTCACTTATATGAATTAAAATAGCATTTATTATATTATCTCTATTTTATTTCCATCAATTCTACAAATTGGACATTTATCAACTCTAGATTCCACTTCTTTTACTACATTTGCAATTCTAATTTGAGTAACATCAATATAATTAGCAGAAATTAATGCTTTTGTATTTCCTCCTGCTCCTGCATGTGCCAAACCTCTTAATGCTCCTAAAATTGCTATATTTCCTCCTGCTATTACTTCTCCTCCAGCATTTACATCCCCAATTATAACAAGGCTTCCAGAATACTCTTCAATTTGACCAGACCTTATAGAAGAACTTATATATTTAGTTTCAGAAATCTCTGTTTTTGTTTCAAATGTTTTCTTAATAGCATGTAATCCTAGCAAACTAGAAGGCTCATCGAATTTAACTTCTGTATCAATTTCATTTACTATTATTTTCTTTAATCGTTCCATCTCTCCATCAGTAAATAACTTACCTGTAATTCTTATTGGTATTTGCGCTGATTTATAAAAATCTTTTAATTTACCAATTTTTGCTTCTAATTCTTCACAAATACTATCGATATCAGCAATAACATTTATATTAAGAATTATCTCATCTGTAGTTTGACTAATTTTAATACAGTTCAACATCCTTTTCTACCTCCTAATTAAAGCATTCCATTTCACTTTCTATTGTCATATCTTCTTTAACTTTTGTTGTATCCATTCCAAAATATTCTTCCATGATAGTTTTTACAACATCTGCTGTGTAAAAACCATGTCCACCATTTTCAACCATAACAACTACTGCTATTTGTGGATTATCATATGGAGCGAAACCAACAAACCAAGCATTAACAATATCTTGATTATTTTCATCTTTTCCCGCTTCAGCAGAGCCCGTTTTTCCTGCAACATCAATTGGAAAATTTTGAAATACTGAAACAGCAGTTCCTCCGTCTATCTTCAGTAACAGATCTCATTCCATCTTTAATAATTGCAATTGTTTCTGGCTTTACTATTACTCCATCATCATCACTTGATGTTGCAGTTAAATTTAATTGTTTTTTAACAAATTCATCTATTTCTGTATCTGAAATTGTACTTCCATCTGAATTTAGTACATTTCTTATAATTGAAACATCTATATTATTTCCACCATTTGCAATCATTGAAATATATTTTGCTATTTGAAGTAATGTAAAAGTATTATCTCCTTGACCTATTGATGCATTTAATGTATCTCCTGGATTCCAAGGAGTTCTAGTAGCAGGGCTAGCTACTAAACCTGGTAATTCTCCATTTAATTCTATTCCTGTTTTTATACCTAATCCAAAATGATTAGCATATTTAGCTATCTCATCTATTCCAGCTCTAGTTCCTGTTTCATAGAAAAAGTAATTACAAGAACCAGCCAAAGCTCCAACAACATTTAATGGACCATGTCCAATATGATAATTATCATAGTACCAACAATGAAATTCTTTTCTTTCTTTACCAGAATAATAAATTCCTGTATCATTAATTTTTTCTGTTGAATTAATAGCTCCACTTTCAAGTCCTGCTATCGCTGTTATCATTTTATAAGTTGAACCTGGCTCATAAGTACCTTGAATTGTTTTATTACTCCAAACTTTTCTTGTATTATAATCTGCATACTGCTCATTTGAAATTCCATCATATAATAATTGTGGTGAATAATCTGGATTACTAGCCATTGCTAAAACTTCTCCATTATTAACATCAAGCACAACTGCTGCTCCACCAGTAGCATTATATATATTGCTATAATGTCCATTTCGAATATTAGAAATACAATCTGCAAGTGCTCTTTCTGTGACTTCCTGAAGATTTGCATCTATAGTTAAAACTATATCTGAACCACCTATTGCTTCTTTAGTGACATATTCTCCAGTAATGGTTCCATCAACATCCATATCAATTTGTTTTTCACCATCAATTCCTCTTAAATATTTTTCGAAAACTTTCTCAATTCCATTTTGTCCAACTTTGTTATCAGGCTCATACTTATATGTATCTCCTAAAGAATCCAGCCACTGTTTATCTCCTTCTCTAATTCTTCCCATATATCCTATAATATGAGATGCTAAACTTCCCATATTATAAAGTCTTTTTGATTCTATTATAACATTAACACCTGTTAATTCAGAACTACTTTCTTGTAACTGAATTGCACTACTTCTTGAAATACTTTTAGCTATAGATATTGATTTAGTAACAGAATAACCTTTAGTTGTAATTTCATATCTAATTGCTAAAATTCTTCTTATTTCTTTTATATCTTCACTGTCTATATTATACTTATCTCTAAATAAATAAAATGCTTCTTCTGCTGATGCAGTTTCTGGAATTTTATATGCTTTTTTCCATTCCACAAGCTTTTCATCTGAATTAAAGTGAAATTCAAAAGGTTCTATACTAATTGGAAAATTATCACAATATGAATCGTTGTTATTTTGAAGAATTAGAGTCATTAGCGAAATTGATGAATTTAAACTTGCATCATCAGTTTTGCTTTTATACATCTCTAAAGCAAATGTCATTTCAGAAGAAACTAATGAAGTTCCATTTCTATCTAAAATATTTCCTCTTGTTGCTTCTACTAAAGCTTCTCTTGAAATCCTAGTATTTGATGACTGTCTATAATCTGCACCATTAATAATCTGCAAAGAAAAAAGCCTAGCTAAAATTATTACTCCACAAACATATGTAAGCATTGATAAGATATTAAATCTTATTTTTGAATCAACATTTCTTTTGGCTTTTACTTTTTTTTCTGTTTTGATTTTATTTACTTTATGTTTTTCAATTTTTAACTTAATCTTATCTTTTTTCAGCCTAAACGCCTCCCATACTACTAAAGTTCTACTGTATACATGTTATTTCTTTTTAATTTTCTTTCCATTATATATCCTAATTTTTTTATAACACTAAAGAAAATTATTGTTATTAATACATTATATAGCTCTTCCCAAAGTAGAATTTTAAAAAAAGTAACAAGTTCTAAATCAAATTCTAAAACAATTGATTTTATAAAGTAAGAACCAAATTCAAAAAATAATGTAGATAATACTATCATAATTATAATTGAAATTTTCTCATCTTTTGACCAAAGTGTATCAAACCAAGTAGCAATAAATCCTATCAAGCAAAGCATTGCTGGTGTTATTCCTATAACTTCTCCATACAATGTGTCTATCCAAATCCCACAAACAATACCATAAAACATAGCTAAAAAATTATTCCCATAAAGACCTATTACTAATATAAATATTATAAATAAATTAGGAACAACTCCTGCAATTGGAATCAGTGGAAAAATATTAGCTTGAAAAAAATATAAAATTTGAAATACTAAAAATAGTACTACACTAATAATTATTAATGCTAGAATATTAACTTTAGCTTTTCTCCTATTTTTTATTTTCTTCATTAAATACCTCTATTTATATAATAAATTTAGACTTTTTAATGTCTATAAATAATTAATTAATTTTTTATAAAATAGCAAATCAATTATTTTTTATAACTAAAACTGTTTTTAATTTTGAAAAATCAACTGCTGTTTCAACAATAGCATATCTATCAGTAATATTTGTTGTTGTTATAATTTCTGTTATTGTTCCAATATGAATACCTCTAACATAAACTCCGCCTACTCCAGATGTTTCAACACTATCTCCAACAATTAAATCTGCATTCATTGGAATATAAGTAACTCTTAATTCTTGATTATTATTTAAAGTTCCTTTACAAATAACACTTTCATCTGTTGTACTTATATTACAACTTACAGTACTAGCAGAATCAGTAATTACTTTAACTTTAGATGTATTATTAGTAGTAGAAACAATATAGCCAACTAAACCTTGATCTGCAATTACAGTCATTCCTTTTTTAATTCCATCATCAGTTCCAACATTTAATACTAGATTACTTCCATAATTGCTAATATCTTTATTTATAACATCTGCTGAAATAGTTTGGTATTGATAATATTTATCTGTTAAATTCATTTTTTCTTTTAAAATTTCATTTTCTGCTTTTAAAACTTCATATTCTCTTAAATTCTCTTGTAGCTCTGAATTCATTTTAGCTAAATTTTCGTTTTCTTTTTTTAATTCATCTTGAGTAGTAAAAAAATTACTATTTCCAGTAATTTTATTCTTTAGTTTAGTAAATACTGTTTGAACAGGTATAGTTATTTTACTACTTAGACTTTCAAAATAAGACATTTTACTAGTATCAACATTTGTTAAAATAATAAGCAATATTAAAATTATAACTGTAACTAGAGTACCTAAAATTCCAATATGTCTATTTTCACCCATTCTTAATAACTCCTTTTCTAAAAAGCTTTTTAATATTCTTTCATTTTTATATTAACTTTATATAGCTTATTTTATTTACATTTTTTATTAACTCTTTGTAACTTATTTTATTTATATTTTTATATTAACTTTTTGTAACTTATTTTTTTACATTTTTATATTAATTTTCTATAACTTACTTCATTTACATTTTTCCATAAGCTCTTGACATAGAAAGAACATTTTTTAATGTATCAATATTTTCCAAAACTGCTGTTGTACCATTCGCAACACAATCTAATGGATTATCGGCAACAAATACTTGTATTCCCGTTTTATCTGAAATTAATTTATCTAAATTTTTAATCAATGCCCCACCACCAGCAAGCATTATACCGATTTACAACAATATCTGATGAAAGTTCTGGAGGAGTATTTTCTAAAGTTGATTTTATTCCATCAACAATTTTATTAATAGAATCTCTCATTGCAACCTCAACTTCTAAAGATGAAATTTCTTTTTTTACTGGAAGTCCTGTATTTGTATCTCTTCCCCTAATAACTTTTTTTAATTCTGTCATAAATGGAAGTGCACATCCAATTTCCATTTTTATGTCTTCAGCTGTAACTTCTCCTATTATCATTCCTAAATATCTTTTAGCATAATTTATTATATCTTCAGTCATTTCATCACCTGCAATTTTAATAGAATTACTAGTAACAATTCCACCTAATGAAATAACAGCAACTTCAGTAGTTCCCCCACCTATATCAACAATCATATTTCCTGTTGGCTCTTCTATTTTTAATCCTGAACCAATTGCAGCTGCCATAGGTTCTTCTATTAAATATACTTCTCTTGCACCACTTGAGATTACAGCTTCTTGAACTGCTCTTTCTTCTACTTCAGTAATACCAGATGGAACACCAATAACTACTCTTGGCTTCATTAATCTAAATTCTCTTGTAACTTTATAAATTATAGAACGTAACATCAATTTAGTTGCTGTAAAATCTGCAATAACACCATCTTTCATAGGTCTTATTGCATTTATTGTTTCTGGAGTTCTACCAAGCATCTCTTTAGCTTCATTTCCGAATGCTAATACTTCTTGAGCATCCTTTTTTATTGCAACAACAGAAGGCTCTCTAAAAACTATTCCTTTATTATTAATGGAAACTAAAATATTCGCTGTTCCCAAATCTATTCCTAAATCTCTATTAGTTAACTTTAAAAGTTTCATTTAAGTTCATTCCTTTTGGTTAATTCTATGCTTTTCTATATATGAATATTGCTAAAATCATTCCTATTATACTTGCTATACTTATTTTCACAGTAAAACTAAAGCTTAATTTAATAACACTTAGATCTAATACTAATGGTGCAGTTAAACCAAACTCTTGTCCATATCCTAACCACCATAACCATTCTATATTTTTAGAAAGTTCTCCTAATAGTCCTCCTATTACAAGTCCACATAATATAAATATTAATAATATCCATACAGTTCTATCTTTTGTTACCATTTATATTCCTCCATTTTCTTACGGAATTTTATCTTTTAGTATTTTAACTCCTACATTATATATTGATATTTATCTTTTTTCAAGTCGTTTTATAGAAATTTTTCCATTTACAAATTTATTTTTTTTATTATAATTAAATTATATTATTACTGAAAGGAAAAACGATATGGTTATAACTACTCCTACCTCAAATAATATAAATTTAATAGCTGATGAAACGGATTTTAAAAATAATGAAATTTCTTTAAAAGAATTAATATCTAATCCTCAAAAAACGAATAATTTTATAGAAAAACTATTATTAAATTATTCTAAAGATTTAAAATTAAACTCTTATAGTATATTTACGCACAATTTTAAAATTTTTTATATCAAGATTATTTTAAATAATAATTAAAAACATAACCACTTAAATATAATTCACTTTAATTTTTTTATCTAAAGCATACTAAAAAACTGGTACCTAATTTGTACCAGTTTTTTTCTTAATAATTAAAATAATCTTGAGGATTATATGCAATTCCATTTAATCTCACTTCTAAATGTAAATGTGGACCTGTAGAATTTCCTGTACTACCAACAGCAGCAATTATATCACCTTGATTAACAACTTCCCCAACACTTTTATACAATGCATTGCAATGTGCATAATATGTTAAAACTCCATTTCCATGATCTATTGTAATCAACTTTCCATATGAACCTTTATCCCCTGAAAAAGCAACTATTCCAGAAGCAGCTGCTGATATTGGTGTTCCTCTTGAAGCTCCAATATCTAACCCTGTATGAGCACTAGATCTTATATTACTTATTACTCCAAATCTTGATGTAACTCTACCATATATTGGATTTATAAAATTTATTCCTAAATTCTGTTTAGCATATCCCATATTTGCTCCTGTAGCAACTTTTCCCAATGTAGTTGTTGTAGAAACTTTAGGAATGATTACTTTTTCAACATATAAATCTGCAACTACAACATCTGTTTCCGTAAAGCCCTTTAAATCTGTTTCATATTTTACTACATAATTTATACTATCTACATTCTCACTATCTTTTTCTTTTAATTGATTTATTACATTTTCGCAGTCTTGATATGTGGAAACATAATATTTTTCTTCAGAATTTACCATTATCGCATAATACTTATAATATGTTACACCTGTAGATATTATTTTATTAAATATCTCTTCTTCATTAGATTTAAAATCTTTTTTTAATAAACAAAAAGAATACTCTGGAAGGATCTCTATATCAACAAATGCAATATTTGATGTATCGTTTCCCTTTTTCATATATTCACTTATTTTGTTTTGTAACTCGCTTTTGTCATCAGTATACCCAAAAAATTCTCCATCTATTGTAACTTTGTACATTGGTTTGTACACAGAAAACACAATAAAGAATATTATGCCTAGACCAATAGCCAGTATAATTAAAAATTTTATCCATGTCCTAAAGTGCACAAATAAATTTTTAAATACTCTAAGCATCTTTACACCTCGTTTCCTATTTGTATAGTGTTATTCTATATATTTTGAAAAATGTAATCAATTTGTAAAATACAGCAAATTTTCATTTTTTTTTATGTTTTTTTCAACATTGTTTTATTTTACTCCATTTATCTCGTTTTTTTAATTTTTAGAATATTTTATTCAAATTTATAAATAATAACAAAAAGGAAAGGAGTATTTTTATGCAAAATCTAACTGAAATTGAATTACAAAACTTAAAACATTTAATTGAATATCAAGAAATTAATTATCAAAAACTAACAAATTATTCTGATTATGCTGTTGATCCACAAATTAAACAAACTTTTACTAAAGCAGCTCAAGACTCATTAAATACAAAAGAAAAATTAATTTCTTTTTTAAATTAATTGTACTTAAGTTAAAAAATTTTACATCTACTATAAAAAGTCAATAGAAAATTAAATATTTTTAAAGAAAGGAGAACTTATGGAAGAAAAATATATGGTAAATGATATTTTGGAAAATAGTAAAACTGAAATAAATCATTATACTAACGCAATTATTTCTACCGAAAATATGGAATTACGCCAAACTCTTCAAACAATTAGAAATACTAATGAAAGTTTTCAATACGAACTTTTCAAACTAGCAACTTCAAAAGGATATTATCAGCCAGACCAGCCTGCTAAACCAGAAACTATAAATACTGTAAAATCAAATATAACTTTAAAATAATTTTATTAATAAGCAAAAAGAGCTGTCATAAGCAATTATGATAGCTCTTTTTGATATACATATATTTCAGTATTAATTCTTAATCTCAGAAATCCATTCAATTTCTTCAAAGTCTAATTCCCTATTTATAAGAACTATTGGTTCTTTGTAATCTCCTTTATATTCGGTTATAGGTATTATAGTAATGGCTCTGGCTATAATTGCAATATTAATTTCCTCATTTGTAAGTCTTTCACGTGGCGCTATATCTTGAAAAAGTTTATTACGTGTTTCTTTAAACGCCGAATTATCTACCACATAAACATGATTTCCATATTTTAGATTTATTGCAACAATATAATCTGTTAGAATTCCATAACTAGCCATAACAGACGCTACTTGATATATAAAATCTGAAATTTTAGCATCTTTTTCCTTAGAATTAACATCACACCAAATAAATCCTCTATTTGCTATTTCAGGATATTTACCATCATATCTGCTATCACAATTAACATCTAATGGCACTAATCGACATCCACTACCAAAATATGCATGTTGTTCTGCTGGGGGGAACTCATTTGGCTCTCTTTTTCCTTTTTTAATTCTTTTAGCATCATTGCTATTGCATATACTAAATATCCTACTCCAAGGTCCCTTATAAGGAATAAGTTCTTCCTCTATTTCTGGTAACTGAACTTCATCTACTTCCAGAAAACTGAGAATATAATCAAGAACAAATTCTTTTAGCCATCTCTTAAATTCATTTAATTTTCGTTCGAAATTTAAAAAAAATGGCTCATTCATTCTTGGTGAATATTCTCGCCCAAAGTTATTCTCAAAAATTAACTTTTTGTTTCCATACTTATTGACATGAAATTCGTACTTTAAATATCGCCTAGCCTCTCTATACATTTTAGCATCTACCTTAATAGAATTCATAAACCAATCTTTTTCAGCATACCAATTACTGCCTACATATAAATAATAATTTGTCCATTCTTCACCTTCATCATAGACTTCAAGTATTTGCTTTGGAATACAAATTCTACTAAGTCCAGCAGTATCATACAAATTATCGCTTAATTTTTCCTGTTTCCGATAAAAATATAATTTAAAATCATCACCAGTAATACAGCGAACCAATTTGTATTTTTCTTTTCCTGAGCCAAAAATATCAAACTCCACAGTGATTCCAGGCACTTTCCAGTTTCTTTTTTCCATAGCCTTTACTATTTTTTCAGCAACTTCATCAAATGGAAATTGCTTTTTGTAAGGATATAGAAATTTAGGTCTTACTTCTAATACTGACATATTTCTCCCTCCTAAAATTTTACGGAGGAATTGCACTCCCCCGTATATTTTTGTACTAGGTTGTGCAATAACCAATTAATATTTTTATATAATAACATACTTTATGCAAATTGTAAATAATTAATAACTATTAAAAAATACTATTGGTCTATAAATTTTCAATAACTTCTAATTATTAATTTATATTTTAACTTATCTTAATATATTATAGAATTTTAACAAAAACAAAATAACCTACAAACTTTTTAAGTTTATAGGCTAATATAATTTGGTGCGCCATCTCGGCTTCGAACCGAGGACCTCCAGATTAAGAGTCTGTTGCTCTACCAACTGAGCTAATAGCGCATTTATTAAATTTTATTTTTTAATTACATCTTTAAAAAAGGAACTCTATAAAAACCTTCAAAAGATTTTCATTTATTAACATGAATTATTATACAACTTTTAAAACAATATTGTCAATAGTAAACCATAAATAATTTACATAGAAAAAGAGCACACACAGGAAATATAAAATTCCCTGTGCGTACCCTTCTGCCTTTTATAAAAACTAGTTTACTAATTTACCAGTTGTTGGATCAAACAAATACCATTTGTTTCCAACTTTCTGGCTTCCAGTAGCCATAATTCCGCCGGATTTTAAGAAATACCTATCTCCTTTGTAATCAAGCCACTGGTTTTCCAGCATCCAACCAGTTTCATTGAAGTAATACCAGTTATCGCCATGCTTATACCAACCATTTTTTATTTTCACACCATTTGCGAAATAATACCAATGATTGTCTATGCATTTAAAACCAACTGCCATTTCCCCAGTATTTGGATCACAATAGTGGCTATCATCGATCCATCCTGTTATTTTTCGTCCATTTAAATAATAATACCCATCTAGCCAACCATTAAGATCTTCCGATTTTTCGATATCGTTTCTTCCATTTAAATGGAATTCTTTGTATGAAAGAGAAAAAATAACCCAATTATCAGATTTTCCTTTAAGTTCATCACTGTTTTTTTCTCTTTCAAACTCCTTTTTGGTGTAGTCATATTCTCCAAAGTCGGCTTCCTTAAAATTCACAGTCTTACCTTTTCGTGAATTTTCTTCCTGATCATCAGAAATGGCAACTACAGTAACATATATACTGTTACCGAAGAGATCCTCTTTTATCTTGTTGCATAAATCGTATGAAGTTGTATCTTCACTTACCGTTGTAGTGTAAATCTTCTTTTCATAGCCCCAACCAGATACAGTGCATAACACCACTTCATATTCCTCTGCATCCTCTATATCATCCCATTCAACTCTTCCTGGATGAGATGGATCCCAACTGACCTCTGGAATATCTAGCTTATTTGCTGCCAAAACCTGTACCGACATCAAAAAGCTAAATAAAACTGCCATTACTACCAATAAACTCCGCTTCTTCATAAAAAGCTCCTTTCTAGAGCAATTTTGCTCTTAAAAAAATAATATTAGTTTTACTTATTACTTATATTATATATAAACTTGCTTCCGCAAGGTAATATTTTACATTAATATTTTACCATATTTTTATGTAAATTTCAATATTACAATAATTCATGGAAATATTAATATTAATTTATTTGAGCTTTTTAAAATTATTTTAATATAAATTAATTTATTCTTTACTTATTTATAACTATAACTTTTAGTTCTAAATTATTTTATTCTTTACTTATTTTATAAATATAAATTTTAGTTCTAAATTAGTTTATTCTTTATTTATTTTATAAATATAAATTTTAATTTAAAAAAGAACGATTATAATATTAAAAATTTAATATTACATAAATCGTTCAAATCTTTTATACTTATATCAATTTAATAAACATTTTCATAAACCTATTAAATATATTTTTAAATAATAAATATCATTCTACAATAGGCTCATTTGTATTTTCAACTACTGGTTCTACTTGAGGTCCAACCCTTACAATTCTTGTCATTGTTTTATACGTATCATTTGAAATTAATTCTTTTGAAATTATAACTCCATTTAATGAAACTTCTTTATATGTTGCTACTTTATATCCACTAGCACCAGCTTGTTTAACCACCATTGTTCCTGGAGCCAAACTATAATCTGTTATTGTTTGTGTTGTATATGGATATGTATCTAATACTACTGGAATTATATTAACTTTATATTCTTTTTCTTCTTGAATTCCATATATCTTAAATAAAGCTATACCATTAGCTACAGACGCTTCTATTTTTATTGGAAAAGCTCTATTATTAGTAAATTTTAAATCTTTAATTCCATATACTACTGTTGCATCTCTTCCTTCTTTTACGTATGTTGTTGTAAATGAATGATTATATCTTTCATCTATCTGCAAATTTGCTTCAAGTGCCGCATTATATAATGTTGAAGATATTTGACAAATTCCACCAGCCAAACCGTCTACAACTTGACCGTCAGAATAAATTTTAGCATCTTTATAACCTTCTGCAACTGTTCTTTCTCCAACTACTCCATTAAATGAGAATTGCTCTCCTGGCATTATAACTGTTCCATTAATTTTTGATGTTGCAATTCTTAAATTTTCACTTCTTGATAAATTACTTGCATCATAACTAGTTGTATATTTAGAAATTTCATATGGAAAAGCTTCAATTCCTATATTATTTATAGTTACATTTGCTTTTTTTCTACTTAATGGAATAACATATTCTGATAATCCTTCTTGAGAAATTATATTTTTAGCATCTTCCATACTTATTGCAAAATCTATACCGTCTACATCTTTATAAATAGCAAAGTTTGTAGTTTCTGTAGCTTCTGTATAATAAGCATCTTTAGGTTCTGAATGAACTTCATTATATATTTTTTCTAAATCAATATTATCTGCTTTTACATCTTCATATGGAATTTCTATAATAGAATTTTTAAAATCTTTTGCAAGCTCTAAAGGATTTCTATTTAAAATATTAGTTTTTATCATATCTTTTAGTTTATCTGTATCTACTCTAACTCCATCTGCACCTGGATTTATAATTAATTCATCACCTTCAATATAATATGAATATTGTTTTACTAAATTAGGAATGCTAGCACTAACTTCATTAACGATTTGATTTATTTCTTCATCATTATATTCCAAATCAAAATTAATGTTTTTCTTTAATATAGCTGTTTTTATAAGAGAATAATTACTTTTTACAATATTATTATCTCTTCCAATTTTATAGGCTTCATCTAGTGCATTTTTTAAACTATAAACCAAACTAATATCTTTTGATTTTATTATATATGAATAATCTGAATATTTTAATTCTATATTAACATCTAAAACAATATTAAAAGCTTCTTCTAGTTTCTCCTTTGCTTCATTATAAGTTAAATTTGAAACATCTATATTTTTAATACTAATTCCTTTAGCAATTACAGGTTTAGTTGTATGTATTATCGCAAAAATTGTTGAAAATATTAATAAAATTATTAATACACTAACTATGTTAATAAGAATAAACATTGTTTTTCTTTTATTATTGTCTTTTTCTTCAAAAAATTCTAATGTATTTATATTATTTGTTTTTGAATCGTTTTTCTCATTTTTAACTTTAGATTTATTCTGTTTATTTTTTAAATTTTCTTTATTATTTAAGTCTTGTTTATTTTTCTTATTATTTATATTTTGTAATTTTATATCATTTTTTATTTGAGAAGTTTGATTTTCTTTATTTAATTTATTAGTAATTTGTTTTTGAGAATTTTTTTTCTTTTTATTATTAAATACAACCTGTTCTTCTTTTGTTTCTTTATTAACAACTTGTTTTTTAATATCTTTATTTATATTTTTTTGTGCTTTAGAATCTTTATCTTGATTTTTAGAATTTTTAATTTTTTCATTGTTAGCTTTTCTATTTTCAGTTTTCTCATTGTTATTGCTAATATTTCTATTTTCAATATTCTTCTTATTATTGTTAATATTTGTATTTTTAACATTCTCACTATTATTATTTTTTCTATTTTCAATATTTCCATTATTAATATTTCTTTTTGCATCATTTTCATATTTAGTTTTCATTTTACTAGTATTTTGTTTCACAGAGTTTTTAATATGAATTTCTTGATTACTTTTGGTTTTATTAACAATATTATTATTTGTACTTTTTTTCTCATCCAAAGTTTCTTTATGCATTTTTTGATTTTTATTTTCTTTTTTATCAATATCGTTATTCTTATTTAAATTTATTTTAAGTGTTTCTTTATTACTTTCTTTTGCACTTTCTGACATCTTCATATTTAATTTTGCATTTTTATCATTTTTAGCAGACATTTTAAGACATCCTTTCTAAAATTTATACTTAATCTTACCATAATGTACTCTTTTCTGCAATGAAAAAATTTAATTTTTAATTACATATTTTAACTTTATTACTAGACAATAAAAAAAATTATATATATAATCAAATAAGAGAAATATTTGTAAAAAAAGAGGTACTAATGATGATAGGAAATATGATATCAATGATACGAAAAGAAAAAGGTATTACAAAAACAAAGCTTGCAGAAATAACAGGTATTAATATTGGCCATTTAACTCATATTGAAAAAGGTGAAAGAAATCCAAGCCATAGAGCTCTTTATTTAATTTGCGAAGCTTTAGATATACCTTATGAAGAATTATTACATACTTATGATAAAACATTAACATTAGAACAAGAAAAATATAATTATCTAAAATATATTTCTTATAATAAAGTTCCTGCATTTTCTAATATAGAAGATTATGTCGAATGTCCATCAAGTTTTTCTAATGCAGCTTTTGCATATAAAGTTCCCGATACTTCAATGGAACCAGTATTTAAAAAAGATTCTCTTATATTTGTTGAAATAGCTGGCTTATTAAATAATAAAGATTACGGTCTATTTAAAGTTGATGATAAAATATTAATTCGTAAATTTTTATATAGAAAAGGTGGATTAGTATTAAGAAGTGAAGACAAAGAACTTCGAGATATTTTAGTACCAGATTTAAAAAACTTTCACATTATTGGGAAAATCTATGTTAATTCTTAAGGAGAATTTATGGAATTAGTAAAGAATATATTTTTTAATACAGATAAATTAACACCTTT
The DNA here is from genome assembly GCA_022790975.1 of Clostridia bacterium. Classification (GTDB taxonomy): domain Bacteria; phylum Bacillota; class Clostridia; order TANB77; family CAG-508; genus Scatovivens. The sequence continues at coordinate 1,607 of JAAVYF010000036.1, read as the reverse complement.
CATTAAAGTAAAAATTTCATATGCTGGCAAATTTTTTGAAGATGGTTCCCAAAAAGTTTTTATTCATTATGGCTTTGGAAGTTCGTGGGAAAACTCTAATAATATAGAAATGATAAAAAGTAATGTTGGATTTCAAGCAGAAATAGAACTTACTAACAGTGATACATTTAATATTTGCTTTTATAACGACAAAAATGAATGGGATAATAATAACTCTAAAAATTACATATTCACAATTGAAAAGGCTGATTTGAGTTTAATTCCAATTGAAGAAAATAACTCTTTAATTTCTTCAAAAAAATTGCGAAAATTTTATCTTTGGAAAAAGAAATTTAAAATTAATATTTATAAAGCAATAACATTTCTTCCACGACTTATTAATGGAAAATATAAACGCAAATTAAATCCAAACTAAAATATTTTTAATAATTAAATAAAATATTGAGGTGAATATATTTGCTGTTTTTTTACTCAAACTATTGACACAGAACTGCAGTTTTTTCATCCCAACTATTGACTTTGAACCCTTTATTTAATTCATACTTAAGCTATCAACAAATAATGCAAAAATATTGTATATATTATAAAAACTCCTCAGGAAAATAAAACAAACCCAACTTGTTAATATTTTATATAACAAATTGAGTTCAATACAAAATTTTCTCTGGAGGAGTTTTTATATTACCCATCCACCATTAACAGAAATAATTTGTCCTGTAGTATAATCATCATCAATAAGCCATCCTACACATTTAGAAATATTATTTACATCTCCTATTTTTTCTAAAGGAATTTGCTCTTTTATATTTTTAATTTCTTCTTGTGTATAATTACTTGTCATATCTGTTTTTATTATTCCAGGAGCTATTGAATTTATTCTAATATTTGATGGTCCTAATTCTTTTGCTAAACTTTTAGTTAAAGCATTAACTCCAGCTTTTGAAACAGAATAATGAACTTCACAAGATGCTCCGAACTAATCCCCATATGGAAGAAATATTTATTATACAACCATTTTTATTATGTATCATTGTTGGAAGTACTTCTTGAATCGTATAAAACATTGAAGTTAAATTCACTTGAAGCATGTTATTCCAGTCTTGATCTGTTATATCTATAAACATTTTATCTTGAGCTATTCCTGCATTATTTATTAAAATATCAATATTTCCAAATTTCTGAATTGTAAAATTAATCAATTCCTTCACTTCTTCTCTTTTAGAAACATCTGCTTTATAAATTTCAACATTTGTTCCTAAATCTCTTTTTATTTCCTCAGCTAAACTATCTGAATTTTTATAGTTTAAAACTACATTAATATTTTTCTTAGCTAATTCATATACAATAGCCTTTCCTATTCCTCTTGTTCCTCCAGTTATAATAGCAGTTCTCATAAAAAAATCTCCTAAATAAAAAATAAAGCCAAGAATTAAGAAAACTATTCAAAATTCATGACCTTTAATGGAGCCACTTGTCCGACTTGAACGGACGACCTACTGATTACAAGTCAGTTGCTCTACCAACTGAGCTAAAGTGGCATTTTAATTTTTAGTGAACCAAACCATTTAACAAATGAAAAATTCGTTTTTAAAATGTTTTGGTGACCC
>JAAVYF010000078.1 GCA_022790975.1 Clostridia bacterium | reverse complement strand
GACTTAATATAATAATTAGAATTACTAGAAGAAAAACTATCAATAGATAAATTGTAATAGTAACTAACGGCATTTTTCATAATCAATCACACTACAAATATATGTAATAGTAACAAAAAAAATGATTAGACTTCACTTCTAATCATTTTCATACTCAAATTTTAATAAATTAAGCTAATTTTTTTATAGATACAGGCTCATTTATTTCTAATTGCATTGTATCCTCTAAACTTGGCGTTTTATCAGTAACTAAATCCCTAAATGATACTACTTTAGAAGCATCATCTTGCCCAAGTTGTGAATCAAATTCTGCTGCTCTATTAGTTATTGCTTTATGTAATTCTGACCAAGCTTCATAATCTTCTTGCGCTCTTTGATATTCTATTTGTTTTTTACCTTTTTCCATTTCGACTTGCTTTTTCTCTTCTCTTACTTGTTCTAAAGTAACCTCACAATCACTTAATTGCTCAAAGTAAGTTGTCTTTTTCCTTTCAAGTACTTCCATTTGTTGCTGTAAAAAATCACAAGTTTTTTGTTTTAACATTTCACTTCTCTGAACTGCTGCTTCTTGATCTTTATTTAGTTTTTCTAAATTTTTCTTTTCATCCTCTGTACTTTTTAATACATCATTTATCTGATTTTGAGTTTCAACTACTCTTTGTTTTGCTTCAATTGTAGCTTTACCAACTTCATCTAATTTTTCTTGCATTTCCCTAACATCATCTAAATTAACTGCCTTGACTTCAGCCTTTAGTGAATCTACAACTTGTGTATCTACCTTTTCTGCATGAGATGTAACACTCTCATTTCTCATACTTGTGCTTGCCCTTTTAATTTCTTCTACTGGAATTGAAATAGTTGGTTCTTCAGGCAATTCCTCAAATAATGTATTATCTACTTTAGAAGTCATTGATTTTGGTTCCTCAATCACATCAGTTTCTTCACTATGAGTAAAATCTCCTGTATGATTTTTAAAAGGTTCAACAACTTCCACTGTTGGAGCTGAAGAGGCAACTACTGATGAAGTATTTTGTACTGGTTTTACTTCTACATTAGCAGGAGAAACAGAAGGAACAACTAACGATTTTTGACCAACTCTAGCAACAGCTTGTGCTACAGCTGGTTTAATTTTAACAGGTTTTCTTCCGTTACTAGTCATAGTAACAAGCTGTCCAACTAACCCACTGGCATCCTTTATAACTCGTTTACTATTAATAGAAGGAGTTGTAGCCTTTGGAACTTCCACTTTTGGTTCATTAGAAACAACACTATTATCTTGAACAGGTACTTCATTCACCTTAATCATTGCATTACTATTCTTAAAAACATTTATAAAAGAGGATTCACGAAGTTTCAACTTATTTCCATTTTCATTATATCCAACAGTATCTGGTCCTAGTTTTACTGTATAAGTCATATTTTCTCCTCCTTTTATTTATCGCTTTTTGAAAGTTCTCTCAATACATCTTTTATTTTAGTCCACTCTTCATCATTTTCAATTGCATCCAATTTAGGTGTACCATTTTCTCTATTAACACGTGAAACATATACTGTTATATTACCACTCGCATCTGTTTCATTTTTTGTATATACTATATATTCTTTTTTTGTATCATCAAATTCAAAACAAACTAATATTTCTACTTTTTCTTGAGTACCATCATCCATCATGATAGTCATCATTTTATTGTCCATCACATATCCTCCTCTATTTTCTTATATAACTATTTTATCACATTTTCAGTATATTTCAAGCCACTTTTTTCTTTTTTAATAAAAAATACCTACACTCATAACTACAATAATCTTTTATATAACTATCTAAACCGCTAATTTTATTTATTTTTTTAGCAGTTTTATTACTATCATCATAAAATCCTTTTAAACGCAACTTATCATATGAAAAATCTCCAAATACATAATCAAACATTTTAAAATAATCTGTATATTTTTCTAAAACAATTGAAATATCAAACGCATTTTTGTAGTTTTTTTCCAATTCATAAACAACGTTATCTATTTTTATTTCCTTCACTGCAAATCACCATACCTTGTTTAATAAATTATATCACAAATACTAAAATTATTCCATTGGAATTGTCACAATTCCAGAATTTGTATTAAAACCATTACTATAATAATTAGGAATACTTCCTTGAACAATTTTAACAATGACAGGAATATCCCATGTCATCTTTCTAACTCCTGATGAAAAAGGCAAAAGTATCATTGCAGTCATTTCTAAATGAATTCCAATTTCTACTAAAGCATTATTAATCCCATATTC
>JAAVYF010000007.1 GCA_022790975.1 Clostridia bacterium | reverse complement strand
TAATTTATTTTATTAATTTATTTTATTAATAATAATTTTTTATTTTGTTTATTACCTAATAAACAAAATCTAATTTCTAAATTATTTTATAAAAGCTCTTTTTATAATTTCTTATTTTAAATAACATATATAATACTTAATTTTAAAATTATTAATCATTCATAAATAATTAAATATTTTATATCTTAATATTAATTAAAATAATTTATTATAATATAAGCTTATTTTATATAAATATAAATTTACTTATATATTTTTTATCTTAATATAAATAATTATTTACTTTTAAATAATTTTCTATTCTTTTATTAATAATAATATACATTCTATTTTATATTAAACTAATTTCAAAAATATTTAATATATTTCTATAATTTATTATTTAAAAGCAAAAAAATTGCTAGAATTATTCTAGCAATTTTTCTAAATACAATTTTACTTATATAATCTCTTATTTTTTCTAAATTGTATTATTATATATACAGTTCCACTAATAGCAACTATTGATGCTATTGTTAAGGTTACATAGTCTAGTACTCCATTCATAGTTTCTTCCATCTCATACTGTGATTGACTTAATCCTGTTGGTGGTGAGAAGGTTACAAACTCTGTAAAATCTGTATCTGTTTCTTTTGAAGCTACTTCTACTATACTTGTTGGGTCTGGATACTTATTAATTTTTTCTACTTCTGGCTTACTATTTCCTATAAATCCATCTCTTGATGTTATTACATATACTTTTCTTCCTGCTGTATTACTTACTTTTATTATTTCTGCTAAATTATCTAAATGTATTCCATCTAAATCTACCTCTGATGTTAATGTTCTTGATGCTTGTAAATCTATAAAGTACAAATCTCTATCTAATTGATTTTCATATGTTGTTGTATTTCCTACATATGGATTTCCTATACTTCTTACTGTACCACCTATGCTTCCATCTCCATTTATGTCTTTTCCTAATGCACTTTCATCTAAATTTTGATATATTTTATCTCTTGTTGATAAATATTTATACAATGTTCTATTTATACTTATATCTTCTATATTAAATGCTAAATTATTATTTGTATAATCTGTTGGGTCATAGTAGTTTTGATTTCCATCTGTTATTACTGTTGTTGTATTATCTACTCCTGCCATTAATCCTTTTTTAGCTATTTCTTGAGCTGTATATGTTACATATTTTATATTTCCATCTGGATTTATATTATCTTCTGTTTTAAATACTAAATCATTATCTACATAGTCTATATATTGGTCTGGTCTTGTTTCTACTCTTACATCTTCAGCTGTTGGATGATATAGCGGAGCTGTAATTGTTCCTCTATAATATACATTTCCCATATAATATCCTACATAATATCCTGCATTGTTTTTCTTTAAATTGTGATATGTATAACTTGTACTTACATCTTTTGTTCCTATTATTGCTCCATTATATTTTGAGCCTCCATCATATGTATAAATACTATTTGGCATTCCTACTTTTAATTCTTGACTTTCTTTATATATCTCACTATTAGTATAATTATATGTTCTTGTTGTTCCATTTGTAGATAATGTTTCTGTTATTATATTGCCTGCTCTTGTCATTGTTGTTCTTGGAGCTCCATTATAATTTACATCTAATTCTACTTTACTGTTTTTAACCATTGTATCTGTTCTTAAAGCTAAATGGTCTACATCACTATTATTTGATATTGCTATTCTGAATTTTAGTGTTATTGTCATTCCTTGTAGTATATCTGTATCCATGTTTACATATCTAAATCCTTGGTTATATCCACTTCTGTTTAATATTTGTACATGCTCTAAACCTGTTGATTTTTCTTCATTTTTTACTGTATAATGATTTATTGTTCCATCTGCTTTTCTTTCATATATTACATCAAAATGTATATCTAATATTGTTTCTCCATCTGATGTCTTTGCTATTATTTCTGTTATATCATTCATTAATTGCAATTTTGTTATTGGTCTTTCTATTAATCCGAAATTTACATTTTTTACATAATATGTTGTTGTTACTTCTGTAAATTTTATTACATGGTCATCTTTTGTTACAATATTTCTACTTATGTATTCTCCTAAACTATTATCTGTTGCATAATTTTCATAATATTCTAATTGTACATCAAATTTCTTTGTATCTGCAAACATACTTGTATTTGCTGATAATAATTTATTTTCTTCTAAATTTGTTGCCTTTAATATTTTATCCATTGTATATGTCATTGTTGTTGAATATGCATTTACCTCTAATCTTCTTGCTTCATTATCTTTTGCTACTGACCTTATTTTTCCATCTGCTACTGCAGTGCTTGTTGTAAATTCTGATGCCTCTAATACTTCATCTTCATTTACTTCCCCTATTTCTGTATATGTTGCTGATTTATAGTCTTGACCTGAATATCTTAATGTTGTTCCTGTTCCTTCACTTTCTACTAATTTATCTGGTTCATCTCCATATATAAATCTTACTACATATTGTCCTGCATGTAATCTATAGCAGTCATCTGTTGACTGATTTATATTAGTTGGATTTACTGGTTTTCTATTTGCATCTAGATTTGACATTTTATTTCCAAAACTATACCTTCCATCTGCTTCTGTTCTCATCCATAAACCAGTATCTACTGCATACTCCTGATCTCCTGTTGTTACTATTTCATATAGTTTTACTACTACATTTTTAGCACCTATATCATTTGTATCTTTATATCCATTTCCTACTTTTTGTCCATCTACCATTTCTGAGTCATTTATTTCTTCCCATACTACTCCTGAAATGTTTCTATAGTCATTTTCTTCTCTATCATGTTCTCCATCTTCATCTCTTAATAGTATTTGAATTGATGTTCTAAATGTATCATCTTCATATTCATCTATCTTAGTTGGATCTTTTGTATTTGCTGGATTTGAGTTTTTATCTACTAATCCTATTGGTGTACTTGAACCAGATTCATATAATGAAAATGCTCCTACTTCTGCTACATTTATTTTTCCTAAACTACTTGTTGTATCTTTTATTATATATCCATTTGCATCTTTATTTACTTTGTATGTTACAAAAACATCTACAGAATCTCCTGTTGATAATGTTTCTCCATTTAGTCCATCTCCATATATAAATCTTACATTATATCCTCCTGCTGAATATGATGTTCTATTGTATTTTCCTCCTGTTGAAAATGTTAATTCTTCTCCTGCTATTTCATTTACATATGCATGTAATGGTGTTAATGTATCTGATGAATAATCTAGTATTTCTCTTACTACGGCATCTGCTGTATCTGAGTTATTTGTTACTGTTATTTTATATGTTAATATTATTTCTAAATCATTTTTTCTTCCATCACTTGTATATGGATTATTTGCTTCTACTGCATCTTTTAAGCTTCCAAAATGTGCTGTTCTAAATTCATAATCTTCTCTATAGATTTTTAATTTATATGGATTTTCCATTGTATTGCTACTTGTTATTCCATATCTGCCTGAATCTAGCTGTTCATATGTATATGTTGTTTGATATCCATTTACTGTTACTTCTGCTTTATATACATCTTTTGTTGCACTTAAGTCTGCTTCTTCTCTTGTTACTAATCCTAAATTTATATGTTTTAAATATTCTGTTTCTCCATCTGGGAAGAATAATGAGAAACTTTGTGCTTTCATAGTTACATTAAATGTTGTATCTGTACTTAAGTTTCCATCCCAATATAACTTACTTACACTTAAATTACTTCCCTCTTTTGCATATTTCAATGCTTTTCCATTTGTTGGCTCACTACTATCATATGCTATATTATAAGCTATAGTTTCTAATGACTGATTAAATTTTTGTCTATTTAGTTCATACGCATTTGAATCATTTGGAAAATTTGGTTTCATTGCATAATTACTTTCCAAATTATTTTTATCTGAATTTATTGTCGCTACATATCTTTCGCCATCATAATCATATATTAAATAATATGTATATAATCTTGATGATGTATAGTAAAAATGATTTCCTATTCCAATATTATAATCATCTGTTCCATTTGCATTTGTTTGAGCTCCTGTATAATCTGGACCCTTTCTTACTCTACCAAATGTAAAACTTCCATCTGGCTCTACTATTTTTGTTGCAATTAATTGACCTGTTGTTTCATTCCATAATTCTACATTTACTTTTTGTTGCTCTGGAGGCATTGTGCTTATTCCTTCTCCAGAATCTTTTAACCCATTTACACTTCCATTTTCTAACCAAACAACACCTGCTATTTCTGGGTCTAATAATCTTACATAATCAAAATCATTTCCAGAAAATACTTTTGTTTGATTTGAATGAGGGTGGTGATAACATGTATATGAGTCATCTTCTGTTTCTACCTCATGGCTATAACAATTGTATTTTACATACTTTCCTACAAAGTTACTTGCATAGTTTTCAAGATTCATTAAAGTCATATTTGAAGCTTCAACTTTTACATCATATTCCATCCATGCTGTATTTCCTTCATCTACATGACTCCATCTAAAGTTAAATGAATGTGCACTAGAACCTGTAACTGAACCACCATGTGATGCCCTAACATTACCTATATAAGTTAATTTATCGTTCATTGTATCTGAAAATGTTACTGTATCTAACCATGTTCTATTATAATGTCCTGAATCACAATCAGTAGATTGATTTATATGGAAATCATTATAAAATTCTATTCTATATGTTACAATATCTCCTTTTTCAACTTCAGCTGGATCTATATATTTACCATTAGCATCCATTCCACTTCTAGAATATGTTGTTGTTCCACTACCATCTGCATGCTGTACTTTTGTAATGTGTTTATCTATATTTGCTGAACCATATGGCTCTGGTGGGTCTGGTGGATCAAAATCCTCTTCTTCAACTTTAATAAAATCACTTGATGTTGTAGTAACAGGCTCTTGACCTTCTATCTGATATGTAAATGAAGCTTTATTTTCATAAGTACTACCTTTCATACATGATGTCAATGTACATACAATTTCATACTCTTGTTTTCCTCCAGGTTGAATTGTAATATTATTTGCACTAAATGTACCACTTGTTTGTGCTAATTTTGCATTAGACTCATCTTTATAATTTCCTGTTACTGGTTTTGCTGTAGCATTAGTTATTACTACTTTATAAGTAATATTAATACCTTCTTCTGGAACTTGTACTGCATTTATTTTTTTTGTATTATCATCTTTTCCACTTCTATCTCCAACATCTGATATTCCATCTACTTTAGTTATATATTTATCAATTTTTACTTCTGGAGGAAGTTCTGCATTATCTGTTCCAAATAAAACTACTTGTTCTTGTCCATACATATCTAAGAAAAAGTAAATTTTTGCTCCATACTTTTGCTCTGTAGATGAAGCATATTCCTTACATAGAATATCTATTGCAGTATTTTCCTCTGATTCAAAGCTAGAATTCCATTCTCTATAAAAATTAAGATCTGATTGTTCTCTTATAGAAGAACCAAAAGTTGTATCATTCCAAGCTTGTTTAAATAATGATGAACCATAAAACCATCCCATTCTTGTACCAAAAGTTTCACATATAGGATTATGTTGCATTTCATAAGCTAATCTAGCTACATATTTAGCCCAATATTTAATATCATCTGTCATTGATATATCTGTACCATTTGAATTTGTTCCATCATAAACCTTTATTGAACCATCTGATGCAACTTCAACATTTCCAACGCTCTTAAAATTAGATATACTTCCTCCATAATCAGCATATGCAGAAGTATGCATACAAACTATATTTGGTACATAATTCCAAGGAGCATAATAACCGTTCACCAGTAGTACCAGTTATATCTACTCCATCAACAACCAAATCTCCTGGATAAAACACTTTATCTCTATCAACAGAAACAATTGGATCTTTATGTTCAAAAACATCTTCATAAGATAAAAATGCAAAAGAAGTAATACTTCTAGATTGTAAAGTTGGCATTACATAATCAAACCATTTTCCTTCTGTACCATATGTTTTAACTCCATCATAATGATCCCATGTTACACCCCATTCATATCCAGGTCCAACTCCTTCAGATACCCAACCTCCTCTTGAAATAATCTTATCACTACCATAAGCTATACTTTTATTTTCACTTAAATAAGATATTAATAAAATTATTAAAAATAGAGATATTAAACAGTTCTTTATTATCTTTTTCATGTTATCACCTCCTTACTTTAAAATTTCTTTATACTTTCTTTTTTTATAACAATTATAATAGATATAGATATAACAATAATAATTAAAAGTAATATAGTTACTGTATATTGATTTATTATACCAGTTGATATTGTTATTAATAATGTTGCACTTCCATAATCATCTTCATTTTCCATTTTATTTTTTGATACAGAATCTATATCCTCAAATCCTAATGCGTTTGTATATTCTGCTATTTCTCCGGCATTTTTTAGTACTACTGATTCTCCATCTTCTAAACTTTTACTTATTGTTAATAATACTTCTACAGTACTTCCTTCTTTTATTTCTTTTCCTACTAATCCATTATAATATAAATTATTGTCATCTCCATAATACCATCCTGGATTTGCACTTAAATCTACTGTTGTTCCTTCTGGTAAGTAGTCTACTAATTTATTTACATATCCTACTACTTCTCCTTCATTCTTTATTACAAATTTATATGTAATATCTAATGTTGATGTTTTATAATATTTTGAACGAATTTCAACTTTTTCATTTAATCCATTATTGTAGTTATATGTTTGTGTTCCTTTATTATTTTTTACTTCTACTTTTGTAATATATTTATCTAAAGCTAAATCAAAATCATTTTTTGTAACTAATCCCATGTCTATATTTAATAAACCTGAATTACTTATTGTTAATACATCTGTCATTCCTACTATTTGTGATGAATCTCCATATGTTATTTTCTTTGACACTGCATCTGAATTTTCACTAGATGATGCACCACTTACTTGATATTTTGTAATATTATAAATACTTGTATCATAACAAAATGCTATTACATAATTTCCTGCTTCTATTCCTGTAAATTTATATTCTCCTTTAGCATTTGTAACTTCTGTACTAATTACCTTTGATATATCAACCATTGCCTCTTCATTTGTTCCATAAAGTACTACAACTACAGCTTCTTTTCCAGGTTCTCCATTATTGATACCATCCTTATTTTTATCTAACCAAACTTTTCCTGATATATCATATGTTTCTTTTTTTATAGGCTCTTTATTGTTATCATCAGGAACTGGTAACTCTGGATCTGGAATAACTGGCTCGTCAGGTTTTGGTTCTTCTACATTTTTCTTAGGATTATCGATTTTAAATGACATAACTTCTGTATCAAAATTATAAGAATCTGAACCATAAGCACTTATGTATGCTTCAACTGTTTCTTGTCCTACTTCAAATTTTTCTGAATCAATACTAGCTGTAATTTTTAATGTTATTTCACTTTGTTTATTTATATTTAAATCTGGAATTAAAATATAATTTGTAAGCTCTAAATCTCCATTTAAAATATTTACTTCTTTTTCTCCGTCATTATTAATTATAGTTGCTTTTGTTATCCAAAGTCCTTTTGTAAAGTTGCTTTTAACGAATAAATTCAAAATATCCACATATCCAACATTTTTAATATTTAATTCAAAATTTATTTCATCTCCATGATGTAAAATTTCTTTATCATTATCACAAGTCCATGTATGTTCTATTTTAGTTGTGGTTTGTATTGCTTTTCTTTCAGTAATATTTGACATATATGTATTTTCTTCAGTTTTTGCAATTGCATATACTGCTAAATTAACATCTTTTACAGTATAAGGTTTTTTATTAATGTTAGTATATATACCTATTACATCATCAAAATCACTTTCAAAATTTTCAAAAAATGCTATTAACTTAGTTCCATTTTCTGTTTTTTCTATTCTTATGTTTAAATCGTCACCAGAAGCTAAAAACATATAATTTTTATTTTCTATAATGCTAAGAGTATCTGTTAAATAAATTTCTACACTAACATTTTTTAAATCTCTTCCTGAAATATTTTTTAAACATATTCCAAAAGATTGCATTCCTCCAATTAAGTTTTCTGTATCTTCTAAAGATTCTGTCGTAGCTTTTTCTGTTTTTATTTCAATTTCAGCATTTTTTAATTTATTTTTCTGTGTCATTATATTATTTTCTTGCATTCCATCAGCTAAAATAGTAATCATACTATAAACTTCTGGATTTTCTATTTCATTTAAAGATTTTACTATTACTTCATATTCAAAAGCCTTACTTCCATTTGGAGCTAATGTATCTATTGTAAATTGTACATTTTCTTTTTCATCATTTGTATACTCTTTCATATATTTCATAGGAACATTTTGTACACCATCTGGTATTTCAGAATAATACCAATCATAAATATTAGCATTCATCGGCTTAGCATTTATATTAATATTTCTAACAGTTTTATCAGAATTATTTGTTACTAAAATTGTATATTTTAAAGCTTGTCTTTCAAATATTTCTTCATCTTCTTTTACTAATTTATCACATATAGTTACTTGTGTTCCTATACTTAAATTTGATATTTCTTCTATAGGTGTATCTTCTACTTTTCCTATTATTACTGCTTCTTCCATTTCTTCTGTTACTATTCCTACTGTGCAAATTCCATATAGCACTTGCTCATCTAATTCATAATATACTGTATATGTTCCAAATGCCTTTGCATTATACCCTACATTTGCTGGTACATTTACATTATATTCAAATCTTAAACTATCACCTTTTAATAATTTTCCTTCTCTTACTACTATTTTATATGATTTAAACTTAGTTAAATCTGAAGTATCTTGTGTCCAACTACTATCTTCTTTCCCTGCATCTGCACTTTCAGAATAATATACATCTGCTACTACTCCTGATAAAGATATTCCTGCCACTAATTTTGTATTAAATGTTGTTCCTAAATCTTTTCCATTTCCATCTTTATTTCCTTCAAATGGTATTCTTCCAACTATTACTACATTTCCTACTTCTGTTTCAAAATTGTTTACTATATCTCCTGTTATTGTAACTAATTGTTCTTCATCTTTATCTGCTGCAACTTCTATTGTTTCTATTCCTTCATCATAACTTACTGCTGTTCCTACATTAGCTAAAGTTACTCTAGATGCTTTTACTACCTCTTGTCTTCCTACAAAACTTAATGTTACATCTTCTGAGTCTTTTCCTTCTAACATATATGTTTTTCTTATTGTATCTTTATTTGTATATGTTAATTTTAAGTTTTCTTTTGTATCTGCTGTTAATCTATTAACTCCTGCTTTTACATATACTACTATTGTTGTTCCTTCTTGAACAGATCCTGGTGTATATTCTAATTGAGAACCTGATAATCTTATATTTAATACTTGTTTTCCTGTTTGATTTTTATATACATTCCAATCTTCTATTGTTAATGCATTTTTATATAACAAGTTTATTCCTGTTACTTCTAAATCTTCTATTGCTGATGGAAATTCTAATACTATTTCTGGATTTTCAAACAAATCATATCTCTCTTGATCTGTTTTTAATGTTACTGTTATTGCCATCTCATTTGGCTCTTCTACTGATAATGTATCTTTATCTACATCTATTGTCATTCTTGATTCTGTTTCTTCTAAATTTATATTTCCTTCTGCCTGATAGCTTCTTATTTCATTATTTACTTCCATTTGTATATTCGCTATTGTATTTATATTGCTAAATAAACTTATTTGGTTTCTGCTATATAATGAACTTTCTTTTATGGCTTTATCATTTTTTATTCTAATGTTTCCATCTGCTTTTATTCCTGTTATTTCAAATCTTACTGAATTTGTTTGATATGGATATGTAAATGTGTATTCTCCATTTACCTCTTCTGTTTCTTTATTTATATTTCCTAAAAGGCTTCCATTTTCATCATATAATGTAATTAGTCCATCTTCTCCTAATATATTTTTAAATTCTTCTTTTGATATTCTTGTTTGTCTATAATACATATCATTTAATAGTGCTACTTTTGTATTTGTTATTAAACCTATTTTATCTGCTTCATCTTGCACTATTACTTTTGTCATATTTTTTCCACCAATTATATTTACTTCATCTATGGTATTATAGTTTGTTGCATATCTTAAATCTGATGTTGCATTAGCATACAAATACCCTTTGTAAATACTTGTGTTTTCTGATGTTACACTAATTTTTACATCTGGTTCTACATAATCTTCTACTTCACCATATATAACACCATCTTCTGGCTTATTTTCTTCTGTATTTCCAGTTTCATCTGTTTCACCAGGTGTATTAGTTTCTTGTTCTTCTGGATTTTTTTCTTCTTTAACATCTCCTTCTGGTGGTATTTCTTGGTTATTTTCCCCTTCAGATGGTTTTTCTTGATTTCCTGCTATTACATCACCTTCTGAGTCATTACCTTTATTTGTTTCCTCGCCAATAATAAACTCATTTCCTGAAGAATTATTTTCATTTTCTGTTTCTTCTGGTTTAACATTACTTTCATTTTCTACTTTATTTTCAGTTTCACCAATAACTACTTGATTGTCTTCTACTTGAGCATTTCCACCAATAGTTAGTTCATTTGCAGCTTTTACAAAAAGCGCAAAACTGCCTATGTATGATTGCAAAATAGCAAAAACTAAAATAACTATGATAAGTTTTTTTATTAGCCTTCTCATAAACTTCTTCTCCATTTCATTCTCCTTTGTAAGTTTTTAATAGCTGATTTAGACACTATTATCCCATTATTTTTATATATTTATATTTTAACTAAACAATAAAAATAATCAATAGGCGATTTCTGGTAAATAAGAAAGGAAGAATTACTAAGCTTACGGAAAAGATTTTTTTAAGAACTATATTTTATTTATATCTTTTTTATAACAAATTTTGCTTTTGGAAAGAATAAATCCACAATTTTTACCAAAACTGTGGATATCCGTAAATATTTTTGTTCATATTTTTTCATATTTTTACAATATATTACATTTCTATAAACCAAAAATTGTTATTATACAGCTTTATGACTAAAACTAAAGAAGTAAAATGTATACATATTATTGGAACAAAAGAATACTATTTCTTTAATAGTAATCAAAATTTAGTAAAAAATAATTAAATAAAAGAGAGCCAAAATGAAGTACCCTCAAATATAAACTCTTTTGTTAAGCATTTTGCGTACACTTCATTTTAGCTCCATCATTTTATTTCATTTAATAATTATTTTTCAAATTATCTATTATAAAAAACAAAACCCTTCAAAATAAATTTTGAAGGATTTTTTATTAATATACATAACATTCTAAATTACGTCTTCCAAAACTTGTACATTCAGAAATTGTATCCATATAAACATCAATTCTAGAGTTAGTTATTGCTCCTCCTCTATCTTCAACAACAAACCAACCACCATTTGGCTGACTTGCAAAGTATGGAATATATACTACTGTTCCCATTGGTAATGATGGACCAGCAGCTATTGTATACCATGAAGATGCTCTAGCTCCAGATGCTGTTTTTCCATAATTAGGATCTGATGCAGATTTACCACAAGTTGCAGCTGTATAAGCTGAAACATTCATTGTTGTAACTGTTGGAGTAATACCTTCAACAGTTGATGAAAGTGATATTCCTGATGTAGCTTTATAACTACTTGAACGAGATACAATTTTAGTTGAGATTTGAATAATTTTATCAACTGGTTCTTTAATAACAGTTTCTGAAATTACAGTTCTCTCAATTTCTTGCTCATTTTGGTATTTAACTTTATATTTTATTTCTTTTAAACCATTTTGTCCTTCTTGAAGTACTTTATCTGTTGTATCTGTACCTGTTTGTGATATATCTTTAGTAACAGTCTCATAAGGAATTTCTATTTGTTCTGTAATGATTTTTTCTGTAATAGTAACATAATCACCAAGAATTTGTTCTAATGTAACTTCTGATACTTCCTCTGCAACTACTACATTTTCACTATCAATTTTGCTTATTTCAATTGTTTTAATTGCATTAATATTTGAGTCTAAGCTAGGAATAACTTTCTCATCTTCTAATAATACTATATTATTTTCAGATAAAATATCTGAAACTTTAATTTTATTTGTTACAATTGAAATTGAAGTATCATCAGCAAATTTTATAGTTATATAATTAACATCTGATTTTGAAGCAAATACTCCAACAATTAATATTAAAATTACTATAATGCTTACAAAAACAATTCTTTTTATTATCCTTATGGAAGATTTCTCTTCTATATCCATAAATTGCCCCCTCCTTAAAGTGACATTGTAATTATACTATTAATTACAAATTTTGTCAATATTTAGCATCTTTTACACTCTACTGGGTAACTATTGATTTTTAAGCGTTATAAATTAATGTTATATTATATAATATTCTTAAGATATCTATTTTAGTACAAACTTTATAAAAAAATTTTTTTTATTTTTCTATACTCAAAAAAAATAGAAACCTTTTTGGTTTCTATTTTTTATCTAACTTTTAATTATATTTATTATATTTTGAATATTTTTTGTAGAAAACTAATCCTACAATTGCAATTATTATAACAGGAATTACTATAAGTTTATATCCTGTATTTGGTAATATTGTGTTTGCTAATGTATTATCAGGTTTGTTTTCTGGTGTATTGTTGTTTACTGTTGCACCAATGTTTGGTGTATTGTTTACTGAATTTGATTCATTCGTTTTGTTTTCTACAATATTATTAACTATGTTATTTGTAGTATTATTTTTAACTGAATCATTTTTAACTGTATTATTAGTAGTTGCATTATTAGTTACATTATTAACCTCATTTACTGTGTTATTAACAGTATTGTTTTCATTTTTATCAGCTGGTGTATTTTTCTTTTCTGAAACTATAAGTGTTACTGGTTGTACTGTTAATTCTTTTTTCTTTTCAGTAGTATCATCTTCTGAAAATACTTTAAATTCTTTATATGTGATAACATTTTTATATGTTCCTGGAGTAACATTTTCTTTTACTTTAAATTTAATTGTTACTAAATTAGCATCTGATGTAACTTTTTTTGCAAAATTAAATACAATTCTATAATCTCCTTTTCCTGATGCTGGGTTTGTATTAAATACAACTCCTTCATCTGGATTTAGGTTAGAACTCGCATCATAAAGTTTTAATACGTTATCTTCATTTATTGTAATATTTCCATCTGTTGTTTCTATACTATCTATAGTTAAATTTTCTAAAACATTTTTATCAATATCAATATAACCTTCTACTGCATTAAGTCCTGCTGTTGTAGTTAAATTATTTAATGATAATGTTACTGAAAATTCATCACCTGCATATAATGCTTCATTTTTTGATTTTACAGAAACTCCAATTTCACCGCTAATAGTAGCATATACACTTGTACATAATAATACACACATAACCACAATATATGTTATAACTTGTCTTTTTTTCATACGTACCTCTCCTATTTTTTATTAATCTTATATTAATAAGATAACATTAAACCAAAAAAAAAGCAATACTTTTTTTAAATAAAAAATGCATAAATTTTTTCCAAAATAAACATATTTTAACATTTATAAAATTAGTTATTTTTATAAAAATGAATTTTAATTTATTATTTTAAATATATTAAAAATTATTCGTTTGTTCTATATTATATCCAAAAATCTTTCTTTTACTCTTCAAACAACAATTATTCAATTTTATATTCATATATATAAAAAAATTTGACTACTTTTTTAGTAGTCAAATTTTTTATTTATATATTTTTAAGAAGGAAATGTTACCTGTAATTATTTTTCAAATGAGCTAATTTTATCTGCTCTGTATTGTAATACTAATAGAGCATCTAAAGTATCAACGTCTCCATCTCTATTTACATCAGCTGATGCACTGTAAACTCCTACTGGTGCATATACATCATTGATTGTAGATCTAATTAATCCAGAATCTAATGCATCAATTTCACCATCTCCATTTACATCACCTAAAACAACAACTTCTAATATTGTAATATTTTTTCCATCTGCTTTATTATCAATTGCTACTACAGAACCTGTTGCAATATTTGTTTCAGATTTGTTTTCTTTTACTGTTACATCATATTTATCTAAAGAAACTATTGTTTTAACAAAATCTGTAAGTAATGTTTCTGGCTTGTTTACATATACATATCCGTTTGAAACTGTATAACCATATTCTATATCTGGGTTTTCTGGGTCTACTGGATTTTCTGGTGGGTCTGTTGGGTCTACTGGTGGTTTTTGGCTTCCTTGTCCACCTTCTTCAACAACTGTGTAGTTTATGTAACATGTAGTTCCAAAACCTATACCTGTTGTTGTAAAATCATTAAATCCATTATTTCCTTCAACTGTAACTATACCTTGATATTTTCCAACTGCTGGTGTTATTAATACTACTGCTGTTCCATCTGCTAAAACTGTACCATTTCTACTTGTTTCACCAAATGAAGTTCTTGCATAATCAATTTGTTCAAATTGAGCAAATATTTTTGGTAAATCAACTGTTATTGAATCACCAGTTTTAACAACTGTTGTATCCATTGATAATGTTTGATATCTAAAGCTTATATCTGGAGCTAAATCTGATGTTAAGAAATCAGATACTTCCATTTTATGTCCTTTTGCTATAAATGTATATTGATTTACTAAATATGATATATCTGAATATGCGTTAGTTGAGAAATCAGCTGCTTTTAAGTTCTTCAATCCAGCTAAGTAAAAATCAAAGCTTCCTGAAAGTAAATTCTTACATACATTTAATGTTTCTAATGTTTCTATTTTTTCTAAACATTTTACATCTGATAATTGGTTATATCCTAAATTTAAGTCTTTTAATGATTTAAATGATTCCCATTTAACATTATTAATATTTCCTAATGTATTTTTATAAGCATATAATCCTTTTAATTCTTCTAATATTTCTAATCCTTCTAAACTAGAAATTTTATTATCTGTTATATTTAATATTTGAGTTCTTGGAAGAGTAACATATGCTACAATTTCTTCTTCTGTAACTGCTGCTAATTTTCCAGCTATTTGATATGTTTCATCAGCTGTAGCTGCTCCTACACAACCAGCATCAGCTAAACCTATATGCATTTGCATAAATCCGTCTTGTATATCTAAATGATATGCTGCTACTTCTCCTTCTGCTGAAGTTGCATCACATTTATCATCATGTACTAATAAATCATAAATACTTGTGTCCATATCTTTTGATGTTAATTCTGTTTTTATCATTTCTAAAACTTCTTCAATATAGCATGTTTCTGTTCCTGTTTCAGCTCTTTTAATAATACAATAATTATTTACTTGAGATAAAGCATCTATACATTTAAATATGTATACGATTTCTTCATAATCTGTTATTGTAAAGAAATCTGGGTTTTCTTTAACTGTATTTATAAATTCTGAAATTGGGTTTTCAATTTCTTCTTGTACAGTTGTTTCATTTCCATCTGTATCAATTTTTGTAACTGTTTTTGTTGTTGTAAATGTTAATCCATTACTTGCACCCCAACTTGTTAATTCTCTTTGAATAGCCCAAGTTTCAAATGCTGTTAATGCTTCTACTTTTTCTAATTCTGCAATTCTATCTAATATTGATATTGCATAACCTTTTACTGTATCTAAATCAAGTTCTAACATTTTTTCAACAGAAACTTGATTTACTTCAATTGGTAATAAAGATACTAATTTGTATTCTTTTTCGTAAATTTTATATAATTTTCCTTCACTAGCATTTACTAGTTCAGTATATTTTCTTACTTTTTCTTCTGCGTCAGCAATTTTACTATATAAATCGTTAATTTCATTTTGTTTATTTATTTTTTGTTCTGCATCTGTTAATTTTTTTAATTCTGCTGTTTTTGTTTTTATTTGTTCTTTTAAAGATTTGATTAATTCTTTTTGCTCATCTAAGTTTGATTTATTTGTTCTTAATGTTTCTAAAGCTTTTGAATATTTTGCTTGTAATTCTTCTTCTTTTGTTATTTTGTTTTCAGCTAAATCAATAACTCTTTCAATTGTATCAATGTAGTTATAAGAAACATTTAATTCTGATTCTAATCCTACAAATTCTTCAATACCAGTTAAATCTTTAACTCTTTTATCATTTAAAATTAATGATGGAATTTTGTTTATAACTACATTTGTATCAAGTACTAATATACGAGCTTCATCATATGCTCTTCTATATAAAGTAGTTCCATCTTTGTCATAACTTTCTAGTTCTTCATTTTCTTTTTGTCCAGCTGTTAATTGAGATTTTACAGCTTTATAAAGATTTTCATCTTCAAATACAACTCCTGTTTCCTCTGAATCAATAATTGCATAATAGAATGTCATTTTTGTATTTGCAAGTTTACTTGCAGAATCTTTAACATTTATTACTATTTTTATTAATCCTTTTTCTGCTGTATAGCTTTCACCATTTCCAGAAGCTATATTTAATACTAAGTCTGTTGAACCTGCGCTGATTGATGTCCAATCAACTGTTGCATTTCCTTCAATTTCTGAAGTAATCCAGTCAGCGTTAATTTTTCCAGTATCTTTTAATAAGATATCTGGTAATGTAACTACTGCTGTTTTCTTATGATCTGATTCATCTGAAATATCAACAGATATAATTTGTTTTTGAGTTAATTGTTGGTTAGTAATATCTGCATGTTTGATTGAATCAAATGAATTAATTGAACTTACACTTTCTATTTTATTAGAAGATAAGTTTAATACTGTTAAGCTTAAGCTATCTAATTCTGATAAATTGCTATCTTCATTTAACTCGTTGGCAGTCAAGTTAAGTTCAGTAACATTTGAGAATGCGCTTAAACCACTTAAATCTTTAATTCCAGCATTTGATAAATCTAAATATGTTACTTTAGATAAATTATCAGAAGAAATTAAGATTTTATTGTTAGCATCTATATATGAAGCTGAAATATTTTGTTTTTCTAATTGAGATTTTACAGCTTTATATAAGTTACTATTAAGTGTAATCTCTACACTTGTTGATGCGTTTACCACTGTAAATGGTAATACACTTTGTAGTAATATTGCAAAAACCAATACTGCTACAAGCAACACTTTCCTTCTCATATAGAATCCTCCTTAAATTTTTTGTTAAGCTTATGATACCACTTTAAATTTTTTCGTCAATACCCAAAAAATAGCAATTAAAAAAATCGCCTTCTAAGTACCTACGGAACTTCTTTCTGGCGATTTTTTATATTACAAAATTAAATTTTTGTTACATTTTTTAACCTTTTTGCAACTTTTCTTACGTATTACTTAATTTGAGCCTAATTTTTTTTAATTTAATTTATGTATTTTTTATTTAGTTTTATATACTTTTTAATCAATTTATATATTCTTTATTTGATTTATATGCTTTTTATTAATTAATATATTCTTTATTTGATTTGTATGTTTTTTTATTAATTAATATATTCTTCACTTGATTTGTATGTTTTTTTATTAATTAATATATTCTTCACTTGATTTGTATGTTTTTTATTAATTAATATATTCTTCACTTGATTTGTATGCTTTTTATTAATTAATATATTCTTCACTTGATTTGTATGCTTTTTATTAATTAATATATTCTTCACTTGATTTGTATGCTTTTTTATAAATTAATAAATTCTCTATTTTTCTTATATATCTTTAGTTAATTTATATACTTTTCTTGCATTATTACATGTTATTTCACACATTTCTTCTAAAGAAATCTTATGTATTTCTGATAACTTTCTAGCAACTTCTATTACTTTTGTAGAATCATTACGACTTCCTCTATATGGTTCTGGTGCAAGATATGGAGAATCTGTTTCAATAAGAATTTTATCAATTGGAACATTTAATACTGCTTGCTCTGGTTTACTATTTTTAAAAGTAATTACTCCACTAAATGAAATATAATATCCTAATTTTACTCCATCTTTTATAAGTTCATTATTTAATGGACAACAATGAAAAATACCTGTATTCTTACATGGAAATTCTTTTAAAATATTTATAGTATCTATATAAGCATCTCTTGTATGAATTACAATTGGTAAATCTAAATCATTTGCAAGTTCAATTTGTTTTTTAAAAAATTCTTTTTGAATTTTTCTTTTTTCTTCATCTTTTTCCCAATAATAATCTAATCCTATTTCTCCTATTGCTAGTACTTTAGAATTATTTCTAGCCATCTCCTCTATTTCTTTTAAATCATCTAGTGAAGCTTGTTCTATGTCATTTGGAGAAATACCACAAGCTACATAAATAAAATCATATTTATTAGATATTTCAATAGCTTTTTTACTAGACTCCACGTTATACCCTATGCACATAAGAGTTGTTACTCCTGAATCATAAGTACTTTTTATTATTTCATCTAAATCATCTTTAAACTTTTCATCATTATAATGTGAATGCGAATCAAATAATTCCATTTTTATTCTCCTTTTTTATTATATAATATATTGTAAAACAATATTATTTCAAATACTTAAATTTCATATAAAAAAACATATAAAAACATTAAACAGAGCTTCCATTTTAATATTTACATTAAAACAAACTCTCTGCTTATCAATAATATTCTATAAACATTAATTAAATCTTGAAAAATCTCACCTCTCACATCCCTCTTCTCACTTCTCACCTCTAATTATACAATACTACAACCATAGCAACAGCATAATCTTTACAATGTGAAATGCTAATATCAATACTTTCAATTTCTTTTATTTTATTTTTTAATATTACTTCTGGCTTTCCTTTCTCATTATTTAAAATTTCAAAATCTGTCCATGAATAATTTGACTCTAATTTTTTACTAATTGCTTTAAAAATTGCCTCTTTTGCAGCAAATCTTGCTGCATAATGTTGATATTTCTGAGATTTATGACTTTCACAATACTTTACTTCATTTAATGTAAAAATATTTTCCTTAAATTTTTCTTCATATTTTTCAATTGATTGCTTTACTCTTTCAATTTCTATTATATCTGTACCACAAGAAATATTCAATTTTATTCCCCCTATGTTAATAAATAAAAAATCATCAAAATATTCATTAAATTTAACACTAATGAAAAAATTAAAAGCATAATTAAAACTGTAAAATAAACATTGTTTCTTTCAATATTTAAATCTTTATAAATAACTTCATATTTATTTTTTATTTCTTCATACAATTCATCTAATTCTAATACTTCTTTTAATGTTTTATAATATTTTGTACCTGTATCACTGAGTGTAACTTCTTTTTCCCAAAGTAGTTTTGTAAAATCTGTAAATTCTTTTCTTATTATTGGAATTTTATCATATATCTTAAAATTTAAACTTAATCTTCTTAAAAAAATCTTTTGGTATAATGCAATTATATAAGTATAAAAATACTCTGTTTCATATTCAAAAGGAAGCTTTGTAAAATTATATGTATCCATCCCTGAACACAATAAATTTGAAGAAAGTTTAGTTAAAGAAATTCTATAATATTTATATTTATCGATAATAGATAAATTTCCATCTAAGCTTTCTTTATTAAAATCAGATGAATAATTACTTGGAAAAACATTTGAATATCTATAGAAATCAGCTGAAATATTATCCAAATCATTTTTATCATTCCAATGTTCAGACTCTAAACATGTATAAGAAAATGTATAAAATCTTTCATTTATTAGTTCTTTATTAACTCCAGCCATTTTTTTCCTATTATATATTCCAGTAATCTGACCTATTAATTCTGAAATATCTTTAACATCTTTAAATTTATTTGTTTGAATTCTTATATTTTCAAAATTTTTTAAAGAACTAAATTCAGAATTTATATCTTTAAATTTATAATTAAAATCTAAAACATCATAAAAGTCGCTACTGCCTTCAATATTTGTTTTTATAGTAAAAAAGCATATTCCAGTTTTAAAACATATTATTTCTATTTTTTCAATATTAAAAAATATTCCACTATCATTTCCATCAACTTTTCCCTTAACAGTTTCTGCCAAATTATATATAAAACATGCACAAGATTGATTTGCTACGAGTTTACTTTGAACTTCTTTACTAAATGTATTAAACTCCTTAAGTTTTTCATCTCGTAATTCAAATGTAGGAAAAACATAATTTCTAAAATGTGGCAAAAAGTGATTATATATATTCATATCTTTTTCTTTTTCGAAAATTTTGAAATTACATCTTTTATCTTTAAATAATTTTAATATATACTTATCATATTTGCTTTTATCCACAATATATGGATGGATAAAATATGTATATTGATATTTTGTCTTTAGTCCCACTTTATTTTCCTCCAACAGATTATTTTACATAAATATCTAAATCTGTATCTTTATATAAATGCCATGAAGAAATAAACTCTACATATAAACTATCGTCTAAATTAACACTAGGTTTTAAAATAACAGAGCCATTTTGAGAAAGTACTCCCCAAAGTCCATCTTTTTTTACTGCACAATATCCATATTGATTTTGCTCTTTAGCATCATCATAAATATAATTTACTATTAAATTACCATCTTTATTAACATATCCGTATTTTCCATCTTTTTTATCTAAAAATAAAGTATTAGATTTTAAAACATCTTTATTTGTTTTTTCTTCAAAATTAAAATTATAATACTTATATTCTCCATCTATTCTTATTCTCATATAAGATTTTTCTGTATTTAACTCTGAAATTATTACTGATGAAAGTTTAACTTCTAAATCTCTACTTATTATATCTGTTGTATAATTGGAATTCTCTGCTTCATAAAAATTAGTTGTTTTTAAAAAGTTAATAGAATTATATTTAAAATCTAAACATACTACATTATCTAAAGAAACAATACCATATAAATCTCCTCTTTTAGCAATATAATATGTATCACATGCGAATTTTAAATCTTCATATTGAACTGGAATTTTTTCTTCTGAATTTGTTGAAATAACACCATATTTTCCATTTTGTTCGATAATAATATTTTCTCCATCAATTGACTTTACATCATCAAATCCGTCTTCTTTTACAACATTTAATAAATTATCAATTATTTTTAATCCTGTTCCATCGTTAACCACATACATATTATTACTTGAAACATGTTTTATTTCAGAATAATTACATTCTAAAATTATTTTACCAGTTCCTGAAACTAATCCTACTTTTGAATCTTTATTTACTATATAGCCACTATCTGCATTTTCATTTGCAAGAGTTGTAATATCTACGTATTCAGGATTAATCACAATTTGGCTAAGACTAGAATTAACAATTCCTTTTAGTCCATTTTTTTCTATTACAATACTCTTTTGAATTCCTTCTAATGCATATATATTTGTATATTCACATTCTCCTATTTTATTTCCATTAAAATCTATTAATCCATACAAACCATCTTTTTCATATTTTAAAATATGGTCTTCATACCAGATATCCGTAGCATTAGAATTTTCTATAGCTTGTATATTTGAATAATTCTCTAAAATAGTATTTCCCTTATCATTTAACACTTTTGTTTTATAATCACCTGTACCATAATTAACATCATATGTACATATAAATAATGCTCTTGATGGGTTTGGTATAATTATCATTTCTTCATACGTTGGTTTTATTACAATATTACCTTTACTATCAATAACTCCATATTTTCCATCTTGATAAATAGTAAAATATGCTGTTTGAATTGGCATTTCTGAAACTTTATTTTTCTTATTAAATAAGTTTTTTATTGAAATTATTACCATTATAAAAACAATAATAGCAACTATTGTTGCAAATACTTTTTTCATATTTAGTTTTGGTTCATCATCAAATCGTTTTCCTCTTATTCTGTCCATATATAGCCTCCAATTATCTGGTTCATTTCACGAATACTATATCATTTTCTTATTAAATTTACAATAGAATTTTAAAATTTTCTACGGAAATATAAAACAAAAGCCATAATATTTTTTATTTAATATTTTTTATTTAATATTTTTTA
>JAAVYF010000077.1 GCA_022790975.1 Clostridia bacterium | reverse complement strand
AGTTCGAAGAAGGTGATGTAGAACATTGGTGGCATGATGAAACAAAACGTGGAATTAGAACCAGATTTTCAGATGACTTATTATGGCTTGTATATAGTGTGTGTGAATATATTGAATTCACAGGTGATTATAGCTTACTAGATATTGAAACTCCATATATAGTAGGTGCGCCTCTTGGAATAGGTGAGGATGAAAAATATGACCTTCATCAGGAAGGTGAGATTAAGGAAAGCATATATAAACATTGTATTAGAGCAATAGAAAAATCGTTAAACTTTGGAGAAAATGGACTTCCTAAGATTGGATCACGGAGACTGGAATGATGGATTTAGTACAGTTGGAAATAAAGGAAAGGGAGAGAGTGTGTGGCTTGGCTTCTTCCTATATGATATATTAAATAAATTTAATAAAATATGTACTAATATTCGGAAAGACAGAATATGTACAAAAATATGAGGGAGTAAAGAAATCTTTAAAAAATGCTTTAAATACTAATGGATGGGATGGCAAATGGTTTAAAAGAGCTTTTATGGATGATGGTAGAGCACTTGGATGCTGTGATAATAAAGAATGTAGGATTGATAGTATTGCACAAAGTTGGTCTATAATTTCAGGCGCAGGAGATAATGATAAAATATATACAGCTATGCAAAGCTTAGAAGAAAATTTGATTGATAAAAGTGTTGGTATAATTAAGTTACTTGACCCTCCATTTGAAAATAGTGATTTAGAGCCTGGTTATATTAAATCATATTTACCTGGTGTAAGAGAAAATGGAGGACAATACACACATTCAGCAATATGGGCAATTATTGCATTTGCAATATTAGGACTTGAAGACAAGGCAGTAGCAAGTTATAAGATGATAAATCCAATTGAACATTCTAATTCAAAAGATAAGGCAATGTTATATAAAGTTGAACCATATGTTATAGCAGCTGATGTATATGGGGCATCTAATTTGCTTGGACGCGGAGGATGGACATGGTATACTGGATCTAGTAGCTGGTTTTATAAAGCAGGAATTGAATATATACTTGGTCTTAAGATTTTAGATGGAGTTTTAAGTATTTCCCCATGTATTCCAAAGGAATGGGAAGAGTATAAAATAAGATATGAGTATAAATCGAATGTATATAATATAAATGTAAAGAATGTAACAAGAAGCGGTAAAAACGATGTTATAAGTTTTAAAGTTAATGGAGAAGAAATACCAGAAAAAGAGCTAAAGCTTATTGATAATGGCAGAATATACGAGATTGAAGT
>JAAVYF010000006.1 GCA_022790975.1 Clostridia bacterium | reverse complement strand
ATAAATATATTTTTTATTTAATTATATAAAAATACAATAAAAAAACTACTAATAAGCAGCTAAACTTATTAGTAGCAAAATTATTTTGTATATTTTTATATAATTTTATTCTACTTCTTTCAAAGCTTTTTCTAATAAAGCTAATTTAACAATTAAACAAGCAAGTATTATAAACATTAAAATTGGAATAACTGTACTTGTAAATGGTATTCTAGTAATTGCAACTATACTTAATAATGTTAATAATATAACAATCATTTCTCCTAAAGTTTCAAAAACTGTAATCATGAATTTACCTTCATGTAATTTTTTATATTTAATTGCTACATATATACAAATTATTACTGTAGAAATTATTGAAGGAACTACATATGGTTTTACCATATCACGAATTCTAACCTTTGAGTCAGTATAAAAATCATAATCATTTCCTTTTTCTAGTTTGTCATAAATTGTTTTTTCTTCATTATTGTTACTTTCAACATTTTCTTTTTCGGCTCCATCTTCTGTCATTTCATAAGTATTATCATCTTCTTTTTTATTATCTGAATTTTTAGCATATAAATCATTTAATTTTGTTAATAGAGTTTCTTCTTCATTTTCTGTAATTGTAGGAGCTATAATATAAACTGCATCAGTAAATACTTCAACTTTTTTTATTTTATAATCTTTATCTTTAAAAACATCTTTGCAAATATTTTCTACATCTTCTTTTTCAAATTTTTGAGTAAATACAAATTTTAATGTATCATGTGCTCTTAAATCTAAACTAACATTAAATCCTTTTAAAACAACAACTATAATACCAGCTAATATTAAAAGTGCTAATGCAAATATTATAATCTTTTTATTATATGATTTCATATCTCTACTTCCTTTCTATTTAACTATTTACATTCTAATACATATTTTGTAATAATTGTATTGAATATAATTTGTAATAACATTCCCCAGAATAAAACAGAACCTAAACCTGTAACTGTTGCACTAACAAAAAATGTAAATATAAATGCAACTACAATTACTGGGAAATTAATAGAATAGAATACTTTCATTGTTTCAAGATATGCATTTTCTTTTTGTTCTTTTAATTTTTTTAAATATAAAACTAAAAATATTAAATTTAATAGCATAACTCCGAAAAAAGCAACCATTGAACTAATTGAAATTGTTACTTTTACATATTTTAATACAAGAGTAAGTAGTCCAATTAAAGCTGCATTTAATATTCCAGCTAAAAGTCCTGCTGAACCAAACTTTATAAATAAAACAATTAATATAATAACTAATGCTATTACAATAGACCAATAGAATATATTCATTATATTTTCATTAAAGTTTGAACCTATAAATAATGCAGAACCATTCATTGTATATTTTACAGGAATTACTTCTTGATTAAGTAAAAATGCAATATCTTCTACTGATTTACTATAAGAATTTAAATCACTAGCAGAAACATTACTAGAAATTGGAATATTCAAAATAGATTGATTATATTCTTCTCCAAAATATGTTGTCATAATTGAAGACCCATCAACTCTTATTGATATGTAATCTTTTTGAGATTTTCCTTCTGAGTCAGTATATTCAATATATTGTTTGCTCATTTCTTTAAGAAGTTTTGTTCCTTCTTCATCTAATGTTAATTGTAAATAAATTGTATATGTATTAGATTCTGGGTCTGTATCATATACAACAGTTGCATTTTTTAAATGTGACTTGTCCATTAATCTTACGCCTGTTTGATTGTCTATAATATCAAATTCACCATATGAACTTAATGCAATTTGATATAAATATGAAACATCATCATTTTGAGAAAGCTCAACAACCATGTTTCCTGTAACATCATCAAGTCTTATTGCATATTCTGTTGCACCAGCTCTTTCTAATCTTTCTTCAAAAATAGATTTCGCCTTTTCAAAATTTTCTTTTGTTAAAGCATCATCATTATTAACTTTAATTTTTCTAGTTTCTATTTTATAACCTGTATCGTTAGTTGTATCTTCTGCTTGTTCTAAATCTGTTTTAACTTCAACTGATTCATTTGAGTTATTATCTTTTTTTACTTCACCTTTTATATTACCATTTGAATCAACATAAACTTCTTTTTCGTTTTCTGAATGGTCAACAACTAAACGATATTCAATTATACCATCTAATTCTGTACCTAATTTATAGTCTGGAATTATATTTTTTAATTTGTTTAAATTGGGTAAATAAATTCCTACAAATGCTATGATTATTACTGCTATAGATATTAGCACTAATAAAATTGTCATTAAAATTCTAGTTAAATTTTTTCCTTTCAAAATGCTTACCTCCTATTTATTGAGTATAAATCTTAATAATTGTATATTAATTCTAAAAAAAATTCAATATATTTTTACTATTTTTTTATATACGTTAGATGTTAGAAATTATAAATCTTATAATCTGCTAAACATCTAACTTGCATCAATTAATATCCTGGTTTTTCTAATAAGTGAAACATATTCTTTTTATATTCTTCAACACCTGGTTGATTAAATGGATTAACTCCAAGTAAGTTTCCAGACATTGCACAAGCTTTTTCAAAGAAATAAATTAATTCACCTAAATTTTCTTCATTTAATTCATCTATTTCAATAATAATATTTGGAACATTACCATTTACATGAGCAAGAACTGTTCCTTCCATTGCTTTTAAATTAACATATCCTAAAGTTTTTCCAGCTAAATAATTTAAACCATCTAAATTTTGGTCATCAGTTTGAATTACAACTTCAGAGGAATTTTTATTTATTTTTAAAACAGTTTCAAGTAACATTCTTTCTCCTTGTTGTATATATTGCCCCATTGAATGTAAATCTGTTGTTAAATCAACGCCTGCTGGAAAAATTCCTTTTAAATCTTTTCCTTCACTTTCACCATAAAGCTGTTTCCACCATTCAGTAAAATAATGTAATTTTGGTTCGTAATTAGCTAAAATTTCAACCTTTTTATCTGAATTATAAAGTAAATTTCTTATAACAGCATATTTATAACAGTCATTATATTTTAAATTACTATCATCATACTTATCTTGAGCTATTTTTGCTCCATTCATTAATTTATCTATATCAATTCCAGCTGTAGCTATTGGTAAAAGTCCAACTGCTGTTAAAACAGAATATCTTCCTCCTACATTATCTGGAATAACAAATGTTTCGTATTTTTCTTCATTAGATAAAGTTTTTAATGCCCCTTTTTCTTTATCTGTTGTAACATATATTCTTTTTCTAGCTTCTTCTACTCCATATTTTGTTTCTAAAACTTCTCTAAAAATTCTAAATGCAACCGCTGGTTCTGTTGTTGTTCCTGATTTTGAAATTACATTTATAGAAATATCTTTGTTTTCTACAAATTCTAATATATCATTCATATATACTGGACTTAAATTACAGCCAACATATACTATTTGCGGTGTTTTTCGTTTATTTTCTGGCATAGAATTATAAAAAGAATGTGTTAATGCTTCTATTACAGCTCTTGCTCCTAAATATGAGCCTCCTATACCTATTACTACTAACACATCTGAATCTTTTTGAATTTTTTGGGCTGCTTTTTTTATTCTTTTAAACTCTTCTTTGTCATAATTCGTAGGAAGTTCTAACCATCCTAAAAATTCTTTTGGATCTTTTGCCTTTTTATTCATATTTTTGTGGATTTTCTCAACATCATCAACATAATTTAGAATAACATTTTCTTTTATACTAGAATTTTCATAATTTAATTTAATCATATAAAATTACATCCCTTTCTTTTAAGGAGTGCTTAGTAATGAAATTTTTTATTTATTTCAAACTAAAAATCTCCTAATATTTATTTTGAAATTATATCATATAGAAATTTAAAATTCCATATTTTATTTATAAAATATTAAAAACTATTTTTTATTAGTAGAAATTCAGTCATAATAACAATTTATCCTATTTCATTATCTTAAGTTATTATTTATTATAATATTTTAAAAAACTGCAAAGACTCCAGTGAAAACACTGGAGCCTTGCTCTAACATTAAATTAACTTGTAAATACTAATACTACCTAAGTATGCCTATCAAACATACTCCAAAACTACCGAATCACCATATAAACTCCTTGCAACCTCCAGATAGGTTTCAGAAACCTCATTTAAAAGAGAAACTGGAAGTTCTGGAATCGGCTGACCTTCATCTCCGCTAAAGCCTTGTGATTTGCAATAATCCCTTACTTTTTGCTTATCCATGCTGATGAGCTTTCCTGTTTTTTCGTAGTCACTCTTACGAGTAAATCTACTGCTATCTGGCGTCCCAACTTCGTCTGCCAAATATATTCCAAACTCTTCGTCCAAGCCATATTCAAACTTGGAATCAACAAGAAGAATATCATGCTTCTCATATTCTTCTGTGAGCTTTTCAAAAACAAATAAAGCATTTTCATAAATCTCAGTAACCAGCCTTTGCGCTAGATCATATGCGTAAATGCCAGCAGTATTCTGTAGTTCATCATCAAAGTTGTTGTCTGCAAAGTCAAACGCCTTTTCATCAAACATATTTTCATCATCATCTTCTTCCAGAGCTTCGATGACATTCCAGTCGCAGAAATAATCAACCAGATACAGTGCCACTTCTTCCACCGCTTCATCATGCGTAACCGGCTTATCATGCCCATCCTTGGCTTTGGTGGTTGGAGTAACTATCGGACGCTCCAATTTATCACCATCTTTCATTCCTTTAGGAAAAGTATACCCGCAGTAGGTTTGGCCATTCTTATAAGCCTTATATGCACTTCCTGTAAGGTATCCCCTTACAATTATTTCTAATGGAATCATATCAAGCTTTTTGGAACACGCCATTTTACCTAAATCTTCACTACTGCATAGCTCGCTTCCCGCCAGAACTTCAAAAAGGCTTTTTGGAGCTGGGATATAATCTGTTTTTACGTTGTACCTGCTCTCAAGCATTTTTTTATTTTCCTGAGAGATACAGTTGAGGAAGTTACCCTTATAGGGTACATACTCACTCACAATCACATCAAAAACAGATATCCGGTCAGACGTTTCAAAGAACATAAAATCTGTTTCATAGATTTCTCTGACCTTTCCACTAAAAACCCATTTACAAAATGGCTTATTTAATGGAACCGATAGATTGTGGTCATACCGTGCTCCTGCGGTTTTGGGTGTGGTATCTTTCATATAAATACCCCTTTCTTAGTATTTACTCTTTATACCTGCAAAAATTAATTAAGATGCTTGCATTATAACAAAGAGTAGTGAAAATAGTATAGCACACCTTTAGCTTTATGTCTACCATTTTATTTTAAGTTTTCTAAAAATTTATATTACTATTTATATTAAATTTTAAATAATTAATTTTTTATTACTAAATTTATTTTATCCATCATAATACAAAATACTTCATCTAAACTTTTTGAAGTAGTATCTATTTCTATTGCATTTTGAGGTTTCATAAAATTACCTTTATTTATGTCTATATAATCTAATCTTTTTAAATTTTCTCTTACTTCATCAATTGAAATCGATTTATTTAATTTCCATAATCTTTGAACTCTAGTTTCAAAATCACAATATAAATAAAATTTTATATCAGCATTAGGAGCAATTCTTGTTCCTATATCTCTTCCTTCCATAACTAAATCATAATTTTCAATAAAATATTTTTGAATCTTCGTTACAAATTGTTTTATATTTGAGTTTGTAGCCCATTTATTAGCTTTTAATGTTACTTCTTCTTCTCTAATTTCTTTAGTTACATCTTTTCCATATAAAAATACTTTTTCATCTTCAAAATTTATATCTATGTTTTCAATTTCTTTTAAAATATTATTTATATCTAAATTTATGTCTAAATTTTTATTTATAATTTCTAATGCTATACATCTATATATAGCACCAGTATTAAAGTTTTTAAAATTAAGTTCTTTTGATATTCTCCTAGCTAATGTAGATTTTCCATTTACACTTAAAGCATCTATTGTAATTACCATATTTTAATCTCCATTTCTTTAAAATTTATATTTTATATTTTATAATATTAATTTTTGAAATTCAATTAATTTATTTAAAATTCCATTACTAATCTGTACTAAAAACAACTTATCTTATTATATAAATTGATTTTTTTATATAATAAATTTAAATAGAATTAAATTAACAAAGACTGCCCTATAAAAAGGCAGTCTATTGCTAATGAATTGTATTAATTGTTTTTAAATTTATTGTTCGAAATAAAATAAAGACTTATAAGCATTCCTCCATTCTTTAAATTTTCTAAATAGATTATTTTTAAGTATTCATATATTTTGAAACAAAAAATATATAGAAAATATCAACTATAAACTTTCATTTTTATTTATCAAAAATTAAGCATACTCCCTTCTCCTCATTTAAAAGTATACTTTCATTTTTAAAATAATATGTATATGTTTGAATGTGATATTTTTAAATAGAAAAAAATAAAAAACAAAAAAAGCCAATGCAAACAAAGCTGTTACGCTTGTTATTCATTAGCTTTTAAAAATTAACTCACTAAAAATTCATATAGACATAAAAATAATATTTGAATGAATACTATGAAATACTATCTATTTAGATTGATATTATTATACTACTATATTAAATAAAATGCAATAGTTTTAGAAATATTTGTGCAATTATTTTTAAGTTCATGTAACTACAATACCTTAAAAGAAAATTTAACATCTCATATTTATATTTAATTTAATAATTTTTAATTTAGCAATATAGTATTTTAACATTAACAAATTCTGTTTTACTATTACTTTTGTAACTTAAATTTTCAAAAATATATATTTTTTATTCAAAATATTTTAAATTTTAATTTCTCAAAATTCTCACAAATTAAATTATCACAATATTTCATACCTTTATTAAATTGCTCTTGATTTTTAATTGTCCAGCCAAGAACTATATGTGAATCTTTAAACTTTTGAACTACTTTATTAGGTAGAGCCTCTACTTCATAAGATACAAAATCAGGTTTCGTTATTATATTAAAACACATATTTTTTAATAATGTTTTTTCAAAAATATTCTTTGTAGAAAAATAGCCTTGTGAAAGTTGACCTCTTATAATATTAGGATTATGGATTCTAAACCATAACACACTTAAAGGACTAAAGCTTTTCACTACATATTTTCCTTTATATGAATTTAAAATCTCTACAAGTTTTGATTCTAATTTTCCAACTACTACATCATACTTTAATTCTATAATAATTGGTACACTACCACAAACTAACTCTAAAACATCTTTTAACAATGGTATTTTATAATTTGTTCCATATAGTTTTAATTTACTGATTTCTTCATATGTGGTATTTTTTATTTTTTTATCTACTCCTGTCATTCTTTTTAAATTATCATCATGAAATACAACTACATTACCATCTTTTAAAATATGTACATCAAGTTCTATTATATAATTATTTAAAATTGCTTTTTCAAAAGCTGGAATAGAATTTTCTGGTATTCCAAGTTCTTTACTATGATAACCACGATGAGCAATTAAACTTTGCTTTAAAAAATTTAAATCTTTCATGTTTACCTCTATAAACAAATTAATTTATTTTCATCTTTTTTAGTTCACATTTTTGCTCATTTGTAATTCTTCTAGATTCAATCATCTTTTGTAATGTTTTATTATATGTAAATTTATCTAAATTGTTACTTCTTTTTAGATAATTCATCAATTTTTCATTGTATTTACAACCAATTTCAGCCAAACACCATGCAACCGCCATTTTTACATAATATCCATCATGATTTATTTTATCTAATTCCTTTATAACTTTATCTACATATTCATCTATAATAAAATAATCAAGCATCATAATTACAGCAAATCTAATGTCAAATTCTTTTTTAGATTTAGTATATGGTAAAATAAAATTCCAAGTTTTTTCTAGATAATCTTTTTTTATTTTTAATGTTGGAATAAATGTATCTGAAATAGCCCAGCTATCTATTTTCGGAACAAATTTTTCTATTAATAAAAGTTTCTTTTCAAAATCTATTTTTGAATAAGCTATAATAAATCCTTGTAAAATTACCTCTTCAAAATAGGTATTTCCTAGAGCTTCTAAAGATTTTTCTAAACCTTTCTCTTTAAGATTCTTCTGAGCTAATTTTCTAAGTACAGGAATTCTAATACCTAACATTTCTAATTTAGTATCTGGACACAACTTTTTATTAAATTTACAATACTCTTCATCCTTTAAATTAAATAATTCTTCTTTTATATTATTCATAATAAATACTTACTCTATCAATTAAAAAATTTAAATAGTTCCTTTCTTTTATAATTAAATTTATAATTTCCATAATAAAATTATAATAAATTAATTAAGTTAAATTTTTAATTCTTAACTTCCTATGATCTAAAACAAAAACAATAATAAATAAAACTATTCCAATACATGACAATATTAATGAAGCATTTTTTAAAGGAGCTGTATAAACAATTTTTATATTATAATCTCCCTTTTCTAAAGGAAATCCAATAAATGATGTATTTACTAATTCATAATCAATTTTTTTACCATTAACATAAATTTTAAATCCTTTATCATATGGCACAGATAAACTAAAATATCCATCTTTATCTACAGTTATTTCTCCCTCAATAATATCTCCTTTAGTTTTTTCTTTATTTATTTTTAAACTATCAATTTGAGAATTAATTTCTTTTATATTCTCATAATCCATTAAATATAGATTAATGTCACTTATATCATAATATCCTTTTGTAAATTCAACTTCAAGCTCTTTTATATCTTTATCTGAAGATATTACATAATTAAAATCATAATTCTTATTTTTATATTTCCAACTACTACAAGTAAGAGTATTTTTTACTCCATTTATTGTAATTGAAGTATCCTCATTTTCTTGTTCATAGTTCATCTTAAAACTAATTATAAGTATTTTATTATTTAAAACTTCATTTAATGGTAAAATTGCTTTAGTATCATTATTAGCAGTTATTTTATAATGATTATTTTCTTTTTTTACATCTAAATCTTTATTTTTATTATTATTAAATTCTAAATTTAAGTCTTGAATTTTAGTTTTATAATCACTATCAATATCTTTATCTATAATAGTATAATTTAGCAAGGCTTCTACATTATATGGATATTTCAAACTCTCATATTCTTTTTTACTCATCAATTTATCTCTAGAATATCCTATTGGCAAAACATTATTATTTTTATAAAGTCCAAATTTGTCTATTTCTTTTACTTTTTCATATCCAATTGGAATATTCTCATCTGTAACAACATATTTTACTCCCATATAAGTATTCCATAAAATACTATTTACATCTGTTAACATTAAATAATTTCTATAACAAAATTGGTTATTAAAATTATTTGTATAAAAATCTCTATATTTAAAATTATAAATAGAACTATAACTTGAAGTACTATAGTAATTATAATTATAAACTTTATTTGATGTAATTAATGGTTCTACTAAATTAGAAGATCTACAAATTTCATTATCGTTTTTTAAAGTTTCATCAAATAAATTTTCTATATTTTCATTAAAAATATAATTATAATCTTCATTAGTAAATAATGTATCTTTATCATTTGATTTTGTAACATTATTAATAGATAAAATTACTAAAATCAAATATAAAAATATTTTTGTTTTTTTTAAATAATAAATTAAAATTGCTATTATAACTAAAATAATATCAATAATATAATTCTTATTATTTGACCAATCTAATGTAAAGCAAGCCAAAACACTTATAATTATTACAGGAATAAAAACTTTTAATATATTAACTTTATTGTTAAATAAATCTTCTAAGAAAACTGCTATTATATAACAACATAAAGGAAGAAATGGTATTAAAATTTTTGAATTTATATAAAGAGTTCCATTTAGCACATATGTTATTAATGGGAAAAACAAAATAATTAATAATATAATCCCAATAAAAACATTTTCTCTTTTCTTTGATGAAATTATATATATTATTGCAAAAATGATTATTGATGTAAGTCCTATAGAATATGTACTATATAATAAATAATCTAAACTTATTCGCGGTAACAATATATCTTTTAAATTTATAGAAATATTATGATGTTCACCTCTTCCACTTAAAATTGTATGGAAAGTCGGAAAAATTAAAATACTTGCCATCAATATTCCAATAAATATTGGAATTAAAAATTTAATTCCCTCTATAAAAAATTTTTTTAAATTAATGTCTTTTTCTTTTTTTAAGAAACAATTTATAGCATAAATTATTAAAACTACTAAACTGGAAATAGCAAAATAATAACTGCTCATGCAAATTAAAAATACACTTAATATTAGGCTTAATCTTTTACCATTTTTAAAATAATTATCAATACTAAATAATCCCATTAATAAAAATGGCATATAATTAACAAACATAATATGTCTATGACTATGAAATATTAAAGGTGATGCACATAAGAATATAATTGAAACTAAAAAAGTTATATTTCTATTAAAGTTATGATTTCTAAGCCATTTATAAAACAATACAATACTAATTAAAATCCCTATAATACTTGATATTATAACATAATCCATCATTTTAACAAAAGGTAAAAAATACGATATTAAAATAATTGGATTTAAAAAACCATAGTAAGAAAAATTATATATATTTTGCCCTGCTCCTATATTAAAAGCAAATGATGGAAATAAATTAAAAGTATTATAAAAAAGTTTTCGAAAATACTCTGCAAAAGTCCAGTGCTGTGCATTCCAATCTATAACTGAACCATATATATTTTTAAATTTTGTAATTTTTAAAATTACAAATAAAAAGATTACAAATAAAATTATTATATTTATTATATCTTTAAAGCACTGTTTATATAATGCATTTTTATTTGACATAAATTTCTTCATTATTTAGTACCTTTCATTGTGTATCAACATTTACTATGGTAATACATTCTTTTTAGCTTTTAATATTTTTGATTTATATAACTCTAGATCTATATTAGAAACTTTTTCTATAAATTCATTTAATTTTTCAAGAGGTAATATATTTTTTTGAATTTTATTACTATTAGATTTTGAATTCAATGTATTTTTTATATCTTTATTCATTTTTTCTAATAAATCTTTTGGTAAATCTTTAATATTATATTTTTCTTCTAAATATGAATTTGAAATTACATAACTATAATATAAGTCAT
Source organism: Clostridia bacterium (assembly GCA_022790975.1). Classification (GTDB taxonomy): domain Bacteria; phylum Bacillota; class Clostridia; order TANB77; family CAG-508; genus Scatovivens. The sequence continues at coordinate 1,022 of JAAVYF010000006.1, read as the reverse complement.
TCACAAATTTTTTATATGTAATATTTTTAATATAATTTTCTTCAAAAAAATTATTAAAAAATAAATAATCTGTAATTAAATGCAAAAACTTTCCTTTTTCATAATCTGTATTTATTTCTTCTTGTTTTAAATAAAGGTTTAAATCAACTTTTTCTGCTAAATATCTAGTTAAATTATCGCTATTATGATATCCTGTATAATGTGATTTAGATTTATCTTCTTCTAAATCTGGAACTATAGCTCCATAAAAAAGCTCATCTTTATTTTCAATATGATTTTTCTTCATATATTCTATTGCTACTGCTAAATGAATATTAAAACTTGCCATAATTTATTTTTATGATGTATTTAATGAATTAAATAATCATTTCCTCCTTATTTTATTGACATTCAGTTATAATAATAAACCTTATTCTAATAATAATCTAATGAAATTATTATAAATGTTAAACCTTTAAATATTATTAAAATTATTTTAAAATTTATAATTTTACTTTTTAATTTTTATTTTTATTTTTATTTTTTAATTTATAACAATTAATTAAACTAATTTATATCATACATTATTGTTTTTTTCAATGTTTAAATATATTTACAACAGCGTTTTCAGAACTTTGCTTTTTCTTCGTATGGTCGTGTGAAAAATATTTAAACAAATGTAAAAGTATATTGAAAGGTATATATTATAAATTTTATCAATTAATTATATTGTTGTAGTCTTTAACACTGTAGCTATATCGCAGTAATATCAATGCTTTTAGAATGATAAAACAGAATGCTAAAGTATTAGCATTCTGTTAATTTTTTGGCTCCCCTTGTTGGACTCGAACCAACGACCTATCGGTTAACAGCCGAGCGCTCTACCAACTGAGCTAAAGAGGAATATAAAATCTGGCGACTTCCTATCTTCCCAGCAGGGTAACCCACTAGTATTTTCAGCACTAAAGAGCTTGACTTCTGTGTTCGGTATGGGTACAGGTATTTCCTCTTTGTCATTATCACCAGAAAATTTTCTTGCACTT
>JAAVYF010000001.1 GCA_022790975.1 Clostridia bacterium | reverse complement strand
ATTATTATTTTTTCTTTATCTCATTGTTCAATGTTTTAAAATTATATAATAAAAAACATATAACTTCAAAATGGATGTTTTAATTTATTTTTTATTTCTGTATTAATTATTTTCATAGCAATATCATATATTTTTTCTAAATCATCTTCGCTTAAATTAACATTATTTTTTAAATCTTTAATTATATTAGTTTTATTGCTTTTTTTTAATATAAAATGGTTTTCTATTATGTTATTTATTAAAGTACATCTTTCTTCATCATATCCAGTTTGTTTCATCAATTCTTTTATAAATTCACTCTTATTCATTTATTTTATACCTCTCCATACATTTTAGCTTTTGTATCTTGTTGTATTTCATACCCATATTCAAATATATATGATATTCCAAATAGGAATAGTATTTGTACTATATCAAATAATTCAAATCCTACATCTAAATCCATCATTAATATTTTTTCAAATATAATCCCACCGAAAGTTGGTAAAGCAAGAGCTATAATCATAATTTTTGCCATTTGTTTTATATATCTAACATTTTCTAATGTAAATGGTGTATCTCCTTGATTTATATTTATAAATAGTTTTTCTAATCTAATTAATGTCATTCTATATAATATTAAACAAATTACTAAGCATATAAAGCCTAGTTCCAAAAAAGCTATTATCTGTCCTTTAGAATTATTTTCTAATACATTTTTCATTTGTAAAATTGTATTCTGATTTTTTTCATCAGCAATTAAAATATTATTTGCTTTTAATTGTAATGATACACCATCATTAGCTTTTTCTTCTGTTATAGTTATTTTATCATCAATTCTTGTTCCTTTAAAAATAATAGTATTATCTTTTAGCTCTATATTACTTATAAATATAGGAGTAATTATTAGTAATAAAGCCACTATTGGAATAGCTACTGTTAAAATAAGCTTTCCAATTCTTGAAAGTATATAAATTGCCTTACTTATTCCTTTAATCTTTTTTTGTTTTTCTTCTTTAAATTTAACTACACTCATTTTTACATTTTCATCTAATGAATCTATATCTACCATATTTTCATGTACCAAATCATTTATTTTACAATGAAAAATATTACACAATTTCATTATTTTCTCCATTTCAGGATAACTTTCTCCATTCTCCCATTTTGATACACTTTGTCTTGTTACACCGATTTTTTCTGCTAATTTTTCTTGGCTCATTTTAGCAGACTTTCTTAAATTATATAAATTCTCTCCAAATTTCATTAGATTACTCCTCCTCTACTTTTAATTTTAGTGTAGTTTATTTTAAAATTCTATCAATTTTAAGTTGCACTTTATAAAAAAATGCAAAATGCAACTCAAACTTTACATTTTGCACATTATATTTTTAACCTTTTCAATACTTGTTTTATGATATTCTTTCTAATTTAACTTTTTCATAAATACTATAACAAGCTTTACAAGTAATTTTCATTTCATAACTAACTAATTTTTTATCTAATATTGTAATTAAAGGTTCATTATCTTTAGAACAACAAAATCTATTTTTTATAACAACTAATTCATCATCACACTTTTTACCAATTTTACTATCTTCAAAATCTAAAAATACATTGCCAATGCTACCACAATTGCATTTATATTTTAATTTCAATGTATCATAAGTTGAATAACATAAATATCCTATATTTTCATTACATTTATCACAATAAATCCATCCACCGTAATTAGTTGCTAATCTTGTATTTACTAATTCTTTATTTTTTAATATTCGTGCCATAATTCTATTTCCTTTCAAAATTTGTATATCACTTATTCCAAATCATTGTATATTCTATTTCATTTGTGTTTTTATCTATATTTTCACTTGTAATTATAAAATCATTTTTTTTATAAAAACTAATAGCATTTATATTTTTTTTATATACTTTTAAACTTAAATTATTCTTAATTTCTTTTACTTTATTTAATAAAGAAGTTCCTATCCCTTTACATTGATTACATGAATCAATAAAAATTCCTTCAATATAGTTATTACTTAGACCTATAAATCCTATAATTTTTTCATTAATAACATAAACATATATTTCTGCATTAGGCAAATTTTCTTTTACATATATATAATTATCTTCCCAATATTCTTTTGAAATAAATTGATGAGCCATTATATTTTCATTTTTCCATATTTGCATTAAATCATTTATATCGGTTTTTTCAAATTTTCTTATCATATATTTCCTCTACTTATTGTATTTTTTATTTTGCAATAAATATATAAATTGCATAAGCAACTCATATAATCCAAAAATATGCCCAAGCTTTAAATACAATACTTACTATTAAATACACAATAGCAACTACTATTGATATTACCCAATTATAGTTTGTCGAAATAATTATAATATAAAAAAGAAAACTAATCTATACTTTAGCAGTATAAAAAAATTTTCTTTGAAAATAAAAAGGTAATTCTAAATTTTTTTAAAAATTCTTCCTATCCAACCTGCATTTGTTAGAATGATTTTATTATTTTTTCTGCTAGGTCATTTTGCATTAAAATTTTTTCTATTTTTTCTTTTGATTTATTCTTTTTCTACTAACAACTCCGTTTTTGACATACCATTTTCATTATATTGTATCTCAATAGCTCCACCTATTGTATCTAGTACTTTTATTTTGTTCAAATCGTTTTCATCACTACTTATTACAGTAACTTTTATATTATTATTATCTTCCATTACTACTGATGTTGTTACAAAAGTAAATTCTTTATCTATCATTTTTTTACTTATTTTATTTTGCAAATCTGTTAAGTAATTATATGAATATTTTGCTGTTTTAAATATAGTTTTTTCTTCTGTTATCCCTAACAAATTGCATATTTCTTTTCTATTTGTTTCATTATCTTCACAAAGTAAAATTACATTGTTTCCATTATTATCTACATACTTCCCTGCATAATAATCTGGATAATTTGTACTTTTAATGTCTTTTGATTGTTCTTTTATATTTATATCTTTATCTTCTACTATTAAATTTTTATTATTTTCAGTAAGTATTGACTGCAATAGTTTTAATAATTCATTTTCTGTTATACCTGTTGTTTCAATATCAAAATATATATCTTTAAAATTGAATGTTACAATATACATATCTTTATATTGAGATATTATAAGTTCTATATCTCCTAATTTTGAAACTTTATCTCCAACATCTATATAGTAATCTCTTAATGGCTTTTCTATTTCTGAAAAAGCAATTATTATTTTATTCATACTATCTTTTCTATAATTAAATACATAATCGTGTAATACATCATACTCACTTTTATTTATATCACTTCTAGTATAAATATTGTAACTACTTTCGATTTTATATTCTTCTGGTATTTGGATATTTTTTATAAATTCAAATTTATTTGGTAATTCTTCTATTTCTATTGTTTCTACATCTGCATCCAAGCTAGTTGCTGACATTTTTTTTATTTTATTTATATTTAATTTAATTTCTAGTGCTTCATTTTTATTTAGTTTATTACTTTGTAAATCGGCAATCTCATAAGGATTATTTTGTATTTGATTATTGTTTAACTTACTTGTACCTATAATAATTCCAAATCCTAATATAAATACTGCTACACACGAAGTTAGCCAATAAATTATTTTTTTATTCTTTTTACTTTTCATATCAAACTCCTTTCTGATGTTTGATACAGCTATTTCTTCTTTTATATTTTTTCGTATTTTTTCCTTTAATTCACTATTTTCCATAGCCATAACCTCCATCTTCTAAATTTTTCTTAATAGCTCTTCTAACTCTATGAAGAATTACTTTAATTTTACTTTCTGAGCAATTTAATATTTTAGAAATTTCCTTGATAGTTCTTGATTCATAATAAAACATAATAAATATATTATAATCTTCTTGTTTTAGTAGCTTTAAAGTATCTTTTATTATATTGTTTTGTTCATTTTCTTCACTTATTTCTTGAAGATTACTACTATCAGCTAGTATTTCTTCATATTCAGATATAGGAAAATTTAATTCTGTCATTCTATATTTATTTTTTATAACATTTTTTGCAGTACCTGTTAAGTATGGTTTTAATACTACTGTATCTGATAAATTCTTACTATTCTTCCATATAGCTAAAAATACATCTGATATTATTTCTTCTATATCTTCATTTGTTATAGATATACTTACAGCATTTTTAACAATGATATAGACATAACCATAAAAATCATCCAGTATTTTGTCTATATCTATTTTTCCATTTATTAGATAATCTTTTAAAACTTCATTTTTCAATTTAGACCTAAATCTCCTTTTTATTTTGTTAGCTAACTTTCATATACATAGTAACATTTTTTCAAAAAAGGTTACAATTTTTTTTTTTTTAATTTAAAAAGATAGACAATTCTTAAGTTATCTATCTTTTATATTTACTTTATTTTTATGATATCTATATAATGTTACTTCTTTTACTGTTACTGGTGGTTCATAATTAGAAAATTGTTATTTGCTACTCTTTTATCCTTACTCAAAATTGTAATTTTTCTTTATATTTTATTTTCTTTTTTCAAGTAAATTTTTATAACTCAAATCAATTCCAAAAGCTCCAAATGTTGCTGTAATTAATATAGCAATAACTGCTACTGTTAAAACTATTTCTCCACATTCGAGTCCCATTGCAAGTGGTATTCCTCCAATAGCAGCTTGAACTGTTGCTTTTGGTATATATGCTATCATACAAAAAATTCTTTCTTTAATTGTTATCTTTGTTTTTAATAGACACACAAATACACCTAACATTCTAAACAATAATACCAATATTATCAAGATAATAGTTACAATTCCAGCATTAAACGCATAATTTATATTTACACTAGCTCCTACCAAAACAAATAACATTATTTCAGCAACTACCCATAATTTTCCGAACTTTCCTGTAATTCTTTTAGCTAAAATTGAATATTTTCTATTTATAATAATTCCCATACTCATAACTGCAAGTAATCCAGAAATTGGTAAAGTCCCTTTTAGCCATGTTTCTATTGTTACCATTATAAAGGACATACTAAGCAAAATTACAACTTTAACAGTATCTCTCATATGAATTTTTTTAAATAATTTAATAAGAATAAATCCAACAATTAATCCCAATATTACTCCTAAAATTATGGAAATTGGAATTTCTATAAACTGCCAAACACTTATGTTCTCACCAGTTACAAGTCCAGTAAAAGCTGTAAACATTACTATTACAAATACATCATCTACTGATGCTCCTGCTAAAATAAGTTGTGGTATAGAATGTTCTTTTCCATATCCTTCTTCAATTAATTTTATCATTTTAGGTACGATAACTGCTGGTGATACTGCCGCTATTACAGTTCACATTATTGCTGCATCTAATAATGATATATTAAGTAATTTGGGTGCCCAAAAACACATTCCAATTATTTCAAAACATGCAGGAATAAAACACATTAATATTGCAGGTCTTCCTACTTTTTTTAAATCCTCGATATTTAATGTTATACCTGCCCTTATTAAAATTATTATAAGTGCTATTTGTCTTAATTCAGCTGATATATTAAGTATTGAATTATCAAAACCATTTAATACATATGGACCAATTATAATTCCTGTAATAATATAAGCCAGTAAACTTGGAAATTTTATCTTTTTAAGTATATAGCTTAAGCTCATTGCTATCAAAAAAATGTATGCTAAACTAATAATCATATTTATTCCTTTCTTTCGTTCTACCCATTTACAAAAAAATAAAGCTAATAATCCTGCATTTGTTGCAAAAGGTTTTACTGTTTTTCCTGATAAATCACTTTTACTTAAAAATGTTCTTATTGCTGGTACTGGTCTGTACCACCATACTGGAGTCCCAAGTATTATCTCATCATATTTGCTTAAATCTATATTTATGTCTTGTATTTCTGGCAAATAATTACTTGCTTCACTATTTTGCTCATCATTTACAACTGTTTCATAATCTTTTGAATATGGAATTACTGTTTTTATTTCTAAAATATCGCAATTTATTTTTTTCTTAATTCTATTTGCTATCATTTTTGTATTTCCTGTATATGAAAAATATACTACTAGTTTGTTCATAGTTTTCCTCCTAAATTCACTTTTTATAGTTGATGATATTCTTCGTCCGTAACTTCTTCACACCATTCATTACTTGTGTTTTCTCCTGGTACTTCTACTGCAATATGACTAAACCAACTGTCTTTTTTAGCACCATGCCAATGTTTTACATTCACGGGTATTGTTACAACATCTCCTACTTTTAAACTTTGTGGCTCTTTTCCTTCTTCTTGATACCAACCTTCTCCATCTACACAAATAAGAATCTGTCCTCCTCCTTTTTCTGCTTTATGAATATGCCAGTTGTTTCTGCATTTTGGCTCAAATGTTACATTGGCTAAAAATACATTGTCTGTTTTGGCAAGTGGCTTTAAATATGAATTTCCAATAAAATATTTATCAAAAGCTACAATAATTCGATCTAAATATTCTTCAAATTGTTTTAGTTCTTCTGATGTTAAACAATCAAAAAATTCATGATAACTTGTTTCTGGTGACTCAACATTTTTACCTTTTTCTGTTAAGTTTATGATTACAACTCTTTTATCTTCATTTGAAATTTTACGTTCAATATATCCACCCTTTTCTAGTTTGTTCAATAGCTCACTTAATGATTGTTGTCTAATTCCTAAAAGATAAGATAAATCTTTTATTTTAATTTCTGGTTGTATCTTAAGCATAGCAAGTATTCTTCCCTGACCTCTCGTGCTATCTGCAAATGGTCCGAAATTTGATTGATTAAGCATTTGATAGCGTTTTATTAATCCTGACAAATTAGTAAGTTTTTCATAAATTGTAATATATTCATCATCCATAATACATTTTATTTAGTATCTTTAAAATTATAAAGGTACCTTATATTTATACAATATACAGGTACCTTTGAAATGCCAATACTTTATCAAATTTTTCTAAAAAAAGTAAATATCCCTCATTTTGAAGGATATTATTTTTGAATATTATTCTTTTACTTCTTCTGATTCTGCTGTTTCATAAGCTGTTATAATAGCACTTTGTATCTTTGTTCTAGTTTCTGGATTAATTGGATGTGCTATATCTTTATATTCGCCATTTGGAGTTTTTCTACTAGGCATAGCTATAAATAATCCATCTGGTCCTTCAATAAGTTTGATGTCTTTAACTACAAAAGCATCATCAAAAGTTACATTTGCAACAGCTCTCATTCTGCCCTCTGAATTTACTTTTCTTATAAATACATTTGTTATTTGCATTTTATTTCTCCTTTCTGTGTTATATTATTTTGTACATGAAATCCGAAATTCTGCCTTCTTAATTTTATTTATTTTCTTAATTTTAATTTTCCACTTTATTATTTTTTATTCTATGTACCATTTTAATTATTCGGCAGAGATCTTTTATTTCCTTCTTTTTTCAACATTTATTTTGATAACAATAGCAAAAACAGATTATTTACTTTCATATATGAAATTTTTTAATGGTTTACTTGTGTATTTTGAATAATCTCTATAGATAACAAATTTTGTTTGATAATTTATAAGCTTTTGTAAAATTTCTCCTGCTAATCCTTTAATTAATATAAAGCTACTGCAATTTTACTTAATGCTATTTTATTACAGTTTTTTCATTGTTTCTATTTTTAAATTAAACATATATATCACACCTCTAATTTGTAATTTTTAGTTATCTATTTTTTATATAATTTAATATTTTAGTTGTAAATGGCTTGAATATTAAATACATTATATATCCAATAATTCCACCTAATACATTAGTTATTAAATCAGTTATATCTGATGACCTAAAACCATTTATTAAAGGTTGTAGTATTTCTATACTTAGACTCAATAAAAAAGTATAGAAAACAACTTTTAATAATTTAGTATTTTCTTTTTTTATTAAAGGTAATAAAAATCCAAAAGGAATTGTCATTATAATATTTAATCCTACCTGTCTAGCAAAATCTCCTCTGCCAAAAGTAACATCAATAAATGGTACTAAATTCATTGGAGTATATGGGTGATTAAATATAAATGGTAAAGATGTTATTATAGGCATTAGAGTAAAATATAATACAAAAGATAAGTATATATACATTGTAGTATTTACAAGCAATACATCTCTATCTTTTTCTTTCCATTTCTTATAAAATTTCCAAAAATATATTATTATTAAAACTACAAAATCAACTAACACTTTCATATAACTTTCTCCTCTACAAATTAATATTTGTTTAATAATAATTATATCAAAAAAATTCTACAAAAGTATATAAATTTAATGAAAACTATTTTTTTATGAAACAATTTAAAAAATTTCCGACTTTTGGATATTGAATTACATATACCTAGTGAAAAGTGAAATTTACGATATACTCTTATTTCTTGCTATTTTAAAAACTAAAGTGAGCGATAACCTGTAATTTTGCGTTTATATTTTATTTTTCAATTTCAACAGTTTAGTCTTGTCAAAAGTGAATTTATTTGTATCCACTACACTTGATAATTCTCTAATCTCTATTAGATTTTTTGTTGCTTTCACAATTAAATTTTGCTTTTCCATTTCAACTACAAACCAAATTGCAGGGCTACTAATCCATTCTGTTATATATGATAAATTACTAATACCGAATGTTAAAAAGTTGGTAATTTCAGTTAATTTAGAATTTTCTTTTTCTAATTCTGTCAAAGCATATATACTACCTTGATCTGCATATTCTTTCTTTAAATAAGAAACAACATAATCATATCTATTGCTATAATTATTTTTATCTAATATTATTTCTTCTCTTAATATTGGATATTCTATATTTCGTTCTTCATCTAAAAGATAATCAACTGAAACCCCAAAAAGTTTCGCAACACATTTTAAATTACTTATTTCAGGTAATCCTATATCATTTTCCCATTTTGTAATTACTTGTCTTGATACATTAAGTTTTTCTGCTAATTTTTCTTGTGATAAACCGAATATTTTTCTATATTCTTTTAATTTTTCATTAAATTTCATAATTCTTTCCTCCTAACACTTAAATAATACTATTTAATAGTAATTATTTAAAGCAATTTGGATTGACATTTATGCTACTTATCGTGTCATTAACTACTTGTAATTTGTTTATTTCGAATAAAAAATAAAAATATATAAAATAATAAAAGGAGAAAAATATGTACGAAAAATATATTGAAATAATAAATGCTAATGGAGGAATTATTACTTCGAAAGATGCTAATAAAAATGGGATTTCTAGAACTATTTTATCTAAAATGGTAAAAAATAAATCAATTGAACGAATAGATTATGGAATATATGTTACTGACGAATTTATATGTGATGAATTATTTATTTTTCAAATGAAACATCCTAATACTGTATTCTCTTTTAATACAGCTTTATACCTTCTTAATAAAACAGAAAGGACTCCAGAAAAATTTGATATAACAACTACAAGAAATAATAGTTTAGGATATTGCAAAGATATTGCAAATATTCACAGAGTTAATAATGTAATGATAGAGTTAGGAAAAATAAAAGTTCCAACCAATACTGGTAAAGAAGTATCTTCTTATAATATTGAAAGAACAATTGTAGACATTATTTCGAATAGAAATATAATAGAGATTGAATTAGCAAATAAAATTATAAGAAAATGTATTAAAGAAAAAGATTTTAATGTAAATCTTATGTTTGAATATGCAAAAAAACTTAAATCATATGCTAAAGTAAAAAATTACATGGAGGCTATAATATGATAAAAAATTCTAAAAGTTTGATGGATAAGGCAAGAAATACTGCTAACAAAAATAATATTACAGTTAATGAAGTACTACAGAACTATATGTTTGAAAGAATTTTAGAGAGATTAAGTATATCTAAATATAAATACAATTTTATCTTAAAAGGTGGATTACTACTATCATCAATTATGGGAATTAATACTAGAACTACTACATGTATAAAGTGGATTGACTTAACAGATGAAGAGTTATACGAAGTATTAACAGAGATATTATCAATTAATATAGAGGATAATGTAACTTTTACTATAAAGAATTTTAATCCAATAAGAGAAGAAGATAATTATGGGGGATTAAAATATAATCTTGTTGCTATATTTGATGGAATAAAGGTAAACTTAAGTATTGATATAGCGACAGGAGATGTTATTACACCTCGAGAGATAGAATACAACTATAAAATGCTTTTCGAAGATAGAGCATTAAGGCTTATGACAATCCTATAGAAACTATAATTGCTGAAAAATATCAAACAGTTATTGAAAGAGGAATATTAAATAGCAGAATGAAGGATTACTATGATTTATACTATCTTTTAATAAATAAATATTATAATAATGATACCCTAAAAGAGGCAATTCAAAAAACATTTTCAAAAAGGAATACAAACTTAAGTACAGCAAAACAAAAGATGGAAGAAATTGAAGAAAGTGATTTCTTAAAGAATCTTTGGACAAACTATTCTAATAAGCATACATATTCAAAAAAATAAAATACGAAGAATTAATATATATAATAAAAGAAAAATTGTGATAAATAGAGGTAAAAATGAACATAACAATTAAACATTGTAATAATATAACCAATGGAAATATAATTCCTATTTTCTATATGTCTGGATGGATTCTAAAGTTCGGCATTAAGCTTCTTATGGAAGAGTATATACATTATATTTTATATTTCAGGAGAAACATATTACAAATAAGGGGAAAATCAATTTACTTAGAAAAAATGAAAAACTCCCAAGTTGGCTTGAGAGTATGGTGCAGCAGGAGGAATTCGAATCCCCGACCTCTCGGTTCGTAGTTGAAAAAACAACCTAAATTAGTTAATTTTTAGAATACTACAATATAAAGGTTTTTAACCTATAAACCTTGAAAATACTTAAATACAACTTGTAAACAAAAATTTAAAATAGTTTAATATGATTTAAAAAATCAAAAAAAGATTTAGTATAAACCTAAAATTTTAGGGAAAATCTGTGGGGAAAATTTTGGGGAAACTTTCTAATATCAAAAGCAAAGTGGCACTAGGTATTTAATTAAGTGCCATTTTGTTTAATATTTTTATTGAAAATATTAATAATTATACAAAAAAATATAATGAAAATACTTGTCATATTTAAAAACTTATAGAATAAAATTATATTTTTGCATTTCAAGTTCACATAATAAAGAACTTTTAATTATAAAAATTCCACTTTTCCACTTTTTGATATTATTTCACAAGTGGAAAAGTGGGTTTTTTAGTTCAAAAAATAAATTTCACATATATAGTTATGCCACCATTTCTTTTAATTCTCTTTTATATAAATAATAACTATTCCTTGATATTCCTATTAACTTTATACATTCTATATCTGATAACGTGCCATCAAAATCTTTAGAATACTTTATTATTAAGGGTTTAGCTTCTTTTTCTTTTTTAGTTATTAAATTAGTTCCTTTTGTTTGTCCTATTTGTTTACCTTCCAATTTTGCAGTAATAATACCTTCCTTTGTTCGTTGATGTAAATCTTGAACTTCTTTTTCTGCTTGGTCAAATGCTTTCTTAATTTGTTCTTTTGCTAATGCTAGTGTATATTTATTTAGTGCAGATATAATTGTTTGCATTAGTTCATCTGTTGCCTTATTTCCTGTACTTAATTCAATATTAATTTGGTTTTCTAAGGCTTTTCTATAAACTTCTGTGTTAATATATTCCTCTTTTAAAAATATAATATTGATACCTTTATTAAATAATTCCTCATATAAATTACAACCTTCTTCTGAATTTCTGCTCATTCTTGAAACGGAATCAAAAACAAGTGTATCTCCCTTTTTTAGTATTTTTAGTAAATTCTCAAATTCTTTTCTTCCTTCAAACTTAGTACCTGTGTAAGTTTCTTTAATTATTCTTGCATTTGGATATTTTGCTAAGATATTTCTAACTTGTCTTTCTATATTTTGCTTTCCTGTGCTTATTCTTCCAATTCCATATAACATAATTTTTACCTACCTCTCTAAAAATTACTGTACCAAATCTAACCTTCGTTTCTTTTGGTATTAGCAGGATAACACAGATATTACCTGCTTTTCAAGCACTTTTGGTACTTTTTTTATTATCCTTACTTTTGGTACTAGAAGTAGGATAGGAGAAATGTAAAAGAAAAACAATAGTATTAAAACTACTGCTTTTTCAATTTTATATTAAATATTTATAAATTCCACTTTATCCTTGCCTTGAGAATAGATTTTAAGACATTTTAACTTTTGACTTGGTACTCTTTTATATCTTAAATTATTTTAATTGTTAAGAACAGTAACAATTAATTTTATACTTTAACTATTTCCACAATTGCACCAATTTTTTCAAATTGTGATTTTATTTTTTTTGCTTCCTCTCTAGTTATATTTCGCTTTATGATAGAAGGAGTCTTATCTACTATTAATTTTGCCTCTTTAAGACTTATTCCTGTAATCGTTCTAATTACTGATATTACTTTTATTTTATATATTCCTGCATCGTATAACATTACATTAACTATATCATTTTCTGTTTCTATAACTGTTTTATAATTTTCTATATTTGCTTCTTCTAATTCTTTTTTATCTTCTTTTATATATAGTTCTTTTATTTCTGCTACATTTATTTTTTCTATTCTATTTTCAGATTTTTTTATACTATCATCAACTATTCCTAATTCTATTAATTCATTATATATTTTTTCTGCCCTAGCATATCCCATTTTCAATTCTCTTTGAATTAAAGATGTACTAAAATTTTCTGTGTTATTATTGAATAGTTCTATTGCATTTATTATTTCATCAAATTTACATCTTTCTTTCTTTGCCTCTTCCATCTTATTGTCATACCAAGCTTTATCCTTTTTCCATTGTAGCTTTTCTTTAGCTGTTTTTTGCTTATATGCAGATATTTTACCTATATTTTCTAATATAGATACAAGTAATACAAGTGCAAAAAGTCCTCCTAAAATCATCATTACAATATTAAAACCAGATTTAGTATCTGAACCTCCTATAAATAACATAGGCAAAAATGGAACTCCTATAAGTATAAAAGATATAAAAATAATTAATATACCATCTGTTATTTTGGGTGGATAGATACCTATACTATTGTATCGCTCTTCAGTAAGATAATAATCATCGTATTGTGTTTTTTCTAAAATTTCATAACATAAATTCCATTCATAATCTGCTTTCTTTTTTATTATTTCTAACTTCTTATGATTTGTAATCCACTCTTTAAATGTACCAAATTGTGCTTCATAAAGTTTGTCCGCTTTAGGATTTTTACCATATTGATGTGTAAAATACTCTTTACTATATTCTATCTTTTCTAGTAAATTATAATAATCTTCATATATTTCTGTTTTCTTTTTTTCTCTTACTGCTCTTTCGTATTCATCACGTGCTTTTTCCATTTGTTCATATCTTACTCTATCCTGTTCTTTTTTTATTAATTCTGCCTGTTTTTCTAATGCTTTTGTTTGGTCTTCTAATAAATTATCTCTATATACTTGTCTTATTGCTTCTTTTGCTGATAATCCATCATATTTAGGGTCAAGAAAACTATTACTTCCCATTTTATCAACTCCTCATATTATTAATATCTTCATTTTTTTATATTATATCAAACCTCTCAATAAATTGAAAGGTTTTTGAAACACTTTTTGCTAAAATTACTTTTAACAAGTATGATGAAAGGTGTTGTAAATATAGAATTTTCAGATTTAGTCGCACTAAAATTGAAAGAAATATTAGAAGAAAAAGATATTACTTTATATAAATTACAAAGTTTAACAGGTGTATATAGTTCAACAGTTTCACAATTTTTAACTAGAAAAACTAAAACCATAAGAATTGATGTTCTTTTTGTAATATGTAATGCAATAGATGTTGATTTAAGTGATTTTTTCTTAGATGACAGATTCAAAACTGCTGAAGCTACTGAATGGAAAAATAAAAAAGAGGAATAACTGATTTTTAGTATAGTATCAATTATTTCTCTTTTTTAATGTTATTAAAATGATATGCCTTCTTTTATTCCTAATTTAAAAGTTTCTATTTGCTCTAATTTTTCTATATCATCATCTAAACTAATATATTCAAGTACAGCTTTTAATTCTTCCATAGTTAAATTTACTACTTCTCCGTCTTCTACGAATGTTCTAACGTTAGGATATCTATTTTTAATTGCACTCATTTTTTCTGTTATTTCCTTATAATCTTTTCTTTTACTCCATATATTAAATCTATTGTCCTCTATAAACTGCATTATACTGTCTATATAATTATAAAAGAAATTATCATTTGAATTTTGTTCATCTTTTAGTTTGCTTTTTACTCTTTGTTTTTCTAGTAATAATTCTTTATCTAAACAATATCCATATATAAAACTTTGTTCTGCTGTAAGATTTTCCATTTCATCTCGATATGCTTCCCATTTGTCAAATAAATCTTTTTCTCCATCTGTTAATGTTTGACCTAGTCTTTCTTCCGTTTCTACTATTTTACCTAAAACTTTATCATATAAATCATTACTTTTAAATGTTTGCTCTATGTAATCGTGATACATTCTTAATAATGTTGGTGTTATTTCTTTATTTCCTTTTAGTTCACTTTCAAACTCTTTATTAAATTGTTTAACATAGGTTAATTTATTTTCCATTCCCATGTATTTGCTCCTTTCCTAAAATCAATTTTAAACTATTTTTTATCTTAATAGTAAAGTTTGTTGCTTGTAACTTTAGCTTTTAATTATCCGTAAATCTTATTTGAATATCCTATATATTAAATACATCTTTTACTTCCTTATGTAATGCTTTTGCAATTTTTTCCATAACATTATATGTAGGGTTATCTCTTGTACCTCTTTCTAAATGACATATATATCCTTCTGATAAACCTGTCATTTTTGCTAGTGCATATTGTTTTATTCCTTGTTGTTCTCTTATTTCTCTAATATTATTGTTCATTCATACCACCATTTTTTAATAAGATATTATATATAAATTGTGCCATATTTTTATTATTATCTAGTTTAAATATTTTCTTGTATTTCCTTATTTGTTTTCTGCTTAGTGAAATAGTCTCTCCTTCGTGTTGACCTGCAATAAAGAAAGTACCACAAATAACATCATATCCTACTTTTCTATTTAATGGTAAACCTAGTATTTTTCCTTCTTCATTACAAATTAAATCTACATTATGTTCCAATTCTATATACTCTATTAAACCACCAACTATATTTTGGAGATTTTTTAAAGTATGTTCTACTTTTAATTGGTATGGCTCTTTGTAAGGTTCTATTACTAATATTCTAATCTTATCCAACTTTTATTACATCTCCTTTTTACTTATCATACGTTGGGTTTTTCTTTACATATTTTAGTTCATCTATACATTCTTGTTTTGTATCTCCAAAAATTGATACTGTATCATATTCAGTTACCCAAGGCTCTTTTAAAGCCAAACACCATCTTCCATCTTCTGTTTTTTCCCAATATTCAATTTTTTCTTTATCTGATTTTTTCATATTACTTCTCACAACCTATCTTTAATCATCTTTTCTAACAATTAAAAATTTAATAATGTTTTCTGTTATTCTGTAATATCTTTCTAATTTTGAAATTATACTAGCGTCAGCTTCAAAATAAATTACTATATAATATCCTTCTTTATTTTTCCTAATTTCATAAGCTAATTTCTTCATTCCCATTTTTTCAACTTTAGTAACTGTTCCATTTTCTTCAATAATATCTTTTACTTTCTGAGTTATATTATCAATTTCTTCTTCATCTAAGTTTGGCTTAATAATAATTACACTTTCATATTTATTCATAATTTTTATTCCTTCCTTTTTATTTGTAATTTTAAGGTGTATTAGTTTATAACTGTATAAATTACATTACTTCAAGTTTTTCTTTTGAATGTCCATAATTCCTGTTTAAATGTCACATATTTATTTTATGGAAAAAAAAGAAATAGGTATAATAATCTATTATCCAAGATTAGTCCTATTTCTTCTAATTTCAAATATTTATTTAATAATTCCATATAACTACACCCCCTGACTTTTCAGATTTTGGCAAAGAAAAATACTTGACATTTTTTTTTAACTTATAGTGTGTTAAATCTTCTTACACCAGTTTAGTGAAGCAGCTTAACATATTAATTAACCGTCAGTCAAGCACATCTTTTTAATTTATATGGAATTAAATTTTGCTTTTATTTTATTTTTAATTTTTCATTTAAAAGTTCTATTCTTTCTTGCAATGTGTAATTTTTATCATTATTTATATGATTTTCTAAAATATAATTTACATTCGCAAGTAATGTAACCGCTTTGCTCATAGCTGTTATAACATAATCAAAGTCAAGATGATTAATTTCAGTAATACATTGCACATTAAAATTGATGTTTTCAATTATTTTTTCTAGGTTACACGAATCTCTTATAATATCATAATTGCCATCTCTAATGTCTTTCTTGATTTCATAGACCTTCACTTGCAATATCTCCTATTATATTTTTTATCTTACATTAATATTTTACAAATAAATAAAGAAGAAGTGTTTTTTAACTTCTTCTAAAACTTATCATCTCTATAACTTGTAATTTATCATTAATATTT
>JAAVYF010000035.1 GCA_022790975.1 Clostridia bacterium | reverse complement strand
GTAGGAGAGGTGGTAATGTTTATGGTTAAAGCGATACTATTTTTTATAATATTATTAATGTTATCTTTAACATTAAACGTTTCCTTGACAGAAGTTCTGAATAAGAACTGGGTTGATAAGCAACTACATAAATAAAAAAGCTCACATCTGTAACTTGACGGTTTGATGTGAGTTTTCATATACCCGGCAAAACCACGTTTGTGGATTTGTCATTTCCTATATTTATTATAATATATTTTTAAGTAAAAAGTCAAGTTTTTCAACTTTTTTAGAACTATCATTGTTTATATATACTTGTCATTATTGAATTTGCTCCCTTTGTGCTTCCATCATATGTTTGAAAGTATATAAAAACCAATATTTTTTGAAATAAATCACGCTTATCTGCACCAAAAACGTTGAAATTTAACCGTTTCAACGTTTTTGTTTTTTTATGATATTCTTTTATGGTTTAATTTAATCAGTATTACTTTTGAAAGACCTATGGAATACGGTTGTGATACTTATGTAATCGAATTTCCAAGTTATGGAATAATTTTAGAAGATGGACATTATTATGAGTATTTCCATAATTACAAATGTAATGATATATGTTATTGGAATATATATTAATGATAATTGAAGGATTATGTTTGTTATTAAATTTGATATAAATATAGTTTTTATATTTTTAATTCCCATCATTAAAGAAATTATTATTTCAGTACCAATAGTTGATACTAAAGCAATAATAATAATACCTATATCAATAATAATATTATTATCATTTGATGTTACAGTCATAGTATTAACATCTATAATTATATTACTGTTAAGTTTTTCTCTGTTTCATCATATACAAGTAAATCAATCAAATAGTTATCAGTTTCTATATTTTTTAGAGTTATTGTTATGCTAGGCTTTGCTCCACTATCAGCATTTACAATGGAATTAAATCCCAATAATATTAGAAATATAATACTTAGCGTTATTAAAATTTTACATTTTCTTAACATATTAAATCCTCTAATTAATTTTTTATATATTTTATCATATTTATTATTTTAAATCTATACTATTAAATTTTAATGGAACCCCAATTATGAAAGTAGAATTTAAAGTACTTATAAAGTATGAAAAAATAGAAAAATAATTGAAATTTTATGTAAAGTAATGTATAATAAAAAATGTAAGCATAAATCCAAATAATGGGAGGTATTAATATGTCAGATGGACTCAAGGCAATAACAGACGGGACCTTCACGTTAGCAGAAAGTGAGGATCCTAACGTATTCTACTTCTATCGGAATGATAGAGAGGTCATTGGTGATGTAGGTGAAATTCCAATGGATTTTTACCAAGAAATGCTTTGCCAAAAGATGTTTAATGGCGAGATTACAGAAGAGGTAGGAAATAAAATCTGTTTTGAAACTTCAAAAGATGGTAAGAGAATCAGATTAACTGTTTCTGGAAATTTAGAACATGAGAACGCAAATCCAAAAAAACAGCTGAACTTTTTTAAAGGAGGTTATTTTTTAAACTTTTTTAAGTAAGTTTTGGCTATTTACAAGACGTGGCACTTTTACATTGAGTAAATGTGCCATGTTTTGTATAATTTTATTTCACTTTCTATTTTGAATTTATATAGTTTATTTTGATAGAGTTTATGGAATCAAATATGTTAAATAAAATTATAGAAACTAAAAGTTTACAAATTAATTCTAAAAAATATATTGTTTTTTAGATAATAAAAAAGTAAAATAATATTAAATTAATACTAAAGATATAGGAGAAAATAATATGAAGAGAGAAAAGGGGATTACTTTAATTGTATTGGTTATTACGATAATTGTTTTGTTGATTTTAGCTACAATAGCAATAACTAATTTATTTGGTGAAAATGGGATAATAGTAAAGGTACAAGAATCAAGATTTAAAACAGAAATGGCCAAAGCTAAAGAACAATTTGCACTATATATAAATGAAAGAAAGTTAGAAGATCAAAAATTTGAAAAAGGAACATTAAATGTAGGAGAAACCTCTTTATTTTATAATACTAAAAAAGAATCAGAAACAGGTAATATATATACAGTTTTATTTGGAGTTGATAAAAGTTTTATAAAAGATTTCGAAATTATAAAAGGTGAAATATATTATTTTACAAGAGAAGAAAGAGAAGCACAATGGGCATTAGAAATGGGAATACAAACAAATCCCTATGAGATTATAGATGGGGTATTAATATCTTCAAATAAAAATTTATTTTGTTAGATGAAGCAACTGGAACAATTACTATACCAGAAAGAGTAGAAGAAGTAGGAGAAGGAACGTTTGCTGGATTAAAAGGATTAAAAAAAATTATTATTCCAAATGGAATAAAGAAAATGCAAGGTTTTTTATTTCAAGGTGCAATTGCTTTGGATACAATATCACTTCCAGCAAGCTTAGAAGTGATTGATAATGATTGTTTTTATGATGCATCTGCAATTTTGGAAAGTATTAATTTAAATATAGACAATCAAAATTTTATTGTTGAAAATGGTATATTGTTATCAAAAGACAAAAGCCAAATATATGCAGTAACAAAATCATCAATTAAAGATAATACTTTTATAGTGCCAAATGGAATTGTTTATATTGGTTCTGGAATTTTAATGCCTTTTTTGAACATAACGAAAGTAATAATACCAGAGAGTGTAAATCAAATTGAGTCAGGATTTTTTCCATGGTCAATAGAAGAAATAGAAATTAATGAAAATAATCTAAATTATGTATCAATTAATAAGCAAATTCTTAGTAAAGATATAAAAATATTATATTTTTGTTATTCAAAAGAGGAAACGATTACTTTAGAAGAGGGAATAGAAGAAATAAAGAGTTGTACTTTTTCTTGTAGAAAAAAATTAACCAATATAATTCTTCCTCAAAGCCTCAAGTTAATAGAGAGCTCGGCATTTCATAAATGTAGTGCATTATCTACAATAACAATTCCTAATAGTGTAGAAAAAATGGAAGGATGGGGATTTTTTGACGAGTGTTCAAATTTAAAAGAAATTATTGTTGATAAACAATATGGTAGCTTAGCAGGTTCACCTTGGGGATGTATTTATGGAGATAGAGTAGTTAAATGGCTAAGATAAAAAATGTAATAATTATAATTGGAGGTAAAATGTCTTTAATAAGTGTAAATAATTTAACATTTGGATATTATGGAAGTTATAATAATATATTTGAAGATGTATCATTTAATATAGATACTGATTGGAAATTGGGCTTAATCGGCAGAAATGGTAAAGGAAAAACTACATTCTTAAAATTATTGCAAGGGAAATATGAATATAAAGGAACAATATTAAAAAATGTTGATATTGATTATTTTCCATTTGAGATAACAAATAAAAATAGGATGTCTATAGAGATAATAAATGAAATTGCTCCAAATGCAAATGATTGGGAAATTATAAAGGAATTAAATTTACTAAATACTGATACAGAAATATTATATAGAAATTTTAATTTATTAAGTGGAGGAGAGCAAGTAAAAATACTTTTAATAAGCCTATTTTTAAAGGGAAACAATTTTTTACTTATAGATGAGCCTACAAATCATTTAGATATTGATGCAAGAAATAATTTAGCTAAATTTTTAGAAAAGAAAAAAGGATTCATAGTAGTTTCTCATGATAGAAATTTTTTAGATAAAATTGTAAATCATATAATTGCTATAAATAATACTAATATTGAAATTATACAAGGTAATTTTTCAACTTGGAAAGAAAATAAGGATAAACAAGATAATTTTGAAATAATGCAAAATGAAAAATTGCAAAAAGATATAAATAGATTATCAATTGCTTCTAAAAATTCTGCAAAATGGTCATATGAAGCTGAAAAGGCAAAGAGCAAAAAAGTAAATCCAGAAACTACAATAGACAAAGGGTATATAGGACATAAAGCATCAAAAATTATGAAAAGTTCGAAAGTTATGGAAGAGAGAACTCAAAAAGCAATAGATGAAAAATCTAATTTATTAAGAAATATAGATAGAAATGAACCTTTAAAAATGATTCCTTTACAAAGTAATAAGAATCAATTAATTTTTGCAAATAATTTACAAATAAAATATAATGAACAGGAAATATTTAAACCTATTTCATTTGATATAAAAAATGGAGATAGAGTTGCAATAGTTGGTAAAAATGGTATTGGCAAATCGAGTATTTTAAAACTTATTTTAGGAAATAAAATTAAATATGATGGGGAATTTAAATTAGCAAATGAATTAAAAGTATCGTATGTATCACAAAGTACAGAAGAGTTAAATGGAAATTTAAAAAAATTTGTGCAAGATTATAAAATAGATGAAAGCATTTTTAAAGCGATGTTAGTAAAAATGGGATTATCAAAGTCTGATTTTGATAAAAATATACAAGATATGAGTGAAGGTCAAAAGAAGAAAATTTTAATTGCAAAAAGTATATCAGAGCAAGCAAATATCTATATATGGGATGAGCCGTTGAATTATATAGATATATTAACAAGAATACAAATAGAAGAAGCTATTTTAAATTATGAACCTACTCTTATATTTGTTGAACATGATGAAATATTTATAAAGAAGGTGGCAACAAAAATTATAACTTTAGAAAAAGGCTTTTAGAAGTAATTCAAAATTGGATTTCTGCTTTGAAAAATTTAAGTATATTAGATAAAATTAGAAAATTATATATAACTTTTTATTTTACTTGCTTAAAAAAATTATTTATAATATGACATACAGCTGTCAAGTTATATAATATATACTTCATTCTAGGAGGTAGATATTATGAAATATGAAATTGTAGAATTAGAAGAAAAAATTGTAAAGGGAATTAAAATTAAAACCACTAATCAAAATGGAAAATCCATTCAAGATATTGGAGTAACATGGCAAAAGTTATTTTCAGAAGGAATTTACCAAAATTTAGAAAATAAACTAAATAATAAAACCATAGGATTATACACAGAATATGAAGGTGATTATACTAAACCTTATATATTTATGGCAGGAGCAGAAGTTGGTCAAAAAGAAAAATGTGATAATGAAATAGAAAGTGTTATTATTCCAAAGGGTAAATATGCTAAATTTGTTATAATAGGTGATATTCAAGATTCTGTAGGACAAGCTTGGCAAGAAATTTGGAATATGAATTTAAAAAGAAAGTATATTTGCGATTTTGAAGAATATCAAAATAATTCAGAAGATATGAAAAATCAAGAAATTCATATTTATATTGGAATAGAAGCTTAGAGGAGGATTTAAAAAATGGCCTTTGATTATAAAAAAGAATATAAAGAATTTTATATTCCAAAGAATAAACCTGGAATTATTAAGCTTCCTAAAATGAATTATATTGCTGTTAGGGGAAAAGGAAATCCTAATGATGAAAACAGTGAATATAAAGATTCTATAGGACTTTTATATGCAATTGCTTTTACTATAAAAATGAGCTATAAAGGAACACATAAAATAGACGGTTATTTTGAGTATGTAGTTCCACCACTTGAAGGTTTTTGGTGGCAAGATGGTAATAAATTAGGTATAGATTATAAACTTAAAGATACATTTAATTTTATTTCAATTATTAGATTACCAGATTTTGTTACAGAACAAGATTTTGAATGGGCTGTTTATGAAGCAACTAAAAAGAAGAAGAAAGATTTTTCAAAAGTAGAATTTTTAACATATAATGAAGGAATCTGTGTACAATGTATGCATATTGGTTCTTATGATAATGAAGAAAAAACTATTAATTTAATGCATGAATATATGATAGAAAATGGATATGAGCTAGATATCACTGATAATAGATTTCATCATGAAATCTATTTGAGTGATCCAAGAAGATGTCAAGAAAGTAAACTTAAAACTGTTATAAGACATCCAATAAGAAAAAAGAATTAATTATGGAATTTATAGAAACAAAAACAATACTTCAAAAAGCTAAACATGGAGATGAATGGTTTGGAATTGATTATAATATGAATTTATACAAAGGTTGTTGTCATAAATGTATTTATTGTGATAGCAGAAGTAATTGCTATCAAATAGAAAATTTTGATGAAGTTAGGGCTAAAAAAGATGAAATAGAAATATTAAATCAAGAACTAAGAAATAAAAGAAAAAAGGGGATAATTGGAATTGGAGCAATGTCTGATACCTATAACCCTTTTGAAAAACAATATGAATTAACTAAAAAAGCATTAGAACTAATTTCTCATTACAAATTTGGAGTATCAATAGAAACAAAAAGTAATTTAATAGTTAGAGATATTAATTTATTTGATGAAATAAATAGAAAGGCTGATGTAATACTTAAATTTACAATTACCTCAGCAGATGATAACTTATCTAAAAAAATAGAGCCAAATGTATGTGTTTCTTCTGAAAGATTAAAGGCAATGAAACAGTTATCTAAATATGGGTTATTTGTTGGAACATTGTTAACACCAATTATTCCATTTATAACAGATTCTGAGGAAAATATTAAAAATGTAATAAGATTATCTTATGAAAATGGAGCAAAGTTTGTATTTTCTATGGGAGGAGTTACATTAAGAGAAAATCAAAGAGAATATTTTTTTAGGCAACTAGATAAACTATTTCCAAAATTAAAAGAAAAGTATATAAAAATATATGATAATAATTATTTTTGCTATACCCAAAATAAAAACTTAGGTAAAGTCTTTAAAGAAGAATGTGAAAAATATGGGCTACTTTATAAAATGAGTGATATAGTAAAGGCATATAAAAAAGAAATTAAAGAAGATGAACAATTATCTTTTATATAAAAAGTTTGTTAACAAACCCTAGAGAATTTTTCTAGGGTTTATTAATATTTTAAATACATTTTATTTTTATTAATATGATATTGTGATATATCTTTTTAATTTTTTATTCTAAAATATACACAATTAAAAAAATGTATGTTAAAATATATACCAGTTAATTTATAAAAATAATAAAAATAATAAAACTAATATAAATAAGCATTTTATAAAGAGAAGATTTGAAAGGATTTTAAAATGAACGATTTTAATAAATTTATAACAAATAAATATATATATATTCCATGCGTATTATGGTTTTTAATTCAACTTTTTAAATTACTAACAGATTTAGTAAAAACAAAAAAATTTAATTTTAAAAGAATATTAGGAGCAGGAGGTATGCCAAGTTCACATTCTGCTGTTGTAACTAGTATAGCAACTTTAATTGGAAAATATGAAGGTGTGGATACAAGTATTTTTGCATTATCGCTAATTGTTGCATTTGTTGTTATGTATGATGCATGTGGAGTTAGAAGAGCTGCGGGAAAGCAGGCAACATTACTAAATAAATTAATAGAAACTCCAGGGCTAACAAGAGTTCAAATATCTGAAAAATTAGTAGAAGTATTAGGTCATACTCCGATACAAGTATTTGTTGGTGCTACAATAGGAATTATAGTAGGATTGATAGTATAAATATCAAATAGAAAATTGGAGAGTTGTCTGAGTTTGGTTTAAGGTACCAGTTTCGAAAACTGGAGTAGGAGTAATTCTACCGTGGGTTCAAATCCCACACTCTCCGCCAATAATAAGAAAAGTCAAATAGTTTTTGAGAGAAGAAAAATATTGTATAATTAAATGTAAGTTGTAAATCTAAAAATGTCGAAATTTGAAAAATAAATATTGAATACAATAAGAAATGATGGTATAATTAAAAAGATTTTGCTAGTGTGCAAATAAAATAAATACAACTCTATAACAATGATAAGGAGGAATTCTCACTATGCACGTATTTAAGTTTTCTGGAAAGTTTGAGCTTAACGGAAAATGGAGTGTAAGAAAGGCTGATTTTGAAGGGTATTTTGTGAAATGGCAAGAAGAAACAGATGCAATTTCAGGATATATAGAAGAATTAGCAGATCCTTCTAGCAATCCTAAGTATCTGAAAGGTATTTACAGTTCTTGTCGGTTAGCCTTTCTCCAGCTGTATAACAATTCGGAGGACTTTCCGATTGTTTATGTTTTTCCAGAACTTGAGAAGGAAGGTGCGTGGTTTCAGCTAGGAAGTCCAGATTCTCCATGTGAATTTTTTTGGAGGGGAGAAATTGATGGACATGCAAAGCTAGAAGTGCAAGAGATTACTGATAAGTATGATAAATTGCGTATTGCACAGAAAGTGGCTGAAATATTGTCAAAAGAACCTCAAGTTCAAAATACAGTATGCAAAGAGCTAGTCAAAAACATTGAGTTTTTAAATGATTTTTTGGATGAAACTTCTGAGTGGTATCCAAAGGGCTTGTAGTAGAGAAGAAAAAAGGCGGGGAAGCAGGAAGCACTCCGCCTTTTTTAGTTAAGTAAAAAATATAATATATATTGATTTTTGGGCAATTTAGTGATATAAATATATAGTGTTAAAATAGATTAAAATTGAGGAGAAATATGAATGGGATTTTTTGAAAAGTTAAAAAATGGTCTTGGAAAAACTAAGAATTCAATAAATGAAAAAATTAATAATGTATTTAGTGTTTTTAGAAAAGTTGATGAAGAGCTTTTAGAAGAACTTGAAGAAGTTTTGATTATGTCTGATATTGGTATGGAAACATCTTGTAAAATAATAGGTAAACTTCGAGATAAAATAAAAAAAGAAAAAATTGAAGATGAAGATGCTGTTAAAACTGCATTAAAAGAAATAATGCAGGAAATACTAGATGTTGAAAAGCCAGAATTGCATTTGGAAACAACACCATCTATTATTTTATTTGTTGGAGTAAATGGAGCTGGAAAAACAACATCTATTGGAAAAATTGCTAATAATCTTGTTAAGTCTGGAAAAAAAGTTATAGTTGCAGCAGCAGACACTTTTAGAGCAGCAGCTGTTGAACAATTAGAAGTTTGGTGTGAAAGGTCAAAAAGTGAAATTGTAAAAAAACCAGAAGGAAGTGATCCAGCATCTGTTGTATTTGATGCTATAACAAAAGCCAAAAATTCAAATGCAGATGTTTTAATTATAGATACAGCTGGAAGATTACACAATAAAAAACCATTAATGGATGAGCTTGCAAAAATTAATAAAGTAATAGATAGAGAATTACCAGAAGCTTCAAAAGAAGTTCTTTTAGTTTTAGATGCTGAAACTGGTCAAAATGCAATATTACAAGTAAAAGCATTTAAAGAAACAACAAATATAACAGGCATTGTTTTAACCAAATTAGATGGAACTGCTAAAGGCGGAGTTGTTATTGGTATTGTAGATGAAAATAAAATACCT
Source organism: Clostridia bacterium (assembly GCA_022790975.1). Lineage (GTDB taxonomy): Bacteria > Bacillota > Clostridia > TANB77 > CAG-508 > Scatovivens. Next base: position 49,827 of record JAAVYF010000035.1, on the reverse strand, counting down.
GTTAAGTATATTGGAGTTGGAGAAAAAATTGATGATATGGAAATTTTTAATTCAAAAGATTTCTTAGATGCAATTTTATAAATAAAATTAATATAATAAATTATTTATTATATTAAAATTCTATTTTTGTTTATTATTAAATAAATGAAATCCTATTTTATTAATAAATATACTAATTAGAATTTTAAAAGAACATAAGAAAATTTACATAATATTTAGAAAGGGATGTGAAAAATGAGTGAAGAAGCAGATACTAAACAAGAAATAGAAATTAAAAAGAAAAAAATTAATATTCGTGCAATTATTGTGTTTTTTGTTCTAACAATAACTTTTTTTATAACTTTTATTTCAAATAGAGCAGAATATTTAAAAGTAAAAGAAATTGGAGAAAATTATACTAGTATATTTTTTAAAAATTTCTATATGAAAACAGGTATGTTTATAATAAGTTTTTTATTTGTATATATTTTGTTTTATATTAATAACAAGATAATAAAAAAAGGAATGAAACATTTCTTTGAAGAGGAAAGTAGAAATATTCCAAAACTTCCTAATAAAAGTATAAGTTTAATATTTGCATTAATTGCAGGTTTCTTTTCTTTAAAATTTTTATATACAAAATACATTATGTGTATAAATGCAGCTTCATTTGGAAAGGTAGATCCAATATTTGGATATGATATTGGATTATATATGTTTATTTTACCTTTTATAAAAACAATACTTTTATATTTTGTAATTCTTACTTTAGTATTAGTAGGGTATACTGCTATATATTATGTAATTGCAATTAATGTGTGTTTTGAAAAAGGTGTTGATATGCAAACATTAAAAAAGAACACATTTTTAACGCAAATAAAATTTTGGGCAATTGTTTTTGCAATATTTATGAGTGGATACATATTTGTTGCAGCTCAAGATATTTTAACTGGCAATATGATTAATATTAAAGATGCCTATTCAACATCTCTTACAGGTGCAGGATTAGCAGATACATTTATTAAGTTATGGGGATATAGAATTTTTGCTATTATAGTTTTAATTTCTGTGATAAATATTATTAGAAATGCAAGTAGTGCAAGATTCAAAAAATGTATAGCTTCAGCTTCTATAATTCCACTTTATTTAGTTGTTATGTTTGGAGCTTTAATTTATTTTCAAGAGATTTATGTTGGCTCAAGTGAATTAGATAAAGAAAAAGAATATATAGGTTTTAATATAAATTCTACAAAAGAAGCTTATGGAATAGATATAAACAATAGAATCATAGAAAATTATGATACAATAACACCAGAGTTAGCTAAAGAAAATGAAGATGTTATAGAAAATATACCAATATTTGATTCTACTGTTATAAATAAAACTGTTACAGATACTCAAGATAATAATACTTATTATAGTTATAATAAAAGTAATTTTGGAGTGTATAGTCAAAATGGAGTTCCATCGTTAGTTTCATTAACAGCAAGAGAAATTATAGATGATTCTAATAGGTCTTATAATAATAAAACATTTGAATATACACATGGATATTCTGTTGTTGTATCAGACCCAAATAAAGTTGATAAAAATGGTTATGTAACAATGCTCCAAACAGATTTTAAAGCACATAGCTCAGATTTAGTAAAAATTAAAGAACCTAGAATTTATTTTGGTTTAGAAACTGATAGTGAAATTATAGTAAATTCAAAGTTTGGTTCAGAATTTGATTATCCATTAACTTCTACAACTTACGCAGAATATGATTATCAAGGAGATAGTGGCTTAAATCTTGGTTTTTTAGATAGATTAGTATTAGGATTAGATACTGGTAATTATAAATTAATTATTTCAAAATATTTAGATGAAAATTCTAAAATTATTACAACAAGAAATATTTTAGAAAGAGTAAAATTACTTCTTCCATATATTGAATATGATGAAAATCCGTATTTAGTTGTAACAGATGAAGGGCGTTTAGTTTGGGTAATAGATGGATATACAACATCTTGTAATTATCCATATTCACAGATAACAACAATTACAAGAGCAAATGGAATGAAAGAAAAAATAAATTATATTAAAAATTCTGTTAAAGTTTTAGTAGATGCTTATTCTGGAGTTACAGAGTTTTATATAACAGATAGAGATGACCCAATAATAATGATGTATAGAAATTTATATCCAGATTTATTTATGGATTTAGAAGCATCAATTCCAGAAAGTATAAGAATTAATTTGCAATATTCACAATATTTATTTGATATTCAAGCCAAAGTACTTTCAACATATCATGATATTAGTGAAGATACTTTATATAGAGCTGATGATATTTGGAACTTAGCAACAGATGGAGAAAATGAAATAAAATCAAATTATACAATGCTTAAAACTTTAGGAATGGATGAAGCAGAACTTGGATTAGTTACAACATATACGAAGCAAGGAAAAGAAAGCTTAAATGCATATTTAGTTGGAACTTGCGAAAATGGTAAAAATAAACTTTCATTATATAAGTTTTCAGCAGAAAGTTCTATTATGGGAGTTTCTCAATTAAATTCTTTAATAGAAGAAGACGAAACAATTTCAAGTGCCTTAGAAACCTTAGATGTTTCAGGAGTAAAAATGGTAAAAGATATTATAATAGTTCCAATAAAAAATACTATATTATATGTAGAGCCAGTTTATCAAGTAAGATTAAATGAACTTGAAACTCAGGTATTGAAGAAAGTTATAGTATCTTCTGGAAATAAAGTCGCAATTGGAGATAATTTAGAAGGTGCCATTGTAAATTTATTGTCAGAAAATAATTCTGTAAAACTTCAATATGTAGATATGGAAGATATTGAACAAGTTATAGATTCAATAATTGAAGCAAATGGAAATTTTAAAGAGTCAATAGATGCAGGAAACTTAGAAATGATAGGAAAAGATTTATCAACATTAGAAGCACTTTTAGAGCAATTAGAAGTTTTAAGAAAACAAGAATTAATTGAAAGGGGAAAAATAAAAGATGAATTTAGCAAATAAGTTAACAATATTTAGAATAATTTTAGTACCAATTATGTTAATAATAGGAGTTATAGATAGATTAGTTGGAATTCCTGGAAGTTTGTTAGGTATAACATCTGCATTTTGGATTATGGAAATAATTTTTATTGTAGCTTCTATTACTGATAAATTAGATGGATATATTGCTCGTTCTAGAAATCAAATTACTACATTTGGAAAATTTTTAGATCCTATTGCAGATAAAATTTTAGTATTAGCTGCAATGATTATTTTAGTTGAATATGGAAAGATTCCAGCTTGGATTCCTATAATTGTATTATTTAGAGAGTTTTTAGTAAGTGGATATAGATTAATTGCAGTAGAAAAGGGTGGAAAAGTTATTGCAGCCTCTATTTGGGGAAAACTAAAAACAGTAACTCAAATGATTGCAATAATATTAGTATTTTTAGATAAATATAATTTCTTTGATTTTGTTAGAGCTACAACAAATAAAGTAACAGCTATGGAAAGTAGTTTTAAAATATATGTGACAGGAGGATGTATAGCATTAAATGCTATAGCTTCAATTACTATGTTAGTATGTGTAATTGCTACTATTTTTTCTGGATATGATTATTTAAAAAATGGAAAAGATTTATTTAAAGATTAGTAATATTTTTTAATACATGAAAAGTTTAAATTAACAATTTTTATTTTAAATTTATAAAAATTTTTTTAGAGGATAAAACAAATGAATAGAGAAAGTGCAAAAAAGAGAATAGATGAATTAAATAAATTAACTAGCTATTATGCTAAAAAATATTATGATGATGACTCACCAGAGATTAGCGATTTTGAGTATGATATGCTTATGGTAGAACTTCGTAATTTAGAAAAAAAATATCCAGAATTTATAAGTAGAGAAAGTTTAACTCAACATGTAGGTGGAACTGTAAAAGATGGTTTTGAAAAAGTTACTCATGAGGTTCCACTTCAAAGCTTGCAAGATATATTTAATTTTGAAGATTTAGAGGCTTTTGATGAAAGAGTGAAAAAAACTTTAGAAGAAGATGTTAGTTATGTAGTTGAAACCAAAATTGATGGACTTTCTGTAAGTTTAGAATATGTTAAAGGTGTTTTTACAAGAGGAGCCACAAGGGGAAATGGGCTAGTTCGGAGAAGATATAACAGAAAATTTAAAAACTATTTCAAATATTCCAAAAATTTTAAAAGAACCTGTAAGTATTACTGTTAGAGGTGAAGTTTTTATTGGTACAGAAGAATTTGAAAAGATGAATGAAGATAGAATGAAAAATGAAGAAACACTTTTTGCAAATGCTAGAAATGCAGCTGCTGGTTCTCTTAGGCAGTTAGATAGTAGTATTACAGCTTCTAGACCCTTAGATATTTTTATATTTAATGTTCAAAAAAGTGAAGATTTAGAATTTAAATCTCATTTAGAATCATTAGAATATATGAAAAAGTTAGGATTTAATGTTAATCCTGTTGTTATCCCTGTAAAAACAATTCCAGATGCGATTAAAGCAATTGAAAAAATTGGAGAAGATAGATATTCTCTTTCATTTGGAATAGATGGAGCTGTTATTAAAGTTGATGATTTAAAACAAAGAGAAATACTTGGAACAACTTACAAAACGCCAAAATGGGCAATTGCCTATAAATATCCTCCTGAAAAGAAAGAAACAATTTTAAAACAAATTCAGTTTCAAGTTGGAAGAACTGGTGTTATAACTCCACTTGCAATATTAGAACCAGTTAAAGTTGCAGGCTCTACTATTTCTAAAACAACTCTTCATAATGAAGATTTTGTTTTGGAAAAAGAATTAAAAATAGGTGATACTGTTATAATTCAAAAAGCTGGAGATGTTATACCAGAGATTGTTGAAGTTGTAAAATCAAAACGTACAGGAAATGAAATAGATTTTAAAATGCCAGAACATTGTCCTGTTTGTGGAAGTATTGTAGTAAGAGAAGAAGGCGAAGCTGCAACTAGATGCATTGGAATAGAGTGTCCTGCAAAGCAATATAGAAATATAATTCATTTTGCTTCTCGTGAAGCAATGAATATTTTAGGACTTGGAGATAATATTATTGAAGAACTTCTAAATAGAGGACTAATAAAAAATATTGCAGATTTATATGAACTAACAAATGAAGATTTTGAATCTATGAAAAAAAATGGAAAAAAATTTGCACAAAATTTAGTTAATTCAATAAATGCTAGTAAATCAAATGATTTATATAGACTAATAACTGGTTTAGGTATTAGAAATATAGGAGTAAAAGCAGCAAAATTACTTGCAAAACGCTTTAAAACAATAGATAATTTAATGGAAGCTACTGAATCTGAATTGATTGAAATTGATGATTTGGGCGAAATTATGGCAAAAAGTGTATATGAATTTTTTAATCAACCTCAAACAATAGATTTAATAAATAGACTTAAAAGTTTAGGATTAAATATGGAATCTATTCAAGATGATGAAACAGATAATAGATTTGAAGGGATGACATTTGTTTTAACTGGTGCATTAGATAATTATTCAAGAAAAGAAGCAGAAGATATAATTGAAAAATTTGGTGGTAAAGCTTCTGGTTCTGTTTCTAAGAAAACAACATATGTTTTAGCAGGAGAAGCAACTGGAAGTAAACTAGATAAAGCAAATAAACTTGGAGTAAAAATAATTAGTGAGAAAGAATTTGAAGAAATGATAAAGTAAAATAGTATAATAAAAAGATAATAATAATTACTTACAGGAGGAAAAATGGATATAAGAGATGGATATACATTTGAAAGATTTTGGGAAGATTTAAATAATGGTTTTCAAATTTATTACACATATATGGATTCTAGATATTTGATTTATAAAATGACAAAAAATTGTTATAAAAATGAACTAATTGAATCAAAGCCAAAAAGCCCACATCAAAAAAATGCGATGCTTACATTAAAAAGAGTTAAAGAACTTTTTGATTTTATGGAAAATATGGAATATAAAGGTCCTTTAAATTAGGTTTTTATTAATTTAAATTAATTATATTTTAATAATTATGATTTAATTATGGTTCGATTAATTATAATTTAGTCAATTATGATTTAGTTAATTATGATTTAGTTAATTATGATTTGATTAATTACGATTTAATTAATTATGGTTTAATTAATTACGATTTAATAATTATGGTTTTGAGCAATTATATTTAAAATTTAGTTTTATATTTAGAAAGGGCAATAATATGGATGACGAGAATTTAATGAAACCTGAAGTTCAAAATAATGAAGAGGAAATACAAGAAAATTCCCTAAGACCTCAGCGGTTTAGATGAATATATAGGTCAAACGAAAGTAAAAGAAAATATGAGAGTATGTATTGAGGCGGCCAAAAAAATGGATGAGCCTTTAGACCATTGTTTGTTTTATGGACCTCCAGGTCTTGGTAAAACAACTCTTTCTAATATTATAGCAAATGAAATGGGTTCTAAAATTAGAATTACATCAGGTCCAGCTATTGAAAAGGCTGGTGATTTAGCTGCAATTTTAACATCTTTATCTGAAAATGATGTGCTTTTTATAGATGAAATACATAGATTAAATAAAAGTGTAGAAGAAATTTTATATCCAGCTTTAGAAGATTTTTCATTAGATATTGTTTTAGGAAAAGGTACAGAAGCAAAATCTATAAGAATTGACCTTCCAAAATTTACTTTAATAGGTGCTACAACTAGAGCAGGTTCTTTATCTACACCACTTCGTGATAGATTTGGAATAGTATCTAGATTAGAATTATATTCAGAAGAAGACTTAACAACAATTGTAAAAAGGTCAAGTAGAATTTTAGGAATAGAAATAGATGAAGAAGCAGCTTCAGAAATAGCAAAACGTTCTCGTGGTACACCAAGAATTGCAAATAGACTTTTAAAAAGAGTTAGAGATTATGGTGTTGTTATGCGGAGATGGAAATGTAAATTTAGAAATTGCTAAAATTGCGTTAAATAAACTAGATATTGATGAAATAGGATTAGATAATATTGATAAAAGAATATTAGAAACTATTATATATAAATATAATGGAGGTCCAGTAGGATTAGATACATTAGCAGCAACAATAAATGAAGAAGTAGATACTTTGGAAGATGTTTATGAACCATATTTAATGCAAATAGGATTTTTAGCAAGGACTCCTAGAGGAAGAACTGTGACTGCTCTTGCATATAATCATTTGGGGATAGAGTATACTGTAAATGGTCAATATAAATTGTAACAGGAAAGGAAAAAATTATGAAGTTTGCAATTAGTGCAATTTTAATAGTTTTAATAGTTATAATTCAGATTTTAAGAAAAAAAGAAAAACTAAATAATAAAAAATCTACAATATTTTCTATAGTCTTAATAGTGCTTTTTTTAGAATTTACTATTTTTAATATAAATTCATATAGAATGAATTTTTCAAAAGCTCCAAGTTTAGAATATGAACGAGAAAATTTGAATGAAATTGCAAGTGTGTCTACAGATGGGTATATACTAATTTCTCTTACAGATTTAAATTTAGATGTTAAAACAATTTATTTAGAGCTTGAAAATATGGAAGAAATTGATGTTGTAGATTATGAAATATTTTATAGTGATGATACAACTATTGGAAGAGCTTTAGGAAGCAAAACTTATAATGATTTTGTTCCTAAAACAAAATATTCTTCTATTTATTTATCTGGAAATGCTAAAGCTATAGATATAAAAGTATATAATCAAGATGTGAATATTTCTAAGGTAGCATTAAATATAGATATTCCATTTGAATTTAATTTTGTAAGAGTAATTATACTAATTATAGTATGTTATTTTATATATTCTTTACATACAAATAATTTGTGGAAAGTCCCATATAATCATAAAAATTTAAATCAAAATTTATTAATAATGTTAGTTGTAGATATTGCAATTTTAATTATATACTTTTTTAATACATATTGTTCATATACAAATGAGCCTGTTGAAGATTTATATAATAATAGTCTTATAAAAGCACTTAGTAATAAACAAGTAAATCTTTTAGAAGAACCAGCAGAAGAGTTAATAAATTTAAATAATCCATATGATACAGTAGAAAGAAATAATAACATAGAAAGAGATAATGGTTATATTTGGGATGCTGCTTTATATAATGGTAATTACTATGTATATTTTGGAATTTTACCAGCACTTATTTTGTTTTTACCATATAATTTAATTACAGGAAAGCTTTTAGCAACAGCAACAGGAGTATTAATTTTTAGTCTATTTAGTATTATTGCATTATGCATATTAGTAAAAGAATTATTTAAAAAGTATTTTCCAAATGTTCCTTTTAAATTTATGTTTTTTAGCGAAATTATAATGTTATTTGGAACAATGTTAATTTGGATAAATGTTTCACCAAGATTCTATGAATTAGTCACAGTAGCAGGATTTTTCTTTGCTATTTTAGGATTTTTGTTTATTTTAACAGCTGATAGTAAGAAATTTTCAAAAGAAACATTAAGTAAAAAGAAAGTTACTGTTGTTTCAAAAAATTCTAAAGTAAAAATAGAAGATGATATAAAAAATAAACATAAGAATATTTTTGAACAAGAATGCTATGAAAATGAAAAATATATAAAAAATATTTCATATATAAAAATTTTTTTAGGAACGTTATGTTTAGCATTAGCTGTTGCATGTAGACCAACAGAATTATTTGTTTCATTTTTAATAGTTCCATATCTGTGGAGAATTTTTAAACAAAATTTAAAGCAAAAAAAGAATATTGTAAAATTTATTTTAGTAGTTTTAATTCCTTATATAACAGTTGGAGTAGCTTTAATGTGGTATAATTATATAAGATTTGGAAGTATATTTGAATTTGGTTCAAATTATCAATTAACAATTAATGATATGAAACATTTAGGCTTAAGATTAGTTACAATTCCAACAGGTTTATTATGTAATTTGTTTAATCTACCATGTTTTAAAGCTGTATTTCCGTTTATTTCTAGTAATGGAAATATACCAGAGCTTCTTTCATATTACTATGTTGAAGATATTCCTGGAGGAATATTTTTTATAGCACCAATTGCATTTTTTTGCTTTGGATTTATTAAATTTATTAAAAATACAAATAAAAAGGAATTAAAGAGTTTTGTAATAAGTTTAATTTTAATTCGGATTATTATTAGTATGTTTTGTTAGTATGCAAGCAGGAAGTACTGGTAGATATTTCTTAGATTTTGCATGGATGTTTGTACTTGCTGGAATTATGATATTTATGGAAATGTATGAAAGATATAAATCAGAAGAAAGCAAAATAATTTTAAGTAAAGTTTTTACTGGAATTGCATGTTTTACTTTAGTTATAAATTTACTTTTGGGCTTTTGTGATATTGGAGTAAATAACAGTATGAAAGCTAAATCTCCAGATATGTATTATAAAGTAGAATATGGGGTATGTTTTTATAAATAAATTTTTTTATGAAAATAAAATGACTGTACAATTAATATTATAAAATAACTTGATTAGTTTACAATCTTAAGGTATGGCTTATATGTGTTTTTAAAGCAAAGTAAGAAAGGAATTAAAGATTTAATGAAAAAAGTTATAATAATAGGAGCTGGACCTGCTGGATTAACAGCTGGGTATGAGCTTTTAAAAGATAATAAAGAAGAATATGAGGTTATTATTTTAGAAGCAGAAAATGAAGTTGGTGGAATTTCTAAAACAATTAAATATAATGGAAATAGAATGGATATTGGTGGACACAGATTTTTTTCTAAAGATGAATCTGTTATGAAATTTTGGAAAGATTTAATGCCACTTCAAGGGGAACCATCTTTTGATGATAAAATATTAAAAAGGCAAAAACCTTTAGAAAATGGAGGACCTAATCCAGAAACAGAAGATAATGTTATGCTTGTAAGAGATAGAGTTTCAAGAATTTATTATTTGAAAAAGTTTTTTGATTATCCAGTTTCATTAAAGTGGGAAACATTTAAAAATATGGGGTTTTTAAGAACTATGAAAGCTGGATTTAGTTACTTAAAATCTATATTTGTAAAAAAAGAAGAAACTTCATTAGAAAATTTCTATATAAATCGTTTTGGAAAAGAATTGTATGGAATGTTTTTTGAAAAATATACAGAAAAACTCTGGGGACGTCATCCATCAGAAATAGCTGCTGATTGGGGAGCTCAAAGAGTTAAAGGTCTTTCAATTACAGCTGTTATTAAGGACATGTTTTCTAAAATTTTTGGAAAGAAAAACAAGGAAAATACAGAAACCTCATTAATCGAGCAATTCTGGTATCCAAAGTATGGTCCAGGAGAACTTTGGGAGGTTTTAGCAAAAGAAATTGAAAATCTAGGTGGAAAAATATTAAAAAATTATGAGGTTCAAAAAATAAATTTAGAAGAAAACAAAATAAAATCTGTTGAATGTATGGTAGATGGTAAGTTTGATGTTATATCAGGAGATATATTTATATCTTCAATGCCATTAAAAGATTTAGTAGAGTCGATAAAAGATGATTCAAAAGTTCCAGATAATATAAGAAAAATTGCGACAGGCCTTCCATATAGAGATTTTATGACAGTAGGATTATATTTAAAAAAGCTTGATTTAAAAAATAAAACACCAATAAAAACATTAGGGAACATAGTTCCAGACTGTTGGATTTATGTTCAAGAACCAGATGTAAAACTTGGAAGAATACAGATTTTTAATAACTGGTCTCCATATTTAGTAGAAAATCCAGAAGAAAGAGTATGGATAGGATTAGAATATTTTTGCGATGAAGGTGATAAATATTGGAATATGAGTGATAAGGATTTTATAAATTTTGCTATAGATGAGCTAGTATCAATGGGAATAATTGAAAAATCTGATGTTTTAGATTCTCATAGAGAAAAGATAAAAAAAGCATATCCAGCATATTTCGACACATATTCAGAGATAGACAAGCTTATAGAATATTTAAATATGTATGATAATTTATATTGTATAGGAAGAAATGGTCAACATAGATATAATAATATGGACCATTCAATGGTTACAGCTATTGAAGCAGTAAAAAATATAAAAGGAAATATTAAATCAAGAGATAATATTTGGAATGTTAATACAGATAAAGAATATCACGAAGTAAAAAGTGAAAATATGGAGAAAAATATATGAAAAATAAAATTAGTAGATATTTTATATTTTTTATGTTATATGCAATTATAGGCTGGTGTTATGAAGTTTTTTTAGAGGTTGTTATTTATAAATGGGGGTTTTCAAATAGAGGTGTATTATTTGGCCCTTATTGTCCTGTGTATGGAGTTGGTGCACTTGCATTTATATTTACAGCAGGCAGAATAATAAAAAGCAAAAATTTAAAAGAAAAAATACTTTTTATACCAATTGTTTTCGTATTATGTATGTTAATTGCTACAGCTATAGAACTTATAACTTCATATCTATGTGAAATAGTAATTGGGAGCTGGCCATGGCAAACATATAGTGATTACAAATATAATTTTCAAGCTAGAATTGCGTTATCTCCATCAATAAGATTTGGATTAGGTGGATTAATTTTTCTTTATATATTGCAACCTATATTTGAAAATATATGTAATTTTCTTGAGTCAAAGAAAATTTTAAATAAATTATCAATAATTTTAATGATAGTGATTTTTGTAGATATAATATATACATTTATTTTTTAGAAAAATAAAATGTTTATTTTAATCAAAATTTTAAGAAGGAATATAAAAATGAAGTTATTATTACATAGTTGCTGTGCACCATGTAGTGTGTATTGTATAAAAAGTTTAAGAGAAGAAGGGATAGAACCTGTATCATTTTGGTTTAATCCTAATATTCATCCATATATGGAATATAAATTACGTAGAGATACATTAATTGAATATAGCAAAATGATAGATTTAAAATTAATTATAAAAGAAGATTATGGATTAGATGAATTTTGCAAAAATGTAATAGACGATTTAGAAAATAGATGCAAAAACTATTGTTACAAAGTTCGTTTAGAAGAAACTGCAAAATATGCTAAAGAAAATGGGTTTGATTCATTTTCAACAACATTACTTATTAGCCCATATCAACAACATGATTTATTAAAAAGTATGGGAGAAGAAATAGCCAAAAAATATGATTTAGAATTCTTATATAGAGATTTTCGCCCAGGATTTAGAGAAGGGCAAAATGAAGCAAGAAATTTAGGACTTTATATGCAGAAGTATTGTGGGTGTGTGTTTTCTGAAAATGATCGTTATGCTAAGCAAATAGCTAAAGATAAAGAGAAATATGGATAAAAAACTTTTTGATATTTTAATTAAAGAAAGTTGAATTTTTTAAAGAAAAAATTTTTGTTTAAAAATAATAAAAAGTTGAGGCAAAATATGAAAAATAAAAATATAGAAAAAGAAGAAATAATAAAAAAAGGAACAAAAGTGTTTTCGGAATTCAAAGATTTTATTTCAAAAGGAAATGTAATTGACCTTGCTGTAGGTGTTATTATTGGAGGTGCTTTTGGGAAAATTGTAACATCAATAGTAGAAGATATTTTGATGCCAATTATTGGTGTAATTATTGGTGGAATTGATTTTTCAAATTTGAGTTTTACTGTAGGGGATGCAGTAATAAGTTATGGAAAATTTATTCAAAATGTAATTGATTTTCTTATTGTAGCAATTTGTATTTTCTTCTTTGTTAAAGTTATTGAAAGATTTAATAGAAAAAAAGAAGAAATTAAAGAAGAAGTTATAGAAGAGCAAAAGAAAGATGAGCAAATTATTTTATTAGAGCAAATTAGAGATTTATTGAAAAAACAAAGTAATAATTAAAAAATAAGTAATAAAAAATAGAGGTAAGATAAATATAATGAGTTTTTTTGATGTTTTAATTGAAAATGGAAAAAAAGATGGTATAGTAAAAAATGTTGTAGGTGGAATTATTGTAAATAAAAATAATGAATTTTTATTAATGACTAGAAAACAAGATGATTTTTTAGGTGGTATTGACGAAATTCCTGGTGGAAATATTGAGGAAAATGAAACTATGGGAGAGGCTTTATTTAGAGAAATTAAAGAAGAAACTAATCTTGATGTAGAACGAATTTTAAATTATATTAATAGTTTTGATTATGAATCAAGAAGCGGAAAAAAGGCAAGAGAATATAATTTTAGTGTGAAAGTGAAATCTATAGATAATATTAAATTAAGTGAACATGATAGTTATAAATGGCAGTCTATTAAAGAAATAAGAAAAAATCCAAAAATTACAGATGAGGTTAAATACACTTTGGAAATTTATTATTTTAATTTTATAGAAAGTAAAATTTAGTTATAAATTAAGATATAAGTTAATGTATAAATTAAGATAATACAAAAATGTTAGATTATAAAAAAAATTATATGAAATTGGAAAAAGTGTATTTAAAATATTAACTATACAAATAAATTTAAAAGAAAGGGATTAATTAAATAGATTAATTTTTCTATATAATTGATTATACGAGATACTTATGTATAAAATAGGAATAATTGGATTAGGTTTTATGGGTGGTTGTATAGCAAGGTCACTTTCAAAATCTAAAAAGATAGAAGAAATATGTGCATTTGATAGTAATAAAGAATTTCTACAAACAGCGTTAAATGAAGGAAGTATAAATAGAATTGCTAAAGAATTGTCTGATTTTAAAGATTCAGATATTATTTTTCTATGTACACCAGTTGGTTTAATATCTGAGTTTGCCAAAAATTTAAAAGATATAGTAAAAAATGATTGTATAATAACAGATATAGGTAGTACAAAGCGTACTATTTTAGATAGTATTAAGAAAATAGATATTAATTTTGTTGGAGCTCATCCAATGGTTGGTTCAGAAAGAACAGGGTATAATACTTCAAATGATTATCTATTTGAAAATGCTTATTATATTTTAATTGATAATGAGAATAAAGCAAGTATAGAAAAAATGAAAGATATAATAAGAGAATTAAAAGCTATACCTGTTTTATTAAATGAAAAAGAGCATGATTACATAATGGCAGTAATAAGCCATGTTCCACATGTTATAGCTGCTTCTCTTGTAAATTTGGTTAAAGAACTTGATAATAGAGAAGAAAAAATGAAATTATTAGCTGCAGGTGGTTTTAAAGATATAACAAGAATTGCCTCATCAGACCCTACAATGTGGGAACATATATGTAAAGAAAATGAAAATGAAATTGTATTAGTATTAGATAAATATATAAATAATTTAAAATCTATAAGAGAAAAAATAGGAATTGGAGATGAGATGCATGAGTTTTTTAGAACCTCAAAAGTCTATAGGGATAGTTTTGCAAATAAAAAAATTAATGGACAAGCAAATCCAACTATTAATGTAAGTATAAAAGATGAAAAAGGTTCTATTGCTACTGTAGCCACACTTCTTGCTGAAAATGATATAAATATTAAAAATATAGGAATAGAAAATAATAGAGAAAATATGAATGGAGCTTTATTTATTGTTTTTGAAAATTATGAAGAAAAGGAAAAAGGGTTTGAAATATTGCAGAAAAATAAGTATGAAGTAAGAAATATAAAGTAAGAAATATGAATGCAAAAATATGAAAGCAAAATATGAAAGCAAAATATGAAAGCAAAAATATGAATGCAAAATATGAAAGTAAAAACATGAAAGTAAAAATATGAAATTAAAAGTACAAAATATAAATTTTTATATTAAGAACTAAAATAAAAGTATAATAAATAAAATTATTAATTAATTATAAATCTAATGTATTAAAATTAAGTGATTTATGAAAAGCAAATAAAAATATTATCTAAAATCTAAAGGAAAGGAATTAATCAATTTAATGAATTAATATTTATATATAATTGATTATACTATAATAAATATGATATCAGATAAAATGAAAGAACTTGTAAAAAACAATTCAGTAATAAGAGAGATGTTTGAAGAAGGAAAAGCATTATCGAAAAAATATGGACAAGAAAATGTATATGATTTTAGCTTAGGAAATCCTAGTATTCCAGTACCAGAAAAAGTTAATGATACAATAAGAGAAATATTAAAAAATGAAGACACTTTGAAAGTACATGGATATATGAATAATGCTGGTTTTGAAGATGTAAGAGAAAAAATAGCTGAAAACATAAACAATAAATTTGATACAAAATTTTCTGGAGAAAATATTGTAATGTGTGTTGGGGCAGCATCTGGAATAAATATAATTTTAAAAAGTATATTAAATCCAAGTGATGAAGTAATTACGTTTGCACCATATTTTATGGAATATAAAAATTACATAAATAGCTATGATGGAAAATTGGTTGAGATATCGCCAAATACTAAAGATTTTCAACCAAGACTAGATGAATTTGAAAATAAGATTACTAAAAATACAAAAGCTGTAATAATAAATACTCCTAATAATCCTACAGGGGTAATATATTCAGAAGAAACAATAAAAGAAATTTGCAAGATATTAGAGAAAAAGCAAACAGAATATGAAAAAGAAATTTTTATAATATCTGATGAACCATATAGAGAAATTGCATATGATAATAATGAAGTACCATATATTACAAAATATTATAATAATACATTTGTTGTGTATTCATATAGTAAAACTTTGTCTATTCCTGGAGAGAGAATAGGATATGTGGTTATTCCATCTGAAATGGATGATAGTAAAAATATAATTACAGCTATAACAATAGCAAATAGAATAATAGGATGTGTGAATGCACCATCTTTAATGCAAAGAGTATTAATAGAATGTGCAAATGAAAAAGTAGATTTAAGCATGTATGATGAAAATAGAAAATTATTATATAATGAGTTAACAAACTATGGATTTGAATGTATAAAACCACAAGGAGCATTTTATTTATTTTTAAAATCTCCAATAGAAAATGAGTTAGAATTTTGTAAAAAAGCAAAAGAATATAATATATTATTTGTACCAGGTAGTTCATTTGCTTGTAAAGGCTATGTAAGAATTGCTTATTGTGTTTCAAATGAAATGATAAAAAGGGCATTGCCAGCATTTAAAAAGTTAGCAGAAAATTATATAAATAAATAATTAATATATTTTTTGATAAATTTTTCATCAAGATAATACATAAAATTATTTTTTGTTTTTAATAAAAGAGTATTTTGATAAGTGTAATTTATTAAAAATTAGATTATTTAATTTAAAAGGTTGAAATAAAATATAAGTATAAATTATAAAATATTGTTAAATTTTGTTTTTTAATTGAAAATTTTTTTGAATTATGATAAAGTGAATTTAAATTATGATTTATATGTAAAAATAATATATACAAAAAACAGTATATTACTATTATTTACAATAATAAACTTCTAAATAAAGTATAGATTAAGTTTTATTAACAATAGGAGATTTAAATATGACAAAAAAATTGAAAAGAATTATTATAATGATAATTGTATTTTGTGTATTAATGATTTTAAATAGTAAAGCTTCATATGCATCATCAGATGAATATTATATAACAGTAAATTATGGTGCAAATGTAGTTACAATATATTCTAAAGATCCTAATCGGAAATTTTACAGTTCCATATAAGTCAATGATATGTTCTTGTGGAACGGCTACGCCTACTGGTGGTACATATAATTTAAATTATAAATATAGATGGCTTGCTTTATATGGTGGTGTTTATGGACAGTATTGTACTAGAATTACTGGAAATATACTATTTCATTCAGTTCCATATATAGAAGAAGGAAATTCAGCATCTTTAGAATATTGGGAATATGATAAATTAGGAACTTCTGCTTCTGCTGGTTGTATAAGACTTACAATTGAAGATGCTAAATGGATATATGAAAATTGCAATTCAAATACTAAAGTTACATTTTTTTCTAGTTCAGATTTAGGACCATTAGGAAAACCAACAGCTACAAAGATTTCAAATTCTCCAGAAAAAAATTGGGATCCAACAGACCCTGATATTAATAATCCATGGAATAAAAAATTAGATTTAATATTTGATGCTGATTTTTATGCTAATAACAATTTAGATTTAAAAAATACATTCGGAAATAATGAAAAAGAGCTTAGAAATCATTGGTTAAGTTATGGAATAAATGAGGGAAGAGTTGCATCTGAAATATTTGATGTTAAATATTATTTGAGTAGAAATCCAGACTTACAATTAATATTTGGAAATGATTATAATTCTGCAATAAATCATTATGTAATTTGTGGGATAAATGAGGGTAGACAAGCTTCTACATTATTTAATGTAAAATATTATTTAAGTAGAAATCCAGATTTACAATTAATATTTAGAAATGATTATAAATCTGCTATTATTCATTATATAAATTCTGGAATAAATGAAGGAAGAACAGCTTCAGAAATATTTGATGTTAAATATTATTTAGATAAAAATTTAGATTTAAAAAATGTTTTTGGAGAAAATTATAAAATTGCATTTTTCCATTATATAGAATTCGGAGTAAATGAGGGAAGAATAGCTTGCAGAGAGTTTGATGTGAATTTTTATAAAAATTTTTATGATGATTTGAAAGATATGAATAATAAAGATGCTATAAAGCATTATGTAAGTTTTGGAATGAAAGAAGGAAGATTATCTTATATTCCAGAAAAAATAGAAGAGGCTATATTTGATGTAGATTTTTATGCAGATAATAATTTGGATTTAAAACAGATATATGGAAATAATGCAGAAAATTTAAAAATTCATTGGTATAGACATGGAATAAAAGAGGGAAGAAATCCATCAGAAGTATTTAATGTATCTGAATATTTGTCATATAATTTAGATTTGAAAAATTTATATGGAAAAAATTATTCAAAAGGATTTGAACATTTTGTTTCATTTGGAGTAAAAGAAGGCAGAAGAACATCATCAAATTATGATGTAAAAGCGTATAGAAAGTATAATAAAGATTTAGATAGTGTCTTTGGAAATAATTACATAGAATATTTTATTCATTATATGAACTTTGGAAGAGATGAAAATAGAATAACAGTTGTTTAAGAACTTTCGGAAAAACTTTCGGGAACGGTTCCAAAAAGTTCATTTTTTCAATTTGAACTTTTTGGAACAATCTCAAACTTCTAAGTTAATTTTAATGTTCATTTTAATAGAAAATTTATTAAGTATTGAAATATTTTTTATTTATTTGGAGGAATACATATGAAAAAAGATAGAAATATAAAAGAACCAATTAAGCTTTCATTAAATATGGGAATTGCTTTGTCTATATTTTTAATTGTTTTAGGGGCAATAAGTATTTTTGGATTTGGAATAGATAATTCCTTTAAAAAATCTATTAACGCACAAAATCCAGAAAATTCTAAAATTACAGTATCACAATCAGAAAATAGTATAACTTAATGTTTGGCATTTATGAACTTTTCTCAAAAGATAGTTGTATCAAAAATGAAAATCTCCGCATACTATATAAAAGTATGAACAAGGAGGTTTTTATTTTATGTGTGGGATTGTTGGTATAGTTAATTACAGAGAGGATATAAGCCATAAAGAAGAATTATTAAAAGAAATGGTAAAAACTTTAGAAAAACGTCGGGCCTGATGAAGAAGGAATGTATTTAGAAGAAAGTGTGAATTTAGGGCATAAACGTCTTTCTGTTGTGGATATTGAAAATGGCAAACAACCTATGAGTTTTAAATATAATGGAAATACATATACTATTGTATATAATGGTCAAATTTACAATACTCAAGAATTAAGAAGAGTGTTAGCTGTTAATGGTTTTGAATTTGAAGGACACTCAGATACAGAGGTTCTTCTAAAAGCTTATGTTTATTATGGAAAAAGTGTATGTGAATATTTAAATGGTATCTTTGCATTTGCAATTTGGAATACTAAGGAACAAGAGCTTTTTATTGCAAGAGATCATTTTGGAATTAAGCCATTATATTATACAATTAGAAATGGAAATTTTATTTTTGCTTCTGAAATAAAAGCAATTTTAAAACATCCAGATGTAAAATCTGTTATAGATGAAAATGGAGTTTGTGAATTATTTGGAGTAGGACCAGCACATTCACCAGGAAAAACACCATTTAAAGATATTTTTGAAGTAGAACCAGCTAATTTTATGATTTTAAATAGAAATGAATTCTATTCAAAAGAGTATTGGAAACTTGAAACTAAGTTTCATTCAGATGATTTAGATACTACATGTGAAAAATTAAGAGATTTGATAGTAGATTCAGTTGAAAGACAATTAGTTTCAGATAGACCACTTTGTAGTTTATTGTCTGGTGGCTTAGATTCTAGTATAATTACAGCAATTGCAAGTAATTATTATCAAAATCAAGGAAAACAATTAGAAACATTTTCAGTTGACTATGTAGACCAAGATAAAAATTTTGTAAAAAGTGATTTTCAGCCAGATTATGATGATGAATATATTAAATTAATGGTAAAACAATATAATACAAAGCATACAAAAATTGTACTAGATACACCAGAGCTATATAATTCTTTACAAGAAGCAATGATTGCAAGAGATTTTCCTGGGATGGCTGATGTTGATTCATCATATTTATTATTTTTTAGAGAACTTGCCAAAAAAGAAACAGTTGCATTATCAGGAGAATGTTCAGATGAAATATTTGGAGGATATCCATGGTATTTTAGAGAGGACAGTTTAAATTCAGGAACATTTCCATGGTCAATTGCGCTTAAAGAAAGACAACAACTTTTAAATCCTGTAATAGGAGAAAATGTAAATTTAAAAAATTATATTCAAAATCAATACGAGAAAAGTTTAAGTAAAGTTGAATGTTTAGAGGAAGATAGTAAAGAAACTAAGCTTCATAGAAAATTAATTTATCTTACTTCAAATTGGTTTATGCAAACATTACTAGATAGAACTGATAGAATGAGTATGCAAAATGGTTTTGAAGTTAGAGTTCCATTTTGTGATTATAGAATTGTAGAATATGCATGGAATATTCCATGGGAAATGAAAGCATATAAAGGTAGAGAAAAAGGTCTTTTAAGAAAAGCATTTGAAGGATATTTGCCAGAAGAAATTATTTATAGAAAGAAAAGCCCATATCCAAAAACACATAACCCAAATTATTTAGCAAAAGTAAAAGAAGAATTAACAAAGATTATGAGAAATAAAAATGCAAAAATAAATAGTTTGCTTAATCAAAAATATATAATGGAAATTTTGGAAACAGATGGAAAAGCTTTTTCTAGACCATGGTTTGGTCAATTAATGACAGGTCCACAGCTTATGGCATATTTGATTCAAGTTGAGATGTGGTTAGAAAAGTATGAGCCTGAAATACAGATATAAGTTATAGTAAAATATTTTAAGAGAAGTTTATTATTATCTCTTGTAATCAAAAAGAAATAAAAAAAATATTGAAAAAATGTGGAAATATTTGTATCATAAATAATATAAATATTTATACAAAGGAGAAATAAAAGGTATGAGTTCAGAAAATGCTTGTGGCTGTACACATAATAAGCATAACATTAATAGAAAATAGCAAATCTATATGTGGATATAGTTTTATTAATGATAAAAATAAATTTGAAGAGTAATAAAAATTAGAGAATTTTTATTGCTATTTCTGTCATATAAAAAATAATAAAATTAATAATTTTAAAGATTTTTTTTAATTAGAAAAGTCATATAAAAAACAATGAGGAGAAAAAGGTTATGATAGATAAAAATGGAATAACACTAATAGCATTAGTAATTACAATAATAGTTTTATTAATATTAGCACGGAGTTAGTATTAGTTTAGTTGCAGGAGATAATGGAATAATTTCAAAAGCCAATATAGCTTCTACAGAAACAACTAAAGGTTATGAACAAGAAGAAATAAAAATAATTCATGAAGGAGAATTGATTTCATATCAAACAGGGGATATTAATTTTGATGAATTTACTAATAATGTAAAAGAAGGAATACTTGCTAAAGAGTGGGTAAAAGATTTAAAAGAAAGTAAAGATGGGGATATTGTAGTATTTGAGGTTACTTCAAAAGTTCAAAAAATATTAGTAGAATTGTCTCCAAATGGAAGTATTAGTATTGGAAAGAAAAATGTTATAAGTGGAGAAGATATATTTAATTATGAAATAGTTGATGGAAACGTTTGTATAATTGGACTTAATTTTGAAAATATTGATTATACTTCAAGAATTTCTAACTTTAAAATTTATGGTGGATTTGATGAAATTAGTATTGATTCAAATATGTTGGGATATAGAGAGGGAAAAATACTAATTACTGATGCCAAAAAAATAAAAATACCATCACAAATAGATGGAAAAAATGTTACAGAAATATGTTGGAAATCACATTTGAATATTGATATTGTAGATGATATAGCAATAAGAGGAATAGAAGAAATAGAATATCCAGAAACATTAAAGAAAATAAGTAATGATGGTAAAACAGCTTTTCTAGATATAAAAACAGTAACTTTAAATGATGGATTAGAAGAAATAGGAAATTATGCTTTTTGGGATTATGGAAATGTTAAGTCATTAAAAATTCCTAGTTCAGTTATGAAGATATCAGGTCGACCATTTATTGGTATGGCTTCTAATATAGAAGTTTTAATAGAAGGTAAGGATTCTTTGAATGAGTTTAGTATTTATGATAGTGAGTTTGACTGGAAATCTACTCGTTGGTGTGGTAATAGCCATATTAATATTAGTTTTATAGATTAATAATAAAAAAGTGATGCAGTTATTTATTATGGCATTACTTTTTTTATTATAGAAAAGATATTATAAAAATGAAAAAATTTTCCAAAACTGGTTGACACTACCGCATTTCCGTAGTATAATAGCAATTGCGTAAGATAGAGCGAAGAAGTAGAATGTGGCTACACTCTTTGAAATAAAAGAGATGGAGGGAACTTCTATGGAGTATGTCTTGGCTTAGACCGGGCGATAAGTTTGATATACGTTATTCGAATTTATCCAGGAAACTTTAATTCAAAATGCTTTGAATACAAAGGAAAGTCTTGGATTTTATAATGTTTTCTTATGAAACACTAGGATGCGTTAACAACTTATTGTTTGCCATAATAACTATTAATAAGGAGGAATTTTAAAATGGCAACATCAAACACAGTAGTAGGAAATGGCAAAATTAGAATTAGACTAAAAGCTTATGATTATGTTGTTTTAGACCAGTCTGCTGAAAAAATAGTAGATACTGCTAAAAAAACAGGAGCTAAAGTTTCAGGTCCTATTCCATTACCTACAGAGAAAGAAATCGTAACAATATTACGTTCTCCACACAAACATAAAGATTCAAGAGAACAATTTGAAATGAGAACACATAAAAGAGTTATTGATATTCTTTATCCAACACAAAAAACAGTTGATAGCTTAATGAAATTAGAGTTACCAGCAGGTGTTGATATTGAAATCAAATTGTAATTTAGATATTAGAAAGTATATTAAATCTATTTACAAATATTAAAAAGTATAAAACTAAGCTGATACTAACATATCAGCCAATGGGAGGAGAAAAAATGAATAAGGCAATTATAGGAAGAAAAGTTGGAATGACTCAAATATTTGATGAAAAAGGAAATGTCATTCCAGTAACAGTTATAGAAGCTGGTCCTTGTAATGTAGTTCAAATCAAAACAGTAGAAACTGATGGATATGACGCAGTACAATTAGGATATGGAGAAATTAAAGAACATAAAGTAAATAAACCAGAAATGGGACACTTCAAAAAAGCAGGTGTTGGTGTTCAAAAACATTTAAGAGAATTTAGATTAACAGATGTGAATTCAGTTAAGCCGGGAGATGTTATCAAAGCCGATGTTTTTTCTGAAGGAGATAGTGTAGATATTCAAGGAACAACAAAAGGTCATGGATTCCAAGGTGTTATTAAACGTCATGGTCAATCTAGAGGTCCTATGGGTCATGGTTCTATGTATCATAGAAGACCAGGTTCAATGGGTTCTACTTCAACTCCAGGTAGAGTATTTAAAGGTAAAAAATTACCAGGACATATGGGAGTTGAAACAGTTACAATTCAAAATTTAAGAATTGTTAAAGTTGATTTAGATAAAAATGTTATTTTAGTAAAAGGTAGTGTACCTGGAAATAAAGGTAGCATATTAAAAATAAATAATAGCGTTAAGGCTATAAACTAAGAAAGGAGGAACGAAAATGCCTACAATAGACGTATATGCTGTTGACGGAAAAAAAGTAAAGTCAATGGAATTAAAAGATGAAGTATTTGGAATTAAACCAAATGAAGCTGTTGTTCATTCAGTATTAGTTAATTACTTAGCTAATCAAAGACAAGGAACACAAAGTACAAAAACAAGAAGTGAAGTTAGAGGCGGTGGAAAAAAACCATGGAGACAAAAAGGAACTGGTAGAGCAAGACAAGGTTCTATTAGAGCACCACAATGGATTAAAGGTGGTATCGCTTTAGGTCCAAAACCTCGTTCTTACAAATACAGAGTAAATAAGAAAGAAAAACAATTAGCAATTAGATCATTATTAAGTTCTAAAGTATTAGAAAATTCTTTAGTGGTTGTTGATAAATTTGATTTTCCAGAAATTAAAACAAAACAAGTTGTTTCAGCTATGAAGAATTTAAAAGTAGAAGGAAAAACATTAATAATGCTTTCAGAAAGCAATGCAAATGTTCAAAAATCTGCTAGAAATATTGAAAACGTTAGAACAACATCTGTTGCAACAATTAATGTATTTGATTTATTAAAATATAAAAATTTAGTAGTAACAGTTGATACTATTAAAAAATTAGAGGAGGTGTATGCTTAAATGGTAGCAGAAGATATTATAATAGCTCCAATTATAACTGAAGAAGCAAGTATGAGAATGGCAGAAGGAAAATACACTTTCAAAGTAAATAAAAAGGCAACAAAAATAGATATAAAAAATGCCGTAGAAAAATTATTTGAAGTTAAAGTATTAAATGTAAATACTATTTCTGTAAAAGGAAAAGAAAAAAGAGTTGGTGTTCATCAAGGAAGAACTTCAGATTGGAAAAAAGCTATAGTTACAATTGATACAGAAGCTTCTAATAAATCTTACATAGGTAAGGGTGGAAAAGAAGTTAAAGTATCTAAAAAATATAAAGATACAATAGAAGGATTTTCAGTTTAATTAGTTTAAATGAAAGTTTTTAATAATATCTAGAATAAACTAGGAAAATAAAAAAATATCTGTATTCGGAAGCAGGAAAAAATTTCGTAAATTTTGAGTTGAGAAAGGAAAGTTAAAATGGGTATTAAATATTTTAAACCATATACACCATCAAGAAGAAATATGACATCTTCAAATTTTGAAGAAGTTACAAAGAAAACTCCTGAAAAGTCTTTATTACAAGTAAAGAAGAAAAATGCGGGAAGAAATTCTTATGGTAGAATAACAGTTAGACACCAAGGTGGTGGAAACAGACAAAAATATAGAATAATTGATTTTAAAAGACAAAAAGATAATATGGAAGCTACAATTATTGGTATCGAATATGATCCAAATAGAAGCGCAAATATAGCTTTAATACAATATCAAGATGGAACTAAAGCATATATATTAGCTCCTCAAGGATTAACAGATGGAGATAAAGTTATATCTGGAACAAATGTAGATATCAAAGTAGGAAATGCAATGCCAATTGCTAATATTCCAGTTGGTACTATGATTCATAATATAGAATTAAATCCTGGTCAAGGAGGAAAGTTAGTAAGAAGTGCTGGACAAGAAGCACAACTTATGGCTAAAGAAGGAGAATATGCTCACGTTAGACTTCCATCAGGAGAAATGAGATTAGTTTCAGTTAGATGTAGAGCTACAATTGGAACTATAGGAAATAGTGACCATGAAAATATAAAATTAGGAAAAGCTGGTAGAAAAAGAAATATGGGAATTAGACCTACAGTTAGAGGTTCTGCAATGAACCCTAATGATCACCCTCATGGTGGTGGTGAAGGTAAAGCACCAGTTGGACATAGTGGACCTATGACTCCTTGGGGTAAACCAGCTCTTGGATATAAAACAAGAAATAAGAAAAAACAATCTAATAAATTTATTGTTAAACGTAGAAAATAGTATATTTATGGGTAGATTTTATTTATTAATTTATGCATAAAAAGAGTAAAGGTGAAAATAAAAGGAGATGTTTAAAATCAAAATGATTTTAAACGTTTCTAAAAAATTTAGTGAATTTTTTAGAAAGGAGACTATAATGTCAAGATCAAGTAAGAAAAAACCTTATATAGCTCCAAAATTGTTAGCAAGAATTGAAGCTATGAATGAATCAGGTAAAAAAGAAGTTTTGAAAACATGGTCAAGAGCATCTACAATATATCCACAAATGGTTGGACATACAATAGCTGTTCATGATGGAAGAAAACATGTTCCTGTTTATATGACAGAAGAAATGATTGGACATAAATTAGGTGAATTTGCTCCAACAAGAACATTTAAAGGACATTCAGGAGATAAAACAACAAAATAATATCTAGAAACTAGTATTTTAGAGGTTAGAAGTTAGACTAACCGTAATAGAGATAAAAAATATGGAAGTTAAGAATTTAGAATAAAAATAAAATTATATAATTCTTAAACTTCTAGACGGGAGGAATAAAAAGTGGAGAACGAAAAAGTTACAGTACCAGAAGCAAAAGCAACTCTTAAATATGCTAGAATATCAGCTAGAAAAGTTAAAATTGTAGCAGATTTAATAAGAGGAAAAAGTGCTGAAGAAGCTTTAGCAATTGTAAGATTTGCTCCAAAAGCATCAAGTGAAATTTTAGAGAAATTATTAAAATCTGCAATCGCAAATGCTGAAAATAATCACTTTATGAATAGAAAAGACCTAGTTGTAGCAGAAATATATGCTAATCAAGGTCCAACATTAAAAAGAATTAGACCAGCTGCAAAAGGTTCAGCTGTTAGAATTAGAAAAAGAACAAGTCATATTACTATAGTTTTAAGAGAAGCAAAATAGTAAATTATTTTAAAAAGGAGGATATCATGGGACAAAAAGTACATCCAAACGGATTGAGAGTAGGTGTTATCAGAGATTGGGATTCAAAATGGTATGCTGATAGCAAAAACTACAGTGATTATTTAGTAGAAGATCATAAAATCCGTAAATATGTTAAAGCAAAATTGCTAGCTAGTGGAATTTCAAAAATTGAAATTGAAAGAACTGCAAAATTTGTTAAAATTAATGTTTATACTGCAAAACCAGGTTTAGTAATTGGTAAAGGTGGAAATCTTGCAGAAACATTAAGAACTGATTTAGAAAAAATGATAAATAAAAAAGTAAATTTAAATATTGTTGAGGTTAAAAATGTTGATATAGATGCACAATTAGTTGCAGAAAATATAGCTGCTCAATTAGTAAAAAGGGTTTCATTTAGAAGAGCAATGAAACAAGCAATGCAAAAATCTATGAAAGCTGGAGCATTAGGAATAAAAACATCTTGTTCTGGAAGATTAGGTGGAGCAGATATGGCTAGAACAGAATTTTATAAAGAGGGAACAATTCCACTTCAAACTATTAGAGCTGATATAGACTATGGTTTCTATGAAGCTGATACAACTTATGGAAAAGTTGGTGTTAAAGTTTGGATTTATAAAGGCGAGGTTCTTCCAGCTAAAAAAGAAGCAAAAGGAGGTAACGAATAATGCCAGTAATGCCTAAAAGAACAAAATATAGAAAAATGCAAAAAGGTAGAAATAGAGGTTATGCTACTCGTGGAAATAAAGTAAACGAAGGTGAATTCGGACTTCAAGCAACAACAGCTGGATGGATTAAATCAAATCAAATCGAAGCTGCCAGAGTTGCATTAACAAGATACATTAAAAGAGGTGGTAAAGTTTGGATTAAAATCTTCCCAGACAAACCAATTACTAAAAAACCAGCTGAAACTCGTATGGGTAAAGGTAAAGGTGCTCCAGAATATTGGGTTGCAGTTGTAAAACCTGGAAGAGTTATGTTTGAAATTTCAGGAGTACCTGAAGATGTAGCTAAAGAAGCATTAAGATTAGCTGCTCAAAAATTACCTGTTCAAACAAAATTCGTAAAAAGAGAAACTGAAGTAGGTGGTGAGTAAGTTGAAGAATATAAAAAGATTAAATGAAATGTCTTCACAAGATTTAGAAAAAGAGTTAGTTGAATTAAAATCAGAACTATTTAAAATCAGATTTAATGGTGTAACTGGTGGTTCAGATAATAAAATTAAGGCTAGAGAAGTTAAGAAAAATATTGCTAGAGTAAAAACAATATTAAGTCAAAGAGAAAATGTAAAATAGTGTGAAGTTATATGAAAAAATTAGAGAAGGAGGATTATCCTAATGGAAGAAAGAAATCTTCGTAAAGAGATGGTTGGAACAGTTGTATCTGATAAAATGGATAAAACAATAGTTGTTGCTGTTGAAACAAGAGTTAAACATCCTATTTATAAGAAAACTGTTAAAAGAACATATAAATTAAAAGCTCATGATGAAGAAAATACTTGTAAAGTAGGAGATATTGTTAGAGTAATGGAAACAAGACCTCTATCTAAAGATAAAAGATGGAGACTTGTTGAAATAGTAGAAAAAGCAGTAATTAAATAGATGTGAGAGGTGAGATGTGAGAAGTTAGAAATATTCTAATAGCTAATAAACTAACATCTAACCATAAACTATATTTATTTAAAATATAAAAACAAAAACAATAGAGAAAACAAAAAATAAAGTAAGGAGGAATGGCTAAATGGTACAACAACAAACAAGATTGAAAGTAGCTGATAATACAGGTGCTAAAGAGATAATGTGTATTAGATGTTTAGGTGGTTCATATAGAAAATATGCTGAAATAGGCGATATAATAATGGCTTCTGTTAAAGATGCTACACCTGGTGGAGTTGTAAAAAAAGGTGAAGTTGTAAGAGCTGTTGTTGTAAGAACTAAAAAAGGTGCAAGAAGAGCAGATGGTTCTTATGTTAAATTTGATGAAAATGCAGCAGTTATTATTCGTGAAGATGGAACACCAAAAGGAACTCGTATATTCGGACCAGTAGCAAGGGAATTAAGAGAGAAAAATTATATGAAAATTCTTTCTTTAGCTCCAGAAGTTCTTTAATAAATTTAATTAATTATATTATATTTAATTTAATTTAAATTTATAGTTTAAATTTATCAAATAAAAAAATAAATCTCATTAAAAAGGGGTGAAAGAATAATAATGAAAATCAAAAAAGGTGATACAGTAGAAGTTTTATCTGGAAATGATAAAGGTAAAAAAGGTGAAGTATTAGAAGTAATACCTAAAAAAGATAAAATAATAGTTAAAGGTGTTAACATTAGAAAAAAACATGTTAAACCTAGAAAACAAGGTGAAGAAGGCGGAATTATACCTTCAGAATGTGCTATTTATAGCAGTAAAGTTAATGTTGTATGTCCAAAATGTAAAAAGGGTGTTAGAGTAGGATATATAATAGAAAAAGACGAAAAAGTTCGTGTTTGTAAAAAATGTGGTGCAAAAATAAAATAGTTTAGAGAAAGGAGGCACAATTAATAATGGAAACACTTAAAGAACAATATAAAAAAGAAGTTGTTCCAGCTATGATGAAGAAATTTAATTATTCTTCTGTTATGGAAGTTCCAAAATTAGAAAAAATAGTTATAAATATTGGTTTAGGAGATATTAAAGATAATCCAAAAGCATTAGATAATGCAATAAATGATTTAAGTATTATAACAGGTCAAAAACCAGTTATAACAACTGCAAAAAAATCAATCGCAGCTTTTAAATTAAGAGAAGGTGTAAAAGTTGGATGTAAAG
Organism: Clostridia bacterium; assembly: GCA_022790975.1. Taxonomy (GTDB): domain Bacteria; phylum Bacillota; class Clostridia; order TANB77; family CAG-508; genus Scatovivens. The sequence goes on along the minus strand of JAAVYF010000035.1, from coordinate 20,972 downwards.
TTACATTAAGATCTGGAAAAATGTATGATTTTGCATACAAATTATTTAATGTAGCATTACCAAGAGTTAGAGATTTTAGAGGAGTTTCTTCAAATTCATTTGATGGTAGAGGAAATTATTCAATGGGACTTAAAGAACAATTAATATTCCCAGAAATTGAATATGATAAAGTAGATAAATTAAGAGGTATGGATGTTATAATTGTAACAACAGCCAAAACTGATGAAGAAGCAAAAGAATTGCTTACTTTACTAGGAATGCCATTTAGAGGATAGAAATTAGAAGTTAGGGGTTTTATATAGCAACTAACAATCTAGAAAGGAGAGATTATGGCTAAAAAATCATTAAAGGTTAAGTGTGCAAGACCACAAAAATATTCAACAAGAGAATATAATAGATGTAAAATCTGTGGAAGACCTCATAGCTATATTAGAAAATTTGGAATATGTCGTGTATGCTTTAGAGAATTAGCTCATAAAGGAGAAATTCCAGGTGTTAAGAAAGCAAGCTGGTAATTTAGAAGTTAGAGGTTAGAAGTGAGAAGTTAGATTTATACTTAGGTACTTCTTACATAAATATAAAAATAATAAAAGAGTTTAAATGTTTTTAACTCTTACAAGATGTAAAATAGAAGTTATATATAGTTTTTTAATAAATAATTTCTAGATACGGAAGGAGGAAAGAAAATTGAATATAACAGATCCAATAGCAGATATGTTAACAAGAATAAGAAATGCTAACAGTGCTAAATTTAAAACTGTTGACGTTCCAGCATCAAAAATGAAAAAATCAATTGCTGATGTTTTACTTGAAGAAGGATATATAAAATCAGTAGATGAAATAGATGATGGAGTACAAGGAATTTTAAGAATTACTTTAAAATACGATGAGAAAGGAAATAAAGTAATTGCTGGGTTAAGAAGAATAAGTAAACCAGGTTTAAGAATATATGCAGCTAAAGATGAATTACCAAGAGTTCTTAATGGATTAGGAACAGCATTAATTTCTACATCAAAAGGAATTATGACTGATAAAAAAGCAAGAGAATTAGGAATTGGAGGAGAAGTTTTAGCTTATATTTGGTAGTTAAGACTATTCATATAAATTAAGATATGGCGAAAAAATTAATTTTTATTAATTTCAATTAACCAAATATATAATTATAAGGAGGAAAATCAAATGTCTAGAATAGGAAATAAACCTATTACAGTACCTGATGGCGTTGATGTTAAAATTGATGGTCAAAAAATTACTGTAAAAGGTCCTAAAGGAACATTAGAAAGAGTTGTAGAAGATAGTATGCATGTTTCTTTAGAAAATAACGTTATTCATGTAAAAAGAGATAATGACGAACCTAAAAATAGAAGTTTACATGGTTTAACTAGAACTTTAATCAATAATATGGTTCAAGGAACAGTTAAAGAATTTGAAAGAAAATTAGAAATAAATGGAATTGGATATAGAGCTCAAAAACAAGGAACAAAATTAGTTCTTACTTTAGGTTATTCTCACCCAGTAGAAGTAGAAGCTCCAAATGGAATTACTTTTGATGTTCCAAGTCCAAATGAAATTATCGTAAAAGGTATAGATAAAGAGCTTGTAGGACAAACAGCAGCTATTATCAGAACAAAAAGACCACCTGAAGTTTATAAAGGTAAAGGTATTAAATATGCTGAAGAAACTATTAGACGTAAAGAAGGTAAAGCTGGTAAAAAATAGGCTAGAAGTTAGAGGTTAGATATTAGACCTTTAATGGATACTTGAAAAATAATGGAAGTAGATAGTTTAAATATTAGATTCTAAATTCTAATATCCAACTTCTAACTTCTAGAAAATAAAGAAAGGAGAAAAAAATGATTTCTAAAATAGATAGAAAAGCTGAAAGAAGAAGAAGACATATTAGAGTTCGTAGAAAAATAAGTGGAACTACTGAATGTCCAAGACTTGCAGTTTGTAAAACAAATAAGAATATCATTGCTCAAATTATAAATGATGATGAAGGAAAAACTTTAGTATATGTTTCAACATCAGATAAAGAAATAAAAACAAAAAGAGCAAATAAAGAAGCTGCTAAAGAAGTAGGAGCTTTAATTGCAAAAAGAGCTCAAGAGAAGAAAATAAAAACAGTGGTTTATGATAGAGGCGGATTCATATACCATGGAGTAATTAAAGAATTAGCAGATGCTGCTCGTGAAGCAGGACTAGAATTCTAAGATTTTTAATGAAATTATTTAATATTTCATAGATTATAAAATATTTGAAAAAGAAAAAAGAATATATATAAAAAATTCGGAAATTGAAAAAGAAGGAGGTTAACAAAACCCAAATGGAAGAAAGTAAAACAATTGAATTAAAAGAGAAAGTTGTTGCTATCAATAGAGTTGCTAAAGTTGTTAAAGGTGGTAGAACATTTAGATTTAGTGCTGTTGTTGTTGTTGGAGATGAAGCTGGACACGTAGGTGTTGGAAACGGAAAAGCAGCTGAAGTTCCAGATGCAATTAGAAAAGCTATTGATGAAGCTAAGAAGAATTTAATAGAAGTTCCAATTAAAGGAACAACTATTCCTCATGAATTTGTTGGTAGATTTGGAAGTGCTAGTGTAATGTTAAAACCAGGAGCTGAAGGTTCTGGAGTTATTGCAGGAGGTAGCGTAAGACCTGTTTTAGAGCTTGCTGGATATAGAGATATTAAAACAAAAATTATTGGAACTAATAATCCAAGAAATGTTGTTTATGCTACAATTGAAGCTTTAAAAAATATGTCAACAATTGAAGAAATTGCTAAAAAAAGAGGAAAAAAAGTTAGCGATATATTATAATAAATATTGACAAAAAAATATTTTTAATATTTAATTTAGAAGAAACAATAGATTTAATTTTAAAGAGAAAAAATATTTAAATTGTTTCTTAAAATAGAAGGAGGTGCTAAGTAAAATGGAATTAAGTAATTTACCAGCTTCTAGTGAAAGAACTAAAAGAAAAAGAGTTGGTCGTGGAATAGGATCTGGATCTGGAAAAACATCTTGTAGAGGACAAAAAGGACAAAAATCTAGAACTGGCGGCGGAGTTAGAAGAGGATTCGAAGGTGGTCAAACACCATTATATAGAAGATTACCAAAAAGAGGATTCAAAAATATTAATGGAAAAACATATACAGAAGTAACATTAAGTATGCTTAATAAATCAGAAGCTACTGATGTTACAGCAGAATCATTAATTGCTGAAGGAATCATTGGTAAAGCAAATGATGGTATAGTTGTTTTAGGAACAGGAAAATTAGAGAAAAAATTAACTGTAAAAGCAACTAGATTTACAAAAAATGCTTCAGAAAAAATCCAAGCTTTAGGCGGAAAGATAGAGGTGATTTAGTTGTTTAAAACTATTAAAAATGCAATAAAAACACCAGAAATAAGAAAGAAACTATTATATACACTTTTGTTAATAGTAATCTTTAGATTTGGCTGTTACATAACAGCTCCAGGAGTTAATGGAACTGAACTTGCAAATCAAATGAAAAGTGCTACATCAGCAAGCTTCATTAGTTTAATTGATACAATTTCAGGAGGTGCATTCTCTAAATTATCAATTTTTGCAATGTCAATAACTCCATATATTACAGCTTCAATTGTAATTCAATTATTAGGAATGATATTACCTTCTCTTCAAAGAATGATGAAAGAAGGAGGAGAAATAGCAAAACAAAAAATAAATAAATATACAAAAATAGTTACATTAATTTTAGCAGTAATTGAAGCTCTAGGTATTTATATTTCTTATAGTAAGAGTTATACAAATATTTTTGTAAATCCTGGATTTTTTACTGGCTTATTAGTTGTAACTTCATTAATAGCAGGAACTGCAATTTTAATGTGGCTTGGTGATCAAATAACAAATAAAGGAATTGGAAATGGTATATCAATGATAATTCTTGTTGGTATTATTTCTGGTTTCCCATCATTAGTAACTATGTTATATGGTTTAATATTACCAGCATCAGGATTTAGTACAGCAGGTTTAGCAAAAGCAATTGCCTTATTAATAGGTGCTATTGTATTAATTGCAGCTGTTGTTTGGGTTCAAAGTGCTGAAAGAAGAATCCCAGTTCAATATGCAAAAAAAGTAGTTGGAAGAAAAATGTATGGTGGTCAAAACACACATATTCCATTAAAACTAGCAATGGCAGGAGTTATGCCAATAATATTTGCTTCTTCATTCTTGACATTCCCAGCAATGCTTATCAGTATTTTTGGGGCATCTCATATTGGAGGAACAGGATTTTTAGCAGGATTATATAAATTTTCAATTGCAACATCATCTTCAACAGTAGGATGGGGATATTCAGTTGCTAATGCAATTGTTTATTTATTGTTAATAGTAGGATTTACATTCTTCTATACTTTAGCAACATTTAATCCAGCTGAAGTATCACAAAATATTAAACAAAACGGTGGATTTATTCCAGGAATTAGAGCTGGAAAACCTACAACAGATTATTTAACATCAGTTCTTATGAAACTTACATGGTTTGGTTCAATATTCTTAGGAATTATAGCAATCTTACCAATGTTATTAAGATTTTCAGGATTAAATATTTCTTTTGGTGGTACATCAATACTTATTATTGTTGGTGTTGCGTTAGAAACAGTTCAACAACTAGAATCTCAATTAGTAATGAGACATTACAAAGGATTTTTAGAAAAATAAGTTTAGATATAAAAATAGGATATTTCCCTGGAGGAAACTTCAGGGAGAGATTCTATTTATTATTGTAGTAGAAAAAATGTATAAATGTTTTTTTATGTGTATATAATCAAAAATATAAATATAAAAAAATATTTAAATTAACATATATATATGAATAAGGAGGTATAAAATTATGATTATTATTATGTTAGGTGCTCCAGCCACAGGAAAAGGAAGTGTGGCAGCTTTACTTTCGGAAAAGTATAATATCCCAGCTATTTCTAGTGGAGATATTTTTAGAAAACATGTTAGTGAAAAAACAGAAATAGGAGAATTAATTAATTCTTATATTTCAAAAGGAAATTTAGTTCCAGATGAAATTGTTTTAAGAATGTTAAAAGAAAGATTAGAAGATGATGATGTAAAAAATGGAGCTATATTAGATGGATTTGTAAGAACAGTGGCTCAAGCAGAAGCATTTGATAAAATGTTAGAAGAAATGAATGATAAAATAGATATAGTTATAAATCTTGAAACACCAGAGGATGAAATATTAGAAAGAATAGTAAATAGAAGAGTTTGCACTAATAAAGAATGTAAAGCAACTTATAATTTAGTATTACATCCATCAAAAGTAGAAGGCGTTTGTGATAAATGTGGAAGTCCATTAGAGCAAAGAAGTGATGATACTTTAGAAAAAGCTAAAAATAGATTAGATGTATATCATAATGAAACAGAGCCTTTAGTTAATTATTATAAAAAAACAGGAACTCTTTATACAACAACATTAAGTTCAAGAATTAATAGAATGAAAGAAGAAGTTGTACATGATGTTGTTGAATTTTTAAAAAATAAATAAAAATATATTTAAAAATAAAATTTTAATTATATTTAGTTTTGTTAAGTATTTAAAATGTAAATAGAAAAGAGGTTAAAAACTAATATATATTTAGTTAGTAAATATGATAACAATAAAATCAAATAGAGAAATTGAATTAATGAAAGAAGCTTGCAGAGTAGTTGCTCTTACTCATAAAGCAATTGAAGAAGTAATTAAACCAGGAATGAGTACTTATGATTTAGACATAATAGCAGAAAATACTATGAAAAAATATGGAGCTATTTCAGCAGAAAAAGGATATCCATCAGGAGTAAAAGGTGTTCCAGATTATCCAGCATCTACTTGTATATCTATTAACGATGAAGTTATACATGGAGTTCCATCTAAAAATAGAATTATTCAAGATGGAGATATAGTGTCAATAGATTTAGTTGCTTTAAAAAATGGATATAATGGAGATATGGCTAGAACATATTTAGTAGGAAATTGTTCTGAAGAAGCTAAAAGATTAGTTAATGTTACTAAACAAGCTTTTTTTGAAGGGATAAAGTTTGCGGTAAAAGGAAATAGAATAGGAGATATTTCACATAGTATTGGTGAATATGTAAAATCTCAAGGATATTCTGTAGTTAGAGAATTTCAAGGTCATGGAATTGGAAGAGATATGCATGAAGACCCAGGAATTCCAAATTATGGGAAAGCAGGCAAAGGACCAAGATTAGAACCAGGAATGACTTTAGCTATTGAGCCAATGGTAATTAGTCGGAAAGCCTGATATATGGGAATTAGATGATGGCTGGACAATAGTAACACAAGATGGAAGCCTATCTGCTCATTATGAAAATACAATTTTAATTACAGAAAAAGAGCCAAAAATATTGACAATTTTGTAATTATATTATATACTATATAAGCTTATTATTAGATATTAACAGAAAGTCTAAAAACTTTCTGTTTAAAATAAAATAATGCACAGGCAAATTTTATTGCTTGGTTGGCATTTTGGTAGGAGGGGAAATAATTTGTCAAAAGAAGATGTTATTGAGGTAGAAGGAAAAGTTATAGAAACTTTACCTAATACAACATTTAAAGTTGAACTAGAAAATGGTCATCAAGTTTTAGCTCATATTTCAGGAAAACTTAGAATGAATTATATAAAAATTCTACCAGGAGATAAAGTAAAATTAGAATTATCACCATATGATCTTTCAAAGGGTCGTATAACATGGAGAGCAAAATAACAAAAAAGGAAAGGAAGATAAGGAAATGAAAGTAAGACCATCAGTAAAGAAAATTTGCGATAAGTGCAAAATTATCAAAAGAAAAGGTATTATAAGAGTAATTTGTGAAAACCCTAAACATAAACAAAGACAAGGGTAATTGAATTTTTTAGATATCAACATAAATATGTGCGGCTGTTAGTCTTAATACAGACTAAATTTCATATTTATGTTTATATATTTTTCTTTTAAAAATGGAAAATTTTTCTTTATTTAAAAGAAAGTACTAAAAATTTTAATATAAAATAATTAATTTTAGCCAAATTAATTTATTTATATAAATGTTTTTAGTACAGGCTTGTAGTTTATAGTTTAAAATACAAGTATAAGTTTTATTTAAATTTTTTAACAAATTTTAACAAGAGAGGTGTAAAAAAGTATGGCTCGTTTAGCAGGTGTTGATTTACCTAGAGAAAAGAGAATAGAAATAGGACTTACATATATATATGGTATAGGACTAACAAGTTCTCAAAAAATACTTAAAAGTGCTGGTGTAAATCCAGATACTAGAGTAAAAGATTTAACTGATGATGAAGTAGCTTCAATCAGAAAAGCTATGGAAGGATATAAAGTAGAAGGTGACTTAAGAAGAGAAGTTGCTTTAAATATTAAAAGACTTACTGAAATTGGATGCTATAGAGGAATTAGACATAGAAGAGGTTTACCAGTTAGAGGACAAAGAACAAAAACTAATGCTCGTACAAGAAAAGGTCCAAGAAAATTAGTAAGTAAAAGTAAAAAATAATTAAAAATTATATGATATTAGAAAATATTAGTTTTCTACAAATATTATAAGGAGGAAATCAAATGGCAAAAGCAAGTAGTGCTAAGAAAACAGGCATTAGAAGAAGAGAAAGAAAAAATGTAGACAAAGGGTCTGCTCATATTCATTCAAGCTTTAACAATACTATTGTATCAGTTACAGATGTTCAAGGTAATGTTATATCTTGGGCAAGTGCTGGAGAACTTGGTTTTAAAGGTTCTAGAAAAAGCACACCATTTGCAGCTGGTCAAGCAGCAGAAACTGCAGCTAAAACAGCAATGGAACATGGTATGAAAACTGTAGATGTATATGTTAAAGGTCCTGGTTCTGGTAGAGAAGCTGCAATTAGAGCACTTCAAACTGCAGGACTAGAAATAACAATGATTAAAGATGTTACTCCAATTCCTCATAATGGTTGCAGACCACCAAAAAGAAGAAGAGTATAATTAAAGAAAATTTCAAAGTATATAAATATAATTAAAATAAAAGGAGGAATGACTAAATGGCACGTTATAAAGATGAACAATGCCGTATATGTCGTAGAGAAGGTCAAAAACTTTTCTTAAAAGGTGATAGATGTTATTCAGATAAATGTAGTGTAATAAGAAGAAATTATGCTCCAGGACAACACGGACAAAAAAGAACAAAACTTTCTGAATATGGTACACAATTAAGAGAAAAACAAAAAACAAAGTCTTTCTATGGTGTAGGAGAAAAACAATTTAGAGGTTATTTTGAAATGGCTTCTAGTAAAAAAGGTATGACTGGTGAAAATTTATTAAAAATATTAGAAAGCAGATTAGATAATGTTGTTTATAGATTAGGATTTGGTGTTTCAAGAGCTCAAGCTAGAATGTTAGTAACACATGGAAACATTGAAGTTAATGGTAGAAAAGTTAATATCGCTTCATATTTAGTAAAACCAGGTGAAGTAATTGCTATTAGAGAAATAAGAAAAGATAATCCAATAGTAAAAGAAAATATTGAATCAGGTAGCAAAAGACCTGTACCAGCTTGGTTAGAGTTAAATAGTGAAAAATTAAGTGGTAAAGTAATAAGAATTGTTGATAGAGAAGAAATAGACTTACCAGTTGAAGAACACTTAATAGTTGAGTTATATTCTAAATAATGTTTTGTAAATACTTAGGATACACGTACGTAAGATGTAAAAATTTTTAAGGTTAAAAAGAAAAAAGACCTATTAGGAGGTAAAAATGATTGAATTTGAAAAACCAAACATCGAATGTGTGGAAACAGACGATAAGAGGAATTATGCAAAATTCATATGTGAACCATTAGAGCGTGGATATGGAATGACAATAGGAAATTCTTTAAGAAGAATTTTATTATCATCATTGCCAGGAGCTGCTATAACGAGTATTAAAATAGACGGCGTACTACATGAATTTTCTACAGTTAAAGGACTTGTAGAAGATGTTCCTGAGTTAATTGTAAATTTAAAGAGTGTTAGATTAAAAGTTTCAGATAATGACGAAAAAATAATAAAAATCGTTCATAAAGGAGCTGGAGAAATTACAGCAGCTGATATTGAAACTGATGGAACTGTTGAAATATTAAATAAAGAACTACATATCGCAACAGCATCAGAAGAGGCTGATTTTACCTTAGAAATGACAGTTAATAGAGGTAGAGGATATAACGTAGCTGAAAAAAATAAAAAAGATAATAGTTCAATTGATGTATTGCCTATTGATTCAATTTTTACACCAGTAAAGAAGGTTAATTATTCAGTAGAAAATACTAGAGTTGGACAAATGGTAGATTATGATAAACTAACAATAGAAGTTTGGACTGATGGAAGTTTAAAACCATTCGAAGCATTAAGTTTAGCTGCTAAAGTTATGGTAGGTCACTTGGAATTATTTATAGATTTATCAGAAACTGCAAAGAATACTCAAGTGATGGTTGAAAAAGAAGAATCAAAGAAAGAAAAAGTTTTAGAAATGCCTATTGAAGAACTTGAACTTTCTGTTAGATCATACAATTGCTTAAAAAGAGCAGGAATTGCAACAGTTGAAGATTTAGCAAATAAATCACAAGAAGATATGATGAAAGTTAGAAATTTAGGAAAGAAATCATTAGATGAAGTTACAAATAAATTAATTGCATTAGGACTAAATTTTACAACTGAAGAAGAATAAAACTTAAATATTATTAAAGAAGAGGTGAATAAAGTGGCAGGAACAAGAAAACTTGGAAGACCAACTGATCAAAGAATGGCAATGTTAAAATGTTTAACAACAGATGTTATATTAAATGGTAGAATTGTTACAACTGAAGCTAGAGCAAAAGATGTTAAAGCTATAGTTGATAGTATAATTAGCTTAGCCGTTAAAGAAAAAGATAACTTTGAAGAAGTTGAAGTAAAAGTTGTAAAAGCAAAATTAGATAATAAAGGAAGAAAAGTTACAGAAAAAGTAACAAGTAAAAATGGTAAAGAATATTTAAAAGTTGTTAAAGAAGAAACAACAGAAAAAAGACAAAAAGATTTACCATCTAGATTAAATGCTAGAAGAAAAATAATGACAAAAATTAACAAAGTAGAAAATGTTGATTTATTAAAAAAATTATTTGAAGAAATAGCACCAAAATATGAAGGTAGAGTAGGTGGATATACTCGTATATTAAAAATGGAACCAAGACGTGGAGATAATGCTGAAATAGCAGTATTACAATTGGTTTAATTTTAAATATATAATTTTTAAGTAAATATAATTTGTTTTTATTATAAAAACTTAAATGCATCATAAGTATTAAATTTTATAGTTTAATATTTATGATGCATTTTTTATTTATACAGATATGAATTGATTATATGTATTTTATATTGCAAGTTATAGGATGGATAATTTTTATATATGGTTTTCTTAGTTTATCTAGAGATATAATAAATGAAATTACATATTATATAAAAATTTTTTTAAACTTTTGATTTTTATGATTTTTAAATTTTATAGTTTTAGATATATAATAAAAGTTAATATATATTAAAAATGGAATAAGTTAGTATATAAATGATAGTATATTAAATCATAGAATTGTAACATATCTTTATAAATTAACATAATATAAATTAGATTTATATTATTAAACATATTAGTGATGTTTATAGAGATAGGAGTTGATTAAATGTATTTTATATTGCAGGTTATAGGATGGATAATTTTTATATATGGTTTTCTTAGTTTATCTAGAGATATAATAAATGAAATTACATATAAAAAAATAAGTCATAATATGAAAGTTATTGTTTTAGTGAAATCATTAGAAGAAAATTTAGAAAATTTTTCTTCAGAATTAGCTAATTTAAAAAGATGTAATGCATATAAACAGATATTAGTAATAGATTTAAATGAAAATGATAATTTTGATATAATAACACAAAAGTTTGAACAAGATGAAGTTAATGTTAAACTTTTAAATAGAGAACAAGGCAAAAAAATAGTTCATAATTATTTTCAGAATGAAAATGTGAGCTTTTTATAATAAAGGTAATATAAATTTATTACAAAAATAATAAATTTATTATTTTTTATTTAAGTATTGTTGATATTTTATAATAAACCAAACTAAACAATAAAAAATTAAATTTAAACATAAAAAATATAGAAGTAAAGAAAAAAAGATAAAAGTCAAAGACAAAAACAAAAGTCAAAGACAAAAACAAAAGTTAAAGAGAAAAACAAAAGTTAAAGACAAAAACAAAAGTTAAAGACAAAAACAAAAGTTAAAGACAAAAACAAAAGTTAAAGACAAAAACAAAAGTTAAAGACAAAAACAAAAGTTAAAAATAAAAATAAAAGTTAAAGACAAAAAATAAAATTTAAAATATTAAAAAGTAAAACCACACTATAAAATATTGGATATATTTCTGATATTTATTAGTGTGGTTTTATAAAAATTTTAATCATAAATTCAATTAGTATTTAATAATTTTAGTTTTTATAAAAATTTTTTATTATAATTTTTTTTATAAAATATATACTAAATGATATTTTAAATAACAATTTTATATTAATTCATCAATTTCAGGAAAATGTTTTTCTTTTTCTGGTGTAAAAATATTTAATACAACAGCCTCTAAAGAATCATTATTATCTTTATTCATAATTTCAATTGGTGTTGTAGAAACTTGTGGAGTGTCTGCAACTACAAGATTACCATTTTCATCTTTTTCAATTTGTAAAAGTCCAATTTGAAATGTATGATTTTGATTTTGTAATTGTTTAATTAGAAAATCATATGTTAAATTTGGAATAATATCTGAAATTGAGGCTCCAAAAAACTCTTTAAAAGCAGCATCAGTTTCTATAAATTCTAATTTTTTTTCAGAATTTTCTTCAAAAATCTGAGGAACTCTAGAAAAGCTCATAATATTTCTACTTTTATATGCTAAATGTGACGCTGGACCATGTTCAGCGTGTTCATTCATATCATAAGTTCTTATTTGCATTTCTAAAAATAAATCTTCATTATCTGGAATTGAAATTTTCAATTTTGTATGAGCTGACTGATAATTTGAATCTCTTTTTGGATAAAATATGTAGTCCCTAATTATATCTTCGTTTTGCTCAATATAAGCTGGTCTTGTTTTTGGTTTAGTAACATTATCGTGTACAATAGGTGCATTTTTATCAGAACGAGGACTTGATTTTACAGTTTCAATTTGTGGATATTTTTTAGTAAATTCTATTGCTTGTTCTACTACATCATAGCAAATAGGAATAGCAATATTATCATCTAAAATTATACCATTTTTAGAAACTGTAATTACAAAACGAAATGCGAATAAATCTTTTACAGTTAATTTATCTAAATCTTTACCTTTATTTGTGTAGTCATTTATAGTAGTTATGAATTTTTTTAAGGCACTTGATGGGCTTTTAATTCTTCCTTTTGTTTCTATTTGAATATCATACATAGGATATTTATATTTTACATAATGATTTAAGCATTCTTTTAAATCATTACAGAAAAATAAAGCATATTGAATAATAGTAGAATCTTTATCAGAAATGTTTTTATAGTAATTTGCTAATCTAATATATGTATCTAATGGTTTACGAGCATAGCTATCTTCTGAAAGCTCATTAAAAATAGATTTAACATTATTAATAAATGGTTCCATTAAATCTTTTGGAAGTAATCCAGGATAGTTATCTATATTTAATAGTTTTTCTGCTTCAATTGATTTCATATAAGACCTCCTTTTCTTTAAACCAGATTAAAAGCACACTTCAATATATTATACCACAAAATATATAGATTATTCAAATTTTCACGTATAATTCACAAATTTTATTAATATAATAAATTATTTATATAGAGGTCTTATTTTGCTTTTAATCCGCTTAATTTGAAAAAGTTTCATTCTTATGATTTTACTAAGTTTTACAAAAGAATAAAACATCTAAAACTTTATAATAATAAAAAATTACAATACTTAAAGTAATTTCAACATTGACAAGTTTTTGGGGGTATGATATTATAAAAAAAGTTTTTGAAGAGGAAAAGAATAATGAGAAATTTATTTGGAGAAATAATTTCATTTGTATTTATAGCAATTGTTTTAATATCAGCTAAGCTTTTTGAAAAAGCGGGTAAAGAAGCTAGTAGAAAATATATACATATAGTTTTATCAAATTGGTGGATAATTGCAATGGTCTTTTTTGATAGTCCTATTTGGGCATCTATTGGACCAATTACATTTGTATTTGTAAATTTTGCATCTTATAAATTTAATTTAATAAAATCTATGGAAAGAGATGAAGAAGAAAAAGATGGTTTAGGAACTGTTTATTATGCATTAACATTACTAATTTTATCAATAGTTTTATTTGGACCACTAAATAGGTATAAAAATATTTGGGGACCTACTATAGGGCTAGCTGGTATTGCTGTAATGGGGTATAGTGATGCTTTAGCTGCTATAATTGGAAGGTCAGTAAAGAGTCCATCTTATACAATTTCAACAACCAAAAAAACTTTAGCAGGTTCTGCTACAATGTTTTGTACTACATTTATAATAATTTCTGGATTTTTAGCATATTGTAGTATAGAAAATTGGTTTTTTAAAGCTCTTTCAATCTCTGTTATAGATACTATTTTAGAAGCAATTTCAATAAAAGGCACAGATAATCTAACAGTACCAATTGCAACAGTAATATCGTTACTTTTGGTTATATAATATAAATGGAAAAGTAGTTATATAAAATTTAATTAATAGCAAAAGGTTTATAGGTAAATCCTAATTAAAAATCTAAATATTATAAGGAGAATATAATTAAAATATTTTATGTGTTTTAATTATATATAGAAAAAATGAAAATAAATTTAGCAGATGATATGAAACTTGCTTTAAATGCAAGAAATAGAAGTTATAGTCCATATTTTAATTTTGCTGTTGGAGCTGTTCTTATGTGTAAAAATGGTAAAAGATATATAGGATGTAATATTGAAAATGGTGGAATTCAAGCAATTTGTGCTGAAAGAGTTGCTTTTTTGAAAGCAATTTCAGAAGGGGAAAAAGAATTTGAATATATAATTGTAGCACGGGGGAGAATCAAAAAAAGAAATAACAAAAGAATGCTTACCTTGTGGATATTGTAGACAATTTATGAATGAATTTGTAGATAAAAATTTTAAAATTTATACAATGGATAAAGAAAAATTAAGACAATATACTATTTCAGACTTATTACCTTATGGTTTTAAATTAGAAAAATAAATCAAAGCCCCTCCTGCATGCTATGCAAAAGGGGCTTTGACGTTGCTTTATCACCCAAGCGTAACAAAAAACGGGTGACGTTTTCTCCTGCTTTCAAACTGCCTTTTGGCGTTTAACAGAAGTTTTATCTCAGGATCATCGGAAAAATAGATATATCTTTTATCATATAGCATTTCTTTAACAAATGTATTCGAATATGAATATGTTCTATAAAAATCCCCTTTAAATTCTTTATATAAAATGCTTTTCTGATAAGAGAAAATTCCATTGTCATTATTAGTAAGGAAATTATTTGTTTTTTCCCAAAATTCTTGACAATGATCTCCCAAGATAAGATTTGCTGTTATCCAAAAGATTCCTGCTATATCAATTACTATAAGCAAGAAAATTGAAAACAGAATAACTACAGATGCTGTAATTATTAAAATCTGTAATGCTTTGTTGCTACTGGCACAGGCATTTAAGAAACTGCCCATGTTTGTATGTGCGATTAAATCACTTTTTAATTCTGCACCGCACATATACATGCCTCTTGAAAGCATGTGGCTCCAGTCCCCAGTCAGCTTTCCAATTCCTTGACCTAGATGTTTCATACAGCTAAAAAGAAAGTACTGAAAGGAAATGATGATATGGGATTGAGTGGAAGTTATTGTCACATGATATGCTATGAGTAAAATCAATAAGCGAACATGTGACATCATTCGGCGCCTAGGGTTTTTTTGATACTTTAGCCGGATAACTACCAAAGCGTCATTAAATAAAGTAGTAATCGTGGCTTTAATGACGTCAATCAGTGTTAAAACAACAACACCTAAAAAAACAATAAAGCTCCCTAAATCTGCAACAACTTTTTCTAAAATAGACATAAGTATGTCCTCCTTTAATAAAATATTCTCAGGTTCCCCTGGATAGCCAAGTTTAAAAACTGGCATTATACTTTAATTATAAAATTAAATAAGGAATTTGTCAAAAATACCAATTTTTCTATAATAAAAAAGAGTGAATTTTTTAAATTTCATATTATATTTATTTAAATGTTTTTATTTTTACTAATAAATTTTTAATTAAGTATATTATTAAAATATATTAAACAAAAAAATGATGAAGGAGAAGTATAACATATATAGTTTTTGTTTTCAAAATGTAAAAATAAATTTTATTTTTTTCGTTGAATAAAATATTGAGTAATGATATAATCTAAATATTATTTAAAGTGGAGAAAAAGGTTTTATGGAAGAACTAAAGAAATTTGAATTAAATAATAAAATTTTAGAAGATTTTGATAAACTAATGACATATCACCTAGATAAAGTAGAAGAAATAGAAATAAACGAGATTTTTATTAATCCAAAGCTATATAATATTATTAGTTTATGTACAAATGCTAAAACATTAAAAATTAGTGGAGATATGAGAGTTGATGTAAATAAAATAATATTTAATATTTGTAAACCAGAAAAATTAGAAACATTAATTTTAAATTCTGTAAAACTTCCAACAAACAAATCATTTTCTAGATTTACAAATCTTCAAACAATATCTTTAAATAATATAACATTTTGTGATATAAATGGATTTTTTAATAAAATAGTAAACAAAGAAAAAATAATAGCATTAAATTTAACAAATATAGACTTTTGCAAAAAGCCAATAAGTTTATGTAGTATGTTTCCAAAATTAAAATATTTTAATATAGATGGATTAAAAAATTGCAATTTTGATGATTTTAATTTTATTTATGAAAATAAAAATATGGAAAGATTTGAATTTTATAATAATGAAATAAAATTTGAACAAATAAATGAATTCTGTAAAGGAAGATATACCAAAAATATTGAAGTAAATGTGGAAACATCAGAAAGTTGTAATATTTCAAATGCATTTGAAATAGATTCAGATGGAAAAACATCTCTTACAGTAAATACACTAGATTTAGAAAAATGTATTGATACTGTTGGATTATATAAATTAACAAATTTGTTCATTATTCTTGAAAATAATATTGATATAGAACAATATATTAGAAAATTTAAGAAAGTAAAAGAAAATGTTACTTTAGCTATAAAAGATATTGCATATTTAAGTGTAGAAGAGGCTAATAAATTTAGAGATAGACTAGGTGTAGAATTTATAAATATATTAGAAAATAGCGAAGATTTAGATATAAATAATTTAAAATATTGTTATTCAGTTTCAGATTATATTAAGATTAGAAAAAATTTAGATGAAATAGTTTCTAATGTTTCAAAACATACAGAAGATTTAAATAAATTTAATGAACTTTATAATTATTTTAAATCTAATATAAAATATGATGAAGATGCTAAAGACTTAAAATGTGTATTTTTAGATAAAGAAAGCTCATATAATTTTTTTGCAATTGCTATAAATAGCTGTTTAAAATTATTAGGTTTTGATTCAAAAATAATTGGTGGTGAAATAAATTCTGAAGATGGATTTTTATGGAATCAAGTTTGCATAAATGAAGAATGGTATAATTTTGATTTAGCAGAAGAAAAGAAAGCAAAAGCTGATAAGAAAGTTTTACAATATGTATTTAAGGGAAATTTGTTATCAGATGAACAATTCTATAAAAATCATGTGCCATTATTTGGAGAACCTGAAATATGTGAAACAGAACTTCAAGAAATGAAGAAAGAAATAAAAAGAGAATTAAAAGAAAATAGTAAAAAAATTAGCTTATTTTCAAGAATAATTAATAAAATAAAATCAATATTTAAATTTAATAAAACAAAATCACTACCAGCTCCAGATGATGATAGTGAAGAGTAGATTTATTATAAGAACTAAAGAAAAATGAAGATATCAAGTATAGTAAGAGGAGGAGAAAATATGGTACCAGAAAAATTAAAAGTAGGAGATGAAATAAGAATTATTGCTCCTTCAAGAAGCATGGCTATTTTAGGCGATGACTGTATTAATTTAGCTACAAAAAGATTAGAAGAATTAGGATTAAAAGTAACATTTGCAAAACATGTTAAAGATTTTGATTCAGACTATATGTGTACAAATGCAAAAGATAGAGCAGAAGATTTAAATGAAGCATTTAGAGATAAAAACGTTAAAGCTATTTTAACAGTTATTGGAGGATTTAATTCTAATCAAATACTTAAATATTTAGATTTTGATTTAATAAAAAATAATCCTAAAATTCTATGTGGATTTTCTGATATAACAATTTTATTAGATTCTATATATGCAAAAACTGGTTTAGTTACGTATTATGGACCACATTATTCAAGTTTTGGAATGGAAAAAGGATTTGAATACACAATGGATAAATTTAAATCTATGTTTTTTGAAGATGGAAATGTAATAGTAGATTCTTCAAAAGAATGGAGTGATGATGCTTGGTTTTTAGACCAAGAAAATAGAGAATTTATAAAAAATAATGGGATGTTTGTTATAAATGAAGGAGAAGCTAAAGGAACTATAGTTGGAGGAAATTTATGTACATTAAATTTACTTCAAGGTACAGAATATATGCCAAAATTTAAAGAGCCAACAATATTATTTATAGAAGATGATGAAATGGCTGGAAAACTATTTTTAGTTGAATTTGATAGAAATTTAGTTTCAACTATAATGCAACCATATTTTGAAAATGTTAAAGGTATTGTAATTGGAAGAGAACAAAAAACTTCAAATATGAATAAAGAAAAATGGATTAAACTAATAAAATCAAAACCAGAACTTGAAAATATTCCAGTTATTGCTGGTTGTGATTTTGGACATACTACACCAATAATTACATTTCCAATTGGAGGAGAAGCAAAGCTTAAGGCTAAAGATGGGGAGATAGAATTGGAAATTAAAGGGTAAATGATGTATTTGTTTGGAAAAAGAATATATATTAATTGTTACAAATAAATATTTAGAAAAAATAAAAAAGTTTATAGATTAAATATCAGGTCTAAGGAATAGAGATTTTAATTCTTTAGGCCAATTTTAATAGTAAATTAAATTTTTATACAAAAAATTGAAATTATTTAAAATAATACACAATTGTACATTGACAGAAATTGGTTCATATGTTATAGTGCATTTAAGAGAATTTTTATTAAGAAAATAAAATTTTATTTAAATATCTTAATTTTAATTTAATTTGCTAGCACTCCTGAAATAATTTAAGGAGGTATTGCTTTATGCAAAAAATAATAAAAGTTATTTTAATATTTTTTATATTATTTAGTATTACTATTCAAGTTTATGCATATAATAAGTCAGATTATGCATTTACAATGGGATGTGTTGAATCTAATGGAGTAGATACATCTATTATATCAGAAAAAGCTAATTACTGGTATGGTACAGCAGGAGGAGGAAATAAAATTTGTTATGGTTTAACAACTCCAGATTTTAATATGTTAAAAAATGGATCTTTTGTAAATGGACCTCGTTTAATAGAAAGCGGTGTAGTTTTTTTATGTGGACATGCTAATTCATAAGAAATATGGTGGGAGGATTCTTCTGATAATTATTGTTTCGTACGTACAGGAAGTAATTTATCGAATGCTGTAGGTTTAAATAATGTGAATTATACTGGTACAAGTTTAGTTACATTTGCTGGATGTGAAACTGCTATGGGACCTGCTGAAAATTTAACTACAAAAGCTGTTGATCGTGGATCTACTGCAGCATTAGGGTGGAGAGTTAAAATTCATTTTCAATCTTTAAAAAATTGGGCTAATAGGTACAGTCAAAAATTATCTGAGGGAAAAACATTGATAGAAGCTATTCAATATGCTAATGGATTTATGTATGTATATGATGATGTTAAAGATTGTGGATATGCAGGAAATGGTTATGTTCAAATTAAAAATCCATCTAGTAAAAAAGTTGACAATATTAAAACAAACAAAGAAGATATTCATCAATTAAATTTTTCTGAAAATGAATATACTTTTTATGGTGAAAATCAAGATATTGAATATGTAAAAAGTTTAATTTCTAAAGAATATAAATTTTTTAATGAAAATGATTATGAAGTAAATATATTTAAATTAGATGATAATAATTTTACTATTGATTTTATTTATAAAGTTGATAATGTAAAAACAGACATGGGTTTTGTGGTTACTGTAACCAATAATAAAGTGAGTCAAATAAATAATTTTATGAATGAAGAAAGTATAAAAGTTTTAAATGAAAAAATAGAGAAAAACATATTAGAAAATGAAGATATAATACTTAATATAGAAAATGATATTAGTAAAAACATTAAAAAGCATAAAAAAGCTAGTATAGAGGAGGAAAGTGGAAAATATTTCTTTTCTTCAACAGAAAATAAATTATTTTATGTTGTTGGAATTAAAACTGAAATTGAAGGAGCTGTTGCGTTAAATGAATTTAAACAAGAAATCAATTAGTAGAATAATAGTAGTAGTTGTTACTTTAATTGTAGGTTCATGGTGTGTTAGGTTTGGGATAGACTACTATAGATGTACACATAAAATGGCACCAGTGTTTGCAAAATCTACTGGAATTTTAGATGAAGACATAGAAATATTTAATGGTATGTTTTATAAGATTGAACAAAAGAATTTTACTACTCCACTTGGTTCAATAATTCCGATGGTTGTAGAGCGTAGGATGTATTTGTTTGGAAAAAGAATATATATTAATTGTTACAAATAAATATTTAGAAAAAATAAAAAAGTTTATAGATTAAATTTTAGGTCTAAGGAATATAGATTTTAATTCCTTAGACCTATTTATTTGATGAAAATTAAGGACTTTTCTTAAATAATTAAAAGATAATACCGAAAAGTAGTATTATCTCATATTGTAATTTATCGATATTTTTCTAGTTAGTTTTAATCACTTTCATGTAATGAGGTAGATTTTACTATATTATTTTCATCAAAATAAATTTCAAGTATGTAAAATGTATTATAACTACTTATATAATTAGTTATTTTTCCTGCATTATAATAATATACACTTTCAGTTTTATCCTTTTTTCCTCCTAATAATTCCTCAACTTGTTCTTTTGATAAACCAATAAGACTTTGATTATCATACATTTCTTTTATTTTTTTATAAGTGTCATCTGGTCTTGTACTTGCATACTTATACCATAAAGGATTTAAATTTAAAGATATAAATCCACAAACAATTATAACTATACATACTGCAGTTCTAAATTCTTGATTTTTTTCTACCATTATTTTCCTTAATAAGCATATTATTATAACAGATAGTATTATCCCTATTATATATGGGAAAAATAGTATTACCAAAAAATATAGTACCATTTAAAATACAACCAATAATATATTTAATTTGCCTTCTTACTATTACAAATAGTATCAATGGAATAATTATTTTTATTTTATTTTTTTCTTTTATCCCTTTATAAAAAATGTAAACACAAAAAATAGTTGCTAACATTATTGGTATTCCAATCAAAAGTACAATTAAAACCATAATTCAATATCTCCACATAAATTACTATCTATCTTACAGACACATAATATCATACTATTATTGTTTATCAATTAAGAAAAGTTTATAAACATTATAGACATACTTAAAACAATGTTGTAAAATGTTAGTCATAGGAAATGATAATAAGCAGATGTGGTTTTGCCACCAATTATACGAATTATCGTAGGAGAGGTGGTGATGTTTATGG
>JAAVYF010000034.1 GCA_022790975.1 Clostridia bacterium | reverse complement strand
ATTTATGTAGTTGCTTATCAACCCAGTTCTTATACAGAACTGCTGTCAAGGCAACGTTTAATGTTAAAGATAACATTAAGAATATTATAAAAAATAGTATCGCTTTAACCATAAACATTACCACCTCTCCTACGATATTTCGTATAATTGGTGGCAAAACCACATCTGCTTATTATCATTTCCTATGACTAATATTTTACAACATTGTTTTGACTATGTCTAGAATATTTGTAAACTTTTTAAAATTGATAAATAGTAATTTGTCGCACAGATTATAAAAAAACCGTTGAAATTTCTTAACTTTCAACGGTTTTGGTGCAGATGGCCGGAATCGAACCGGCACGGGAGGATAAGTCCCGCAGGATTTTAAGTCCTGTGCGTCTGCCAGTTTCGCCACATCTGCATACATTTGTAACTTACTGACAGGTAATATTATACCACATTAGATTTTTTTGTCAACCCATTTTATAAATTTTTTTAAGTCACTATTTTATTCTTAAAAACAATTTAGTTTTAGAACATTACTAATCAGTAAGAACAAATTTTAAATTTAAACATTCCATTTATATTAAATTTTTTATTTAAATAAAATATAATTTTTTACATAGATGAAGAGTAAAAATTTCAATTTACTCTAATATTGCTTTAATTCTTCTAACCCCTGCTGAAGATGCCTCTTCTTTCTTTATTTTAAAATGTCCTAACTCTTTTGTATTTTTTACATGAGGACCTCCACAAAGTTCTTTTGAAACCTCTCCTATTGAATATACTGTAACAATATCTGGATATTTTTCAATAAACATACATTCAGCTCCAGACTTAACAGCATCTTCTTTTGGCATTTCTTGAACTGTAACATCTAAACCAGATTTAATCCATTCATTTACTAAATCTTCTGTTTTTTGTTTTTCTTCATCTGTCATTTTAGCTCCATGAGAAAAATCAAATCTCATTCTCTCAGCCGTAATATTACTTCCTTTTTGATGAACATGCTCTCCTAAAATGACCTTAAGTGCGGCATTTAAAAGATGTGTTGCTGTATGATATTTTATTTCAATTTCACCTGTTGAAGCTAAACCACCTTTGAATTTTTGGTCACTTCCTAATCTTGATTTATCTTGATGTTCTTTAAATAATCTTTTATAATCAGACATATCTACTTTTAAATTTTGTTCTTTGGCTAATTCTTCTGTCATTTCTGGTGGGAATCCATAAGTTTCATAAAGATTAAATACAGCCTCTGTATCAATTGTATTTTTTCCAGAATTTTTTGTTCTATTTGCAACTTTTTCAAATTCTCTTTCACCATTTTGAAGAGTTTTAACAAATTTGTCTTTTTCATCTATAATTACTTTTTTTATTTCTTCACGATTACTATCAAGCTCTGGATATAATTCTTTTAAACTATTAATTGATATATCAATAATTTCAGGAAGTTTTGTTAAATCAATTTCTAGTTTATTTAAATGTCTTGTCATTCTACGAAGTAATCTTCTTAATATATATCCTCTATCTACATTACTTGGTCTTCCACCATCATTTATAATCATCATACTAGAACGTAAATGTTCTGCAACAATTCTTCTACTTTGAATATTATCAACTTTTTGTAGCTTTTCTAATTCTTCCATAACAGGACTAAAAAGTTCTATTTCAAATGGTGTTTCTTTTCCTTGTAGAAGCATTGCCATTCTTTCTAATCCAAGACCTGTATCAACATTTTTTTGTTGTAATTTTGAATATCCATTTTTATCTTTATAAAATTCCATAAAAACATTATTCCATATTTCTACATACTTTCCACAATCACATGAAGGATTACATTTATCACTACATTTAGGTTTTCCAGTATCATAAAACATTTCAGTATCTGGTCCACAAGGTCCTTCTTCTCCTGCAATCCACCAATTATCATCTTTTCCAAAAAAGTATATTCTCTCTTCTGGAATTCCTACTTTTTTCCACGCTTCATATGCAACATCATCTCTTTTACAGTCTTCATCTCCTGCAAAACAAGTAACTGATAATTTTTCATTTGGAATCTCAAGCTCTTTAGTCAAAAATTCATAACTCATAGCAATTGATTCTTCTTTAAAATAATCACCTAAAGACCAGTTTCCAAGCATTTCAAAATATGTTAGATGACGATTATCTCCAACTTCATCTATATCATTTGTTCTAACACATTTTTGATAATCTGTAAGTCTTGTACCACTTGGATGTTTTTGTCCTAATAAATATGGTACTAATGGTTGCATTCCAGCAGTATTAAATAAAACTGATGGGTCATTTTCTGGAATTAATGGACTTGATGGAATTATACTATGTCCTTTAGATTTAAAAAAATTCAAATATTTATTTCTAATATCTATTGCTTTCATTTATATCTCCTTTTTCATAAAAAATTTCAACTTAAATCTTTTATCTCAAAAATTTTTATAATTATATTATAAAAGTTTGACAAATTCAATACTTTTAAAGCTTTTAATTCACAAATATTTATAAAATTTGTAACTACTATAAAAATCTTTGGTATTTTTTAATTTATAAAATTTATTAAATATAAAGTTACAAAAAAATTTTATTTATAGAGTAAATTTTCTCTATTTCTGCAATAATGCTATATAATTTGATTTTCATATAAAATTATATTATAATATAAGTATTATTCGCAGGTACAGCGAAATAAATCATGTACCATTTATTATAGAATATTGATATTTAGTATTCTATATAAAAGGATAGGAGAAAATATGAAACGGTGGCTTTATTTTGTAACAATGTTGGTTGTAGTCTTAGGACTAACCGGATGCTTAAAAGATGAAACTGTTCCTAAAGAAACAAAATTAGATGTTCTTAATGTTTCTAAAGGAAGCACCCTGGAACAAAGGCATGAACTTGAAAGTTTTGAATTCATAACCACCTATGATACAGGTGATTACGACTTAGGTAGATGGAGAATAACCGACTCAAAACTAATAAACATGTCTGCAAAAATAAAAAATGCTCCAGAGGGTGTAACAGTTTTGATTGAGCATGTGCATATCGACATGGCTCTAAAATCTGAAAACCCGCAACTAGATGCCCAGCTCCAAGACAGCATGGATGATTCATATCATGGAACATCCCAAGATGGGTTCTTCATAAGCGAAAAATATCCATACCAAAACATCTTTGCTGTAGAAGGTTTTAGTAAAGATTTAATAGACGGGTGGGCGTTTGCTTGCGGAGAGTTTGGAGAAGGTAAAGTTTCTCAACATAGACTTACTGAAAAAAACCTGATAACATATGGTAAAGTATATGCAAACAAATTACAAGTAGTTTATGATATACTTATAAAGTATGCAGATGAAGAATTTTACCATGTTGTATCTATATCGGATGAGTTTCTCATTCCTGCTTTGAAAGAGGAGGAGGAAAACACCGAAGAACAATCAGATAAATAATAACCCATAAAGTTTCATTGCCCAGTCAGTAAGCTAAAACTGACTGGGCATTATCCCATTTATGTATATAATCAATAAATTTTAAATTCTAAAAATTTTACCAATTAAATTAACAATAACTAAAAGAATTATATAAACTAAAACTATTGCAGCACCAGCTGGCAAACTTAAATAAAATGATACTAATATTCCAAGTAAAAAACAAATTATAGATGTAATTACAGATAAACTAACTAATCCTTTAAAGCTATTGGTTAATTTTCTAGAAATGATAGCAGGAAAAACAATTAAACTAGAAATTAAAAGTGTTCCCATCATTCTCATTCCCAAAACAACAACTAAACCTGTAATTAAAGCTATTAAAAATTGATAAAAAGTAACATTTATTCCAGAAGCTTTTGCAAATTTTTCATCAAATGAAATTAAAAATAATCTATTATAAAAAGTTACATAAATAACAACTAATAAAATTGATAATACACAACTCAAAATAACATCAGTTTTTTTCATTGCTAAAATACTTCCGAACATATAATTATATGCATCTGCACCAAATCCAGATGTCATTGCTGTAATTATAACTCCAATAGCTAATGCACCGAGATGCAACTAAAGCAATTGTAACATCTCCACTTTCTCCTTTTTTTTGGCTAATTATCATAATAATAATAGCTGCAATAATAACAAGCGGAACACTAACAGATAATTCTGGGAGTCCTAATGCCATAGATAAACTCAAAGCCGAAAAGCCAACTTCTCCTAAACCATGTCCAATCATAGAATAATTTTTAAGAACTAAAATTACACCAATCAATGCAGAACAAAAAGAAATAGCTATTCCACAAATTATCGCTCTTTGCATAAAAGTATAACTCATTAAATCTATTAATTCTTGCATTTTATAATCCTTTCCAATCATCATAATTTCCATCATATTTAACTGTTTTTGCTAAACAAATAATTCTAGGTTTTATTGATTTTAATTCATCTAAATCATGCGTAGCCATAAGTATTGTTACATTTTTTTCTTTATTTAACTTCGATAAAATTGAATATAATTCCATTGTTATTTTTACATCTAAACCAGTAGCTGGTTCATCTAAAATAATTAATTTAGGATTACGAATTAGACTTCTTGCAAGTAAAACTCTTTGTTTCTGCCCTCCAGATAAATCTCCTATTCTTTTATTTATTATATCTTCAATTTTCAAATCTTTTATAACTTTTTTTAAGTTTTCTTTATCCTCTTTAGTATAAAAAGGAATTTTTTTATGTTTTTGAACTCCAGTCATAATAATCTCTTTAGCTGTTGCAGGAAATTCTATCTCTTTTAAATCTGTTTGCGCAAGATATGAAACTTCACTTAAATCTATTTTTAAATCTATTTTGCCTTCACTTGGATTACGAAGTCCCATAATTGTTTTTATTAAAGTACTTTTGCCTGAACCATTTTCTCCAACCAAGCAAACATATTCACCTTGATTTATGCTAAAATTAATATTTTCAATTGCTATATGATTATTATAAGTGGCTTTTAAATTTTTTACTTCTAAAATCATTTATTCTTATATAATCAACCTAATATAAATAATTTTAGATTGATTCCTTTCTATAAATTAAATTATTCTCATTATAAAATTTATTTACAAATTTTATTTAAATTTTTTCTCATAATACTAATATAATCTTCTCCAGCTTCAATTTCTTTTTTAGAAACATTATGTAATGTATTAAAGACTTCGGCTTTTGAATTTGTTTCTTCAGATATCATATTTGCTACTGTTCCTTCAGATAATTCTTCATAAAATACTTTTGGAATATTATTATTGTTTATATAATCTATAACATCTTTTATTCTTGAAATACTAGGTTCTGCTCCCTCTCCACACGCAGTATAACAACTTAATACTTTTAAATCATAACGCTTGCAAAAATACGCATATGCAAACTCTCCTCCAACTACTAACGTATCTATATTATTTTCTCTTAAAGCTTCTTCTATTTCTTTATCTAATTTATTCATCTGCAACTTATATTCATTCGCATTTTTTTCATAATAATCTTTATTTTTAGGATCTAATTTCACAAGTTCATCACATATTGTGTCTAACATAATTATTGCATTTTTAGGATCCATCCAAATATGTCCATCATATTCATATGAATGCTCAGCTTCATTATGTTCATGCTCTTCTTCATCTAAAATACTATATTTTGATATAAAATCATCAAGCTCTATTAATTCTATATTTTTAGATACATCTACAATACTACACTCTGTATTAATAGATGATATAACTGTTTCTGCCCATGGTTCCATAGCTTTTCCTGTATATATAAACATATCAGAACCTGAAATTTCTTTCATATCTCTAACACTTGGTTCATAGGTATGTGCTTCAACACCAGCATCTAAAAGCAGTGTAACTTCTACTTTATCTCCACCAATTTTAGATATAAAATCATATTCTGGATATAAAGTAGCAATTACTTGAAGTTTATTTAAGTCTTTTGATTTATTTTTATAAAAAAATAAAATAAGTAAACTAACTATTAATATTAAAATTATATAGCAAATTATTATTAATAAAATTTTCTTTTTCATTAATACCTCTAAATCCTTAATTTTTCTAAATTTTAAACATATAATATTTTATAATAAATTCTAATTATTGTCAACATAATATTTTTTGTTTTTTAACTTATATTAATTTGATTTTACCATTTATATTTATATTGATTTTCAACTTATATACTTTTCAATATTAATTATTTAAATTTATTTGATGTTACCTTATAATATTTTTCAAATATTAAAAATCCTATATATTAAGTTAAAATAACTTATATTTTATAGGATTTCTAATTATATGTCTATTTTATTTATTAGAACTAACAGATGTTTCAAAATGATAGTCTGTTAAATCTGGGCATTTCACCTCTTCATTTGATACTGAATTTAAATTTATTTTATATTTTATTTCAAATTCAATTCCATTTGAAGATTCAATCATTTTATCTACTAAATTTGTTTTTCTATTTAAATATAGAGTTGTAATAATTTTTGTCTTTTTATCTTTAAATTCCAAAAAGTAATAATCATCATTTTTTCCTAAATATTTAAATTTTTGTCTTGAATTTTCAAAATAATCATTTATATAAGTATAATTTAAAGTATTTACTTTTAAATTATTATCATTTTCCGTTATAATAGCAATTTTTGAAGATGTATCTGCAATAATTCTTTTTGATTCTATCTCACTTACCCAAGTTTCAATATTATTATTTCTAGATAATAATATTTTATCTTTAACAAATATATTAGTTTCTTCACCATTTGAATATTGAGTCATTTCATAATTAACAGCATCATTATCTTTTAAAATATTCTTATATTTATTTCTTATATATTTTCCATAAGCAAAATTTCCAATAAAAATTCCAATAGAAATCAAAATAATAATTATTATTAACTTTACTATAAATTTTCTTTTATTTTTAATTTTTCCCATAAAATACTCCAATTTATCTTAACAAATCTTTTGTATTATAATAACAAATAATGTCAAAAAAGTCTAGTTTTATAAACTTTAAACAACTAAATGAACCATATATGCTGTATACATACACAAATATGTAAGACCTCCCCATTTAGTCATATATTCCTTTTTCCCCATATATGGAATTATAAATAATATTACTGTACTGAAAAATAAAATTATCAAATCTAAATTATAACTTAAATTAAATGTAATCTCATTAATAGTTGCTGAAACACCTATAATCAATAACAAATTAAATATATTTGAACCAATAATATTTCCAATTGCCATATCAGTATTACCTTTTATTGCAGCAAATACTGAAGTTACAAGTTCTGGCAAACTGGTTCCAATAGCAATTATTGTAACACTTATAAGTTTATCACTAATTCCAATAATCTTTGCAATTTTTGTGCTATTTTCTACAACAAAATCTCCTCCAAATTTTAATGCAACAATACCAATTACAATTTGAAATAAACATTTTATTATAGAAATACTTTTATCTTTCAAAATCATTTCTAAAGTATATTCATCATCATTTTCTTTTTGTTTTTTTGCTGAAATTATTGTATATAAAATAAATATTATAAATAACACTATTAAAATTATTGCATCTACTGTTGAAATTTTTCCATCTTGAGCTAAAATAAAAAATAAAAATGTAATTACTATTAAAAATGGTATATCTATAAATTTAGTATTTTTTTGAAATTTAATACTACGAATACATGTTGTAATTCCAAGTATTAAAAGCAAATTACATAAATTACTTCCTATTACATTTCCAATTGAAACATCACTAAAACCCTTTAAACTCGATGTTACTGAAACAAATAATTCTGGCATTGAAGTTCCAATTGAAACTATTGTTAAACCAACTATCATTTCTGGTATTCCAAACTTTCTTGCAATTCCTGATGCTCCATTTACTAAAAAATCCGCACCTTTAATCAGAAAAACAAATCCAAGTATAATTAATATTATCATTTTAATCATATTTTCTCCTTCCAATTCTAATAAGAAAAACTAGAATTATATTGAACTTTTTAAACTATAAATATAAAAAAATATCTATTTATTAAAATAATTTTATATTTAATAAATAGATTTTATACTTTATCATTTGCAATAACTACATAGAATACTTCTTAATCCTATATCTATGTCAATTTTTCCATTTTTAGAATTATAATCTAACTGTGTAAGTTCTACTAATATTTTTTTTAATTCTTCAGATTTAAAAGAATTTACTTGCCTTTTATATTTATTAACCAAAAAAGTTTGATTTGGCTTTAAACCTATTGATGTTCCTATATCTTTTCCACTTTTTATTGCAATAGAACATAAATACAATTTTTTAAAATGATTATAAAGAGTTACCAATACTTTTTGAAGTGGCTCTTTTTGATATATTAATCCATCCAAAACCTCTATTGCACTTGATATTTTTTTATTTCCTAAATCATCAGTTAAGTCGAAAATAACCGCATCTATTTGTTTAACAGCAAGTTTATCCACATCTTCCTTTTTTATTGTTCCACCTGTACCTGCAAATTCAATTAACTTTCTAATTTCATTTATTAATAATTGCATATTAGAACCAGAACATTCTATTAAATATGTAAGAACATCGTCATTAACATTTACATTATATGCTAAAACTATTTGTTTTAGTCTTTTAATAAGAGCATTTTGATTTAACTCTTCAAAATTACATATTATTCCATTTTTTTCAATAGCTTCATAAACTTGATTTTTATCTACTTCATCTTCAATAAAAACTATATTTACTGCTTCATTTATAACATCCATATTTTCTTTTATATAGCTAGCAACTTTTTCTTGAATTGGAGTTCCAGCCTTTTTTCTACCATCTTTTTTAAAAAGACCAGAATTTTTAACTATTATAAGTTTTTTTTCAAAGCCAAATGCTGGACTTTCTATATTATAAATAAGATCATCTATTAAACTTTCATCTATTATAATATAATTTATTCCTTGAAGCATTTCGCCAAACTTTTTTTTTAATTTTTTTACTGCACTTTCTAACAAAAATCGCTCTTCACCATAAAAAAGGTACAAAGAATGAAGTTTTCCATCTTTATTCAATTCTTTTTCAAGCGTTTCATATGTCATTTTCCAATATCTCCATCAACATCAATTATTTTAAACTCATAATTAATATTTTAACACATATTAGAAAATTTGCAATAAAAAATAATAATAATTTTAAATATATCGTTGACACAAACCTTTTTTTCCTATATATTATTTATAGGAAAATTTTTTAACTTTGGAGGATATTATGAATGAAGAATTAGTATCATTATTATTTGAAACACATGCATTTAAAGTTGCTGATGCAGATAATCCATTTTGGTATACATCTGGAAAATTAGGACCATATTTTATAAATGTTGATTATTTATATGGTAGTAGTGAAGATTCTGCAAACCTTCTTTCTAAAATAGATAATTGGCTTACATCTAAAGAAAAAACAGAAATTCCAGAACTTTTATATGATGAAATTATGAAACAATATGATAATAATGAAATTTTTAAAACAGTTATAGATAAATTAGTTAAATATATTAAAGAAAATTTTGAATTAAATCTTATTGATTATATATCTGGTGGTGAAAGAAGAGATTGGTATTTTTCAATTCCAGTAGCAGTTTTACTTGGAAAACCACATATAACAATATTTAAAGATTTAACTACAATAGCAAGTACTTGTGACTTTGAAGAATCAACTCAAATTTCAAATTTAATGGGAAAAAGAATTCTTCATGTTACAGATATTCTAAATACTGGTTCAAGTTTTGAAAGAGCTTGGGTTCCAGCAATAAATAAATTAGGTTCAAAAATAAATTGGGCTATTTACATAGTTGATAGAAATCAATCAGGAGATAAAAATTTAAAAGAGCTAGAAGTTAGACCTTACTCTTTATTAAAATTAGATGAAGATTTAATTACTCTAGCATTAAATAAAAATGTTATTAATAACACACAATTTGAAATGTTAAAAAAATATTTTGAAGATCCTGATGGAACAATGAGGGAATTTATAAATTCTCATCCAACATTTATTCAAGATGTTATAAACGATTCTAAAAATGAAAAATCAGTAAAAAGAGCTAAACTTTGTTTAGAGAAGAATTGGTATGGAAATACCTTAGGAGATGAATAATTCTCCTACTAAATTTGAATTAACTCTCATTTATAGACACACTCTAAAAAACCTTAATTATTTAATAATTAAGGTTTTTTAGTATTTTTTTATTTTTAAGCTTATTAACTTCTATTTTAATTTAAAGCTTATAAATTTTTATTTGTACTTAAAGTTTATTAACTTTTATTTTAATTTTAAAATTTCTTATAATTTATCTATTAATTTTAAGATTGATTAGTTAAGTACAAATCAACAGTTTCTATAACTGAAGATTTTCCTTCATAATCATAATATTTTATTTCAAATTTTCCTGTAGACTTAGTATATATAGAACCATCTTCAGCAGTAATTTCTTCTGTTATTGCTTCTAATGTAAATACATCTTTATCTTCTAATGATTTACCTTTTCCATAAATATCTACTTTATCTGAAAGAGCTTTTGGATTTATAATATAAATATTACTTATTTCCCCATCTTCTAATACTGTTCTTATTTGAGTTGCTGATGGTTCTACAGTTAAGCATTCTATTCCTGGATTTTCTTCATTTTCTAAAGTACCTGTTAAAAATGAAATTAATATCTTTTCATTAAATACAGTACTAATATCATTTGATGTTCCAGAAATTTTTTCAGAAGCTTTAACAACTTCCCCATGTACAATTGCAACTAATTTCTCCCCTACTTCTGCTTTTGAATACTCTACTTCTACCTTATTAACTTTTGTAATTACTCCATCATCTCCTGTTATTTTAGAAATTGCAATTACTGCAATAATAGCTATAATAATAAGTGCAATTATTATTAAAAATAATGAACCTCCATTTTTTCTTTTTTTCATGTGTCAATATCTCCCATTTTTGATAATATATTTGATTATAATAGTAAAATACGAAATAGTCAATGCAATAAGCTTTTAAATTTAGGAATTTTTTGAATAATGAATACTAAAAAATAAAAAGTTTTACAATGCTCGAAAAGAAGAGTAAAAGAAGTTTTAAAAAACTTTTTATAAATAGTAAAATACTATACATTCTTTCAAAATAATGAAAAAATTTCAAAATCTAAAATTAAGAAATATATACATTGTCTTTTCCAAACAGCTCATAAAATTTATTTATAACTTCTGTACTAACAAATATTTTTCCACAATTACGTACTTCCCCATTTACAGTAACATCTATAAATGTTTCTGCATTTTCCATTTTAGAATAGTATCTTATAGATTTTCTTAAGTTTTCCTTTTTGTCTTCTCCAAAATCTGTAATATTAATATTTATTCTACTAATATTTTCATCTTTATTTAAAATTTCTTTAACACTACTTGCAATAATTTTAGTTTTTTCGTCCCCTTTAATAGAAAGTCTTCCGTTCAATTAAAACTATTTTTTCCTCTTCAATATTGATTCCATATCTGTTAAAAATACTTTCAAACACTATTACTTCATAGCTTCCATATAAATCGTCTATAGTAAGAAAAGCCATCAATGAATTATTTTTTGTAATTTTCTTCTTAATTTTTGAAATAATTCCTGCAATTTTTATATTTTGACCATCTTGAAAATTTTTGCAAGTTCCAGTTTCTTCAAGTTCTGTATCAATTTCCATTAAACTTAATGAATTAATATTAGTTAATATTTCAATTTTTTTCTTAAATTTCTCCAATGGATGACCAGATAAGTATATTCCAAGCATTTCCTTTTCCATACTTAAATAATCTTTCATATCCATTTCTGGTAACTCTTTATAACTATAATTTGCTTTTTGAGCCTCTCCGTTCTTCTATAAAGTCAAACATAGAAACTTGATTTTCTATCTTATTTTTTGAATTAGAAGTTAAACTATCTATAATATTTTCAAATGAAGCAAGTAAAGTACTTCTTGTTTTACCAAATTCATCAAAACTACCAGCTTTTATTAAACTTTCAATACATTTTTTATTTATATTTATTTTTGTCATTCTTTCGCAAAAATCTATAAAGTTAGAAAACTTACCATTTTCACTTCTTTCTTTCACAATATCAGCAGTTACTGTATTTCCAACATTTTTTATACTAGCTAAACCAAATCTAATCTTATTATCTTTAACAATAAATTTATTATCACTTTCATTTATATTAGGTCCTAAAATTTCTATATTTAAATTTCTACACTCTTCAATATAAACCGGAATCTTATCTAAATTTCCTAAGAAACTATTTAAAGTAGCTGCCATTAATTCTTCTTTATAATATGTTTTTAAATAAGCTGTTCTATAAGCAACTACTGAATAGCACGCTGCATGAGATTTATTAAATGCATATTTTGCAAATTCAGCCATCTCATCAAAAATTTTATTTGCAGATTTTTCATCTATTCCATTTCTAATACAACCAGGAATAATAATATTTCCTTTTTCATCTACCTGACCATGAATAAATACTTCTCTTTCTTTTTCCATTACATCTAATTTCTTTTTACCCATAGCACGTCTAACTAAATCTGCTCTTCCGAAGTGAATATCCTGCTAAATCTCTTACTATTTGCATAACTTGTTCTTGATATACCATACATCCATATGTAACATTTAAAATTGGCTCTAAGCTAGGATGAGTATATTCATTATGTCCTGGATTTTGTTTTCCTCTAATATATCTTGGTATTTGATCCATAGGTCCTGGTCTATATAACGATACTCCAGCAATTAAATCTTCCAAACAGTCTGGTTTAAGTTCCTTCATAAATGAAGTCATGCCTCTACTTTCAAATTGAAATATTCCGTATGTTTGCCCATCATGCCATAATTTATAAACATTTGGATCATTCATTTTCTCATCAAATTCAACATCTATTCCTCTATTTTCTTTTACAAGTTCTTTACAATCTTCAATTACAGTAAGAGTTCGCAAACCTAAAAAGTCCATCTTTAAAAGCCCCAATTGTTCTAAAAGAGTCATAGTATATTGAGCTACAACATTTCCATCATTTACATATAAAGGAACATAACTATCTACTGGATTTTTCGTTATAACAACTCCACAAGCATGTGTCGATGCATTTTTTGGCATTCCTTCTAATGTTTTTGAAATATCTACTAATCTTTTAACATCTTCATCTTCTTCATAAATATTTTTAAATTCTTTACTTTCTTTTAATGCATCATCAATTGTTACATGTGGACCATTTGGAATCATTTTGGCAATTTTATCAACTTGTGGTAAAGGTATATTAAGTACTCTTCCAACACTTCTTATAACATTTTTGGCTGCTAAAGTACCAAATGTTATAATTTGTGATACATGGTCTACCCCATATTTTTTTGTTACATAATCTATAACTTCTCCTCTTCTTTCATAACAAAAATCCACGTCAAAATCTGGCATACTAATTCTTTCTGGATTTAAAAATCTTTCAAAAAGCAAATTATATTTTATTGGGTCTATATCTGTAATTTTTATAGCATATGCAATAATTGAACCAGCACCAGACCCTCTTCCTGGCCCCACAGAAACTCCAATAGATTTTGCATAATTTATAAAATCCCAAACTATAAGATAATAATCTACATATCCCATTTTAGTTATAATTTCTATTTCGTATTCTGCTCTATCTAATATAAATTTTTCTGGATTTTCTCCATATCTTTCTTTTATTCCATCTTCTGCCAGTTTTCTAAAATATGCCTCATGAGTTTCAAATTCTTTAGGAACATCATAATTAGGTAGTTTAGTAACACCAAATTCAAATTCGAAATTACATTTATCAGCAATTTTAACTGTATTTTCAATAGCTTCTGGAACCGCTTCAAAATAATCTTGCATTTCTTCTGGACTTTTTATATAAAATTCATCTGTTTCAAAACGCATTCTATCTTCATCTGTAATACGTTTTCCTGTTTGCATGCAAAGTAAAATTTCATGATTAAAACTATCTTCTTTTTTTAAATAATGAGCATCATTTGTAGCTACTAATGAAATATCTAACTTTTTAGCTAACTTAATAAGCTTTTGATTTACCATTATTTGTTCTCTTAATCCATTGTTTTGAATTTCTAAATAATAATCTTCTCCAAAAATACCTTTATACCAAAGTGCAATTTCTTCAGCTTTTTCCATATCATCATTCAAAATTGCTTTTGGGAGTTCTCCAGCTAAACAAGCACTTAAACAAATCAATCCATCTGAATATTCTTTTAAAATTTCTTTATCTATTCTTGGCTTACTATAAAATCCTTCTGTAAAACCAATAGATACTAATTTTATTAAATTTTGATATCCTTTTTTATTTTTTACTAACAAAATAAGATGATTGTATTTATCATCTCTTCCTGCATCCTTTTCAAATCTACTTCTAGGAGCAATATACATTTCACATCCTGTAATAGCTTTTATTCCTTGTTTTTGACATTCCTGAAAAAAAATGGCAGAACCAAACATAACACCATGATCTGTAAGAGCAATTGCTTTCATTCCAAGTTCTTTTGCTCTTTTCGGTATATCTTTAATTCTGCACATTCCATCTAATAAACTATATTCACTATGTACATGTAAATGAACAAACTCCATTTGTATCTTGTATAATCAATTTATAGAAATATTAAACTATTAATTGATTAATCCCTCCTTAAAAATAATAATTATTATTTTTATATCATACTTTTGGAGATTTATCAACATAAATTATTTTCTTAAACTTATCTAAAGCTTATATTATATATTTTTTAATCCTTTATTTTAATTTCTTATTTCTCAATAACCAACTAATAACGACAATCATTATCGCTTCCTACAAGTTTTAATAACATTACAGATTCTTTATCCTTTTCTTCTTCTAGGTTTTTTTTCAATCTTAAAATCTCAATCTCTGTTACTCCTGTTATCTTAGAAAGTTGATTTATATCTTTAAAACCGCTTTTTTAAATACTCTAATGCATTTTCTTTTTTCATAGCCTCATTAACATGCACTCGTAATAGCATTAGTTTTCCTTTTTCTTCATGTGAAATTTTATTATTAGAAATCATATCTGTTATAAAAGTATTTGCCTTATTATATAAACTAAATGATATGCACATTTTAGTAAATAACTCTATCTCTGTTGTCTTGCAGTTGACTAATAGCATACATTCCATCAAAAGATCCATATCATCTACTAAAAGTTCTCCTTTTCTAAAACTTATTTTGCATTCTTCAATATAATTTCTTACATGCATTGCACTTTTATCATCAATTTCATCATTTATATGAAAATTATTTTCTATTATTACTTTTTTTCTAATATCATTAATTTCACTTTTATCTGGTAATTTAAGATTTAATAATATACGAGCACGTCCATTATAATGTTTTACCTCCATAAAATTACTACTTCTTATATCTAAAATCTTTTCAGCAAATACTACTTCAGACATATTTGGAGCATATTTTTGATGCAATTTTTTAAAAATATTATAATCTATCATATCATCATAATGTAGCTTTTGTTCCTTAATTATTTTATCTCTTAATGCTTCAAAATTAGTTTCTTTTGAGTTTAAAATTGTTACACTAGTATTTGTTCCTGTTGGTCTATAATTTTCATTTTTTACATCCAAAATATCAACCGCAAAATCTCTTTCTAAGAATTCTATCGCATACTGTTTATTAAATTCACGTAATTTTGAATATTCTAAAACTTGACCACCTTCTAATTTATTTAATACAATAATTTTATTTCTAAGAATATCTATATATTCTTTTGAAATTTCAACATTCTGAAGAATTATAGTACTATTTTTTTTAGGACCTTTCATTCTATTTAACGATTTGGGACCTATATCTAAAACTTCTTGAGCAAATACTAACTCTAGCATATCTTTTCCATATTTATTATATAATTCTTTGAATATTTCATAATCAATACTCTCTTTAATATGTAATCCATCTTCGTAAATTATTTTCTTTCTGATTTCCAATATATATTCAGGATTTAAAACATACATTGGCATATCTTTTATTGTATCATCTAAACTAGTAAATTCACCAGGTTCACTGTCAAAATTAACCTCTATTTCTCTATCAGGATTTTTCTTTATTTTTTTACTTTTAAAAATTTTTTCATCTATACCTAATATTTCCTCTGAAAATAATTTAAAAAATAACATCTTACCAAATTTCTCATAAAGTTCCATTGCTTTATTATAACTTACTACTTTTAAATCATATAATTCAATTAATTTTGCCCTTATACTTTTTAATTCTTCATTTGAAACATATTGCATTGATAATATTGTAGTTTGTGAATTTTTATTAGAAACATTGTTATATTTTACTTCATCTAAATCTAAAAAAGCATATGCAAACTCTTTTTCTTCTAATCCTTCACCATATTTATTATATAATTCTTTAAGTCTTTCATAACTAATTTTATCTTTAATATGTAATTTTTCTTTTTCTATCATTTTTTGTCTTCTTGCTAATATTTCTTTGCTTCTATACTTACTTCTTAAAGATAATTGCATATTTTTTCCTCCATTTCTAAATAACTTAAATATATATAGTATAAAAACTAATTTTTAACATTTTTATTAAAATGAATAAATCGCAATTATATTATACCATATTTTAGAATTTGTGGCAATCATTACTAAATTATAAAGACTTCAATTATAAAAATATTTAAATTACCTAATTTCTAAAAACAAATTTAAAAATTAATCATTCATATAAATTTAAAAAATGTTTTTTATTTAGCAAAAAATTTTTTAAATATAAGCTAATAAGCTAAAAATTCCAAAAAAAATATAACCAAAATTTATCTTGTAAAATAAAAAAATACATCTCAAAAGATAACTCACCTATTGAAATGCACCTTTTAAAATTTTCTTATTAAAATATAACTTTAATTAAAACTATAAAACTTTTATAACTTCTCCTACAATTTTTTGTGAAGTTGGAATTTGAAGAATTTCAAATTTTGAAACTTTATCTCCAAACCTTATTTCCACAATATCTCCTGTCTTTACCTCATAACTGGCTTTAACAACCTTACCATTTACTGAAATTCTACCATTATCTGCTGCTTCATTTGCAACAGTTCTTCTTTTTATTACTCTACTAATTTTTAAAAATTTATCTATTCTCATATACATTTATTAATTGTTAATTTATTTCAGATTAACAATTTTCCTCCACAATATTTTTATTAATTATTATTTTATAATTATTGCTTTACAATTATCGCTCTACAATTATTGTTCTACAATTATTGCTCTACAATTATTACTCTACAATTATTGCTCTACAATTATTGCTTTACAATTATTACTCTACAATTATTGTTTTACAATTATTACTTTATAATTATTAATTTACACTTTAATTAAAATTTTTAGATTATAATAAATTATTATTATAACTCAAATTCATTTTTATATTTTTCGGCAAGACTTAACCAAATATCATCATCAAATAATTTAAAATATTTATAAACACCTGTTGCATCATCTTTATATAATTTATTTCCTCTCTGATATGAAATAGCTTTAGCTTCCTTAAAAAATTCATATCTTATATTACCTTTTCCACATAAAGCTAAATACGTTAAATTCATTAAAACTTTATCTGCATCTAAAATGCCAGTTTGTATAATCATATTTTTTAACTTTTCTAAATTAAACTCTACAAGCCTTTTTATAATATTATATTTTCCATTTTCTATATCTAAAATTACATATTCAGCTTTATTTGCATTATATGGAGAAACACCTGAACAGCCAGAATTTATTAAACACTTTTCATTTAATTTTTTAGTCCAAATTTTTTCATGTGTATGACCAAAAACTAATATATCTTCTTTTAAATCTTTTGTATATTTATTCATTATATTAATATCATTTTCAAGAATTTTTTCTTCTACAGATTCTGGTGAACCATGGCACACAAATAAATTGATCCCTTCAAATTCTAATGAAAGTGTAAGTGGTAAATTATTAATATATTCTAAATTATCATGTGTAAATAAATTATATAAAAAAATTGCATTTTTAAATTGAATATTTTCCCATTTATACTTGTTCTTATCATATTCTGTAATATAATCTTCTTTATTTCCTCTTACAGCATATTTACTAATACTTTTTATTGTATTTAATACTTCATTTCCAAATGGAAGTTCAAGTGTAATATCTCCTGGAAAAACATACTCATCTACCATTTGTTTTTTGCAATCTTTTAAAATTTCTTCTAATGCCACAATATTACCATGTATATCTGATATAATAGCTACTCTAATTTTTATCACCTCTTATAAAAATTTAATAATTTACATTTACCAAAAATAATCCATGTGCTGGAAGTGTCTTTCCTGCAAGCTTTCTATCTTTTGTTTCAATAATTTTAGGAATATCATTTACATCTATTTTATTTAAGCCAACATCCACTAATGTTCCTGAAATAATTCTTACCATATTATATAAAAAACCATTTCCTGTAAGTTCTATATTTATTCTATCTTCATTTTGTATAACTTTTGCATCATAAATTATTCTTACACTGCTTTTACTACTAGTTCCACTAGCTTTAAAAGCTTTAAAATCATGTTCTCCTATAAAATATTTTATTGCTTCTTGCATTTTACTTATATCAAGTTTTACAGGAAAATTATATTCAAATTCTCTATAAATGGCACTTCCATATTTAGAATTATTTATAACATATCTATATGTTTTTGAATGAACAGAATATCTACTATGAAAACGTTTATCTACTTCTTCTGCTGATTTAATCCTAATACTATTTTTTAATTTTGAATTTAAAGCTATAGCAAATTTTTCTATAGGAAGTTTATCATTTTCTATTTTAAAATTCGCAACTTGAGCAAGTGCATGAACTCCTCTATCTGTTCTACCAGAGGCAATTAAATCTACCTGTTCTCCGAACTAATTCAAAAATTGCTCTTTCAATTTCACCTTGAATATTTAGTTTGTTTGGCTGTTTTTGCCATCCGTCCAAACTTCCTACCATCATATTCTATTATTAATTTTATATTTCGCATTTTTCTCTCCGTTTAATTTTAAGTTTTCTATTTTCTTTTTACCATATTTTATTTTCAATGCAAGTACAGTATTATTACAAACAATAAATTATAAATAATTTATATTCAAATTTAAATACAGGTTACTAAACATTAAATTTTATGATTAGCAACCTGCTTAAATTTTAATTTATTTTTATACAAAATTATTATTTTTCAGTATTTTTAATTGTTTTTTCTTGTACTGTTTCTTCTTTAACTTTACTATCTACTTGCCTCGGTTCTACAATCATATTCTTTAATAAAATCTTCTTTAAAACATCTTCTCTAACATCTACAATTAAAGTTCCATCTTTAGCAATTGAAATTTTACCTGTTTCTTCTGA
Organism: Clostridia bacterium; assembly: GCA_022790975.1. Lineage (GTDB taxonomy): Bacteria > Bacillota > Clostridia > TANB77 > CAG-508 > Scatovivens. The sequence goes on along the minus strand of JAAVYF010000034.1, from coordinate 37,366 downwards.
AACTACTACTATTATACTATCACACTGTTTTGAAAGCCCCATTGCGGCTCTGTGCCTAGTTCCAAGCTCTTTTGAAATATCTTGATTATCTGATAGTGGAAGCATACAAGATGCAGCTGCAATTTTATTTTCACTAATAATTACAGCACCATCATGCAACGGCGTATTTGGTACAAATATATTACACAAAATTTGTGGTGAAACCTCTCCATTTATTGAAATTCCAGTATCTATAATATCCTTAATTTTAATATCTCTTTCTAAAACAATTAATGCTCCTGTTTTTCGTTTAGAAAGTTCTGTTGCAGCAATTACAACTTGATAAATAGTTTCTTTAGTTTTACTCTCGTAATTTTTAGTTATTCCAAAAATTGTTTTAAACTTACTTGTACCTATTTGTTCTAAAATTCGCCTAAGTTCTGGTTGAAAAATAACTATAAGTATAAATGCTCCGATATGTCATTACTGTAGTAAGAACTGCATTTAAAATTCCAAATTTTAGCCAACCTGTAATTAAAGTTAAAACAATTAAAATAGCAATTCCTTTTAATAACTGCCATGCACGTGTTTTATTTAAAATTCTTATTGCCTTATATAATAAAAATATTACAATTGCAATATCTAAAATACCAACAATTAAATTAATTGGACTTTCAGTCCAGGATTTAAAATATTCTATAAAATCCATAGTATAAACATATTGCATTGATGCACTATTTTGAAACATTTACTATTTCCTCTTAAATTAAAATTTAGGTTATATGATACCTATAAACTATTTAGCAAAGATATATGCTAAAAGAGTTCCACAAACAGATAAAAGCATTAATATACATAAAATACCAGCAATAATGCTAGTTACTATTTTCTTTGAATCTATTTGTCTTTTTTTAGATTTATTATTTTTTTCTTTTTCTTCCATAATTAAATTATTTCCTCTCATATATATAAATTTACTTATATATTATAACATTTAAGTTTTTCATTTTCAACCCTAAAATAAATTTAAGTTTATAGATTTTTACACTACTATACAATTATAATATTTCGTATATGCAAAAAATCTATAAACTTAATTAAAAATAGGTTAGTTTTAATAAATGCTAAAAACATTAACATCTAACTAAAAACTAACCTATATAATAATATATACAATATTTATCAAAAATTATTTTAATATTGTTGTTGGATTAATAGATTTTCCATCTTTATATACTTCAAAATGCAAATGTGGAGTTTGTGCAACTTCGAAACTTGCGCTTTCTCCTATTGTTCCTATTGTTTGACCTTTTTCTACTTTATCACCAATAGTTACAAAATCTGCTGACAATAAATTTGAGTAAACTGTTTCATATCCATCAGAATGAGATATTGTAACAGTTAATCCATATCTTGGATCATTTTTTATATTTTTAATTGTTCCTTCTTCTGATGCAACTACTGCACTTGCTTTACTTGCTTTAATATCAACTCCTAAATGAGTAGTCCATTCTTCTAAAGTTTCTGAATATACTAAACTTTCATCAGCATAATCAACAATAATTTCTCCTACTGTTGGAGCTTCAAATTTAAGCTCTTTTTTTACCTCTTCTTTTGCAACAACTGGTTCTTCTACTTTATTATTTGTTCCAGTCACATTATCATTTGAAGTGTTAGCATTTGGATTATTTGCTTCTAAATTATTACCACTCTTAGCTACTTCCTTTTTTGTATTATTTTTTACTACATTAGTTTCATTTGAAATTTGATTTAATACATCTTTGGCTACTTCATTTATATCTTTATCTGTTGTTGTACTAGTACTCTCCACTGTATCAGAACTATTAGGTACTACAGAGGTTGTTGTATTTATTGTTAGAAGTCCCATATCGGCTGTATTTCTTAACCTTTTACTAAATGTAATAAAAATCACAACAAATGTAATAATTGCAACTATTAAAGTTATCCAAAATGCAATTATAATTTTTTTATACTTTTCATCACCAAAAAAATCTTTCATGACTTATGAATCATCCTTTCTAATATAAACATTTTATTTATATTAGAAGTATTCTCATTTTCTTGAAATTTATTCACTTATTTCCACATCTTTGTAATAATATTTTATTATTTCTTTATAATCTTTTCCATCTTTTGCCAAACTATCACTTCCACATTGACTAAGACCAACTCCATGCCCATATCCTAAAACAGAAAATTTAATATTCTCATCTTTTAATTCTACTGTAAATTTTGTTGATTTTAATTCAAATATATTTCTTGCATCCACTCCAGAAATATTAGTATTTCCAACTTTTAAGGTTTTAACTCTTCCACTTTCCGTATTTTCTAATATTTTAATTGCCTCTTCACTTGAAAAATCGATTTCAAAATTTTCATATTTATCGTGCATTTTTTGAATTAATTCATCTTTAGATAAGTTCACTTCAGATTTATAGGAAGTATATGCATCTTCTCCATTAGTTGCAACAACTTGAAGATATGGATAATCTCCTCCCCAAACATTAAGCGAACTTTCTGTTGTTCCTCCACTATTACTATGAAAAAAACTATTTATTGGCTCTCCATTATATAATACCACATTCCCTATAGTTGAATTTACTGAATTTTCAATTTTTGCCCAATTTACATCACGACTATTTTCTTCCCACCTAGCTAATCTATTTTCTTTTGAAATCCATGCTTGACAGCAAAGTGAATTATCACAAATATCTGCTCCAACATCTACATGTTTACTTCCATTTCTAATTTTATAAATAGTATAAGTTCTAGCAACAACTGCTTGTGCTTTTAATGCTTCATCTTCAAAACTTGCTGGCATTTCTGCTGATACTACACCATATAAGTAAATATCAAGGGGAAGTTCTTCTACTTCCCCTGTTTCTGTATGTAATAGTTTTATAGTTGTATAATCTCCATAATTGAATTTTTTATATACAGCAATACCTTTTTCATCTTCACCAGATGTAGGCATAGCTTTATTAAAAAATACTATTTGAAAACATTTAGCAACCACTATTATTAAAATAGCATATAAAAAAATTTTTTTTAATTTTTTTAACATAGTCATCATCCTACCATTTTTTCTTTCATATCATCTAAAATTTTCTTTTCGATTCTAGAAACTTGAACTTGTGAAATCCCAAGTATTTTGGCAACTTGTGTTTGTGTTTTTTGTTTAAAATATCTAAGTCTTATAATGGTTTTATCTCTTATACCTAATTTTTCAATCATATCATTTATAGTTAATCTATCTATAATTTTATTTTGTTCATCTTGATTTTTTCCAATAACTCTTTCTACTTTTTCTTCCTTTCCATTTTCAAAAATTTCCGCATTTATTGATTCAATCTGTCTACCAGCTTCTAAAGCTAAGCATATATTTTCTTCAGATTCATCTAATAATCTAGCTAGTTCTTTAACACTAAGAGATTCTCCATTTTTCTTTAAATACTCTTGTTCTATATCTTTAACCTTTATACTAAGTTCTTTAATTGTTCTACTTATTTTAATCATTCCATCATCTCTAATAAATTTTTTGATTTCTCCCATAATATATGGTACTGCAAATGTCGACATTTTATACTCATAACTCATATCAAATCTTTTGACTGATTTTATAAAACCAATAGAACCAATTTGATATAAATCTTCTAAATCATAACCTCTTCCATAAAATCTCCTTACTATACTCCAAATAAGCCCATTATTTTGTTTTATCAATTCCTCTAAAGCCTTACAATTACCTCTTTGTGCTTCACTCATCAAGTACTTTTCATCTTTTCTCATAAGTATCCTTCCCATTCATATTAATTTTGGCTTTTGCTTATTTTCTTTTTCATAGTAATTTTTGTTCCTAATCCAACAACAGATTCAACTTTTAATCCATCCATAAAATTTTCCATAATAGTAAATCCCATTCCTGAACGTTCCAAATTACTTTTTGTAGTATATAATGGTGCTTTGGCTTCTTCTACATTTTCAATTCCCTTTCCTAAATCTACAACTTCAATTTCAATTTCATTTTCAAATAATTTGCTATGTATTTTTATTATTCCATCTGTATTATCATATGCATGAATTATAGCATTCGTAACCGCTTCTGATACAGACGTTTTTATATCTGCTATCTCCTCAATTGTAGGATCTAATTGTGAACAAAAACTTGCAACTGCAATTCTAGCAAACGCTTCATTTGCAGATCTACTTAAAAATTCTAATTTCATTTCATTTTTTAAATTTTCCATAACCAATTTAGCAGTATAAACTGCTCTCTCCTTTTTTATTTTTTAGCCTATTTTACTAATGTTACTAACTTCTTTTACATCAATGATTTTATCAATTCCAGACATATCTAAAATTCTTTTTAATTTTGGACTAACATTTTGAATTTCTAATTCTCCTCCATACATTTTTGCTGTTTTATACCTACCAATAATTAAACCTATTGCAGCACTATCCATAAAACTAACTCTATCTAAATCCATAACAACCTTTTTAGGCATAAATCTTCCAATCTCATAATCCATTCTAGTTCTAATTAGTTCTGAACTATGGTGATCAATTTCTTCTGTTAGTTCTACGACAAGTAATTTTTCTTCAATAAAATGTTTAAATTGCATTATTCTCTCCTTTCTATATACTTTAGTTTGAATTTATTTTGTACAAGCTATTTATTATATTCTAATTTTTATTGCAAAAATCCTTCGAAGAAAAAGTACTTGTTTTGTCGAAATTTACCTGCTATATAATTACTAATGTTTTTTAGTTATAAAAAATTTATTATCAAATTTTTAAATAAAACGCAAACAAAAAATTACAAATAATGTGAAATCTAGCAAAAAATATTTAGTAAATACTTATCTTTATATTTGTATCAAATTCATATAACAAAAATAAATTTATAATTCAAATTAATAACTTTATATAATAAAAACTAAAAAATAAATTTTATATTATATAAATATTATATGCTTTTAAAAACAAAAAAACCCATAATCTTTACTATGATTACAGGTTTTTCTATAACTAATTATTTAAATTTAAGCTTCTGGTTCTACAATTCCAAAGTTTTTTCCATCTGGTAATTTGTACAAAACATTAACTTTATTTGTATCAATATTAATAAATGTATAAAATAAATTATTAACTTTTTCTTTTAATTTCAATTTTGCATCTTCTATTGACATAGGTTTTATTTCATAATGTAATGTTTTAATAACTTCATCTTCAATACTAATTTCATCTTCTCCATTAAAAGTTATTTGTTTTATAGAAGAATCTTTTTGCATTTTTTCTCTTTTTGTTTTTGATTTTCTAATTTGTCCTTCAAGAATATCTATATCTTTATCTATTGAAGCATATAAATCTTTATCTTCTGTTACAGCTTTATATGATACACCATTTGCAGATATATACATTTCAGCTATTTGATAATTTTTTTCTGCTTTTATTTTTACATTAGCTTCAATAGTTTCTTCTCCAAAGTATTTCTCAATTCTTGTTAGTTTTTTTTCTACATAGTCTTTTATTGCATCTGTAGCTTTTAATTCTTTGTCAGTTATTGTTAAATTAATCATAATAACTACCCCTTTCCTTTAGCTCATGCCTACATTTTTTTGCATACATTATTTGTGTTAATATTTTATCAATAACCAACAATATTTGCAAGCACTTTTTTATAATATTTATTTTCTTTATATTATTTTAATTTCTTTATATTTTCTTTTACATTCAATTTAGTTCTTAGGAATTGTATTTATATTTCTAATTAACATTATTTACATTTTATTCTTAATTAATATATATTTATATATTTTTTTTCAAAATAAAACATTTTTTAATATCTGTTTAACTTATGTAAACTTTTTTTATTCTTTTCGTACACATTTTCTGTGGATAGTTTAGTGTGGATAATGTGGATAACTCTGTGAATAACTTTGTTTAGTGCCTTTTTTCGACAATATTTATTCACATCGCATTTTTTGACAATTTTTTTAATTTTTTTCGCAACTAAATTATGTGTCCAACAAATTTGTTTTGGGCAACCTAAGCTTAACTTTTAGATCTCAGTGCTTACAAGCATTTATTTTTGCTTTTTTTATTATTAAATTGTCATAAAAGTTTTGTCATATTTTATAAAATTATTAGAAACAATCTTATATTTATATAAGATAAAATATTATATTCAAAAAAAATAATATTATAATTATAATATTAATTTTTATTGTATATTCTCATAAAAATTTATAATTAACAGATTTAATTTTTCTACACTATATATAATTTATTAATTTTTATTTACTCAAAAAAATACACCTCCAAATGTTAAACTTTACTTTTTGTCTAACATTTGTGGTGCACACTCATTCTATCAATCAAATTTAATATAAAACATATATGTTGTACTAGATATTAGATTTTATATAAAATAATTTATCTATAACTTATAAAGTTACTTGTCTAAACACTTATCTAATGTTTCAATAATATTTTCTTTATCCATATTTCTACCAATAAACACAAGTTTAATCATTCTATCTCCATAAGTTTCATCCCAATCTTTTTCTATATCAGGATTTTCTTTTAATAATTGAAGTTGTTCTTGTTTTGGAGCAGATGCAATCCATTCTCCAGATTCAAAAGCTTGTACTTGTTTTCCAGCTTGTTCAAAAATATAACCAATACTTGGTTCATTTGAAAACCAAAGTAATCCTTTACATCTAATAACAGTTTTAGTTGGAAAATTATCAGCAAAACTTTCAAATTTATTTCTATTAAACGGAGCTCTTCTATAATATACAAAAGTTCCTACTCCATATTCTTCTACTTCTCCATGTTCATGATCATGATGATGGTGATGATGACTACCATGATGACCTTCTTCTTTATGATGTTCTTCACAATGTTCACATCCTTCACAGTGTTCACAATCTTCATCATGATGATGAACATGTTCTTCGTCATGATGATTATGTTTATGTTTCTCATTATTATGATTATCATCTTCTACATTATCACTTTCTAGTTCTTGAATCCATCCAGCAGAAGATGCAACTTTTTCTAAATCAAAAGAGCGTGTATCCAATATTTTTGATACGTCAACTTTTCCATAATTAGTTTCTATTATTTCAGCAGTAGGTTGTAATTTTCTAATTACTGCTTTTACTAATTCTAATTCTTCTGGTTTTATCTCATCTACCTTGTTTAAAATTATAACATTACAAAATTCAATTTGCTGAATAATTAAATTTTCAATATCTTCTTCTTCAACATTTTTCTCTAAATATGAACCACATCCAAATTCTGTTGCCAAACGAAGTGCATCTACAACAGAAACTACATTATCTAATCTACAGATTTCTGGTAATCCATAACTTGCTGCATCTTCTGAAATCGCTGTAATAGTTTGAGCAATTGGTATTGGCTCACATATACCACTTGCTTCAATTAAAATATAATCAAATTTTTCAGAACTTGCAAGTTCAACTATTTGCTTCATCAAATCAACTTTCAAAGTACAGCAAATACATCCATTTTGAAGCGGAACTAAACTATCATCTGTTTGATTAACAACACCTCCTTTTTGAATTAGTGTTGCATCAATATTAACTTCTCCTATATCATTTACTATAACTGCTACTTTATATCCTTTTTGATTATTTAGTACATGATTTACAAGTGTTGTTTTTCCTGACCCTAAATAACCTGTAAGCAATGTTACTGGTATTAACTTTTTCATTCTTTTATCCTCCAATCTATATAAATATTTTTTATTATATCATATATGTCAAGTAAAAGATTCCAAAAAATTAACTTTCTTTTGAACTTTTAAACCTTTCAGACCTTTCGGGACGGTTCCAAAAAGTTCACTTTTTTTCAAGTTTTAACTTTTTAAAACTATCCAAAAACCACTACTAAATAAATATTTATTTTTATATTTTCAATAATTTTTATTTTTTCTTTACCTTTATATTTTTTATTAAAATAAAAAAAAAACGCAGAGGCTAACTGCCTCCACTGATCGCAGAAAATTATTCTTCCATCAACATTCCAAAAACTTGTAAAAATCCGAGGCAAACAGGCTCGTAGTATTTATCTTTTCTTAGCCATAACCACAATATGCCCTGACCTACTACAGAAACAACCTCTTTTCCATCGTCTAACACTTCCACTACGATCTTTAAAGTTTGTGGAACACTCCTGTTTAAACAGAAAACGAATTTTAAGATTTCGAAAAGACTTTCTGCATCTTTCTCATCTTTCCCTTCTAGAGAAAACTCTCGTTCAATTTCTTGGGCTCCATCTAAATATGTACCAATAAATCTCATAGAGTATTCCCCAGCTTCATAATGAATATGATAGGTTGATGGGTCAACAGCTACATTAAAAAAACTAAAATTTCTTACCATATGCATTCCTCCAATGTTAATTAATAGTTAAATATAGCTTCTATAAAATAATTCATATGTTTTTTATTATATCATCAATTCACATTTATATCAACATCTATCTTGGACAGTTCTAAAAAGTTCATATTAAAAAGTGTGGACTTTTTAGAACCGTTCCAAAAAGTCCACAAAATCCAAAAGTCTATTATTTAGAAAGATTATTTAATTTAGAAATTGTTTCATCTAATATTGAAAGTCCATTTCTTATTCTTGTAATTGATGCTTCACGTACTGAAATTGGTAAAAGACTTTCAGTTCCTGTTAATCCTAAATCTTTTATTGTTAAAGATGGTATATTATTCCCATATGTTCCATCTATTATCTTCTTACCTGTTTTATAATAATTTGCTTCTTTGGCTATTCTATCTAATTCTAGTTCAATTACATTTATAAATTCCTTAGAATCTATATAATTAACATGAGCATTTTTCCACATACTTATTTTTCTTCTTATTTCTTCCTCAGATTCAGTACTATCACTTGGGCTTAAAGCAAAAGTATTTATACTTGAAAAATATATTTCAACAGCTTTATCAAATTCTGAATTAGACATTTCTGCAAATTTCTTGCTTGTTTCTTCTGTAAAATATTTATCTCCTAAAGGATTATCCGACTCTAAAAAAAATGAAAAAATTTTTCCACCTTCTATACTTCCATCAGCTAACATTGGAGATAATAAATAAGATTCCATATATTTTCTTATAGTTTCTGCACCTTTTTCTCCTATCTTTGCTTCTATTTGCTCAGCAGAATAACTTTCTTCACTATTTAATATGTCACATACTCCACTTATAAAATATTTTGCTATTTCTAAATTATTATGAGCAAGATATCCAGTTGAATAAATGTTCATTTCGGCTGAACCTAATGCTGCTAATTCAAGTGATGCTCTTCTAAAATTAATTACAAGTTCTCTTTGTCCATAATCTCCATATACTACATGAACTATTGCTCCATTTTTTAATATTTTATGTCCATTATATTCAAAATTATTTATAATAAGTTCTGATTCTTCTTCAAGTATTTTTAATGCATTTTCTATATCATTTTTGTCATTTATATTAATTTCTATATCTTCTCCTATAGAATAACGATGTAAAGTTAAAGTACTATTCATATTTTCATGTTCTCTATTAATCTTAAAACCACTACTCATCTCATCTGCCATACCAGCATCTATTATATTACTATCCATCCCCTCTGCCATATCAGTATCTCTTATATTACTATCTGCTGATTCATCAAATACCAAGTCATTTTTTAAATAATCTAATCTATTTTTTAAAACACCATATGACGACAATTTTGATGTTTCTGCTTGTATTAATTTAATTAAATTCTGAGCTTCTTCAATATTTGCTAAATAAGTTGGATAATTATTAGTATTACTATCTGAAGCCACATTTTCACCTATATAGAATTCTTCTCTAATATATTCTTCTTCACTTTCTCCTCTTTCTCCCACTGTCACTCTATTATTTTCATCTACAAATATTTGATAATCTTTATATTTTCCATTTATTGTTTTATCTGTATAATCTACTACTAATAATCCTTTATTTGTTTTTAGCTCATCTACTATTTTTTCTTTTGTTAGTTCTTCATTATTTTCTATTGCTTCTAATTGCATATTTGATATTTCAAGTTCTAATTCTTCTTTTATTGATGCTTTATTTGTTTCTGTTGTTGCTTTTTGTGCTTTTGTTAGTGTTCCATTATCTCCTACTACTAAAGTAATACTCACACCAGCTAATATTAAAAGTACTATTATTGTTATTATTAGTGCTATTAATGTAATTCCGCTTTTTACTTTTCAAAATCCCACTCCTCCTTCTATAATAATAATTATTATTAAAATTATCTATTAAATCTATACAGAATTTTATCAATTTTATTTCAGTTACTATATTACTATAATTGAAGTCAAATATATTTTATAAATCTTTCTATATACCAAACAACATATAAATTATTAATTACTGAACAAGCAGAGAGATATTTTCCCTCTGCTTTTACTTTAACAGTCATTTTTTAATTACTTTAATTTTTATTTTGTAAGCCATTTAATTAAATTCATATTTTCTGGGTCTAGCATCATCTCATGTTTTGGCATTACTCTAAATGTATAACCAAAATTTCCACCTGTTGGAAGTTCTATTGTTCCTTCATATACAAGTTTTCCATTTTCTTCACCTGTCTTTTTCATTTCAGTTGTATATACATTTTTTACACTTCCATTTTCCAAAAATTGTCCAAAATAAACTTGAACATTAGCATGAAGCTCATCTACATTCGCTAAATTAACAAAGCATTTAACTTTTATTTTACTTCCAGCTACCATTCTTGCATTATCTGGATTTTCAGCTTGTTCTAATACTATTGATTCCCAAGAACCTTTTGTTTTCTTTTTCCATTCTGAAAATTCAATTACATTACTTAACTCTTGGAAATATTTTTTGTTTAAATTACAAAGTGGAATATAAAAATCATTTGTATAATCCACAACTTGTCTTGCCATACTATATTTTCCACCAGTTGTTTTAATTGAATTTTTCATAAGTCTAATCCAATCTTTTGATATTCCATTTCTATCTTGATTATAATATGCTGGAATAATTTGATTTTCTAGAGTATGATAAATACTGTTGCTATCAGCTTTATCTTGTTCTTCTTCATTAGTATATTCGTTTTCAGTTCCAATAGACCATCCATTTGTTCCATCATAACCTTCAGCCCACCATCCATCTAGTATACTAAAGTTAACAACACCATTAACAGATGCTTTTTCTCCTGATGTACCAGATGCTTCCATTGGTCTTCTTGGATTATTTAACCAAACATCAACACCACTTACCAAATATCTTGAAGTTCCAATATTATAATTTTCAAGCAAGAATATCTTTCCTTTAAATTGTGGCATTAATGAAATTTCATGTATTGTTTTTATTAATTCTTGACCTTCTACATCTGCTGGATGTGCTTTACCTGCAAATACAAGTTGAACTGGTCTATTTTCATTACATAGAATTTGTGTAAGTCTTTCTATATCTTTAAATATTAAAGTTGCTCTTTTATATGTTGCAAATCTTCTTGCAAATCCTATTGTTAAAGCTTTAGGATTTAGCGGATTTACAATCTCTGAAATTTTATCATATCCTATACCATTATTTAAAAATCTTTCAGTAATATTAGCTTTAATTAATTTTATTAAACGTTGCTTTCTAGAAACATGTGCTTCCCAAAGTCTTTCATCTGGAATATCATCAACTTTATCCCAAGTTGATTGAAGATGAATTTTATCTTGCCAATATGGAGGTAAATAATCATTAAATAATTCTTTTACCCTAGGAGCAAGCCATGAACATGTATGAACGCCGTTTGTAACATAACTTATAGGTGATTCATCTTGAGCTATATTTGGCCAAACATCAGAGAACAATTCTCTTGAAACTTCTCCATGTAGCTTACTTACACCATTTTTCTTTCCAGAAAGTTTAAGTGCTAAAATTCCCATATTAAATCCTTGTTCAAAACCTTCTGTTTCTTTCATACCTAACATTAAAAAATCTTCTCTGGAAATTCCAAGCTTAGGCCAGAATTTATTAAAATATCTCTCCACTAAATCTATATTAAATATATCATTTCCTGCTGGAACTGGTGTATGAGTTGTAAAAACAGTTTGAGAAGTTGCAATTTCTTTTGCTATATCGAAAGAAACTTCTTTTTCTTTCATAATATTTTTTATTAATTCTAATATTAAGAATGATGAATGACCTTCATTCATATGGTAAACTGTTGGATTATATCCTAAAGCATTTAATGCTTTAACTCCACCCATTCCAAGCACTATTTCTTGGCGGATTCTCATATCTCTATCTCCACCATATAATCTTAAAGTAGTATTTTTCAAATCTTCTGGGTTTTGTTCTATATCTGTATCCATTAAATATAATTTAATTCTACCTACTGAAATTTGCCATAATTTTATATATATTTTTCTATCTCCCATATCAATATCAATTATAAAATCATTATTCTTTTCATCTTTAACTGGAATAATTGGAAGATTATATAAGTCTATATTATGATACTCACTACATTGTTCACCTCTAATATTAATTTTTTGGTGAAAATATCCATTTTTATATAAAAGACCTACTGCAACAAATGGAATTCCTAAATCACTTGTTGATTTTAAATGGTCACCAGATAAAAGTCCTAATCCACCAGAATATATAGGAAGTATTTCATCTAACCCATATTCGGCTGAAAAATAAGCTATTAAATCATTTTTATTTTTTGGATATGTTTTATTAAACCAAGTATCTTTACTTGCCATATAATTATCAAAATTTTCTACTATTTTATCATATTTTTTAAGAAAATTTGGGTCTTCAGCTATTTTTTCAATTCTTTCTTGACTAACTAATTTAAGAAATTTCACAGGATTTTTTTCTATTCTTTCCCATAAATCCATATCAATTTCCATAAATAATCTTAAAAATTCTGAATTCCAAGACCACCATAGATTGTTTGCAATTTCTGGAAGTTTGCTAATTCTTGCTGGTAACTGTGGAACTACTGTTACTCTATTGAATATATACATTATATATTCCTCCTTTGTATTTTTTATAAGCAAAATTGCTCTATAATCTTATGCTAGATTTTTCCTTTTTTCATATATAATATTATCCTTTATAATCATTTTTTGGTCAATACCTTTTAAAAAAAATTTTGAATTTTTATAATCTTTATTTTGCAAGCTTTTTTTATTGCTTTTTGTAAAAATTTGTGGTAAAATGTAGAGCACCTCCTACTATAAAAGAAAGGAGGTAATACATAAATGAACAAGTTGATTGAATTACTTGCTTTACTTATTGTTTATGTTATTGTAAACAAAAATAATAATAATGATAAGTAATACTAAAAAATACTAGGATAACCAACATCCTAGTATTTTTATAATTTTTTCTAATGAACAAATTAATTATGATATAATTATAGCATCTCAATTATCAAGTGTCAACACTTTTTATCAATATTCATATCATTACAAGCGCCTTTTTATTATTTAAAGCAATCAACTAATCTTATAATTTGTAATTATTATAAAAATTAATTTAATTTATTACTGCTCAAATCTAAAAACAAATTTCATCTCGTTACTCAAATTAAAATTTTTTAATAAGAAATCATAATTTAAATTTTCATTTTCTCTTGTATATAACTACTTACTTCTTCAATTTTAATTCTTATTTGTTCCATAGTATCTCTATCTCTTACAGTAACGCATCCATCATTTTCTGTGTCAAAATCAATTGTTATACAAAATGGAGTTCCTATTTCATCTTCTCTTCTATATCTTTTTCCTATTGAACCAGCTTCATCATAATCACACATAAAAGATTTTGAAAGTAAATCATAAACTTCTAATGCTTTATCACTTAATTTTTTAGATAATGGTAAAATAGCTGCCTTATATGGAGCAAGTGCTGGATGAAGATGTAAAACAGTTCTTGTATCATCTTCTGCTAGTATTTCTTCTTCATAGCTATTGCACAAAAATGCTAAAGCCACTCTATCGCAACCTAAAGATGGTTCAATAACATATGGCACAAACTTTTCATTTGTTTCTGGGTCTAAATATGTTAAATCTTGTTTTGAATGTTCTATATGTCTTGATAAATCATAATCTGTTCTATCAGCAATTCCCCATAATTCTCCCCATCCAAAAGGAAAGCTAAACTCTATGTCTGTTGTTCCTTTACTATAAAATACGAGTTCTTCTAGTGAATGATCTCTTAATCTTATATTTTCTTCTTTCATTCCCAAATTTAATAACCAGTTTTTACAGAAAGTTCTCCAATATTCAAACCATTCTCCATCAGTTCCTGGTTTACAGAAAAATTCAAGTTCCATTTGTTCAAATTCTCTTGTTCTAAATGTAAAGTTTCCTGGAGTAATTTCATTTCTAAATGCTTTGCCAATTTGAGCAATACCTAATGGCAATTTTCTTCTTGTAGTTCTTTGAACATTTTTAAAATTTACAAATATACCTTGAGCTGTTTCTGGTCTTAAATATAATTCTGATGTAGAATCTTCTGTAACACCTTGAAATGTTTTAAACATAAGATTGAATTTTCTAATTGAAGTAAAATTTTGTTTACCACAATTTGGACAAACTATATTATTTTCATTAATAAAATTAACCATAGCTTCATCTGTCATACCATCTGCAATCATATCTTTTTGATGATTATGAGCCCATTCTTCTATTAATTTATCTGCTCTATGTCTTGTTTTACACTCCTTGCAATCTATTAATGGGTCTGAAAATCCTCCTACGTGACCTGAAGCTACCCAAGTTTCTGGATTCATTAAAATTGCAGCATCTAGTTTTACATTATATCTTGATTCTTGAACAAATTTTTGAAACCAAAGCTTTTTGATATTATTTTTTAATTCTGTTCCTAATGGACCATAATCCCAAGAATTTGCTAATCCTCCATAAATTTCAGAACCAGGATAAATATATCCTCTTGACTTGCATAAATTTACAATTTTTTCCATTGAATCTACCATTTTATTTTTCTCCTTTTACTTTTAGCTTAAAAGATTTGGACTTCTTTGTAATGAAAAAATCTAAAAAATAAGTTTACTGCCATAATTTTAAGTATTTGCCTCTACTCCTAATAATACTATTATTAGATTTTTGCAATCAAAAAAGCCTTCCTCCTCTAGCTATATGCTAGGGACGAAAGCTTAAGTTCCGCGGTTCCACCCTATTTGGCTATTTTTAATAACCCTCTTTATTTAAATAGTACTCCAAAGTTCCAAGATATATTAAGCATTACTAATTTACACCAAACATTAGCTCTCTAAAAATACTTTAATTATATCCACTCTTTATCAACATACAAAATATTTTTTATGCTATATATTTTATAAGAATTTTTGGCAAAAGTCAATATTTATTTTAAAACTTTTGAACTTTTGAACTTTTGGGGACAGTTCCAAAAAGTTCATATTAACTCCAACCAATTTTGTTTTCCATACATAATTCTAACTATTTGAACTTTATCTTTATCATCATCAACTATATAAAAAACAATATAATCATTTACTATTATTTTTCTTATCTTTAACCTTCTTATCAAGTCATAATCTATAATTGGATGTGAAGTTGGATATTCTTTTAAATCATTAATTTCACTTTTTAAATTTTCTATAAAATTATTTGTATTATTATCATCTTGCAAATTGTATTTTATATAACTATAAATATCTATTAAATCTTTCTTGGCTTCTTTTGAGAACTCTATACTATACTTTTTCAAATTAATTTCTCTCTTTCTTTAATAATTATATTATTAAATCTTTTCTATTTCTTTAAATACATTTTCTATAGAATAAACCTCATCATTTTTTATAGAATTATTTCCTTTTTCTAATTCCCTATATAACTTATATTTATCTATCAAAAATTCATAAGCTTCTATACTCATAACAGCTAAATCTCCAACTCCATTTCTAGTTATATAAACAGGGCTTTGAGTTTGATGGCATAATTTCGATATTTCATTATAATTATTTCTTAAATCTGAACTTGGTCTAATAATTGGCATTACACTACCTCCAAATAAAAATTTTATTCACTTTTATAATACATATATTATAATACTTTTTCAACTATTTTTTTATTTATAATCAATTTTTAATTTTATTTTAAAAAAGAATATTTTGCCTATGTAAACTTTAGTTTTTTCTAATATACTAAATTTAGAAAATTTTTTGTTATAGTTCACATTTAATTTTAGACAAAAAATGTATTGAAAAAACTAAAATATAGTCATTTTCAATACATTAAATTTTTTATTATAATTTTTAAAATTTCTTTTTATAAATATATTTTATAATATACATATTCCAAAATTTTTCAAACTTTATTAAATACACTATATATTGCTAAAAAAAGTGAACTTTTTAGAACCGTCCCAGAAAGTTCAGGAAGTTTATTTATTTGAAATGTTTATATTGCTAACTTGGACTCCTAATTCTCTAGAAACTATGTTTTGAATTTGAGCAACTTGTGTATTAGATAAAGTAGCTACTCTTACTATTACACTAACTGTATCTGCATTAGAATATATTACTACATCCTCAAATCCTTTTAATTTTATTAATTCTTCAGCAACTTCAATTGAGTTTTTGGTTTTATTTATTTTTTCAATTTCTTGAACTGCTATCGATTTTTGTTCACTACTAATAGTTGAACTATCAACAATTTTTTGGTATGTTTCTAATGATTTTGAATACATATCATTTCTTTCCATTTTTAATTCTATAAAATACGATTTACTATCAGATACATTATTAGATGTAGCATTTGTTTCTTGTTCTTTCTCTTGAGCAACTTTATCTACTTCATCATTATTTACAATTTTAGCTAAATTTTCTTCATTAACATTATTGCTATTATTAGAATTATTTTCTACACTTTGATTTTTATTATCAATATTTGCACTAGCAATACTTTCATCTGAATTATTATCTGTAATATTAGTTCCTTCTTTTTCTATATTATTTTCTTCATTATTATTGTTAGTATTTATAACATTTTCATTTGACTCAGAATTCTCAACTATCACAGCATTACTACTTACAAGTTCAACATCTCCTATATTATTTGTGCTTTTAGCATATTTATCTACTGTTTCTTTTGGACGATTATTATTAGAAAAATTAACATATCCTATGCCAATTAAAACAAATGCAGATACTACTAAGGCAACATCTTTTACCTTTTCAGTATTTATTTTTTTATTAGATTTAGAATTTAATTTTTTAAACTTTAATTTATCAATAAAATTTACTTTTTTCATTTTATCAGTTTTGTCTTCTTTTTCTTCTAAATTTGAAGAATTCATAATTTTATTTAAATAATCTTTTACTTTATTAATCATATTTAAACCCTTTCTTTTTACCATTACATATGGTAACTTATAAATTATTTTTGCATTTCAAATACTTGTACTTTATGACTTAAAAGTCCAGTTGCCGCTTCTACAGCAGATAAAATATTTGCTTTAACAGCTGTATCTCCTGCTCCCTCTGCTATAACAATTGCTCCTTCAAGTTTAGGCATTATCTTTTTTTCTAAAACAGCTTCATCACTACTATCTGTAAAAACATCTTTAGTTTCTGTTTTAGTTTCTGTAGTGGAACCTGCATTGTCTGTTACTGTACTAGAACTCGTAGTTTCATTATATAAAGGCGAAACTGAAGAAGATTCAGAATATGTAAGAAGTACTTGAACTTTTCCTACACCATTCATATTTGAAAGGATATTTTCTAGTTTACTTTCCAAATCATATTCATCTGTTAAATTACTTTCTTGAATTAAATCATTGTTTCCACCACTTACAAGTTCGACAGAATTACTATTACTAATTTCTTTTTTACTCGAATCTTCTGATTTTAAAATTTTATTAATTACTATTAATGTTATTATCAAAATTATCAAAAATGCTATTAAATTATCAGTTTTTTTCTTATCATCTTTTTCTTTAAACATATTTTTTATTTTATCTAACATTTCATACCTCCTTTCTAATTAATAACAATATTATTTATGGAATAAGTTTCTTTAATTAAATCTATAATTTTCTTTGAATCATAAGATGCTCCAATTTTCATTTTTACTTCTATTTTTACAATTTCACTATAATCAGAAGTAATTGTAAATTCTACCATTTCTACCATATAGCCCATTTCCTCTATTTTTGCTTTAAGTGCATTTTCCATACTTAAAATATATGTTTTAGCTACATCGTTTTCTGAAAAAGTAGCTACTGTTTGTTCATTTACTAATAAATTTTTTAATTCAAAATTATATGTTTTACTTCCTAAATTTAAAATAGGATTTATTATGACATACAGAATATATAATCCAGAAACAACTTTTACATATTTTTTATTACTTCCATCTGGCAAAATCATTTCAATAATTATAGAAATAACTACTGAAATTATTATATTTTGAGTCCATAATTTTAATTTTCCTACCATTTTATCAAACTCCTATAATGAAAAACATTATATAAAGACCCTTTCTTTAAATTCAAACAATTATGTTGTTATAACATTAGTAATTCTAAGAACTATTGTTATTCCAACTATAAACATTACCGAAACAGAAATTAATATTCCAAAAAGCAATTTATATGAATCTGCAATTGAATCAAATAATTTTACTATTTTCTCATCTGCAACAGTTTCACAAACAGCAGCAAGTAACCTAATTAAAGCCCACATTACAGTAACTTTAATAATAGGAATTACAACAATTCCAAACAAAATTATAACTCCTACCACTCCTACTGCATTTTTTAAAAGATTTGCACATCCAATAACAGTATCAACTGTATCTCCCATAACTTTTCCAACAATAGGAATAAACGTTGAAACTGCAGCTTTAGCTGTTTTAGATGTTAATCCATCTACAGAACTTGAAAGTGTTCCTTCTATTGATAAAGTACATACAAATACTGTTAATACAATTCCTAAAATCCACATAACAGCAGATTTTACAAATTTAGCTAATCTTGAAACTTGTACTTTGTCCGAAAAACTAGTAACAATTGAAAGAGATGTACCTATTAATATCAAAGGAATTATTAAATTCCCTATTAAAGTACCTATAATATTTATTAAAAACAATAAAACAGACTCTGTAACTGTTGTAGATACTATTGCTCCTGTTGTAAGCATTAGAGTTATAAGAATAGGAATTAATAATCCCATAAAATTTATAATTTCATTTATAGAATTTTTTACAATATCAAGCAAATCAACAAAATTACTAACTACTAAAGAAACTATTATTAAATATTGTATAAAATATGCAACTTTAGCAGTAGATTCATTTCCAAGATTTTCAATTATTGCCTTTAAAATACTATGTATTACTATAATTATTAAAATTGCAATCATAGCTGAAATTCCAGATTTTACTTCATTACCTAATAAATTTACTATAATTCCAAAAAATCCAGAAATATTCAATTTTCCTTGAATTGAATTTTCAAACAATTCATTTAAACTTAAATCTGGAAATGCTTCATTTATATATTTATTTGATTGGCTTAAAAATGCTGGTATTCCAGTACTCTGACTTTGAGCATTAATTATTTCACTTGTAGAATATACTGAATTACATCCAAATAATACAAAACAAATTATAATTATTGAAGCAATTCTAATAGCCCATTTAAAGTTGCTGAAATTACCGGGATTGATAACGATATAACAAGTAATTTTCCTCCTAAATCTACCTTGCTTGCAATTGAACTTTCTCCCATATCTTTGCAAATGCTTACCGCAAACTCTGTTAAAATAGAAATTCCTGTAATTTTTACAAGTAATAATATAAAACTACTACTAATTCCTGTAATAGAAAGGCTGTCCAAAAAATCTATAATATTTTTTAAGTATTCTATTACATAATATAAAATTATAGCTCCACCAATAATACTACTATATATGGCAAAATCTTTACGATATTCTTTTAACATTATTGTTAAAAATAAAGTTACAAAACCGAACACCAATAATTTTTATAATATCCATTACAAATTAAACACCGTCCTCACTGTAACAAACAATTCACTTATTTCCTTTACTACTACTGTAAGAACTATTACCATTCCAGCAATAGTAGTCATCATTGCTTGATCTTCTCTTCCTGCTTTAGTTAATATTTGATGAAGCACTGCAACTACAATACCAATTCCAGCTATTTTAAATAATAAATCAATATTCATATTACTTCCTTCCTACACCAAAATAATAGCAAGCGTTAAACCACATACAATTCCAAGTGTTTTATATAATTTTTCATTTTTTCTTTTTTCTTCTTCAGAATTCTCTATTTGTTTATCTAAAAATTTACTAACAATATCAATTTCTTGAATTTGTCCAAATTTATCTGTTTTTCCAAGCATTTTCCCAAGCATACTTAAAACTTCTCTATCTTCATCTTTTAATGAATTATGTGTACTATTTAAGGCTTCATTCCAAGATAAACTTGCATCTACTTTATTTAAACTGTTACAAAAATTATTAAATATATTATCTCTATCACCATAAATGCTACTAGAAATTCCGCTTAAAGATTTCTCCAATTGGCTCATATGTAAATTCTATTTTAGTTCTAAACATGCTTAAAGCAACTTTTATTTCTTTTAATTCCATTTCTCTTTTTCTAAAACCTTTTGCCTTAGTAAGTCCAACATAAGTTGGAATTATAATTATTAAAAATAAATTAATGCATTTTAAAACAATCATTATTAAAATCTCCTATGTACTTATAAAATCTAATATAGTAGTTCTTCATCTTGCTTTAAAATATATTCTTTATTCTTTTTATCTAAATAATAAACTTCTTTAATAAATCCTTTTTTAGTTTCATCTAAGAAAATAATTCTTTCAATTACATTTAAACTAAGTAGCTCTTTTAAAATTGGATTAATAGTAATATCTAATAAAGAACTACCATGAGCTGTAAAAATGCCTTTTACACCTGAACATACTGCATAATTAATAGCTTGTATATCTGACAAATTTCCAATTTCATCTGCAACAATAATTTCTGGAGCCATTGAACGAACCAGCATATTTATTGCTAAATCTTTAGATGTATTTTCTATAATATCCACTTTAATTCCAATATCATTTTGTGGAACTCCTTTAAAAAGGGCTGATATTTCTCCCCTTTCATCAACAACACCAACATTTACTGCCTTAAATTTAATATCTTTAATACCAGAAGATATCTGCCTTATTAAATCTCTCAAAATTGTAGTTTTTCCGAGCACCTGGTCTAGACACAATTAAACTATTAAAAATTGTTCCATCTTCAATATTCAAAATTTCTTTTAATATTTTATTAGAACATCCAATAACTTCTTTTGCAATTCTAAAATTCAAACTATAAATATACTTTATATTAATTACTTTTCCATTTTCAATAACACATGAACCTGAAATTCCGAACTCTATGTCCACCTTTTATAGTTACAAAACCGTGATGCAATTTCATTTTGATATGAATATATAGAGTTCTCACAAATACGTCCCATAATACTTAATATCTCTTCTGTGCTTAGATTATATTTTATTATAATTTCCTCATCATTTAGCTTTAATATTATAGGCCTCATAACTCTAAATCTTATTTCTTCAAGTTTATTAAATTTATCCTTTACTTCTTTTAAAATAAGCTTTTCTAAATTATCAGGAAAATACCCTAAAACACTGTTTTTCATTTGCATACTAATATAAATCTCCTTTACTATTTAGTAATATATATTCATTTAAAATTTTTTTATGCAACAAATGAATAAATTTTTATACACAAAAAAAGAACAATTATTAAATTTAAAATTTAATAATTATTCTTATATATTTTTGATATTTAAATTTTATAAATAAGATGCAAAAAATAATTAATTTATATTATTTTGCAATTTCTTCTAGTTCCTTTACTTCATTTTCTTTTTCTTCCTTTTCTAATTCCAAATCTTTTTCTGCTTCTTTTGGTATTTCAATATTAGAATTAGTACTTTCTTCTATTTTATTATTAGTAACTTTCAATTTATTTTCAACATTTTTAGGGGATTTTTTCTTTGATTTTTTTCCACCAAATTCTGCAATACTATCTAGTACTTCATCATTTAACATTTCACTTTTTATTCTACCTGTTATTTCTTTATAAATATTTAATGACTTATTACTATTTGCTAATAATTCATTATTAATCTCTATATCTTTTTGAATAACAGTAAGCTTTCTTAGAACTGCAATTTTCCAATACCCATCTTGAACTTCTTTACCTGTTCCAGATGTTAAAAGTAATGATATTAAAAAAAATACTATTGTTGAAACAATTATAATAAGATTATTATAATCTAAAATTTTAAGAGTATTTTTTAAAATTCCTCCAATTAAAACTCCTAATCCAGCACCTACAGAACTAAATATAAGTATCATAAATACTCTTTTTACCTGTATCCAAAAAATATAATTTTTAAAAGTTTTTTCACTATACATTTTTATCCCCTACTTTTCTACTTTAATTAAACTATCAATATTATACATCTATTTATCCAAATTGTATATATATTTTATAAATTATTTTTTTATTATTAATATCACATTTATTTTTCAAAATTTATATATTTTATAAATTAATTTTTATTTTTAACATCATATTTTTATTTTTCAAAATTTATATATTTTATAAACTATTTTTTATTATTAATATTTATACTGATTATTTGCTGTATATTATTATAAATATAATTAAATATCATTTTTTATCATATATTCTACAATCTGAATGGCATTACTTGCAGCTCCTTTTCTAATGTTATCTGCTACAACCCATAAATTTACACCATTTTTTACACTAAAATCTCTTCTAATTCTACCAACAAAAACCGAATCAAAACCAGTTGCATTTTGTGCTAATGGATAAATATTATTTTCTAAATCATCTTGAACAACTATGCCTTTTGAATTCTTTAATGTTTGAATTAAATCATTTAGTTCAAATTCATTTTCAAACTCAACATTAATAGATTCACTATGAGAATTAAAAACAGGAACTCTAACTGTTGTTGCAGTAACAGGCAATTTTGGCTTATTTAATATTTTTCGAGTTTCATTTATCATTTTTTCTTCTTCTTTAGTATATCCATTCTCCAATGCAACATCAATATGTGGCAAACAATTATTAAAAATTGGATGTGGAAACTTTTCTAATTCATACTTTTCATTATTTTGATATGCTTCAACTCCATTTTTTAAGTCTTCAATTCCAGCTTTTCCAGCTCCAGAAACAGCTTGATATGTTGAATAAACTACTCTTTTAATTTTATATTTATCATCTAATGGTTTTAATGCAACAACAGCTTGAATTGTAGAACAATTTGGATTAGCTATAATTCCTTTATTTTTTGAAATTTCTTCAGGATTAACTTCAGGAACTATTAACGGTACATCTTTATCCATTCTAAATGCACTACTATTATCTACAACAATACATCCGTTTATTAGCAGCTATTGGAGAAAACTTTTTAGATGTTCCTCCTCCTGCTGAAAATATTGCAAAATCAAATCCTTCATCAAACGAATCCTCTTTTAATTCTCTTACAATATATTTTTTTCCCATAAATTCAATTTCTGTTCCAGCAGAATTACTTGAAGCTAAAAAAACATATTCAGAAATTGGAAGATTCATTTCTTCTAAAACTTTACGAGCCTCTCTTCCCACAACTCCAGTTGCTCCAACTAAAGCTAATTTATAATTTTTCATTAAATCTCTCCATCTTATATATTTTTAATAGTTAAAATTTAATTAAATTTTCTACTATTTATAAATATGTAAAAAAATTCTTTAAAGTGCTTGTTTTTTTACTTATTTTAATTATTACTACTATACATCAAAAAAATATGAAGATTCCAAATCAGCTTCATTTAAAAGCAAAGCTACTGGGTATTTTTTATATGCCAAACCTAATGGAGCATAATTTTCTTTTGGTTCTGAAAATCCCATATGCCAACGTATAGCATATTTTTCTTCATTTGTAAGCTTTATATATTCAGTAAGCATCATAACAGATTTTTCTCCATGACCATATGGTATAGTATCATCAATAGTATAATATGGAACTTTTTCCCATTCTCCATGTGCATTTTTAGCATTTCTGTAATCTACTTTATAATAATTTGCTTTACAAATATCATGAAGCAATGCCATTATAATTATACTCTCCTCTGGTGTATCTATTTGAATTGAAGCAGTTTTTACTTTTTCTTTTAATATTTTATAAACATTCATACTATGCTCTGCAAGTCCTCCCTCATAATCACCATGAAATCTAGTACTTGCTGGAGCTTTAAAGAAATCAGACTTCTCTAAAAAATTTATAACCTCGTTCATACCATCTCTATTTGTAATTTTTAATAATTCAATAAATTCTTCTTTCATAAAATATTCTCTTCCTTATATATCTTTTTTTTTTTCATATTTTTTAGTAAATTATTATTTATTCATTGTCCTTTTTTATTATACTAATTTAACTTATGGATTTCAAGCATTTCATATTTTATATTATATATGAAAAGAAAAAATTATTTTTCTTTTCCATCCAAATGTAACAACATGACCTATTACCATCATTATAATTGTAATTCCTCTTGCTATATCTAAATATGTAATTCTATTCTTTTTATTAAAAGTTCCGCAAGTATACAGGTTCCAGCGTTTGCTCTTTTACCATTTATTTTCTCCTTTTATATATTCATATATATACTATGTAGATTACTTTTCTGCAAAATTCATTTCTTTATTATAATATTTATTTCTACAATATTTTTTAGCAAGACCACCCTCGCTAGTTTCTCTATAATGACTATGTAAATCTTTACCAGTTTCATACATTGTTTCAACTATCATATCAAATGGAATTGACTTATGTTGTCCTAAAAACATTGATAAATACGCTGCATCAATAGCTCTTACAGCTGCTACTGCATTTCTTTCTATACATGGAATTTGAACATATCCATAAACAGGGTCACATGTTAGTCCTAGATGATGTTCCATAGCAACCTCTGCAGAATTCTCTATTCTATCTAAATCTAGACCAAGTAAATATGCAGTAGCAGCTGATGCCATAGAACAAGCTGTTCCTATTTCTGCTTGGCATCCACATTCTGCACCACTTATTGATGCATTTTTCTTTATTATATTTCCTATTAAACCAGCTACAGCTAATGACTCAATTATTTTTTCATCATCATAATTTTTTTCTTGTTTCATGTAATATAAAACTGCTGGTAAAACACCAGAAGCACCACAAGTTGGAGCTGTAACTATTATTCCACCTGAAGCATTTTCTTCACTTACAGCATATGCAAAACTACTTAATAGCCTATTTTTTCTTATTTCAGGTGTTTCTTCATCTAATCTAAAATCATAAATTTCTCCTGCTTTTCGTTTAAGTCTTAATCTTCCAGGAATTACACCTCTAGTATTTAAACCTTTATTTATTGATTCTTCCATTGCTTTCCAAACATTTTTTAAATAGTTTATTATTTCTGTTTTTCCTTCAACATCAAAAACATAGTCACATAAATTTATATTATTTTGATAACAATAAGCTTTTATTTCTTCATATTTATTTAAATTATATATTTCTGGAATCTCATAATCTTCTATTCCATCAATTTTTATCGTTCCTCCACCAACAGAATAAACTCTTATTTCATCAATTATTTCATCATTTTTATATGCAATCATATCCAAAGTATTTGGATGAACTGTACATTTCATTTCAGTATCAAATTCGATTATGGTTTCTATTGGCTTTAATGTTTCATATATTATATAATCTGTTAAATGTCCTTTTCCAGTTAAAGCAAGTGAACCATATAATTTTATCTTAAATTTATCTGCTAATGGATTTTTATTCTTAAACATTTCGGCAGCTCTTTTGGGTCCCATTGTATGTGAACTTGATGGCCCATTCCCTATTTTAAATAACTCTTTTAAAGATTGCATTTCTACTCTCCTAAAATTTTTTATAAAATATTATAGATTTAAATATTAGATATTATAAGTATTAATACTAAACTATAAAATACTAATTTCTAGAACACTATTTAAAAACAATTTAAAAACAATTTAAAAACAATTTTTAATTCTCTTAATAGCTTCAATAGAATTTTCTTTAGTTCCAAATGCTGTTAATCTAAAATATCCTTCTCCAGCCGGACCAAATCCACTTCCTGGTGTTCCTACAACGTTTGCTTTATTTAATAAACTGTCGAAAAATTCCCATGAAGTCAATCCTTTTGGAACCTTTAACCAAATATATGGAGAATTTACACCACCATAAACTGTAAATCCAGCTTCTTCTAATCCCTCTTTGATTATTTTAGCATTTTCTCTATAATATTCTATATTTTCTCTAATTTGCTTTTTACCAGCTTCTGAATAAACTGCCTCTGCACCTCTTTGAACTATATATGAAACTCCATTAAATTTTGTAGTAGTTCTTCTATTCCAAAGTTTATTTATAGAAACTTGTTCTCCTTTTGAAGTATATCCAAATAATGATTTTGGAACTACAGCAAAAGCGCATCTAACTCCTGTAAATCCAGCTGTCTTTGAAAAACTTCTAAATTCTATTGCAACTTCTTTTGCACCATCTATTTCATAAATTGAACGAGGAATATTTTTTTCTGTTATAAATGCCTCATATGCAGCATCAAACAAAATTAAAGCTTTATTTTCTTTAGCATAATCAACAAATTTTTTTAACTCCTCTTTATTTAAAACAGTTCCCGTTGGATTATTAGGAAAACATAAATAAATAATATCTACATGCTCTTTTGGAAGCTCTGGAACAAAATTATTTTCATTTGAAACAGGCATATAAACTATATTTTCGTACATTCCAGTTTCTTCATTAAATTTTCCACTTCTTCCTCCCATAACATTTGTATCTAAATATACAGGATATACAGGGTCTGTTATAGCTATTTTACTATTTAAATCAAATATATCAACAATATTTCCACAATCACATTTTGCACCATCTGAAACAAATATTTCATCTGGGGCAATTCCTAAATTCTTATAATCATTTTCTGCAATTGCATTTCTTAAAAAATCATATCCTTGTTCAGGTCCATATCCTCTAAAACCTTCTTTTGTTCCCATTTCATCCACAGCTTTGTGCATAGCTTCAATTACAGCTGGAATTATTGGCTTTGTAACATCCCCTATACCTAATTTTATTATTTTGCTATCAGGATTATTTTTTTGAAATTCTGCTACTTTTTTTGCTATTGTAGAAAACAAATAGCTATCTTGTAAATTCAAAAAATTTTCATTAATTTTAAACATACTTTTATCAATCCTCTCTTTTAGTAGATTAATTTTATCTACTATAAAAGTAATTTTACTTACTTATAACTAAATATATTCAAATTAAATTATTAAAATTGAAATAATATTTTGCAAAGTTATTATATATGATTTTAATGAATTTTTCAATCTTATTATTTATTTTATTATATTATATAAATAAATTTATTTAGTATAATTCTTAATTTTTTTGAAAGAAAATAAAAAAGAAAAAAGTTATTATAAAAAAACTTCTTTCTTCTTAATTTTCATTTTAAATAATATCCATTTTATTAAATATTTTTGTAAATATAACATCTAAATTTACATTTACTCAAATAGCCAATTAATTCATCTTTTATATTTTATTATCTTCACAAATTAATAATTGTATATTTTAATTAATATTTAAACTTCAAATAAAATCTTAAAATATTTAATAGAATAGCAAAATTCTAAAATTTAAAAAATTTTATTCTTATTTTCTAATATTTCCTCTATAATATCATGAATAACAACTCTTTCATCGTAAGGATATTTAACATTATTATACTCTATATATAAATCATTTCCAAGTCCAGGAATAACTATAATATCATCTGGATTTGCCATTTTTATTGCAAATCTTATTGCTTCTGTTCTATTTAAAATTATACTATATTGATTAGTTTCTTCTTTTAGGCCTGTTTCAATTTCTCTTAAAATTTTAATTGGTTCTTCTGTTCTAACTTGGTCTGAAGTTAAAACTGTGTAATCTGCTAATCGTCCTGATATTTCTCCCATTATTGGACGCTTTTTAGCATCTCTATCTCCTCCAACTCCCCATGTACAAATTACTCTTCCTTTCGTATATGGTTTTACTGTTTTCAAAATTGACTCTAAACTTGAAGGCGTATGTGCATAATCTATCATAATAGTTAATCCTAGTTTATTTGGAACCATTTCGCTTCTACCAAAAACTTTAACATCAGATAATCCTTTCTTAAAGTCTTCTACAGTTGCCCCAAAATAACTTGAAATACTAATTGCTCCCAAAGCATTCATTACCATATACTCTCCAGGAATAGATACTGTTATATCATCTTCTTTTTCATTTTTTAATAATGTAAATGTTGTATTTGAATTAGTTGGTCTTAAATTCTTTGCCATTATTTCTGATTTATTATCTATTCCAAAAATGCAAATTTTAGAATTTGTAATAAGTTTTGGAATTCTTGCAGTATAGCTATTATCAGCAGTTGTAACAATATATGGAGATATTTTCATTAAAGATAATTTTGCATTAAAATAATCTTCCATGTCTTTATGTTCTTTTGGACTTATATGGTCTTCTGTTAAATTTGTAAATAATGTAGCATCAAATTCTATACCAGTTACTCTATTTAACACCATTGCTTGAGAAGATACTTCCAAAATAGCAATATCAACATTTTCTTCTACCATTTTAGCTAAATATTTTTGAATTACAAAACTTTCTGGCGTTGTTCTATCTGTAATTTCTAACTCTTCATTTCCAATATACACAGCAATACTTCCAATTAAGCCAACTTTATAGCCATGTTTTTCTAAAATAGATTTTATCATAAATGTTGAAGTTGTTTTTCCCTTTGTTCCTGTTACCCCTATTACTTTCAATTTTTTAGAAGGATTCCCATAAAATTCACTAGCACAAATTGCTAAGCAATATCTTATATCTTGTACCTTTATATATGTTATTCCATCTTTGCAATTTTCCATATTAAAGTCATTTTCAACTACAACTGCAACTGCACCATTATTTATGCTACTATCTATATATTTTGTTCCATCTAATGTAAATCCTTTTATTGCAAAAAATAATGCTCCATATGATAGCTTTCTAGAATCAGACCCTAAATTTGTTATCTCTAACTCTAAATCTCCTTGTTTTTCTAGTATTTCTACATCTTTTAAAATTTCACTCAACTTCATAAATTACTCCTTTCTCAATTCCACTATTTATAGGTATATGAGAAAATATATTTGTTTTTTAATATTTTTATTTTATCACATAATTGTAAAATTAAAAGTATAATTTAGAAAAAATTTACAATACCACTAAAATATTAAACAATCCAATTAAAAAACCTAAAATTCCTCCAAGAGATACTACTGCATTGAGCTCTTTTTTCATAATTTTTAAAATCATTTTTTCTAATTCATAAAGATCCATATTATTTATTTTTTCTTCTACAATTTCTGCTATATTAAAACCTTCTAAAAATTTATCTGATTCTTCAATTATTAAATTTTTATATATTTTGCTCACTAACATATACATTTTATCTTCATCTAAGCTTGTCTTTTCAAATATAGTCGAAATTTTTGTATTTTCTAAATTATTAATTTCATTTTCTATTATATTTCCTATAATATCTCTTCCGTCTTTTTGGATAAAGTTTTCAATATTATTTGCAATAGAAACAGAAAAACTAGATATTAAATTATCACTTAAAAACATTTTTATTAATGGATTTGTAACTTTTTCTTTAACAATTAGCTCAGCTTCTTTTGTTATAACTTCTCCTAAATCAATATCTAAAATTGCATTTTGAAGCTTTAAAGTTATAATATCTTTTACTTTATCCTTTAATAACATATATCTTTCTTCATTAACTAAAAAATCTAAATTTTCTTTTATATTATTATCATTGTTTTTTAAAGAATGGACAAAATTATCTGATAGCTTTTTTGGAATTTGTTCTGATAATAAAAAATTTTGAATATCTTTTTTAGTAAAAAGTTCATTCCCCACAACCTCCCCAACAGATTTTGCAATTTGAGATTTTCTTTTTGGAATAATACCTGGTGTAAATGGAAGTGCTATTCCTGCAATTTTTATTTTTTTATATGGATGAAATAACATTTTTATTGCTAAATAGTTTGTTCCAAATCCTATAAATGCTCCTAAAATTGGACCTGATAATATTTTTAAAACTTCCATATCATTTTTCCTTTCACTCAATATTTAATTATTTAATTTTGTAAATAATTATTTAGTGTTTATCTTATTAGTTTTTTGTATTTATATTTTTCTATCAATGTTTAAAATCATTGTTTAATTTTTTATTATATAAATATTTGTTTTATATTTATTCTATCAGTGTTTTAAATCATTATTTAATCTTTAATAATACTAAAATTATTATTGTACTATAGTTATATTTTTATTTTTTTTACATATATTTTAATAAATTTATTTTAATAAGTTTATTAAATTAAGTTATAAATGTCAATATTTCATTGAAATTAGGCCACTTTTATAAGTTTGTCGAATTTAGTCGAAAAAAATTTTTTAAAAAATTTTAAAAAAAGTATAGACAGCAATTTATTTTAAGTGTAAAATAATTGCAGTTCAAAAAATACAGAATAAAATTTAAAATAGTAGGAGGAAAAAAATGGAAGTTTTAAAAATTTCATCAAAATCAAACCCAAATTCAGTTGCAGGAGCAATTGCTGGATTGGTAAAAGAAAGTACAAAGGCAGAAATGCAAGCAATAGGTGCAGGAGCATTAAATCAAGCTATTAAAGCAGTAGCTATCGCAAGAGGGTTCGTTGCCCCATCTGGTGTAGATTTAGTTTGTATACCAGCATTTGCAGAAGTTCAAGTTGAAGGCGAAGAACGTACTGGTATAAAGTTAATTATAGAATCTAGAAAATAATTTTTTCATTACCTCAAAATGTAAAATTATAAATTTATTAAAAATGAGATAATCTTTCCATTTTTAAAATATTAAATAAATAAGTATTTTAAAAATAAAGTATTATCTCATTTTTACTTTTATTTATCATATAGGCTTTCTATAAATTTTATTTTTTATATAAATTTTATCTTACTTTTTATATTAATTTTATTTTGCTTTTTATATAAACTTTATATAAATTTTATTTCTTTTTTTATATAAGTTTTCTATTTATTAATCCTAGTTATCTTAGTAACTTTATTAGTTTCATCCTTAACTGTAAACATTATACTATTAAATTTTGCTTTCCCATCAGCTACTTTATATTTTTCAGGAAGAGATGTTTCAAATCTTTTTATCGATGCTGATATATCCATTCCAATTACAGAATATTTTGGTCCTGTCATACCTAGATCTGAAATAAACGCAGTTCCTTTAGGTAAAATTGTTTCATCTGCTGTTTGAACATGTGTATGTGTACCAAAAACTGCTGTAACTTCACCATCTAAAAAATAAGAAAATGCTATCTTTTCTGCTGTAGCTTCACCATGAAAATCTATAAATATCAAATCCACTTTTTCTTTTATTTCATTCAAAATTTCCTTAGCTTTTAAAAATGGGTTTTCTGAAAGAACACTCATTGTAGTTCTACCTATAAAATTAATAACTGCAATTTTTTTATTATCACATTCTATAATCTGATATCCTCTACCAGGATTATTATTTGGATAATTTGCTGGTCTTATAATTTTTTCATCTTCAATAAAATTAAATATTTCTTTTTTCGCCCATGTATGATTTCCCATAGTAACAATATTTGCGCCAGCATTTAAAATTTCTTTATACATTTTTTCTGTGAGTCCCATACCCTCAGCAGCATTTTCACCGTTAACAATCGTAAAATTAATGTTATATTCTTTAATAATTTTTGGTAATTCTTCTTTGAGTTTGTCAATACCAGTTCTTCCAACAATATCTCCAACAGCTAAAACATTCATTTTTGAAAAACCCCTTTCCATCTTTTCAAATAATTTATTGTTCTTCCTCTTCTTTTGATTCTTCAAAATTAATAACTTTACAAGCTTTTATTTTTACTATTCTCATATCTTCAACTTTTTCTATTTTATAAATAACATTTTCTTTCTCAATAATTGGTTTTTCTTTTTTATCTGGAATTCTACCAATTTCTTCTATTAAATATCCAGAAATAGTATCATAATCACCTTCTGGAATTTTAATATCTAAAATTTTTTCTACTTCTCCAACAGACATACCTCCATTTAAAATAAAAGTATTTTCATCTATTTTTTCATAATTATTTTGAACTAAATCATATTCATCATAAATTTCTCCAACAATCTCTTCTAGTATATCTTCCATTGTAACAATACCTGCTGTTCCCCCATATTCATCTACAACAATTGCAATTTGTTTTCTATTTTTTCTTAAATCTTCAAAAAGATTGTTAACTTGTTTTGTTTCAGGTACATAATACGCATCTTTTACAAAGTTTTTTACTTTAACATTTTTATTTTTGCTTGATAATAAAATATCTTTTAAATAAACTATTCCTTTTATTTCATCTATAGTTTCGTCATATACAGGGATTCTACTATATCTAAAATCTTTATCATCAGCAATTTCTTCAATAAGTTTTGAAATTGATAAATTCATATCTAAAGCATATACTTCTTTTCTTGGAACCATTATTTCAGAAACAGTTTTATCATTAAATTCAAAAACATTATTTATCATTTCTTTTTCTTCTTTATCTATAGTTCCTTTTTCTTCTCCAACATCAACCATCATTCTAATTTCTTCTTCTGTAACAGTTTCTTCCTCATTTCCAGAAATACCAAAAATTTTCGAAACAATATTAGTAGAAAATGTTAGAAATCTAACAAATGGTGCTGTTACTATTGAAAGAAATCTTATAACTCCTATTGTTGAAAATGCTATTTTTTCATAATATTTCATTGCAATTCTTTTTGGAACTAACTCTCCAAATATTAATGTAAAATATGATAATATTATTGTAATCAAAATAATTGCTATACCATTCCAAACACTAACAGTAATTGATGGAACTAGATTGTGCAATACTGGTGCTAATTCACTAGCAAATGCTTCAGATGCAAATGCACTTGATAAAAATCCAGCTAAAGTAATACCTATTTGAATAGTCGCTAAAAATTTACTTGGATTTTCAAGCATTTTTTTTATTTTTTGCGCTTTTTTATTACCTTCTTTTGCTTGAATATCAATTTTTGCATCATTTAAAGAAATAAATGCTATTTCTGATGCAGCAAAAAATGCATTAAATGCTATTAATATAATTAGTAAAATTATTTGTGTCATTTTTATCTCCTTTAAAATTTAACTATTAATTAAAAAATTCTTATTTATTATATTATAAACAATTTTAAAATGCAATATTGATAAATTTTTAACAGTAATTAAAAAAAAAAAAAATCATTTTTACTTTATTTTATTAGAATACAAGTATTATTTTTATAATATTTTCATTTAAAATATTATAAAAATAAAATTCGTATAAAGATTATTTTCATTTTAAAATATTTTATTACAAATATTATAATACTATAAAATTTCCATTTTTAGTATTTAAACAAAAAAACAACATTAAGAAAACAAGTAATAATTGTTTTCTTAATGTATAATAAACTTTCTTTTTTGTATATAACTTTATTTTAAAATTTTTTATTTTGTTCAAATTACAAAAATAATGCATATTTAAAATCTATAATTCATTATTATAAAAAATCATAAAATTATTAATAGTCACTAAATTTTTGCTACAACAGTGTTCTTATAATATTATTACTTATTCCCATTCTATAGTTGCTGGTGGCTTATTTGTAATATCATAAACTACTCTATTTATATGTTTTACTTCATTTACAATTTTACTTGAAATTATTTCTAAAATATCATATGGGATTTTACTAAAACTTGCTGTCATAAAGTCTGTTGTTTCAACAGCTCGAAGAGCTAATGTATAATCATATGTACGTTCATCTCCCATAACTCCTACACTTTTTAAATTTGTAAGTACAGCAAAATATTGATTTATTGATTTATCAAGTCCTGCTTTTGAAATTTCATCTCTAAAAATAAAGTCTGCATCTTGTAATATACTAACTTTCTCTTCTGTTATATCTCCTATTATTCTAATTGCTAGTCCTGGTCCTGGAAATGGTTGTCTATATACTAAATATTCTGGTAATCCCATTTCTAATCCAACTTGCCTTACTTCATCTTTAAATAAATCTCTTAATGGTTCAACAATTTCTTTAAAATCAACATAATCAGGAAGTCCACCAACATTGTGATGACTCTTAATTGTAGCCCCTGCACCAACTCCACTTTCAATAACATCTGGATAAATTGTACCTTGAACCAAATAATCTACTGTTCCAATCTTTTTAGCTTCTTCTTCAAAAACTCTTATAAATTCTTCACCTATAATTTTTCTTTTTTGCTCAGGGTCAGTAATACCTACTAATTTTCCTAAAAATCGTTTTCTTGCATCTACTCTTACAAAGTTCACATCTGAATTTCCAAAAACACTTTCTACTTCATCTGCTTCATTTTTTCTAAGTAATCCATGATCTACAAAAATACATGTTAAATTTTTTCCAATTGCTTTACTCAATAAAGATGCTGCAACAGAAGAATCAACACCTCCTGATAATGCACAAAGAGCTTTGCCATCTCCAATTTTCTCTTTTAAAGATACTACTGTTTCTTTTGCAAAAGAACTCATTTTCCATGTTCCTTGGCACTCACAAATATTATATACAAAATTTCTAATAATTTCTGTTCCATTTTTTGTATGATTAACTTCTGGATGAAATTGAATTCCATAAAGTTTTTTCTCAACATTTTGCATTGCTGCATTTGGGCAGTTAGTTGTATATCCTATATTTTCAAAACCATTTGGAAGAACTTCAACAAAATCTGTATGACTCATTAAACAATCATTTTCATTTTCAAAACCTTTAAATAACTTTGAAGTATTATTTAGTTTTACAGATATTGTACCATACTCTCTTTTATCTGCTCTATTTACTGTTCCACCTAATGTATATGTCATAAGTTGCATTCCATAACAAATTCCAAGAATTGGAATTCCAAGATTAAATATTTCTGGATCACATTTTGGTGCATTTTCTTGATATACACTTGCAGGTCCTCCAGTAAAAATGATTCCTTTTGGATTTTTTTCTTTAATTTTATCAATTGAAGTTGTAAACGGAACTATTTCTGAATATACATTACATTCTCTAACTCTTCTTGCAATCAATTGATTATATTGCCCATAAAAATCAATAATTAAAATTAATTCTTCATTTTTCATTAATTTTTCTCCTCATTTTATATAGTTTATCTGTTTGTTTCTACATCTTTTTGTATAACATCATGAGCTCCACCTTCTTTTATACTTACAGCTGATACTAATGTAAATCTAGCCTTTTCATGTAATTCTTTTAATGTAATACTTCCTAAATTACACATTGTTGATTTTATCTTACAAACTGCTATATCCATATTATCTTTTAATGGACCTGCATAAGGTATATAAGAGTCAACACCTTCTTCAAAGCTTAATTTATTTTTAACTTCTCCTCCCATATCATATCTTTGCCAGTTTCTTGCTCTATTTGAACCTTCTCCCCAATATTCTTTTAAGAATGTTCCATTTCTTTTTACTTTTCTTGTAGGGCTTTCATCAAATCTTGCAAACCATCTACCCATCATAACAAAATCTGCTCCCATTGCTAAAGCAAGCATTATATGATAATCATGCACAATTCCACCATCAGCACAAACTGGAATATATACACCTGTTCTTTCAAAATATTCATCTCTTGCCTCAACAACATCCATTAAAGCACTAGCTTGTCCACGTCCAATTCCTTTTGTTTCACGAGTTATACAGATTGAACCTCCGACCTACACCAACTTTAATAAAATCTGCACCAGCATCTGCTAAATAATAAAACCCTTCTTTATCAACAACATTACCAGCACCAATTTTAACTGAATCACCATAATTAGCTCTTACCCAATCAATAGTATTTTTTTGCCAAACTGAATAGCCATCTGAAGAATCCATACAAATT
The DNA here is from genome assembly GCA_022790975.1 of Clostridia bacterium. Classification (GTDB taxonomy): domain Bacteria; phylum Bacillota; class Clostridia; order TANB77; family CAG-508; genus Scatovivens. The sequence continues at coordinate 1,092 of JAAVYF010000034.1, read as the reverse complement.
AAATCAACTCCAGCTTCAACTAAAGCAGGTATTCTTTCTGCATAATCTCTTGTATTAATTCCAGCTCCTACAACAAAACTTTTATTTTCATCTAATAATGAATCTGGATTTTCTTTATCAGATTCATAATCTTTTCTAAATACTAAACTTTCTAGATTTCCAGCCTCATCTATAATTGGCAAACAACTAATTTTATTTTCCCATATTATATCATTTGCTTCATGAAGAGAAATTCCTTTTTTTGCACAAACGCATTTATCTTTTGGTACCATGTATTCAGATACAGGAGTTTCTAAATTCAATCTTGAAACTCTATAATCTTTATCTGTAACTAAACCTAAAAATTTTCCTGTTGAAGTTCCATCTTCTGTTATCATAACTGTTGAATGTCCAGTTTCTTCAATTAATTCTATAACTTCTCTAATTGTAGTATTTTCTTTAACATTTGAATCGCTTTTTATAAAGCCAGCTTTATATTTTTTTACATTTCTTACCATTTGAGCTTGTGATTCAATTGCTTGTGAACCATAAATAAAAGAACATCCACCTTCACGAGCTAAACTAATAGCCATCTTCTCTCCTGAAACAGATTGCATAATAGCAGATACAAATGGGATGTTCGCACTAATTTTTGGTTCTTCACCTTTTTTAAATTTTACAAGTGGTGTTTTTAAACTTACATTACTTGGTATACATCTTTCATCTGTTAAATTTGGTAAAAGTAAAAATTCATTAAATGTTCTTGAAATATCTTCTAAAATTTTTGCCATGGTATAGGCTCCCTCCTCTTCTTTTATTTACAACATAAACCTGTATATTACAAGTTCTGTGATAATAGCTTAAAATTGCTGATGCATTTCGTCAGCAATTTTAGTGTACATTATAAATTATGAATTATTATACATAAAATTTACATAAAAATCAAGATAAAATTTATATTATTTTTAATTTTTATGTAGGTTTGTCAAACATATGTCACACTCTCTTAGAGCTGTCTATAGTTGAAATACCTAATATTCATGTTCTGACCTTCGCAACTTTGTTGCAACACTCAAGAAAACTGATAAAATGTTCCATTTTATGCATTTTTCT
>JAAVYF010000033.1 GCA_022790975.1 Clostridia bacterium | reverse complement strand
GTAGATGGAACAGCAGAAGAAACAGAAACTGTAAATCCAGTAGATGCAGGAACATATGAAATAAGAGTAACAGTAACAGGAGGAGCAAACTACAAAGCAGGAACAATAGCAGAAGTAGGAACATTAACAATAAATAAAGTAGATCAAGAAGTTCCAAGTGTAGCTGTAACACCAAATACAGTAAAAATGACAGCAAGCGATATGCCAGTAGTAGAAGTAGCAAACAAAGCAAATGCAAAAGGAACAGTAAGCTACTCATTAGATGAAGAAAGCGCAAAAGTAATAACAATAAATGAAACAACAGGAGAAATCACAAGCTTACTAAAAGTAGGAACAGCAACAATCAAAGTAACATTTGGTTCTACAAATAATTACAATGAAATGTCAGCAGAAACAATCTTAACAGTAACAAGAGATACTGTAACAATAGATGAATTAGTAGTAAATATTCCAGAAAATGAAATATATGATGAAACTCCAAAATCAGCAACAATAACAGGTATTGATGGAGTAGGAACTATAGAAGTAAAATATTACAAAGTAGTAAATGGAGTAGCAGAAACAAATGAAACTGTAAATCCAACAAATGCAGGAACATACAATGTAGTAGCAAAAGTGGCTGATGGATTAAAATATCAAGGAGATACAATTACTGTAGGTCAATTAGTAATAGGAAAAGCAACACAAGCAAGTCCAGCAATAAGCTTAACTAAGACACCAGTAAATATAACAGAAAAAGCTCCAGTATTAACAATATCTAATTTAAGTACTGCAAAAGGAAATGTAAAATATACTTCAAGTAGAACAGATGTAGCAACAATAACAGGTCTAGGAATAATTGAATTAAAAGGAGAAGGTTCTACAGTAATTACAGTTGAATTTACAGGAAATAGTAATTACAATTCAAGCTCATCAACAACAGAATTAACTGTAACAAGTAATGTTGTTTCAGAAGAACATTTAGATGTAGAAATACCTTCAAATATAAGATATGACGGAACTCCAAAATCAGCATCAGTAGTATCAAATACTAATGGTGTAGGAAATATAATAGTAAAATATTATAAAGTAGTAGATGGTATACAAGAAGTAGCACCAACAGAAAACCCAACAAATGCAGGAATATATAATGTAATAGCAGAAATAGAAGATGGAGAACTTTATGTTGGTTCAACAATTAATGTAGGACAATTAGAAATAAAACAAGCTATTCCAAAGTATACTGTACCAGAAGGTCTAAAAGGAACATGGGGAGATTTAGTATTATCTATTGAATTACCAGAAGGATTTAGTTATGAAAATGTAACAGATACAACAAGATTAGAAAATGTTGGAGAAAATCATTTCTATGTAACATATAATCCAGGAGATTCAAACTATGCAACTATAACACATATAGATATTGTAATAGAAGCAGCAGATTGTGTAAATGGAATTAAAGTTGTATTAACAACACAAAATCAACCATCTATTGGTTATGGTGAAGATGCAACTCCTTATATAGCAGGAGTAAGAGAATTAATGGCATCAGGTGAATTAGGTGCAGAAATAACTGATTATGAAGTACCTCAAAGATTAGCAATTGTTTCAGGATTCGGAGCTGATGGAACAGCAGAAAAAGAATTAATAGTAAAAGCAACAGTAAATGGAACAGAATATACAGATTCATTTAAATTAACTGTAATAGAACCAACTATTTATTATGTAGAAAATGGAATTTCAGAAGGAAGATTAGATGCAAACCCAGCAAATAATGCATTTACAAATTCAACAACTATAACTTGGGGAGAACATTTAATAGGATATATTACTGAAGGAAATGGAACTCCAGAAAGAGTTACAGGAAATAAAGTAATAAAAGTTAATAATGGAACATATACAATAACTTTAAAAGCACAAAATGAAGACGGAACAGAAGGAGATGTAGTAATAACTAGAAGTTATAGTATAACAAAAGCAACAATATCAGAAGATGATTATAGTCTTACTGTAAATAGTGATGGAACAGGTTCACTTACAATTAATGAAAGAATAAAAGAAGTAGAATTTATAGCAGCATATGATGGTGACTTCGATAATCCAGATTCAGGATACTTGACATTTGATGAAAATAGAACATGTATATTAAGAGAAGGATATTATATATTAACAATAAGACCATTTAAGGAAAATATTATAGAAATTGAATTTGAGATTAAAGATGGAGAAATAATTTATTATTAATAATAAAATTCTGCTTAAAAATAGAAAAATGATGAATAATCATTAATCTAGTAAAATGGAAGTAGACACAAAAATAGAGGTGTCTACTTCCATTTTTTGATATAAATAAAAGTTATAGTATTATATATAAGTTTATTTTGTAAATTATATTTTTAAAATATTGAAAATAAATAATTAGTATGGAAAAATAATTTAATTTATTTTAAAAATATAAAAATAAATAATAATATGTATTGAAAAATAATTTATAATGCTTTAAAATATATAAGAATAAATATATATTGAAGAAAGGAGAAAAAATGAGTAAAAACAAAATTATATTAATAAGTGTTATATTAGTAATAGCATTAGCTTTAATTATAGGTTTAGTTGTTGTTAATAAAAATTCATCTTCTAAAGAAAATACAAACTCTACACCTAAACAACAAGAAAAACCAACTCCAATAGATGGCGATGATGAAACTAATACAAATGAAGTAAATACAATATACAACAATACAATAACTCCAAGTATAGTTAATCCATCTACATCAAATGAAACTATGTAAAGAATATGTAAAAAATATATAAAAAATATGTTAAAAATATTGAAAAAAATTGGAATAATGATATATAATATAACATAGTAGATTTTAAGTAGTTTACAAATTATAAAGGAGGGTAATTGATGAAAAAATTAAATAAACTATTTATAATTTTATTTGCTATTGTAGCATTAACATTAATATTTGCAATAAAAGTAGATGCAACAACAGAAGAAAGTATTGCATTTAATGCTGAATATTATTTAGATACATATGGAGATTTAAAAGCTGTATTTGGAAACGATTATACAGCTGCATATAATCATTTTTTAGCAAATGGAATTAGAGAAGGAAGACATGCAAGTCCATGTTTTGATGCAAGATATTATTTAGATGCATATGGAGATTTAAAAGCTGTATTTGGAAATAATTACGCATCAGCTTATAATCACTTTTTAACATGTGGAATTAAAGAAGGACGTCAAGGAAGTCCATATGTTGATGTAAAATATTATTTAGATACATATGGAGATTTAAAATCAGTATTTGGAGATAATTATTTATTAGCATATGACCACTTTATAACATGTGGAATTAAAGAAGGACGTCAAGCAAGTCCATATATTGATATTACTTATTATTTAAACACATATGGAGATTTAAAAGCTGTATTTGGAAATAATTATTATGCTGCTTATAATCACTTTGTAACATGTGGAATGTATGAAGGACGTCAAGCAAGTCCATGTTTAGATGTAAAATATTATTTAAATACATATGCAGATTTAAGAAATGTATTTGGAAATGATTTTGCATCAGCATATAAACACTTTTTAACATGTGGAATTAAAGAAGGAAGAAGTTCAAGTCCATTAATTAATATTCATTGCTATTTAGGTTCATATGGAGATTTAAGAAGTGCATTTGGAAATAATTATGAATTAGCATATACTCATTACTTAACATTTGGAATGAGAGAAGGAAGACATGCAAATCATCATTATGTTACAAATACTACATATCCAACATGTACAGATGTAGGAAAAATAGTAAATAGATGTATTTATTGTGGAGATGGAAATGAAACAGTAGCTCCACCAAAAGGTCATACAGTTGTAATAGACAAGGCTAAAGAGCCAACATATACTACTACAGGTTTAACAGAAGGTTCACATTGTTCTGTATGTGGTACTGTAATAGTAGAACAAAAAATAATACCAGTAAAAAATAACACTGTATCAAAAATAGAAATTGTAAATGCTCCATCAAGAACAACATACAGTGTAGGTGAAAGTATAGATACTTCTGGAATAGTAATAAAAGTTACAATGGCATCAGGAACAACACAAAATATAACAAATGGATTTGAATTTAATCCAGGAGTAGCAACAAAAGTTGGAACTCAAACAGTAACAGTAAGTTATAAAGGAAAAACAACAACATTTACAATAAATGTTGTAGATAATAATGTAACAGGAATATCTGTTGATGCATCTCAAGCTCAAACAACATATAATTATGGTGATACTATAAGTAAAACAGGTCTTGTAGTAAAAGCTTATATGCAAAATACAGAAAGAATATTATCTGAAAATGAGTATATAATTACTCCAGAAAAAGCAACAGAAGTTGGAAATGATAAAATAGTAACAGTAAATTATGCTGGAAAAACAGCTACATTTAAAATAAATGTAAATGATGTGGTAACTTCTATATCAGTAACAACACAACCTACAAAAACTTCATATATATGTGGAGAAACTATAAGCAAAGATGGAATGGTAGTACAAGGTACAACTGCATCAGGAAATACAGTAACATTAACAGCAGATGAATATGATATTACACCTGATAAAGCAAATTTACCTGGAAATAATCAACCAGTAACTGTAAAATATAAAGCTAATAATAGTATAACAGATAAATTCTATATAGATGTTGTTCATAATGAAGAAATTAATAGAATTAGTTTATATAAAACAGAAGCTGATGCTGAAAATGATAATCCAATGTCAGATACAGTAGACGTAGTTTTATATGGTGAAAATGGTGTTCAACCAATAATTAGATATTGGCATGATTATGCTGATGGAACAAAATATAGAGTTGAAAATATAAGTTCTCTTCCAAAAACATTTTCTATTATTGAAGGAGCGGATCTTTTAGATGTTACTGAAACAGTTCCATATAATGATGATGTAAAAGCTACAATGGATGGTAATGGAAATGTAACATCACCTAATATTACTTCTTTAAAAATAAAATCATCAATTACAGCAAGTGGTGCTGGTACAGCTAAAATAAAATTAAATGTTGGTACTGGTGAAGTTATAGTAAATGTTAATGTTAGAAAAGTAGATGTATCAGATTTTTATTTCGGTAACAATGATACAGAAAATGAAAACATAAAAGCTAATGGAATTGAAATTATAGAAAGTGGTACACCATATACACAGTTATTAATTAAATTAGTAGATAAAGAAACAGCAGATACTGTAAGAGTAAAATTTGGAGATATTACAAAAACATTTTCTGATGAAAAAGAAAAACTATTAATTCTTAATAATGAGGGTAAAACAAACACAGATATTGGAACTTTAAAGGGATATTTATTTGATGGTACAAATTATCAAGAAGAATCAGATAGTATATCATTTATAGATGCTATTGGAATATCATATGGTAATAGATTTGCAAATAAAGATAGATTATCTAAAGGAATCAAAATAAAATATAATGATTATGAATTTATACTTCCAGTAACTGTAAAATAGAATTACAGTCATAAAATGAAATTGTGATACTGTATCTAGAGATGGTTTACTGCATGGGTAATTTCTGAATAATTTTTGAATAAAATAAAATATAAATTTTTCTTAAGTTATTAGATATAAATTATTTAATAACTTAAGTTATTTTTTTATAATAATAGCGATTAATTTAAATTAGTATATTGATAAATTTAAATATATTATTTAAATTTATCAATTGAATGCTTAAATAGAATATATTTCTATATTTGAGATATAATAAATATAATGATTTTTTATGGAAATCTTATAATATATTATATAAGAAAAATATATTAATTATGGAAGGAGAGTGTGATATGGTACAAACTAATTTAAGCATAAAAATAGATGAAAGTGATAAGAAAAAATTTGAAATATTTTGCAGTGAAACTGGAATGAGTGTATCAGTTGCAATAAATATATTTATAAAAGCTGTATTGAGAGAAAATAAATTACCATTTGAAGTAAAAACAGATCCTTTTTATTCTGAAAGTAATATAAAGCATCTTAAAAAAATAGTATCTGACATGAATACAGGAAAAATAAAATTTGAAGAACGTGAAAAAATAATAGAAGATGAAGATGAGTAATTTTTTGTTTTTAATTAAAAAAGTAAATACAATTTTAATTTATTAATAAACTAATAGTAAATTTTAAATTAGCTAAATTTACTATTAGAGGTAATTAATAAGATAAAATTTACTTAAAATGGAAATTTTATGTTGACAATGCTTAATAAAAGTTGTACAATTAAATTGTATTTATAATAAAACGTTGAAGAGGGAAAGTAAAATAGAAGTTGCTTTTAGAGAGAAGTGGTGATTGCGCTGGAAGCCATTTTAAGTAAACATATTTGAAAACTACCTTGGAGTTTCCTTTCGAAAGATTGGCGTTTGGACTCACGTTATAAGTCTTATAAATTAAGTAAAATTAAGGATGGAACCGTGTATAAACAGCACTCCTTTAGATTAAATCTATTGGAGTGTTTTTTTATTTTAATTTATAAAGTAGGTGAAAATTATGAAATTACATAAAATCAAGGAATTTAAACGAACCTGTTAAAAATAATTATTTAAAAGTTTTTTATTTTATATTTAGATTTTAGAAATTTTTATAATTTATATTTAAATAGTTTATAGTAAAACAAATTAATTTAAATAATATAAAATTTAGGAGGAAAAGTTATGTTTAAAATTAAATTAGATGGTGGTAAAACAATGGAAGTTGAAGAGAGTTTATTTTGGCACACAACTTCACATATAATGGCACAAGCTGTTAAAAGAGTATTTCCAAATGCAAAACTTGCAATAGGACCTGCTATTGAAAATGGATTTTATTATGATTTTGATGTAGAAAAACCATTTTCAGAAGAAGATTTAAAATCAATTGAAGAAGAAATGAAAAAAATTGTAAAAGAGGATTTAAGGTTAGAAAGATTTGAACTACCAAGAGATGAAGCAATAAAATTAATGGAAGAAAAAAATGAACCTTATAAAGTAGAATTGATTAAAGATTTAAAAGAAGGGGAAACAATCTCTTTCTATAAACAAGGTGACTTTACAGACCTTTGTAGAGGGCCACATCTTTTATCAACAGGTTCTGTTAAAGCTTTTAAATTATTATCTACATCAGGAGCATATTGGAGAGGAAATGAAAAAAATAAAATGCTTCAAAGAATTTATGCTGTATCTTTTCCAAAAGCTTCTATGCTTGAAGAGCATTTAGCAATGTTAGAAGAAGCAAAACAAAGAGATCATAGAAAAATAGGAAAAGACTTAGAATTATTTATGACTCACGAACTAGTAGGTTCAGGATTACCTTTATATTTGCCAAAAGGTGCAACAATTAGAAGATTGCTTGAAAGATATATACAAGATAAAGAAATTGCTTTAGGATATAGCCATGTTTATACTCCAAGTTTAGCAAATGTTTCACTTTATAAAACAAGTGGACATTGGGATCATTATAAAGATGATATGTTTCCACCAATGCAAATGGAAAACGAAGAATTAGTTTTAAGACCAATGAATTGTCCACATCATATGTTAGTTTATAAAAATAAATTACATTCATATAAAGAATTGCCAATTAGAATTGGGGAACTTGCAAATGATTTTAGATATGAAGCAAGTGGTAGTGTTTGTGGATTAGAAAGAGTTCGTCAAATGTGCCAAAATGATGCACATTTGTTTGTAAGACCAGACCAAATAAAAGATGAAGTTGGTAATGTTTTAAAATTAATAGTAGAAGTATATCAAAAAGATTTTGGCTTTTCAAAAGACAGTTTCAAATATAGATTGTCTTTAAGAGATAAAAATAATAAAGAAAAGTATATTGATAATGATGCAATGTGGGAAACTGCAGAAAGCCAATTAAGAGAAATATTAAAAGAATTAAATATTGATTTTTATGAAGCAGAAGGAGAAGCTGCATTTTATGGTCCAAAAATTGATATTCAAATAAAAACAGCTTTAAACCATGATGTAACAATTCCAACTTGTCAATTAGACTTTGCATTACCAGAAAGATTTGATTTAGAGTATATTGGAAGTGATGGAGAAAAATATAGACCAGTTGTAATTCATAGAGCGATTTTAGGAACATCAGATAGATTTATTTCATTCTTAATAGAAGAAACAAAAGGACATTTTCCATTATGGCTTGCTCCAACACAGGTAAAAGTTTTATCAATTGGAGAAAATCAAGTAGAATATGCAAAACAAATAGTTTCTAAATTAGCAGGAGCAAATATTAGAGTTGAATTAGATGATAGAGAAGAGAAGATTGGTTATAAAATAAGAGAAGCTCAACTTCAAAAAGTACCATATATGTTAATTATAGGTCAAAAAGAAGTTGACAATGAAATGGTAGGAGTACGTTCTAGTAAAGAAGGCGATTTAGGAGCAATGTCTTATAATGATTTTGTTGATAAGATTAAAAGTGAAATTAAATTATAATTAAAAATTGTAGATTATAGATTACAAATTATAAATTATAGATTATAAATTATTAAGACTATATATTAAAAATTGTTAGAATACTTTTTAATATATAGTCTTTTATAATGGATTTGTGATTCTTATTATATAAAAATTTGAAAGCTTTATATTCTAAAATTTGGCATATTAAGGTTATAATAATTATAAGTATAAAATATTATATTTTAATTACAGATAAGAAAATTATTAAGATATAAAAAAATATATATTAGAAGATTATTTATTAAAATATAATATTTAAGTTTATAATATTTTATTTATATTTCAAAATTTAAGTCAAATAGTTTTTGAAAATACGAAAAAGTGTTTTGTAAAATATTTACAAATTAAATTTATCATGATATAATGTTTCGGTAATTAAATTTTGGAGGGTTCAAGTAATATGAATGATAATATTATTATAAAGGGAGCTAAAGAGCATAACTTGAAAAATATTAGTATTAAAATTCCAAAGAATAAATTAGTTGTAATTACAGGACTTTCAGGTTCTGGAAAATCTTCACTTGCATTTGATACTTTATATGCTGAAGGTCAAAGAAGATATGTTGAAAGTTTATCTTCTTATGCTAGGCAATTTCTTGGAATTATGGAAAAACCAGATGTAGAAAGTATAGAAGGACTTTCTCCAGCGATTTCTATTGATCAAAAAACAACATCAAGAAATCCTCGTTCAACAGTAGGAACTGTTACAGAAATATATGATTATTTACGTTTATTATATGCGAGAATTGGTGTTCCATATTGTCCTAAATGTGGTAGAAAAATAGAAAAGCAAACAGTTGACCAAATAGTAGATAATGTATTATCTTTAGAAGAAGGTACAAGAATTCAAATTTTAGCACCAATAGTTAGAGGTCAAAAAGGTGAACATGTAAAGCTTTTGGAAAGTATGCAAAAAGAAGGTTTTGTAAGAGCAATTATAGATGGAGAACTTCATGAATTAGATGAAGAAATTTTACTTGAAAAAACTAAAAAACATGACATAGATATTTTAGTAGATAGATTAGTTGTAAAAGAAGACATTAGAAATAGATTAGCAGAATCTATTGAAACAGCTTTAAAACATGCAAACGGTTTAGTTAAAGTTGATATTCCTAACAAAGAAAATAAATTATTTAGTACAAACTATGCTTGTCCAGATTGTGGAATTAGTTTTGAAGAACTTTCACCACGTATGTTTTCATTTAATAATCCATATGGAGCTTGTCCAGTTTGTACTGGTATTGGTTATTTAGTAAAAATGGATGAAGATCTTATAATTCCAGATAAAAATAAAACACTTTATGATGGAGTTAAAGCTTTTGGCTCAAGTACTATGAAAAAAGGCGATACAATGGCAAAAATGTATTTTGAAAGCATTGGAAAACATTATGGAGTTGATATAAAAAATAAACCAATAAAAAAGCTTCCAAGAGAATTTTTAGAAAAAATATTGTATGGTACAGGTGATGAAGAAATTGATTTTGAGTATGAATCAAGTGTTGGAAGCAGAAAGTTTACACAACCTTTTGAAGGTGTACTTCCAACATTAGATAGAAGATATAGAGATACAAAATCTCCAGGAATGAGAGATTTTTATGAAATGTATATGAGTGAGAGTCCTTGTTATGCTTGTGAGGGAGCTAGATTAAAAAAAGAAATTCTTTCTGTAAAAGTAGGTGATAAAAACATCAATGAACTTACAGATATGCCAATTAGACGTTCTAAAGAGTATTTAGAAAATTTAGAACTTAGTAAAAAAGATAGAATGATTGCAGATATGATATTTAAAGAATTAAGTAAAAGATTACAATTTTTAATAGATGTTGGTTTAGATTATTTAACTCTTTCAAGAGCTGCAGCTACTTTATCTGGTGGTGAAGCACAAAGAATTAGATTAGCTACTCAAATAGGTTCTGGTCTTTCGGGAGTAATGTATATTTTAGATGAACCAAGTATTGGACTTCATCAAAGAGATAATGAAAAACTAATTGGAACCTTACAAAAATTAAGAGATACAGGTAATTCTGTTATAGTAGTAGAACATGATGAAGATACTATGAGAGCTGCAGACCAAATTATCGATATTGGTCCTGGTGCAGGTGTTCATGGTGGAAATATTTTAGCACAGCGGAACTGCTGATGAAATTAAAGATGTAGAAGGTTCTATTACAGGAAAGTATTTAAGTGGTAGAAAAAGAATTCCTGTACCAGAACAAAGAAGAAAATCAAATGGCATGTCAATTGAAATTAAAGGTGCTACGGAAAATAACTTAAAAAATATAAATGTTAAATTTCCTCTTGGAGTGTTTACATGTGTTACTGGTGTTTCTGGTTCAGGAAAATCAACACTTGTAAATGAAATTTTATATAAGAGATTAGCAAGTGAAATAAATCGTTCACATGAAAAAGCAGGAAAATGTGAAAGTATAAAAGGAATAAAAAATATAGATAAAATTATAAATATAGACCAATCTCCAATTGGAAGAACACCTCGTTCAAATCCAGTAACATATACAGGTGTGTTTGATGTGGTTAGAGATATATTTGCAGGTACAAATGAAGCTAAAATGAGGGGATATTCAAAAGGAAGATTTAGTTTCAATGTTGAAGGTGGAAGATGTGAAGCCTGCCAAGGAGATGGAGTAATTAAAATTGGAATGAATTTTTTACCTGATGTTTATGTACCATGTGAAGTTTGTTCAGGAAAAAGATATAATAGAGAAACATTAGAAGTAAAATATAAAGGAAAAACAATTTCTGATGTTTTGGAAATGACTGTTGAAGAGGCTTTAGAATTTTTTAGTAATATTCCTAAAATTAAACAGAAAATTCAAACACTTCAAGATGTTGGATTAGGTTATATTAAACTTGGACAACAATCAACAACTCTTTCTGGAGGTGAAGCTCAAAGGGTTAAACTTGCTACAGAACTTTCAAAAAGACCTACTGGAAAAACATTATATATTTTAGATGAACCTACTACTGGTCTTCATATGGAAGATGTTAAAAGACTGATTGAAATTTTACAAAGATTAGTTGATGGTGGAAATTCAATCATAGTAATTGAACATAATTTAGATTTAATAAAAACAGCAGACCATATTATAGATTTAGGACCAGAAGGAGGAGAACGTGGAGGAGAAGTAATAGCTTATCGGAACTCCTGAACAAATTTGTAAAAATGAAAAATCTCATACAGGAAGGTTTTTGAAAAGAGTTTTAGAAAAATAGTAAATTTATATAAAAATATAATAAAATTGTTAGGTAATTAATAAAAAATTGCTTAACAATTTTTTTGTTAATTTTAAAATATTTTTTTAAATGATATATTAATACATTATTTAAATAGTAATATTGAATATTATATAATATTTATAAAAAATAGTAAATATTGATTTAAATTTTGAATTATAGTATAATAAACTTATATCGGGACAAAAGTCCTAGAAAAGGAGGAATCTTTTATGTTAAATGCAATCATTAATCACTTTAAGGCTGTTTTAATGAACATGCCAGCGCTGGTCTGCCAGATGTTGGTAATCTTCGTACTGGTTTTTGCTATAGTACGAATTGTAACTAAAAACGGGTATCGGGAAACCTTTACATCATTATGGAGCATTGTCGTAAAGTATATGGTGATGTTTCCAGTGATCGCAGTAATCTACTTGCTTGCCCCCAAAAAGGTAATGGAAGTGGGGATTAGTCTGATCACCGTGCTTTCCGGAGGTGTCATGGTTCTGGTAATATATTCCGAACTCTCAGAGTTTAGATTTAAGTTTAAAGGTTTTTTCTTAAACATTGATGAGGCTCTGTTTTTTTGGAATATGGTACTGACAGACAGAATACGGAAGTACTCCTTAATAGCGTTAACCCTAGTTCTTATTTGGGGTTCGCTTTGGAATTTGCTTGGATTTTTGTTGCTGGTGGCAGTCGGCACGTTCTTAGCAGCCCAGTGGGGAGTTCTTGAAAAGGTTAACTGGTATGACAATTCTACTCAGTACATTATTACCGCTATTACAGTGCTTATGCTTATTTCAAATATCTTCAATTTATTGGGGGTTGTGAAAGTGATTGAGACTGTACTTAGTGTGGCATGTATACTGGTAGGTATTGTAGCAGGTCTATACTTACTGCTTTCGAAATTCAAAGGTGATAAATCTAAGACTGATGATGTCTATGAAGAAACCTATGATGAGGAATTTGATGACGATGACAGATAAGTAGAGAAGAGGAGTTCTCGAGATGTGTTTACGCACATTTCGAGTTTTTCCTTTATAAATTAAAATGTTAAATTTTATTAATAGATAGAAATGGAAATAATATTTTTAATTATTAAAAAATGTTTAATAAAAATAAATATTTATTTATAAATACTTGTAAAACTAATTACAAATTAATAATTATTAATTACTAAACATTGCAATAATAAATATTACTTATTAATATTTATTATTTTTTTATTATATATATAATGCATAAATAAAAATAAAAAAGGTAATACTATTTTTGAATTAAAAAGGAGGTGCTTGTTTTATGTCAAAAGAAAAGAAAAATAAAAATTCTCAAAACAATAACAACAACAATAATTCAAAAAATAATAATTCTGAAAAATGTGATTAATTTTTGAATAAAAGTTTAAAATTTAAAAATATTAAACTCTAGGAAAAAATAAAGTGAAGTTAAATTGTTTTTAAACAAGGTTAGCTTCACTTTAAAATATAATTCTAGAGTTTTTTATATATTATAAATAATTCAGTTATTATAAATAATTTAGTTATTATAAATAATTCAGTTATTATAAATAATTTAGTTATTATAAATAATTCAGTTATTATAAAT
>JAAVYF010000076.1 GCA_022790975.1 Clostridia bacterium | reverse complement strand
TGATTTATTATATCTATATCATTTACTACCATCATTATTGCTTCTCTTAAATATTGATAGCCTTTAATATGTGCTGGCACACCTATCTCATGAATAATATTTGTAACTAATGCCTCAAGATTTTCACCTTCTTTTCTTCTATCTGGCAAAATATCTATGTATGGCATTTTAAAGTCTTTACCTGCTCCTGTATTTTTCATATTCATAGGTTTATAATATTTTAGTTCTTTAATTCTTCTTATAAGTACATCTATGTCGAATGGTTTTACCATGTAATATTGTGCACCAAGTTCTATTGCTCTTGTAGTTATTTTGTCTTGTCCTACTGCTGACAAAATTATACATAATGGTTTCTTATCAATATCAGAATTCTTTATTTTTTCTAATACTCCAAGTCCGTCTAAATGTGGCATTATCACATCTAAAATAGCCACATCTGGCTTAGTATTATTTATCATTTCAATTGCCTCTATTCCATCTTGTGCAATTCCAATAACTTCCATCCCTTCTTCTTTTTCTATACAACTTGTTAAAGTTCTAGCAAAATCAACATTATCATCTGCTACCAAAATCGACAATTTGTCTTTCACTGTTTTTTCCTCCCTCAATTTAAATTTGTAAAAAATTTACAATTTTGATTATATTACTTTTTCCATATTTTGGCAATAGATTTTTATAATTTTTATTTTTATTTTTTCTTTTTTTACATTATTTTTTAGTCGTAAATCATTGTATTTTATATATTTTTAATTTTTACTGATATATTTATTTTCTTTTAGAATAATTGGCATATTTGGAAAGTTGTTTTTTAATATTTTCCAATATTTTTCTTCAGAAATTTCTATTAAATTTTTTATTTTGTCAGCATATTCCCTTGATATTATATTAACATTGTTTTTCTCACATAAATATTCAAATTCTCCTTGCATTCCATATTCTAAAACTATTTCTACAACATATCCATTTTCTTTTTGAATAATTTTTGCATTTTCAATAGAAGAAGTTGCCACATCTGAATAAGCTTTAACTAATCCACCAGTACCTAGAAGTATTCCTCCAAAATATCTAGTAACAATTACAAGAATATTTAAGAGTTCTCTTTTTTGAAGAATGCTAAGCATTGGACTTCCTGCTGTTCCGGGCTGGTTCTCCATCATCACTTTGCCTTTCTAATATACAGTTTCCCTCTAATATTCTATATGCATAACAATTATGTCTTGCATCATAATGCTCTTTTTTAACTTTTTCAATAATTTCTTCTGCTTGTTTGCTATTTTCTATATAAAAAGCTTTTCCAATAAATTTAGACTTTTTTTCAAGTATTATACCTTCTCCAATTTTTTCTATTGTTTTAAATTCCATATTTACTAGCTTGTGTTAGTCTTATCGTCTAACACTATCTCCCTTCTGTAAATGTAAGCCTTTAAGACCTACACAAACTATATGTGGCAAAAATAATTTATTATTTTTCAAACGCTCCTCCTGCTGTATATCCAGTAGAAAATGCTATCTGGAGATTAAAGCCACCAGTATATGCATCTACATCTATTATCTC
>JAAVYF010000075.1 GCA_022790975.1 Clostridia bacterium | reverse complement strand
TCTAGACTTATTACGAATAATCTGTTGCTGGTTAATGTTTTTTGCTCAGGTTTCCTAGAAAATCTATTCTCTTTTCTTTATCTTAATAATATCCTTAACTTCTAATTTTCCAGCCCTTGTTATAAGATTATCCCCATACTTTTCTTTTAATTTATCAATTGCACTATCTAAATTATCTTGTTTCTTATTATCTTTATTGTCAAAAAGTGAAAGTTGCACCTTATCTTTATCTGTTAAATTATCAACTCTCATACCGATTAACCTTATAGCCATTCCTTGTATAAACATCTCATCTAATAATTTCTTAGCACAAACATATATTTCTTTAGTATTTGAGATAGCTACCTCAAGCCTTTTTTGATGTGATATATCCTTAAAATCTTTTGTTCTTAATTGTACATTTACAACACTTGCAACTTGATTTTGCTTTCTTAGCCTATATGTAACTTGTTCTGTGAGTGCAAGCAATATTTCTTCTAACTTTTCTTTTTCTCTTATATCCATTGGTAAAGTAACAGAATTTCCTATACTCTTTGGTTTTTCCCTTATATATACAACTTCTGAACCATCAATTCCATTAGCATACTCCCACATAAGCAGTCCATGTTTTCCAAATTTATTTACAATTTCTCTTTTATCTGCTTTTGCTAAATCTCCAATAGTTCTTATCTTCATATTATTTAACTTTGGAACTGATTTTTTACCAAGCATAAATAATTCTGAGATTGGAAGATGCCACATTTTATTTTCAATTTCATTATCAAATAATGTATGAACTTTATTTGGCTTTTCAAAATCTGACGCCATTTTAGCAAGTAATTTATTATGTGCTACACCAACATTTACAGTAAACCCAAATTCATTTTTTATTCTTTCTTTTATTTCATATGCTTTATTTACTAAAGTATCTCTCATTAGATATTCTGTCATATCCATAAAACATTCATCTATACTAAATCTTTCAATTTTATCTGTATATTCTAAAAGCATATTATACAATTTATTTGAATACTCTTGATATTTTCTATATTCTAATCCTGGATACACCTTTAAATTAGGGCATTTCCTTTTTGCAGAATATATAGTTTCTCCTGTACTTACCCCTGCTCTTTTTGCAAGCATACTTTTAGCAAGAACAATCCCTGCCCTTCTTGTTTCATCTCCACCAATAATTGCAGGTATTGTCCTAATATCAATTTTTTCTCCATTCTTTAACATTTCAACTGCAGTCCAACTAAGAAATGCATTATTAACATCAATATGTAAAATTTGTCTTTCCATGACTATAATTATAAAACGACTGTTTGTCTTTGTCAAGCAAAACGCAACAATTGTGATGTAGAAGATTGTCGCACATTTGCATTATGTTGATTTGTAATTTAAAATATGGTATAATTAAATTATATAAATTGTATTATCCTTATAGCTTTATCATGAGGATTACAGCACTTCAAAATATTTTATAAGGAGGGTCTTTTATGAAGACAAAAGAAAT
>JAAVYF010000005.1 GCA_022790975.1 Clostridia bacterium | reverse complement strand
TCTTTTATTTGTGTTATACTGTTCTTGACACATAATTAAAAACCTCCAATATTTAGTCTCGCAACTAACATTTTATTTGTTTTTTAATTGTGTGTCTATATTTTTATGTCTACATCGTGCATTTAATTATACAATATTCTATTTTTTATATTTTAAAGATAAATATAAAAATCTTATTTATAAAAAGTATTTTCTTAGTTAATTAAAAAGATACATTTTATTATAAACAAAAAATATTTAATAAATTTGTACTCTTACGCATACACGTTATTTAAGAAATATTAATTATAAATTATTTATAAAATTTTTTTGATGTGTTGAAATAAAAAAAACTTTAGTGTATAATCTAATTAAATGTTGTTTTGTGTCAAAAAATAATAATAAATAAAAATTTAGAAAGGCAAATGATATGAAAATTAAAACCATTTTTAAGATTTTAATTGTATTTCTTATATTAATTATGTTTGCTAATGTAGTTGAGGTTTTTGCTGGGGATTTAACAGATCCAAAGCAATTTGATGGATATGATGAAACAGAAATTCCAGGAACATCAGTTACAGCAGAAGGATTTATAGTTCAAGCTTTAGGTGTTATACTTTCTATTTGCAGAATTTTTACTTTAGGTTGGGGAGTTATAATGTGTTTGGCAATAGCAGTAAAATTTATGATAGCAAAACCAGAAATAAAAGCAACATTAAAATTAGATTTACCTACATATATTATTGGTGCAGTTTTGCTATTTGGAGCTTCAGGAATAATGACATTATTGAAATATTTTGTTGATGATACAGTAGGTTCATAAGGAGGTTTAATATGATGAAAAAATTTAGTAAAATTTTTAAAATATTAATATTAATAACTTTACTTGGATGTGTTTGTTTTTCATTTTGCCAAACAGTCCAAGCTTGGGATGCTGATTTTGATCAATTTGATAATAAAGACCCTGGTAACTCTGGAAATACAGTTAGTGATATAGTAGGTGCTCTTATTAATGTTGTTTCTATTATTTCTGCAGGTATAGCAATTATAATGCTTATTTTTACAGGTATGTCATATATAGGACGTGGTCCTGAAGGTAAAGCTGATGCAAAAAAGGGACTTTCAAGTTATGTAATTGGTGCTGTACTTTTATTTGCTGCATCAGGTATTTTAAAATTACTTCAGATGTTTATTGATAGTAATGTTAATAATATTTAATAGGAGGAGATTTAGATGTTTTTAGTTGGTCAAGAACTATGGGATTTAATTTCAGCAGAAAATACTGAAGCTGTTGATATGGTAGTAGATGCAGAACGTTCAATTATTGGACATATTTTGAATATAGTAAGAATATTTGGTTCTGGTGTTGCTATAATTATGCTTACAATTATGGCAATACAGTATTTTACAGCAGATGGTAGAAAAGTACCAATGATTGCGGAAAAGAAGGCAATCATAAAATCTACTCAATTAAGAAATTTTGCTATAGGTGCAATTGTATTTATTGGTGCAAGTAATATATTATATTTTGTAGAACAATTTGTAGAACAAGTATTTAAGGATGTATTTTTATAAAAGTTAGGGAGGCATGTACAAATGAAAATTAGTAGAAAAATTATTATTTCAATTATAATAGTATTTATATTGATTAATATTTGTTATTTTCATAAAAATTCTTTAGCAGCTGGTGTTCTAGTAGATGATATTATAGATGCTTTAAATACAGCTGATGCAGAATGGGATGCTCCAGCAATTTTAGCTAATGTAGCTCATTTAGTTATAGCAGCAGCCCAAGTTGGTATTACAGGATTTTTTGTAATAAAATTTACTTGGGAAGGTATAATGTATTTTTCTGCAACTGCGGCTTTTGATCAAGCAGCTAAAAAAGCTAGATTACAATGGACTTTTATTCAAGGGGTACTTGCATTTGGAATAACATCATTCATTAGAATTTTATATAATTTAATAGCATAAAATAAAGTATGCTATATCAGTAAATAGTAAAAGTAAAAATTGTATATACTTTTGTTATTTAATGATATAGCATTTTCTTTGTTAGTAAAACAAAAATTATATTTGAGATTTTTAAGGTGAAAGTAGATATAAAATTTATTTTCATCTTTTTTTATTAATTAGATTTTTTTACATTAGAAAAATAAATAAAAAGTATATGAGTGAAAGATTTTTGCATTTAAAATTTGTATATAATATTTTAATTTAGTATATTTAAAAAATTAAAGTAAAAATAAATTGGTTTATAAATTGTAGAAAATATATCTTTTTTATTACAAATATGTTAAAAAACAAAAAAACTTACGGATTTTGTTGAAAAAAATATTTATTTTAATTATAATCTATAGTAGGAGTGATTTATTATGTATATAAAAATATTAAAAATTATGAAAAAATTCCAAATAATATTTATTGTTTTTACAATTCTTCAATCTTTTACAATATTAACAATGGGAAACAACGTTTTTGCTGATGGAAGTGTTTTTGATGATATTATTGATTCAGGAAAAAAATGGACTGAAATGGGAGAAAACTCTGCGGATAATTCAGAAATAGATATAGATGAAATTTGGGAACCAATGTTACAAATTGCAAAAGCATTAACAATAGTAGGATTTGTTGTTGTAATAGTTAAAGCTATGCTTTTAATACCTTCATTAAAAGGTGATAGCCCAAGGGAACAAAAAGAAGCAAAGCAGAAAATAGTTGAATTTGTAGTTATAGCTGTTTTATTAGCTGGTTCATATAAAATATGGGCATTTTTACTAGAAATGTTAGATAAATTAGCTGAGGCTAGTGATATACAATAATAAAATATACAAAGGAGGAATATTATGGGGACATATTATATACCACGTAATTATAAAGGAGAAACAAGATTATTATATATATTTTCTATAAAATCTTTGATAACAACAGCAATAGGGGCTGTTATAGGATTTTTATTTTATTTAGTATTATCAATGTTTGGACTAAAAACAGCTGGAATTATAGTATTAGCAATTTGGGCAGTTATAGGTTATGGAATTGGAGCTTTAAAAATTCCAACAATAGTCGGAATACCAGTTACAAAAAGAATAGGCGGAGAATCTATAAGTGATATAATAATTAGATATATAAAATTCAAGAAAAATAGAAAAATTTATACTTATACAAAGGAGGAAAAATAAAAGATGGGAACTAATTCAAAAATTCTTTTATTTGAAATTATAATTTGCGTTGTATTAATAGTATTGTTCATTTTAATTGGAATATTTGTTTATATTTCAAAAAAGAAAGATGATGATACATCAGATGAAGATTTGCTATTAAGCAGAAAAGATAACAATAATAAAGATTCATCCCCAAGAGATTCATTAAGTGAATTTGGAAAATTTCAAGGTGTTCTTACAGTTGAATCAATGAATGAGTTTATTGAATTTGATGAAGTTGTTGATAATATGATTGTTAGAAAAAATAGAACACAATATGTAATGGTTCTTCAATGTAATGGTGTTAATTATGACTTAATGTCACAAGCAGAAAAACTTGCTGTTGAAGAAGGTTTTGTTCAATTTTTAAATACTCTTAGGTTTCCAATTCAATTATATGTTCAAAGTAGAACTTTAAATTTAAGAGACATAATAGAATCATATAAACAAAGAGTAATAAATATTAATGATGAATTGAAAAAAATCAATAGTAAATTAGAACAAGCAAAAATGTCTGGAAATAGAGCAATTATTGAAAAATTAGAATTTGAAAAAAGAAGGAAAAAAAGTGTATTAGAGTATGGTCAAAATATTACAGAATATGTTGAAAGATTAAGTTCTAATAAAAATATATTGCAACAAAAAACATATGTAGTTATTTCTTATTATACAGCAGAAATTGGTGGCAATACAGATAATTATACTAATGAAGAATTAAATAGTATCTGCTTTTCAGAATTATATACAAGAAGTCAAAATTTAATAAGCTCTTTAGGAAATTCACAAGTTACAGCAAAGATTCTTAATTCAGAAGAATTAGCAGAGCTTTTATTTGTCGCATATAATAGAGATGATTCAGAAATGATGCAAATTAATAAAATGCTTGACGCTCAATATGATTCATTATATTCAACTGGGAAAGATGTATTAGAAAAAAGACAAGAAAAATTAGATCAAGAAATAAATATAGCAGCAATTGATTTAACAACAGATAGTATATTAAAAGCAGATAGATTGAAGCAACAAGAAGAAATGAAAAAAGAAACGGAAAAAAGTCAAAAAATAAAAGAAAAAGCATTGAACTTGTTAAACCAATATGAAAATCAACTGGATCCTAGAGTATTTGATTTAGCTTCTAAAGAAATTGAAGATGCAAAAATAGGAAATGAAAAAGTATCTAAAGAATCAGGAGAAAATAATTCAAAGCAAATATCACAACCAACTCAAGTAATATCAAAATCAAATTTTGCATCTAGAAGAATTATAAGAAAAAGAAAAACTGAAACAGAAGATTAGGAGGAACTGAAAATGTTTGGTGTAAAGAAGAATGATGCTGTAGTACCTATTAGTGAAACAGCAAAGAGTAAAGAAAGCATGACAATGCTTAAGAAAAATCAAAGTACAATAAAAGATATTATTGCACCAGGTGGAATTGATGCAAGTTATACAAACCATATAGGAATAATGTCTTCAAGAAATAGATATGCAAGAAGTATGTTAGTTTCTACTCTTCCTAGAATGTGTACTTTCCCAGAATTTTTAAGAGGTATGTACACTTTTGGAGATATAAATGTTTCAGTTTTTATAGCACCAGTAAATGAGTCAACATCACAAACAGATTTAAATAGAACTATTAATGAGTTGGAATCTGAAAGAATTGTTGCTCAAGATAGAGGTGATATCAACAGAGAAAGAATTATATTACAGAAGAGAATGGAAGCAGAAGAACTTAGAGATACAATTGCTGCTGGTTTAAATAGATTATTTAGTTCTACAATAGTTGCGACTCTATTTGCATATAGTATGGAAGAGTTAGATAAATATACAGAACTTTTATCTAATGAAATGGCAAAAAACTTAATTGATATAAAGCCAGCTTGGGCAATGCAAGATGCAGCTTTTAGAACAAATATGCCTTATAATGATAATAAATTAAGTAAATCTCATACATTTGATAGACGTGCTATGTCAACAGTATTTCCATTTTTCACATCAGATATAGGTCATGATGGAGGGATACCTTTAGGTTTTAATAAACAAACTGGTTTACCAATTTTATATGATAATTTTAGTCCGAAATTATCAAATTATAATATGGTTATTTTTGGTAAATCTGGTGCTGGTAAATCTGTTACAGTAAAAATGTTATCAGCTCGTTCATCAATTTTAATGGGAATTGATAGTTTAGCTCTAGACGCTGAAGGTGAGTATGCAATAGTTGCAGAAAGTTTAGGTGGAGTTAATGTTGTTATTAGTCCAAATTCAAATACTATTATTAATATTTTTGATATAGAGCCTGAAACTGTTAAAGATGAAATAACAGGAAAAGAAAGAACAATGCTTAATGTTGAAAATAAAGTTGAAGACGTAACACAGCGGTTTACTTACAATGGCTAGAGGTAGTACAAAAAGTGATGAAGTAAACGAGCTTACAAAACAAATTATTTCAGAGTCTGTACTTGAAGAATATACAGCAAGAGGTATTACAAATAATGCAGAAAGTTTATATGTAGTTGATAGTTCTCATATAGATGTTACTAAAAATTATTTAGGTAGAACTAAAAAGGAAATGCCAACAATTGGTTCTTGGTATAAAAGAATTGTTAAAAAAGCACAAGAAAATGCAAATCCAGATTATAGATTTCATTATAGTTATTTGGTAAAAGTTATGAAGCAATATGTAAGAGAGCTTCAAGGACAAATGGCTTATTTCGATGGTCAATCAACATTTGAATTACTAGAAGGAATGCCATTTATAAATCTTGATATATCTCAGTTAGAGGAAAGATTTGCAAGACCACTTGCTCAGCAAGTTCTTCTTTCTTGGATTTGGGAAAAATATGTTAAGAAAAATAGTGAAGATAAATCAAAAGCTATGAAAAAGAGGGTTATAGTCGACGAAGCATGGATGATGCTTCCATTCCCAGAGGCTGTAGATTTCTTAAATACAATGGCAAGACGTGCTAGAAAAAGAAATGTTTCTTTATTGGTTGCTTCACAGAAATTCCAAGATTTTTATGAGAAAAAAGAAGCTCAAGCTGTTTTAACATCATCAGAAACCAAATTGTTTTTAGCACAAGATAAATCAGAAATACAATATTTAAAAGAAGTATTTAAGTTAAGTGAAGGTGAAGCTTCTTTCTTAATTACTTGTAGTAGAGGTGAAGGGTTACTTAAAGTTAGTTCAGATTCAGCAGTTCTTTCAATTCAACCAACTCAAAAAGAATTTGAATTTGTTGAAACTAACCTTTCTAAACAGATAGCAATGGAAAAAATGAAACAAAAAGCACAAGTACTAAAAGATAGCTAATAAAAGTAGTATAGGAGATGTTAATGAGAAAACTTGGAATTTTAATGCTAATAGTAGTAATGTTCAATTTCATATTTAGTAGTTATTCTTTTGCAACACCAGAGCCACCTACAGGAGATCAAACAACTACAACTCCAAGTACTGGAGATCCATCTACAGAAGAGCCAAGTACAGATGCTCCGGCAACAACTACTCCGACAGATAATGAAGATGATGATGGTAAAAAAGGAGTTTTTTCTTATGAAAATTATAAAGTATTTTCAGAAGAAGGTTATACTACTATAACAACATCAACAGGAGATAGAACTATGAAAGCATCTCCTAATAACAGAGATGTTATGCTAAGTGCAGCAATGGGTGGATTAGCTTGTATAGTAGTTCCATATTGTGCTGCTACATCAGAATGGTTATTATCACAATTAGCTATATCTGGAGGATTATATCATACAGAGAGTGAATATTCAGCTGCAAATACAGGAATGTTTTCAATTTGTTCATTAGTTTTTGGAGAATTTCTATTGTTTAATGGAAAAATATATGAAACTAATGAATCTTTAAATCCAGAAGTAGAAAGGGAAACGGTAGCTGTACAAATTGATGATATAAAAGCAAAGGCTGCTTATTGGTTTAGTGTATTAAAAACAGTTGCATTAGGTATAACTCTTCCAATGATGGTTTATGCATTAATAAAAATATTTATGGCAACAACTGGAGAAGAATCAGCTGGTTGGAAAAAAATTCTTGGAAGTTGGTTATTAGCTCTAGTATTTATATTCTTTTCAAAATATATTATAATTGCTTTAAATACATTAAATGATAAAATTTTAGACATGTTATGGAGTATTAGAACATCTCTGGAAGAAAATAATTATGTTAATTTTGAAGTATCGTTTTTTGAAACAATGTATATTGAATTTAAAAGATTATCAGGATTTCAGGCTTGGCTATATGGTATGTTATACTTCCTTTTTATATTTGCACAAATATCGTTTTTTGTAAAATACATAATGAGAGCTTTTTCATTAATATTCTTAGCAGTTACATCTCCAATTTTTGGAATACTTCATGCATACAATGTTATGAAAGGTGATGAGAAATCAACAATTTCTAGTTGGTTAAAAAAATATGTGACATTTTTATTTATACAGCCAATTCATGCATTGTTATATATAATTTTTATGTTTACAGCATCTGAATTAGCAATTAATGCACCACTTTTGGGAATAACATTCTTATGGGCATTATCAAGAGCTGAAAAAGTTGCAAAAATAATGTTAAATATGCAAGGTGGATTTTCACTATTTAGGAAGGGATAAAATTTATGGGAGAAAGAGTTAATTTTAAACGAAAAAATAATAATGATATTCCAAAAAAAATTAAAATAGTAGGAATTATTTTAGTTTCTATTTTGGTAATATATATAATAATAAAAAGTGCGATAAGAGCTGTTAATTCTATTCCTGAAACTAATATAGAGAAAAAAGAAGCTTATTATAAAGTTAGTGATTATGGAAGTTTTGAGGAAATAATGCAAAATTATAATTGCAAAGTAATTAGTAAAGATGAGTCAAGTGGAAATTTAGTTGCATATGTATCATTTGGTTTAGACTTATATACAGGAGATAAAAGTAATGAAAGACATTTCGTTCAAATGTGTAGGGTTATAGCTGAATTTCAAAAATTTAAAGATTTTGAATTAATAGATACTAATAAAAATATAAATATTGCAGTTAAATGCGAAGATACAAATATAGTAGAATTAAAAATAAATCGGAGATGTTAATTATTTTTTAAATCATGATTCAGAAATTAATAGAAAAAAAACAGCAGTAACATTAACAAACTTTACAATACAGTCAAAAGAATTACAACAATTAATAAATGGAAATTGGCAAGAAAATAAAGTAGATTGGGGTACACAAGAAAGTACTTGTAATGGATATAAAATATTCTTTGACGAAGGTATTAAATATAAATTAGTTGGTAGAAATATTTATAATGTAGTATTTACTGATAAATATACAGGTCAAATAGCAGGTGGTTTGAATGCAAACTCTACAGCAGAAGAAATAAAAAATGCTTTAGGTAATCCAAGTTTTAATGATTATGATTTAATTTATGGATATGTAGGAGAAGACAATTATTTATTCTTTGATTTTACTAATAAGGAAGTATCTGTTTATCCTAAAGTAAAAGTTTCAGAAGATGATGAAAATAAATTAAAAGAAATTATTGAAAAAATGAATACTACATATGATATAAAAACTTTTGCAAGTAATTTGACAGATTTATGGATAGATTATGATGAATATGAATATTCTTCAAATTATGTAGATTTAAAATATACATTAAAAGGTGTAGAATTAAGAATAGTTTCTAATTCCTTAAAAAACGGTATTTATATTTCTCAAAATTATAGTGGAAATAGAAATATACAAAGTTTGGAAAATGTTTATATTATAGATACAGATTCTGTATTTGAATATGAAAAGTCTAGAAGAATGTCAGAAATATTAAGTATAAATTATGATGGAAACTTTTCAGAAGAAGAAGAAAAGTATTATTTAGGAACTAAATTCTCAATAAGATTTCAGGGAAAATTGGGAACTAATGAAACTGGTAATAAAGGTCCTGTATTTTATAGTAGAAATAGAGAATATCCAGATTCAGAGTTAGATAGAAATTTATTAATATCTTCTTATATTTGGTATGATGATTATAATTTTGTTTATTCTGTTGATGATGATGGAATATATGTTTACAATTGTGTTACTAGAAATAATAATAAATTATTAGATGTGCAAGGAAAAATAACTATAAATTCTTTAAAAGATAGTAAAATTATTTATAATGAAACAGAGGAATTATTAGTACAAATTCATTAAAAATATTTTATGAAAGTGTTATATATGAAAGTTATAAAAAGATTAGGAAAAAAAGTAATTGTATATATAGTGATATTTATGATTATATTAGCTTCCTGTGGAAGTGGTGTGGCTTCTGCTTATACTATTTCTGAAATTGGTAGTGCAATTGCTCGGTTATGCAAAAAATTATATAGAGCAAGGAAATTCTACAGGAACTATTGGATATGCATTAAGTAGTTATGAAAAATCTGGATGGTATGAATATAGCCAGTGGGATACAGAAGGAGATCAATATACTCATGGACGGTTCTGTTGGTGGAGTATCAGTCAGTGGTGTGCATTGGTTTTGTTGTGCAACATTTGTAAGTTGTGTTTATGAACATGTTGCAGGAATTCAAATTAGAACACATGGAGCTTTAGATGTTGGAAATAAATTTAAAAATGGTCTTGGAATTGAAGTAGATTTAAATAGTGTTCAACCTGGTGATGTTTTGACAACGC
>JAAVYF010000004.1 GCA_022790975.1 Clostridia bacterium | reverse complement strand
TTTTATTATATTTTTCAACTAATACTTTAATTTTATCATTTGTAAAAATATATATTTATTATACACATATTTATTAACAGATTTCAACAAACATTATATTTCATTTTTATTACATTTATAGATAGTCTAAATATAAGAAGATTACCTAAAATAAAAATCCTCTTTCATGTTCTATAGTTTTTGGCTTAAATATAGTATTTTATCCTAAACAAAAAATACAGAGTATATTTTTCAATACTCTGTATATTTTTATATTATTAAATTTTTATTTTCCTAGATAATGAATATTATCATTTAATATTGCTGCTCCATCAAAGTCGATATAAAATCCATTAAATTCTTCAAAGTCCATTTCTGAATCTTTACCTTCAATTTCAATAACTAAATCTTCACTCATTCCTATAAATGGATTTCCAACAATTCTTTCTACTTTTGATGGAATTAATAAATTAGTTACTTTTGTATTAAACCAAAATGCTTTTGAACCTATTTCAACTAATTCATTTGGTAAAACAATAGTTTCAATATCTTTAAACACTACATATTCATTAGTAACATCATCTGAACTTCCAATTACTTTAACTGTTTCTGGATATACAATTTCTTTTACTCCCTTTACTACTATAGCAGATGATAAATTATCAACAGATTTATTATCTATAAATTTAACTTCTGTAACAGTTTTTCCATCTATTTTTGCTGGAATAATCAATGTTTCCATATTTAAATTTATTATACTACTTGTAGTTCCATAAGTTGGTCCATATCCAGTTTCTGGTTTTTCATATTCAAAATTTGAAAAATCTAATCCTAAAATATGTACTTCATTTCCATCTACAACATAATTAAAATTAGCTGGATCACCTTCAGTAGTTATAAATCCATTTTCAATTCTCATTGAACCACTAGGAGATAATACTACAGATAATTTTTGTTCTGCTGATGTTATTTCTAATATTACAGATTTTCCAACTCTTTTTTCTTCTAAGCTCATTACCCAATCTTTTTTCATTATTTCTGATTTTAAATTTGAAACTAATTCATCAAATCCAATTTCATCTGTTTTATAAGCAATTGCTTCTCCAGAATGTAATATCTCTATTTCTTCAACTTGTGTTCCTTTAACTGTATCTGTTTTTGCCATTTGAGATTTTGCTATTACACCATTATCACTTAAAAGTATATTTATACAAGTTCCGAGCTAATATTAATAATACTATAATCGTTACTACTAACGAAATTAATGTTATACCAGAATTAGACAATAAATTATTTAAATTTTTTCTTTTCATAATTTTGCCCTCCTTTTTATTATTTAGATATATATTAATTCAAAATAATTAATCTAAAATATTTATTTATACTTAATATTATTATACATCAAATTTCATTTATTAGCAAATTGTCTAATATTTCGATTTCATTGAATTAAATTTTTTTATATAAATATTATTTATTGTTTCTATTAAATATTAATTGCGATGTGTTTACACATCGCACATTTGTTATATAATAATTATTATTTCTTTCTAAACATTTTTTTTATAATTTTGTGAAATAATGATTCTTTATATACTATCATTGAAACATCTTCCTCTTTTGTCATTTCAGCTAGATGAGATTTTTTATGAAATAATTTATCTGGATTCAACTTCTTATTTAATATTTCTCTTTGTTTTTGTAACTCTATTTTATCACTATCGACTAATTTCTCTTTCTGTTCATTAGTACAAAGATAATCTCTATAAATTAATGATAAAATTATTCTAGTATTCTTTTGAAGCTTTTGACTATTTATACTTTTAGTATAATCTATATTTACTTTATATTCTTTATTTCTATTCTCATCTATAAATTCTATAAATGATTGTGGAATTTTTTTGTATAATTTTGTATTTAAATGTTGTAATATGTCATATACTTCACAAAAACTAATTACATCATTCATTTTTATCTTTATCCTTTGATTTATTTTTTATTATTTCTAATGCGATTTTTACATTAGAAATAATTTTTTCCTTTGTATTTTCGTCATCCAATTTCTTTTGAATCATTTTCTGCCTCCTCTTTACAAACAATTGACTTTATTTTATTTCTTAATAATTTCATTTCACTAATATATTGTTCTCTTTCTTGAGGAGTAACACTTTTATAATTTTCTTCTAAATCTTCCATAGTAACAGTACTTTCGTTACTATCTAAAGTAATACCCTCTTCCATATTATATTCTATATGATTTATATTTTCAATATACTCTTTAATAGCTACTTCATCTACTTCTCTTGAAGCATTAGCAATCCATTGTAACATTTCATTAACATCTATTCCTAAATCTTGAAACTTTTTAAGAACATTTTGATAATCATCTTTAATATTTTGCATTTGTTCTTCTTCATCTGCAAACCAATCATCCTTATCAATGTATTCTTGAGGATTTAGAAATCTTTTATAACTAGATGAAAACTCTCTAGAAAGTTTATTTGAAAAATATTCTAAACATTTTTGATATAGTTCATATATCTTATATTCTGATTTATCTGTTGAACTTAATATATGCTTTGCAGTATTAAATATATATTTTGTAAAATCATATTTTTCAAATTCATTAATTCCATAATTCAAACTATTTATTTTTATATTTAATAAGCTTTCAAGTTCTTGTCTTCTTACTCCAAAATCTGCTTGTATAAATTTATCTTTTATTAACATAGAGTAATTTTCGTTTAAATATTTATTAATTGATTCATTACTTACATCTTGCATTTTAACTGTTTTCATATTATTTCTAATTCTTTGCAATATATTTTCATAAATAGTATCTGCCACATCTGTATCTTGTGTTTCATTATATTTTGCTAACATTTCATCAATCTTATTTTTTTCACTTTCTAAACATTTATCAATATCTACTACTACTATTGGAAGCTCACCATTCCAATCATTATATGCTTGAATGATTTCTTCATAAGATTGTATCTTTCCATTTTTTCTAAATGCAACTATATAATCTGGTTTAGTTTTTTCTCCATTTTGTTTTCTAAAAAAGTCCATTTCATTGTAAGTTTCTGTTTGATTAATTTGGGTATTAGGAGTATTATATTTTTCTTTATTAATAGAATTAACTATAACTGTTGGGTTATCTCCGTTCCTTTCAGAAACAATATCTTCAGAACCTGACTTAATAAAAGAATCACTTGTTAAATTATAAAAACCATAACATATCTGCTTACCATGTCCAAAACTAAATATTCCTAACATATCATTTCTTATATAACTTGTACAAAAATGCTGAGAAACTATATTAGGTCTATTCCAACTATCCTTGTAATTACTTATATTTTTTTCTTCAATAATTTCTGAACGTACTTTTGATACTATCATGCTAAAGTCAGTTCCAGAATAATAAACTTTTAATCCTTCAAATTCTTTTTCAAGACAATTATTATCATCTATTCGATTATTTTCAATAGGTTGTTTTCCTGCAGTTGAATATAATCTTTCCTTATATTCTTTAAAAATTTCTCTTTTTATAGATTGTACTATATAAGTTTTATCAATTAATCCAATTTCCTCACAACTTGTATATATTTCTTTTAAAACTTCAATATCGTTTGATTTCATTATCTCCATTAGACAAATAACAAAATCTTTTTCATCACAGTCATGTAAATTTTGGATATCTTCTCCAAATAATTTAATTACCTCTTTTGAATATTCTTCACTCTGTCCAAACAGTTTTTGTAAAACTGCCTCTTTTATTTCTTCTATGTTTTTAGAATTCTGAACAATCTCATCAAGTATTTTCTTCTTTATAATTTCATAATTTTCTATGTCTGAACTATTCTTCAATTGAAATTTATTTCCGTTTTGTAATATTTTTACTAATCTATCTATATCTACTTTATCATTTTCTATATTTGAAATTAATTCTGTATATTCATTAGAACTTATATTATTTAATAATATAGTAGCAACTTCTGTCCAATTCTCTGTTCTATTACTTGTAAGATAATAATTTAAACATTTACTAAAAACTTCATATTGCATATCATCTAATCTTAATATTTGTTCTTGAAACTCTGGATAACAAGATATTAAATTGATTTTTTCTTCGCCTAAAGTGCCAATATATCTTTTATCTAAAATACGAAAATCCACATTATATAGTGCTTCGCTATTTGCTATACTAATTCTTTTAAGTATTTCAAGTTCATCTTGTAATATTTGGGGTAATGCTATATTCCATATCTCATCTTCTGTCCACCCAACTACATCTATTAAATTTTTCCTTGATTTTCCTACAAGTTCTTTTAATAATATAAATTTTATGGAATCATCTTTTCTTTGTTCGAAAATTTTCTTTATATCAATTTTTGAAATTGCATAACGTTTTTTATTTAATTCATTTACTATTTCATCATTTGTTGATTCATTATTTTTATCAATCATAAAATAAAAATTACTTACCTTTCTTTATTTTTGGTAATAATATTGTAATAAATTATAATTCTCTTCATTTTTATAAAACAATTATATATAATTTTAATAACTTTTTCAACAAAAAATTATTCTATAATAAAAAGTTCATTATTTCCAAACTCTATCACAATTTTTAGTTTCTTTATCTTTGAATGCTTTAAAAATAT
>JAAVYF010000032.1 GCA_022790975.1 Clostridia bacterium | reverse complement strand
TATTTTTTTCATTATTATAATAAAGTCCTTCCTAAGAATTTAAAATTATTATAATTTCTTTTTATAGTTTATAAATTCAAAAATTAGTAACAATAACAATACAAATGAAAATATAAAATATATATCTATACTTCCATTATTCAAATCTTCTATATCTTTAGCATTAAAAATTTCTTTTTTTATTTCTTTTATTTTAGATTTAATATTAGACTGTTTACTCATATTAATATAATCTATTTTCATATCATTTGATATTTGTTTTAAATTATCTTCATCAATTTTAGATACTGCTTTTGGATACGGATATACGGACATATCTGT
Source organism: Clostridia bacterium (assembly GCA_022790975.1). GTDB lineage: Bacteria > Bacillota > Clostridia > TANB77 > CAG-508 > Scatovivens. Next base: position 39,955 of record JAAVYF010000032.1, on the reverse strand, counting down.
TTTGTCTTCAATATATTCTTTATCAAATTCTTCGTCATAATAAATACTTTTATTTTTCATATAGCCACCATCTTGTGTTCCATATCCAAGTACAGCGCCATTATCAATATATTTTTTTAAATTAGAAAATGATTTTAATTTTTTATCATTTGTTATTTCTCCATCACTTATAAAAAAAACTATACTAGTTCTTCCTTCTTTTGAAGATTTTAATATTTTACTCATATCATCTAAAGCAATATTTATATCTGAACCTCTTGCATAATATGAATCTGTTACTTTAATCATTTCTATTGTATCTACAACCATATTAACATCTCTTGTATATGGTATTAATATTTGAGAAGTATCGTTAAATGTAATTACAGAAAATTTTGCTCCAGCTAGCTCATCAATTATATATTTACAATCTTCTTTTACACCATCAAATCGTGGTTTATTTTTGTTATAATCTTCTGCTATCATACTAATTGTATTATCTATTACAAATAATACATCAATATTATTTGTAAATCCTTCTCCTTTTGAAGATGGAATCATTATTCTTAAATTAATTATAAATAATAATGCAATTATTACTAATCTTCGTATTAAATTACTTTTATTTTTTAAAATCACAATAATTAATATTACACATACTATTATCATAATCCATATTGGTATAATTGGAGAAAATATCATAACTTCACCTTTTTATTTAAAACAAATAGACCACATATAGATATTGTTAATATTATAAAAGGAATTTGTGGTTTGTCTACTTTTCTTATTTCTTTTTTACCTTTTAGTAAACTCTTTTCTTTTTTTTCTATATTATTTATAATCTCTGATACAGTAGTTTTTGAGTCATTAGTAAAATAACTTCCACCAGTATATTCTGCTACTTCTTCAAATTCTTCTCTATTATCATCTGTAATAATATCTGGTCCTATTCCAAAAACTGTTATATTATTTTCTTTAGCAAACTCAGCAGCTTCTTTTAATGAAACAATTTCTTCTCCTTGAACATCATTATCTGTAGAAAATATAATAATTCTACTTCTTTCTTCTTCAAGGTTAGGGAATTTAAAAACACATGAAGCTAAACCATCCCCAATAAGAGAGCCACCTCTAGTTTCATTATCTACTAATGTTCCTTCATATATATAATGCCTAATATAATAATCGTCATCATCAAGGTCTACTATAGAAGTTTCTCCATTATCAATTTCTAAGCCTCTTTTTAAATTATCTAATGTATCAATAATATATTCATAATCGTCAGTTAGCGGAACTAGTAATACTGGAGATGTATTGAAAATTAAAATTCCAAATCTTTCACCTTTAAGTTTTTTTACTGTTTCTTTTAATTCTTCTACTAATTTTTCATTTAATTCATTTACAGATGTAGAAATATCCATACATAAAAAGATATCTCTATTATATTTTGCAGAACTTTCATAATCTACTTTTGATGGTCTTGCAAATAACAATAAAGCCATAAAAATGGCTATAATAATTAATAATTTTATTAAAAATGAAAAAAATTTATATTTTTTCATAATTTCTTTATAATATGGTATTTCTTGCGCATACTTAGTATTAGCTATTTTTTTTCCATCACTATATAAAACTGGCTTTTTAAAGTTTATAAATAACAACACTAATATAATTGGTAAACCTATAATCATAACTATTGGATATACTAATTCCATTTATCTATTACCTTCCTAGTTTTTTCTATTGAAGATTTTATATCACCTAAACTTTTTTTAGCAAATTCAGGTACATAATATTCCTTTATAAGTTCATATAATATAGGCATATTTATTTCTTGTATTTCCTTTAATGTATAATTTTGAACTTTTATATTTGTTAACTCATATACAAAATATCTTATAATATTACTAAGTTCTTGATAGGCTTTTCTTACATTAATCTGATTTTTATCTAATTTTATTTCCAATTCTTTTAATTTATCTATGTATTTATTTTTTATGATTTTCTTATCATCCTGATTAATCTCTTTTATCTTTACTATCTGTTTATTTTCTTTCTTTTTTTTACTAAAGAAAAAATAAAGTGTAATACTAAAAATTATTATTAATATAATTATTATATAATAAATTGAATATGAAAATGGTTCTTGCAAATTAACTGATACTTGCATATCTATGCCTTTCTAATAAATTTATAATTTTTACTACAATTTCTTTATTACAATCAATTGTCTGTACGGAAACTCTGTATTTTTCAAATTTTTTTAAACACTTATTATACATATCTTCTTTCATTTTTTTCTCTAATTCATGTAATTTATTATCTTGCAATATAAGTGAAGGTATATATATGCTATTTTCAATATCATATACATTATTACCTAACATATTAGCATCATTTATATTTATAAACATAACATCATGTACAGTAGCTAATCTTTTAATAATATTTTCTTGTACTCTGTCCATGCCTTCTAAATCCGTAATTATAAATATTATCATTCTTTTTTTTATATGTTTACTAATATATTCTAAAGAATTTTCTAAATAAGAATAATTTGTTTTTTGAACATCACAATCATAAATAGATAATATTTTTTCTATATTATATATTCCAGTTTTAAATGGATAATAAGAAACAGAATTTTCTTTATTATATATAGCTCCAACATAATCTCCATTTTTATTTGCTAAATATGCAATTGTACCTGCACTCATTAAAGCAACATCTTTCTTATTTTCATCACTTTGAGTATCTGCTAACATTTTCTTTCCAGTATCTAAAACTAACATTATATTATGTTTTTTTTCTGCTATATATTGTCTAATTAAGGTTGTACTACTTCTTGCAGAAGCTTTCCAATCAATATCTTTTACATTATCTCCTAATACATATGTTCTAAGGTCTTCAAAATTAGAGCTTTTTCCTTTATATATTGAATTATATGTTCCTTCTAAAATATTTGTAGTTTTTTTACTAGAAAATATACTTATATTAGCTTTAATTTTAGTTATATAATTCATTATCATGGCGTTTCAATTTCTCCTATTATTTTATCTATTATACTTTCTACTGTTATACCATCTGCAACAGCAGAAAAATTAAGTTCTATTCTATGTCTTAATACACTATATTTTAACGTTTTTATATCATCTGGAGTAACATAAGTTCTTCCTCTTATTAAAGCAAGAGCTTTTGAACATTCCATAAAAGCAATGGCTCCCCTAGTGCTCGAACCCATATTTACATACTGTGATAATTCTTTTGAAAGTATTTTATCTATATTTCTAGTAGCATTAATTATATTAATAATATATTTTTTAACTGCATCATCTACATATACTTTTTTACTTATATTTTGTAAAAAAACTAAATCCTTTAATGTTAAAATAGCCTTACAATCTGAAAAAATATTTTTTTCAACTCTATTTAATATTTCAATTTCTTCTTCAATTGTAGGATAGTCAAGTTTTTCTTTTAATAAAAATCTGTCTAATTGTGCTTCCGCAAGCAAATATGTTCCTTCTTGTTCAATTGGATTTTGAGTTGCAATTACCATAAATATTTCTGGTAGCCTATATATCCTTCCTCCAATAGTAATTTGCCTTTCTTGCATACATTCTAGCATAGCACTTTGAGTTTTTGAACTTGATCTATTAATTTCATCTAATAATACAAAATTTGCACATACTGGTCCCAATTTTGTTTCAAAACTATTATTAATTTGATTAAAAATTTGAGTTCCTATAATATCACTTGGTAATAAATCTGGCGTACATTGTATTCTTGAAAATTTCCCTGCTACTGCATCAGTTATTACTCTAGCTGCCGTAGTCTTAGCTAATCCTGGTACTGATTCTAACAATATATGACCATTTGATATTAAAGAAACTAAAAGTGATATTCCTAAACTTTTTTGACCAACAATTCTCTCTCCATAATATTCCCATAATCTTCGGATTATTTCATTACATTTTGAAATTTCCTCATTTGATATATTTTTTTCTTCTGTTTCCATAATTAATATCCTTTGTTAAAATTTCTAACAAAACCTTTCATTTTTTTATAATTTTAATATACTAATCATACACAAAAAAGTCAATATCAAAAAATTTTAAATTTGTAAATTTTTAGAATATTATAAAAGATGCTATATCATTTAATTTTTTATTTCTTACATTTAACTATAATTAACAAAAATCGTGTTTTCGTAATTTATCTAGTATTTTGTAATATATAAAAAATTATATATTATAACATCTAACATTATATAATTATATATTTAATATTTATTTTCTATCTCTAAACTTTTATCAAATTCATTCATAAATTTAAAATGTATTGTAATTTTTTTATTTTCATGAATTTCTATGTAATCTATTATTTCCGCTATTACATCTCTATCTAAATTAATTATATTTTTTTCTTTTTTAAAATTTTCCAACCACAAATTATTCTTTTTCTCTACTTTATTTATATCATTTTTTTGCTTTTCTAAATTTACAATAACTTCTTTTATTTTTTTTATATCATTTTCATATTTTTTCTTATATTCTAGATATTCTTCTTTTGTTATATACTCATTCTTCCAATCTTCATACAATCCTTTTTTTAAGTTACTTAATTTTTCAATTTCTTTTTCTTTAATATTCTTTATATTTTTCATATTTTCATTTACTAATTTTTTATTATTAGATTTATTAATTTGCTCTAGCAATTTTTCTGTATCAATAAGAAATTCTAAATGCAATTTGATAGTTTCTAAAACTACCTCTTCTAGTTCTTCAACTTTTAAAGTATGTTTTGTACATAACTTATTTGATTTTTTTCTATATGTCCCACATATATAATATTCATATACCCTACCTTTTGCGTTTCTACAATATTTTTTATGCATTGCATGCCCACAATCTGCACATTTTAAAATTCCAGCCCATATGCTTAACTTCCCACTATTTTGTACTCTAGTATCTACTTTTCTTAAAGCTTGTGCCTTTTCAAATAGTTCTTTATCTATAATTGAATCATGCATATTTTCTACTGTAATCCATTCACTTTCTGGTACCTGTTCTAATTTATGAACTTTATAACTCTTTACTCTCCTTTTTCCTTGTGTAATATTTCCTATATAAATATCATTTTTTAATATATTTCTAATAGTTGATGGACACCAAGAATAATCTTCTTGTATTATCATAGCATTATTGTAATTCTGATTTAATTTTTTCTTTTTATATCCAGTTGGATTTAAAATTCCCATATCATTTAACCTATGACATATACTTATATTTCCTAATCCTTCATATACTTTCCATTCAAAAATTTTTGTTACAACTTCGGCTGCTTCTTTATCAATAATTAACTTATGACTGTCATCTGGACTTTTTATATATCCATAAGATGCAAATGCCCCTACGAATTCTCCGCTTTTTCTTTCTTCCATTTAATGCTGATTTTATTTTTATTGATGTATCTCTGCAATATTCATCATTAATTAAATTTTTAAATGGTACTAATATTGTATTTGCACTTGTGGGGTTTTTAAAGCTATCTACACTATCATTTATTGCAATAAATCTTATATTAAATAATGGAAATATTTGCTCTATATAATTTCCTACCTCTATATAGTTTCTACCAAGTCTTGACAAATCTTTTACTAAAACACAATTTATATTTCCAGTTCTCATATCTTCTAGTAATCTTTGAAATCCAGGTCTATTAAAATCTGTTCCTGTATACCCATCATCAACATAAGTATCATATATAATTAAATCATTATGTTCTTCTATGAATTCATTTAATAATGCCTTTTGGCTTGTTATACTGTTACTTTCACTTTTCTCTTCTCCATTATCACTATCTTCTTGCGAAAGCCTTATATATATTGCTACTGACCATACTTTTATCTCTTTTGTATTTGAAGTTTCTAAAACATATTTTGATTTTCTTCCAGACATTAATATTTTCATCCCACTTTCTATAAGTCTTTAAACAAATCAAAAATAAATAATAATATTATTTAACTTATTTACTTTTTAGTTTTAAAATATTTAACATACATTCATCAATTTTTTTATTACTTTTAGAATAAACCATTTCCACATTTATATTTCCAATTTCTAATTCATATACATTTCCTTTTTTGGATAGGTATTCTAAAATCTCATGTTTTCTATTCAAATTAATTTTCCTTTCTATATACAATTATTCTTTAATCTGTAAGAGTTAATGTTTAAAGATTATTTACTTAATTTACTAGACAAGAAATTTTTATTATCAATTTATTATTCTTAACTAGTCCAATATATACATAAAAAAATATAATCCAATTTAGTGTAGTGACAAAATTTATCAAGCTCCTCCTTGATGTCCTCCTTCTCCTGTTGGATTATAAAGAGTAATTAAAATTGCAACTTCTGGATCCTCTATTGGTGCAGTGCCTATAAACGAAGTAACATACTTTCCTGTATTAACTCCATCTTCTGAAGTACCTGTTTTACCGTCCTATAGAATATCCTTCTACTCTAGCATTTTTTCCTGTACCTTCAGAAACAACTGAATTCATCATATCTAATACAGTTTTAGCAGTATTTTCTGAAATTACTCTATCTCCATATTTAGGTTCAATTTCATTAATATCTTCTGTTACACTATCTGTAGTTGCTTTTACTAAACGTGGGTATACATATACTCCATTATTTGCAATTGTTGAAACCATAGTTACCATTTGAATTGGTGTAACCTCAAACCTTTGACCAAAAGAAATTGTTGCAAGTTCTACTGGTCCAACTTTCTCTTCTTTTAAAAATATACTACCAGCTTCTCCATAAATATCAATACCAGTTTTTCTTAAAAATCCAAATCTTTCCAAATATTCATAATATTTATGAACACCAATTTTTTGACCTAATCCAATAAAAACTGGATTACAAGAATTCATTAATGCTTCTCTTAACGACTGACCTCCATGTGGTCTATAATACCTCCAACACTTAATTCTAACACCAGCAATTTCAATTCCTCCTGTACAAGAAAATTCACCGTCTATTATCTGAACCAGAAGTAATCCCTTCTTCTAGTGCTCCAGAGGCTGTAACTAACTTGAAACACGAACCTGGTTCATATGTATCAGAAATTGCTTTATTTCTCCACATCGCTTGTAAATGAGCTGATTTCTCAGATTGTTCTAAAGTATCCCAATTATTTAATAAATTTACATCACTAATAGTATATGGTTTATTTAAATCATAATCAGGATAATTTGCCATTGCTAAAATATCACCATTTTTAGGATTCATAATTAAAATAGACCCACCATCTGTGCAAACATTATCAATACAAGCTTTTTCTAAATATTTTTCAACTATAGATTGAATATTCATATCAATTGTAAGTACTAAATTATTTCCTGCAATAGGTTCTATATATTGTTCTCCATCTGTTCCAACATCACTACCTTTTCCATCTTGAGCTCTATTTATATATCCATTTTTTCCTTTTAATATTTCATCATATTTAGCTTCAATTCCATCTAATCCTTGATTATCGCTTCCACAAAACCCAATAACATGTGATGCTAAACTTCCAAATGGATAATATCGTTTTGTATCTTCATCAATATTAATTCCTGTAGTTATTCCTGTTTCATCCATCCAAATTCTTAATTTATCTACTAAATCCTTATCTACTTTTTTGGCGATATTTACAATTGATACATTTTGATTTGTTTTTTCCAATACTTCCTCATAGTTTAATTCGAAAATTTCAGCAAGTACATTAGCTACTTTTGATTTATTTTCACTAGCAATCTTTACAGGATTTATTGTAACTGTATAAACAGTACTACTTTGAGCAAGAATTATACCGATTACAATCATAAATAATCCCTCTATTTGCATTTATAGTTCTACTTGCATTTAATTGTTCTAAAGCTGCTTTTCCATATTCTTTACCTTTAATAAATTGAACATGGGCAAGTTTTATAGAGATTATAAAAAAACCAATACAAAATAATATTAATTCTATTTTCATTCTTTTTTTCATCTTTAAATTACTTTTTCCCATAAAAAATCACCTAATAAATTTTATTAGATGACTTTTTTTTTATGAATTTATTTTAAAATAATTTTAAATTATAAATCTAAAATATTTTACAAATTAAAATATTATTTTTTATGTATTATTTTCTATTTTACAATAAGTCCCATTCTAAAACTTGTATTTCCTCTAATTGGACCTCCTCCATCTGTAGAACTACTATAAAATAATCCCATTCCCCATGAACCAGATGATGTTCCTGCATATCCACTACGCATTAAAAATACTTGAGAGCCTCCTCCTGTAGCAGCACTTTCTGTGTTCCAATTTTCTGTTTCATAAAGATCGTCACCTCTTATATATTTTACAGAATAAGCTGTTGCATATTCATTACTTATTCCTTCTTTACTTGCAAAAGATTTTCCTTTTTTATATGCATCTGTGCTCTCACTTCCTGTCCAGTAACATGCTACACATTCAAGAGTACCTCCAGCCATATCATATATTCCATATACATTTCCTGTTGTACTCGACTTCATTCCTTGTTCTGTATAATAGCAATATGTTGTTTCAAAATCATCAGCATTATAAGAATAACTTGACCCACTTGTTGCAGGTCCAGCACCGGTTATAAAGCTATTACATTGATTATACCCAACTAAACTTCCGTTTCTTCCATAATTACTATCTGCAAGATATGCTGCTGCTCCCCATTCACTATTTTTTAACATATGACTATATAAATTTGATTGATAAGATTTCGCATTTGTATACATATCTTCTATTAATGAGTATCTATATAGTGGACTTTTAACATTTGGTACCACCTTTGCTCCACTATAACCAATTGAAGATGCTGTACTACTTGAATTACTTGTTTCATATTTTCCTACCCATATTCCTTCAAGTTCTCCAAATCCACCACCAATTTCTGCATCACTAGTAAAAGCTGGATGAATTGCATAATAATCTCCAACATCTATACTTGTATAAGATGGTATGCCATCTATTTTCTTACCACTTGCATCTACCATTCCTCTACTATCTGAGTATCCAACTATTCCTGTTGTTTTAGTTCTATCTGCTCTATATGCATCTCTATGAGCTCTTGTATCAAAGTATGTAATTTTATAAGCATATCTTGGAATCCATACAAAATAACTATCAATATCTCCTACTGTTACTTTAGCATTTGCCCATTTACTACTTTTTTCATCATTTGCTCCACTAGATGGTGTATAATTATATTCTTCTCCGTCTATCCATTCTTTAGTATCTTCATTAAATTTTACTAATTTCATTCCATTGCTTTCATCTATCTTTGGAGGATTTGCTGTATTTGAAGTATAATAAGTATTTTGTCTTAAAAATTTCACTTCTATTACACCATATCTAGGATCAAATTTTACTCCGCCACCTTCTGGCTCTGGTGACATTTCAGGTTCTTTTGTAGTAGGTGGAGTTTCTTGTTCCTTTTCTTTTTGATCTATTGTATATTCATGTTTTGTATCATTATAAGTTACTATTAAATTAATTTCATCCTCTCTAACTGTTACATCATATCCATTTCTTATCATTTCTTGTTCTAACTCTTCTGCAGTTACATTTCTTGAAACTAAATTATCTGCTTGGCAAGCTGAATATGAAATATTCACACCTTCTTGTTCCTTAGCTATTATAGTTTTAGTTTTTGCTTCTTCTGCTTTATTAATAGTGTTATTATCTCCTGCTAATAAGTTTATACTTATACCAGCTAGTATTAATAATACTATTATTGTAATTATTAATGCAATTAAAGTTATTCCTCTTTTGTTTTTTAACATTTCTTCACCTTCTTCAATTATTTTTACACATTTTCAATAATCAAATGTACATTTTTATAATATACATATTTATATATTTTTTCAATACTTTTAATTTATTTTATAAAATAAAAAAATCATCCAATAAATTTTATTAGATGATTCTTTAAAATAGATTTAAAAAATTATTTATTAATTTCTTAAAAAAACCGTGGTTCTTTATCTTTTTGTATTTTATTATCATTAATTTCTGTATAGTCTTTAGTATCCAAATTAATATAAATTGTTTGTTTACTAGAAAGCTTTTGCATACCTAGTGTTGAAGACGCAATATTCTCTATATTACTTAAATTCAAATTATTTTGAATATTAACAGATATTTGACTATTTTCTTTTTCAATACTTGAAACTGTCTTAGTTAATGTTTGTATCTCTGTAAATGATTCATTTATTTTTACACTTCTATACATAATAAACAATATACATAATATAAAAATCGCCATTACTATCATAAAATTAATTCTAGCTATTTTAATTTCTCTTGCTTTTATTTTCTCTTGTTGTTTTTTTATCTTTTCTTTTGTATTATTATTTTTTAACTTTTGATTTTTTTTAGGCGATTTTTTAGGTGGTATATTTTCTTCAGGTCTTAACTTTCTAGGACTAGTTTCATATTGGTATGCATTATACCCCATCCTAAACTCCTTTTTTTTCAAATATTCTCAATTTAGCACTTCTACTTCTAGGATTAGAACTTTGTTCTTTTTCACTTGGAAGTATTGGCTTTTTTGTAATAATTTTACCATATGATACCATTTTACACATACAATATGGAATTCCTGGTGGACATGTACATCTTCCTTCAGCATCTACCATAGCAGTTTTAACAGCTCTATCTTCTAGAGAATGAAATGTTATAACACATAATCTTCCACCTGGATTTAAAGCATCTATTGAATTTTTTATTGTATTGTATAATGGTTTAATTTCATTATTTACTTCTATTCTAATAGCTTGGAATGTTCTTTTTGCTGGATGTCCATCACTTTTTTTGGGTACTGATTTTTCAATAATTTTTACTAAATCTGATGTAGTTTCTAATTTTGCTTTACTTCTATATTCACATATATTTTTAGCAATAATTCTTGAAAACTTTTCTTCACCATATTCGAAAATTATTTTAGCTAATTTTTCTTCTGGATAAGTATTAACAACAGTCTGTGCATCAAGCATTTGATTTTTATCCATCCTCATATCAAGTTTTGCATCTCCCATATAGCTAAAACCTCTATTTCTTTCATCTAATTGATATGAAGAAACTCCTAAATCTAAAAGTATTCCATCTGCTCCATTTATTTCTAATTTTTCTAAAATTTCTTTTATATTATCATGATTATCATGAATAAGTTTTATATTTGGAAATTCACATAATCTTTGACTTGCAACACAAATAGCTTCTTCATCTCTATCGATTCCAATAAGAAGCCCATTTTCTTTTATTCTTTTTGCTATTTCTTTGCTATGTCCTGCACCACCTAAAGTTCCATCAACATAGATTCCATCTTGTTTTATTTTTAGTCCATCTATACATTCTTCAAGTAGCACTGATTTATGGTTAAATTCCAAATTCATCCCTCAATTAATTATATTAATTAGGCGGGTAATATTAGTTTCATAGTCCAACATTATCCGCCTCTTAGTTTAAGTATTATTTTTTGTAGATTTAATACTACATTCTTATCATTTGTAAATTTAAACATTTCTTTTGTAATTTTTTATTCTTTGGTATTTTATATTTTCTTCTTAAGTGATTATATAATTTTAACTAATGTAAATTATATACTTTATCATTTGTAAATTACATCATTTGTAATTTATCATAAATCTTTTGTAGAAACTTAAAAATAGTTTCTTATGTTTTTTATTGAGCTTAAGCTCTTTATCTTTTGTAATTTTTTAATTTTTTTCTTTAGTAAAACTTTTAATTTTTATCTTTTGTATGCTTTATCTTTTGTATAAATATATAATAAATTATATACCTAGCATTTCCATTTTTTCTGCTATATCATCAGCAGAAATACCATTTTCACATTCTTCCCATTTCTCTTTGCTCCAAATTTCAATTCTAGAATTCATACCAACAATTACAACATCTTTTATAAATTCGGCAAATTCTCTTAAATTACTTGAAATCAAAAATCTTCCTTGTTTATCAAGTTCGCAATCTATAGCTCCAGCAAAGAAAAATCTAGTAAATAATCTTGCATCTTTATTAGAAATTGGTAGAGTGGCAAGTTTTTCTTCAAATTTTTTCCATTCATCTTTAGAAAAAGCAAATAAGCATCCATCTAATCCTTTGGTTATTATGAACTTTTCTCCTATATCATCTCTAAATTTAGAAGGCATTATTAATCTACCTTTAACATCTAGAGAATGCTCATATTCACCAATTAACAACGGTATACTTCCTCCTTCCTTTTTCTACCACTTTGTTCCACTTCTCTCCACTTCACTTAAATTTTAATACATAACTATTTATTTTGCAAGGGTTTTTTTAAAATTTTTTAATTTTTTTTGATTTTTAATTATAATAGAATAAAATATCTTTATTTTTATTCTATATATTATAGACATAAACATTGTTATATCTAGTAATTATTTAATAAAGCTTACAAAATCATTAATATTTTATAAGAATATTAAATTGAATTGACTAAAAATTAAAATGATGATAATATTTTACTATTCAAAAATAGTCTATATAATATCGCAATAGATTCCAAAGAAAGGAGTTTTTGTATAATAAATAAGTTCATATTATACAAAACAAAAGCATGAACAAAAAATTAGCTAATATTTCTCTTGTATTAATTGAAATTATTTTTATTTTAACAATTAATATATTTTTAAAAATAACCTCTAATAGAAACCATATAATAGGTATAAACTTTATTATATTATTAAATTTAATTCTTTTGATTAATTCTTTTATATCAATAAACCTTATTTTTCGAAATTTTGATTTAAATAACTCAAAAAATTTTAAAAATAATTTAAAAATAAAAATAGCAAATTCATTTTTTATTAGTTCTATAATATCAATAATTGGAGCTCTTATTTTATACAGTTTCTTAAAAGATTTTCTAGAAATATTTCATATAAAACAAGGAATTATAAATCATATAACTTTTGCTTCTAAAATATGGTTTGTATCATCTCCTTTTATTGGATTAGAAATTACAATTTTTAAATATTTTTATAAGTTAGAAACATATAAAAAAACTATCCATATTGCTTTAGCAAAATTATTTATTTATTTTATATTACTAGAATTATTATATATAAAATATAAAACTAATTGTATTGTATATGCAAAACCAATTTGTGACATAATATTTTTACCATATTACACTAAAATTTGTTTTGATTTAACACTAAAATCTTAAATTTGTTGAATAAAAAAAAATTATATGATACAATTTTATAAATCTTTTTAGGAGGAGTTTATACAAATGAATAAAAAAAATATTATATTTTTAATATGTGCTATACTCATTTTAATTGTGGCTATTATAATATTTGTAGTTGCAACATCTCAGGATTCTGGAAATGAAATTGGAGATATAAAAAATACCATTAAAAATCTAGAACCAGTTGAAACTGAAACATTTTCATTTTCAGATTCAGCTGGAAAAAATTATTATCTAAGCAATTTTAATGATAAACCAATAGCTTTAATTTTATGGAGTTCAGATTCAGAAAATGCTTTAGAAATTATACAATTAGTAGAACAATACTATAATTCAGAACAATTTAAAAATTCAATTAATTTTTTAGTTGTAAATACAAATGAACCAAATAAAAATATAAAACAGATTGTAGAAAATTGTGAATTTAATATTCCAGTATATTATGACACTAATTCAACTGCTACTAATAAATACACATTTTCTAAATTACCGTATTTAGTATTTATAAAAGAAGATGGAACTATAAGTAATGAACTAAAGCCAAATGAAACTCAAAAAAATTTAACTCCCGATGTATTTGAAGCAAATCTTGAATTATTATTATTTAAAGAAGAATATTAAATAATTATTCCCAAGTATATGAAGCAAATAAAATCTGTTCCATTTCATATACTTGGGAATTACTTTAATTTTAAAAAGAATCCACAAATTATTAAAAATATGTGAATAACTTGTGGATTTTTATTTTTATTCTTTTCCATCAATTTGATTTTTTATTTTTGTAGCTTTTTTCCTAATTCTCTGAATTGCTGTATCTACCGATTTAACTTTGCTATTTACTTCTTTTGCAATATCATTATAAGATTTCCCTTGTTTATAATGCAATAGAACTCTTCGTTCAAATTCACTTAAATTTTCATCTATTTTTGTTTCTATTTGAGAGATATATTCTTTATTTGCAATTGTATCTAATGGATCTTCTACTAAATTTACATCTAATACCTCAATCGCATCAGTATCACCATCTTCATAAATTGGTGTATTCAATGAAAATGCTGAATTAAGCGGAATATTTTTTTGTCTATTAGCACTCTTAACAACAGTTATAAGTTGACGCTCAATGCACATGTTAGCAAAACTTTTAAAAGAATTTTGTTTATCGCCATTATAACTTTGAGTTGCTTTATATAGGCCAATTAGTCCTTCCTGTATAATATCATCCTTCTCTATACCTGCTGCAAAAAATTTACTAGCTTTCATATTCACTATGTTATTATATTTATTCATAATGAAATTAAGTGCACCTTCATCTCCAGCTTGAACTAACTCAACAACTTTATTGTCTGCCATATTTTTATATTGTGTTATTTCTAAAAAATTGTCTTGCATTCTTTATATAGTACCTCCTGATGTTGTTTCTTTGCCCATATTATATTTGGAAATCCTTGATATGTCAACATTAATCAAGCATAAAATTATATTTTTTTATAATTTAACATTTTTGATATAATATTGAAATATTTTTTTAATATTTATTGGTTATTTAATAATTTTATTGTATAATATTTGTAAGAAAAATTAAAAAGGAGTGGTGTAAATTGAAAAAATTTAAAAAAATAATCTTAATATTGTTAATAATTATAATAATTTTTGTTTTAAGTATTTGCTCATATATCTTCTTTAAAGGTTTCTTTATGTATAAATCTGCAGTTTCTCAAAAATCTATTATAGATAAATTTACTGAAATTCAAAACACTACAGATTTTGTTACTATAGATGAAGTTCCAGATATTTTCATAAAAGCAGTTGTTGCTGTTGAAGATAAAAGATTCTATACTCATAATGGAATTGATATTCGTTCTATTGGACGAGCAATAAAAACTAATTTAAAAACAAAACATTTAACTGAAGGAGGTAGTACCATTACTCAACAAATCGCTAAAAATTTATATTTTACTCAAACAAAACATTTCTCTAGAAAAGTAGCTGAAGCCTTTACAGCTTTAAATATAGAAAAAATTTACTCTAAAAAAGAAATTTTAGAAATATATATAAATATTAACTTTTATGGTTCACGGATATTATGGACTTTATGAAGCATCACAAGGATATTTCGAAAAAAATCCTTGTGACTTAACAGACTATGAAGCTACTCTATTAGCAGGAGTACCTAATGCTCCTAGCGTTTATTCTCCTAAAGTAAATTTAAATTTAGCAGAAATTAGACAAGATGTAGTACTACAAAAAATGATTGAAGCTGGATATCTAACACAAAAGGAAAAATTAGAAATTCAAAGTAGCCAATTAACAAAATAACTTATAATTTCTATTTTATACAAAATTTATTATAAAAAAAATTCCAGAAATAAACTGGAATTTTTTCTTTATTGGTATAAATTTTCTTCTTCATTAGAATTAAATTCTTTATTTTCCTCATCTAACTGATTTACTTCTTCATCAGAAATATTAAACGAATTAGCTTCTTTTACAGAACTTTCATATGCAGTTTTTTGTTTCTCATTTTCAAATATACTTGTACTTTTTTTCGATTTATTAAAAACTATTATAGAAACTATAATTAAAATAATAAGCATTATAACAATAAAAACTATTGTTTTTGTCATAGCCTTTTTAAATTCTTCTTCTGTCATTTTATATACAATTCCTTTCAATACTAATTTTTATTACTTATTTTGCAAGAAAATCACAAATTAAATTACTAATTTCTGTTGGATTTTCAATTGGAAGTCCTTCTATTAATCTAGCTTCTGCATATAAAACTTTAGCATATTTCTTTAAAGCTTCTTTGTCATTATCATATAATGTTTTTATTTTATTTGCAATTTCATGATTCTCATTAATTTCCAATACCATTTTTGCTTTAGCACCTTGGTTGCTTTCCATTGCATTTAATGTTTTCTCCATGCTAGCAGATATAACCCCTTCGCTACTTAAACAAACTGGATGTTTCTTTAATCTATGTGTAAATCTAACATTTTCAACCTCTAAATTAATTGCTTCTCTCATTAATGCAAACATATCTTTATTTTCTTCATTAATTTTTTCAATTTTTTCTTTTTCATTTTCATCTTCTAATTCTATATTCTCACTACTTACATTTGCAAATTTCTTTTCTTCATATTGCATTAAAATAGTCAAAACAAATTCATCTATATTGTCTGTTAAATATAATACTTCATATTCTTTTTCTTTAAATGCTTCTACTTGTGGTAGCATATCTACTTTATCAATACTTTCACCACAAGCATAATAAATTGATGTTTGTCCTTCTTTCATTCTACTAACATATTCTTTAAGTGTTACTAATTTCTTTTCTGTTGATGAATAAAATAATAATAAGTCTTTTAATTTATCTTTGTTAACTCCATAATCATTATATGCTCCAAATTTCAATTGTAAGCCAAAGTTTTCAAAGAATTTTTCATACTCATCTCTATTATTATTTAAAATACTTTCTAGTTCTGATTTAATTTTATTTTCAATATTTTTAGCAATAACTCTTAACTGTCTATCTTGCTGTAACATTTCTCTTGAAATATTTAACGATAGGTCATCACTATCAACTAATCCTTTTACAAAACTAAAACAATCTGGAACAAGTTCTTCACACTTATCCATAATTAAAACACCATTTGCATATAATTGAAGTCCTTTTTTGTACTCTTTATTATAAAAATCCCAAGGCAAATTCTTTGGAATAAATAGTAATGAATCATATTTATATTGCCCTTCAACAGATGAATGTATAACTTTTAATGGTTTTTCAAAATCATAAAATTTTTCACTATAAAACTGATTATATTCTTCTTCTTTTATTTCTTTTTTATCTCTTTTCCATAGTGGAGTCATTGAATTTATTACTGTTGTTTCAGTATATTTTTCGTATTCTTCTGAATCAGCTTTTTTTCTGCTCTTCTCAATATCCATTTCAATTGGATAACGAATATAATTTGAATACTTTCTTATAATTTCTTGAATTTTATAATCATTCAAATATTCACTATATTTTTCATCTTCTGTATCTTCTTTAATATGAATAATTATTTTAGTTCCAATATCTTCTTTTTCACAAGGCTCTATTTTATATCCTTCTATTCCACTAGATTGCCATCTATAAGCTTTATCAGATCCTACTGCTTTAGACTTAACTGTAACTAAATCACTTACCATAAACGCTGAATAAAAACCAACTCCAAATTGACCTATTATATCTATATCTTCGTTTTTTTCATTTTCTTCTTTAAATGCTAAAGAACCACTTTTAGCAATTGTTCCTAAATTAACATCTAATTCCTCTTCTGTCATACCACAGCCATTATCTGTAATTATCAAATTTTTATTTTCTTTATCTATATCTACTTTTATTTTTAAATCATCTTTATTAACCTTTAAATTCTTATCTGTTAGTGAACGAAAATATAATTTATCAATAGCATCACTACCATTTGAAATAAGCTCTCTTAAAAATATTTCCTTATTAGTATAAATAGAATTAATCATTAAATCTAGCAATCTTTTTGATTCTGCTTTAAATTCTTTATTTTCCATTAAATATTCCCTCTTTCTAATATATTTTTTCTCTTTTTGATATAGCGTATTATACATCCTATTTTTGGCAATGTCAATAGAAGAGTGCTAATTTTATTTAAAGTATAAAAAATATCTTGAGAAAATAAACCCAAGATAAATTTTAAAATAAATATTTTATAATTCAAAAAAATGAAAATGCTCTAGTAAAATTTTTATACCTATAAAAATTAATATAACTCCCCCTAAAAATTCTGCTTTATCTTTTAACTTAGAACCAAATTTATTACCGAATTCTAACTCCAAACATTGATAATACAAATGTTATAATTCCAATAACTATAGATGCTCGAATTACATTCATTTTTAAAAATGCAAAAGTAACTCCTACTGCTAAAGCATCTATGCTTGTAGCTACTGATAAAATAAACATTGATTTAAAATTTATTTTATCATCTTGTTCATCACCTTCTTTAGAAAATGATTCAATTATCATATTAATTCCAATGCTTACAAGCAATAAAAATGTAATCCAATGATCTATTTTTCTAACAAAATTATTAAAAGTAAAACCAAGTACAAATCCAATAATTGGCATTATAGCTTGAAATGTACCAAAATACAAACCTACTATTATAGATTTTTTCCAAGTTAATTTTCTTATTACCATACCTTTACAAACAGCCACTGCTACTGCATCCATTGCAAGTCCAATTCCAACAAATAGAAGTTCTAAAATATTCATACATTTTCTCCTTTGAATGTTTTTAGATATTCTATTATATTAAATTTGAGCTTTAATATTACTACTTTAATAGTATACTATCAATCATTTTCATTTCAATTTTATGAGCTCTTCAGTAAAATGGTCTATCCAAATTTATAATAAAATTATATGAAAGGTTATCATTTTCTTCTTTAAAATTTTCTACTAAAACTTTATTTATATCTTCTTTAGTATAGTTTTTATTAAATGGCACAATAATATCAAACGTAATATTCATATGATTTTCTATATTTGATGCAGACATTCTAAAATCATGTATCTTTAAAGTATTATCAAAATTTTTTAGTATCTCTTTTATCTTTTTTCTTGCTTTTATAACACTTTCATTATCTATATCAAGAGGGTCAACATGAATAGTAAGTCCAAGATTTAATTTTTCTTGAATTTCTCTTTCTATTTCATCTGCTAAATAATGTGCATCTAACAGACTCATAAAAGATGAAACTTCAGCATGTACAGTTGCAAAATCATTTCCATTACCATAGCTATGAATTAATAAGTCATGAATTCCTATTATCTCTTCATGTGATAAAATAATTTCTTTTATTTTATTAACAAATTCTAAATCTGCTGGACTTCCAAGTAATGGGTCAACTGTTTCTCTCAATGATCTAATTGCTGTAATTATTATAAAAAGTGAAACTATAAATCCTGTATAAGCATCTATATTCAAATTACATTTATCCATTAAAATTGTAGAAACTAATACTGTAGTTGTTGCTATTATATCATTTCTAGCATCAATAGTAGTTGCCCTAAGCGTTGGTGAATCTATTGCTTTAGCAAAATTTTTATATACACACATTTGAATTAACTTTCCTAAAATAGAAATTACAAGTATCACATAAGTAATATTAGTAGCTAAAATTTCTTGTGGATTAATCATTTTATCTATTGAAGACTTTGACATTAACATTCCAATAATCAAAACTGTTATTGAAACAATTATGCCTGCAATATATTCGTATCTTGCATGACCATATGGATGTTCTTTATCTGCTGGTTTACTTGCAAGTTTAAAACCTAATATAGTAACACCACAAGAACCAAAATCTGATAAATTATTAAACGAATCTGCAATTATAGTAAGACTATTTGCCATCATTCCAATTATAAATTTTATTATAAATAAAATAAAATTTGTAATTATTCCAAAAATTCCTGCAACTATTCCATATTTAATACGAACTTTTGGATTTGATGTATCTTTATAATTTTTTATAAAAATTTTTTCTAACATTTTTCTACCTCTTTCAACACAGATGTCAAATATTATACTCTTAAAAAATATCTAATACAAGTGTTTATTAAATATTTTTTCATAATTATTCTCCAATATAGTTATAACTTTTTAAAATATTAATTAAAAACGAAGTTATAAAACTTCGTTTTTAATATATTTTCATTTAATTTTATACTTTGTTAAATAAAATTTGTATATTCAATATCTTCATTCTTAGGAAGATTTACTCCTAATTTTTTTCCAGCTTCTATACATTTTAAATAATATGACATATTTCTAGCTAAAATTCTCATAATTTGCATTCCTTCTTTATCTTGTCTAACTTCTTCTGGAGATGTTCCATGAACCATATTCCAATACCTTGATGAAATTATTGGCATTTCATTAATTCCAAAATATTTATTTAACTGATCATATGTTGCTGTTGTTCCAGCTCTTCTTGCAGAACAAATTGCTGCTGCTGGTTTATATCTAAAAAAACTCTTTTTTCCACTACAACTAGCTGAATAAAAAACTCTATCCATAAATGATGTTATGGCTCCTGAAGCTGAAGCATAATGAACTGGTGTTCCAAAAACAAATCCATCTGCATTCTCTGCTTTTTTTACAAATTCATTTACTACATCATTAAATACACATTCTCCTTTTTTGGCACAAATTTTACAAGCTATGCACCCTGAAATCGGTTCATTTTTAATCCAAAAAATTTCTGTTTCTATTCCTTCTTCATTTAAAATTTTAGAAATTTCCATTAAAGCAGTATATGTACATTCTTCTTTATGTGGTCCACCATTTACTAATAAAACTTTCATTTTATTTATCATCCCTTCTATATATTTAATTTATAATATTCTTTTTAAATTAATATGTGAATATATTATAACATTAAAAACTTAATACATAATTTTTATTTTAAATATATAAACTTTATTATAAACATTTTAATTAAATACTTATACTTTTTACAATATGTTAATTATACAATATTCAAAATATTTATTTTATAAAAGCAATTCATTTATTTATACAAAAAAGAATGCTACATTTAAAGCATTCTTTAATATTTTAATGTAAATAACTTTGTGGATTTACTGCTGAGCCATTTATTCTTATTTCTAAGTGTAAATGTGGACCAGTAGAATTTCCTGTATTACCAACTGTTGCAATATTTGTGTTTGGTGTAACTTCAGCACCAACTCCTACATTAAGACTATTACAATGTCCATACCAAGATTGAATACCATTTCCATGATCTACAACAACTAATTTTCCGTATGACCCTTGAACACCTGCAAATGTAACAGTTCCATTTGCTATAGGATATATAGGTGTTCCAAGTGCTACTGCTAAGTCTAAACCTGTATGAGCTCCTGATCTAATTCTACTAACCTCACCAAATCTTGATGATATTGAATAACCAACTCTTAATGGACTTTGTATTGACATTCCATTAACATTTCCTGATCCAACTGAACTAGCAATTTGTGTTGTTGGAGCTTTGCTTTGTGCTGCAGCAGCTTCTGCTTTAAGTTTAGCTTGTTTTTCTTCTTCAGCTAATCTTTCTGCTTCTAGCCTTTCTGCTTCCAATCTTTCCGCTTCTAGTCTTTCTGCTTCTAATCTCTCAGCTTCTAGTCTTGCTTGTTCTTGTTCATATTCTGTAGTTTTTGCTAATTTAATTTCATTTAATTCTGTAAGAGCGCTTTCTTCTGAAACTACATTTGCATCTGTTTTATAAAGTTCTGAAATTCCAAGTTCAAATTGAACTCCTTCTTTTAAGTCAGATTTCAAATTTGAAACTATATTTTCTGCTTCAATTTCAGTACCTACTTCTTTTACAGTTTCGCCATTTACTGTAATTGCATATGCTCTATATGTTACTACAGCTGTTGATTCAATTTTCTCTAAAATTTCTTTTTCTTGTGTAACTTCATCTCTTGAAACTAGTGCAAAACTGTATTTTGGCATATTTTCTATATCAATTAGAACAACACTGCCATCCCTATTATTTATATATTCATTTACTTGTTTTTCAAAATTTGATTTCTCTTTAACATATCCTAAAGTTTTACCAGATACTGTGACAGAATATACTGGTTTATACTTTATAAAAATAACTACTATTAAAAATAATATGCTAAGAAAAACTATTTTTAAGGGTTTAAGAAAGACATCTTTAGTAAAATTTACCCATCTTTTTAAAATAAACATTCACTCCTTTTCTCTTTAATCGTCACGCAGGCATATTATACTATGCATTTTTATATTTGGCAAATTGATTTTTTGGTATTATTTTTATAATTTTCAAATTGATTCAAAATTATTCAAAAATTTCAATGGATTTTTTTACCATATCTTTATTATACTCGTTTTTACTCCATTTTTCTTTATTTTGCATTTATGCACTCTGATTTTGGTTCATATCAAGAGAAAGTAATTTACTAATTCCTTTCTCTTCCATAGTGATTCCATATACTGTATCTGCTGCTTCCATAGTGCCCTTTCTATGAGTAATTACAAGGAATTGAGTATCTTTATCAAATCTTTTTAAATACTCTGCAAATCTATAAACATTAACATCATCAAGAGCAGCTTCAATTTCATCTAAAACACAAAATGGAGCTGGATTTATTTTTAATATAGCAAATAATAAAGCAATTGCAGTAAAAGCTCTTTCCCCACCAGAAAGAAGTAACATATTCTTTAATTTTTTTCCTGGCGGTTGAACTTCAATTTCTATGCCACATTCTAAAACATTATTTTCATCTTCGAGTTTAATTTCTGCTTTTCCTCCTCCAAATAATTCTTTAAAAGTTTCTTTAAAATTTTTATTAATAAGTTTAAATTTTTCATTAAATTGATTTTTCATTGTATCAACAATTTCTGTAATTAATTTCTTAATCTTACTAATAGAATTTTCTAAATCTAAACGTTGTTCACACATAAAATCATATCTTTCTTTTATTTCTTGATATTCTTTAATAGAATCTATATTAACACTTCCAAGTTCTTTTATCTGTGAACGTAAATTATTTACATTTTTTTGAACTTCTTGTGGATTAACAATTTTAGAATCACTTTTTATTGAATTTGGAGTTAATTCATATTCTTCCCACATCTTATTAATTATTTGTTCTAATTCAAGATTTATCTTTGAACTTTTAACTTCTAATTTAGAGATTTGATTTTTTATATCTTCTACTATATTTTGTTTCTCTAATAAATCTTGTTCCAATTTTGAAAGTTTATTATTCTTTAAAATTCTTTCATCTTTTAAAGCTTTTGCTTTTTCTTGAGAACCATCAACATCTTCCTTCATTTTAGTTATTTGTTCATTTAGTTCTTTATTTTTTTCACTTAATATTTTATTATTTTCAAGAATTTCTTCTCTTAATTCTATTTTATTCTGAATAGATAAATTATTTGAATTAATATCTTCATTTAATTTCTCAACAAATTCATTTATAGATATTTCACTTTCATCAAATGACGATACTGATATTTCTAAATTATTTATATCAAATTTTAAATCATCTATGTATTTTTGATTATCTTTATTTAGTCTGGTAAATTCTTCAATCTCAGTATTTAAAGTTTTAGTTTCATTTTCTAACAATAGCATTTGATCAGTTTGTTCTTCTTGGGTTTTATTACTTTTATCTTTTTCAAGTTTATTTTGCTCAATATTTTCTTTTAATTTATCTCGTTTTGCTTCTAATTTTAAAATTTCCAACTCAAAATTCTTTATTTTCTGACTTTCAGTTGCATAAATAATTTCTGAATCGTTCAATTCTTTTTGCTTTGTTTCTAATAACTTTAATAATTCACTAATTCCAGATTCATAATCAACTTTTTCTTGCTTTACTTTTTCAATCTTTGATATCAATAGTTTTAATTCTTTTTCTAAACTTTTAATTTCTGTACCTCTACTAAGCAAATTTACAGTTTTTGGTGCAATATAACCTCCTGTAATACTTCCAGAACTATTTATAATATCACCCTTTAATGTAACTATTTTAAATGAATTTGAATTTTTTTTGCCTAAAGCAATTGCAGAATCCATATCTTTTACAATTACAGTCTTACCTAATAAGTTAAGTACTATTTGTTCATATTTACTATCAAATTTTATTAAATCAGATGCAACTCCGAAAAACTCCATCAATTCCATTACTATTTAATTTAATTAATTTTTGCCCTTTTATAGTACTAATAGGTAAAAATGAAGCTCGTCCTAATTTATTATCTCTTAAATAATTTACAAAGTTTTTTGCTTCTTGCTCAGTATCTGTTACTATATTTTGAATACTAGCTCCTAATGCCATTTCAATAGCCGTTTCATATTCATTTGGAACAGAAATAAGATTTGCCAAAACTCCATGCATTCCTTTTTTATAGGAACTGTTTTTTTCAACTAATTGTAAAATTGATTTTACACTTTTATTATAACCTTCTTTTTCTTTTTCAGTTTCAATTAAAAATTTATGTCTAGATTCTTTTATTCTATATTCTGATTCCAAAGTATTTATTTTTTTATTAAATTCATCTATAACATTTTGACTTTCACTACTTTTACTTTTAGCTTCTTCTAATTCTTTTAATAATTTATTTCTTGAAGTTTGAATTCCATAAAAGTTACTATCTGACTCACTCTTTACAGCTCTTATAGAATCCAATTCTACTATAGTAGAATCTAACTCAGATTTTAATGTTTTTTCTTTTTTTAGCAAATTATCATAATTTGCTTTTTCTGTATTAGAAATTGCTATTAATTCATATTTTCTATCAATATTATTATCAACAATTTTTTTCTTTTCTTCTATTTTAAGTTCTTTTTCTGATAATGTTTTAGCATGTTTATCATATTCTTGTCTTTTTTGTTCTAATTCTTTTTCAAACTTTTCTTTATTAATATTTAAATCTGATTTTTTATTTACTTTTTTTACTTTATCTTCTTCAAGAATCTTATTTTTTTCTTTTAAATCTTCAATTTCATTTTCGTATCTCTTATAATTTTCTTCATTATTTGAAATTCTCTCAAGATTAACATTTATTTCGCTATTAATCTGTTCTTTTTTCTTTTCAAATTCAAAACCAATATTTTGAGTTTTTTCTATTAATTCAACTAATTCCTCTAAAGATTTTCTTAAACTATCTTTTTCAGTTATTATATCATTTAATTTTTCTTCTTCTTTTATTTTTTGTATTTCAAAAATTTCTAAATTATCTGAAATTTCCTTTATTTTATTTTTATAATCTTCTATATTATATAAAAATAATCCAACTTCAATATTTTTTAGCTCATCTCTTAAACTTAAAAATTTCTTTGCTCTATCTGATTGAGCTCTTAAAGAATCAATATTAGTTTCTATTTCAGAAATAATATCATTTATTCTAAGTAAATTAAGTTTAGTTTGTTCTAATTTTTTTTCAGATTCATTCTTTCTTGATCTATATTTTACAATACCAGCAGCTTCTTCAAAAATATGCCTTCTATCTTCAGATTTATTACTTAAAATCTCATCTACTTTACCGTTGACCAATTATAGAATAACCATCTTTTCCAATTCCAGTATCCATAAATAATTCTAATACATCTTTTAATCTACATGGTGATTTATTAATAAAATAACCAGATTCTCCACTTCTATATATTCTTCTTGTTATAGTTACTTCTGAATACTCAATTTGAAGTTTTCCATCAGAATTATCAAAAACAAGAGAAGCTTCGGCAAAACCCAAAGACTTTCTATTTTGAGTTCCAGCAAAAATTATATCTTCTGTTTTAGCTCCTCTTAATTCTTTTATACTTTGTTCTCCAAGCACCCATCGAACACAATCTGATATATTACTTTTTCCAGAACCATTTGGACCTATAACAGTTGTAATTCCTGATTTAAAGTCTAATATAGTTTTATCAGCAAATGACTTAAATCCATACATTTCTAATCGCTTCAATTGCATAATTTTTGTTCCTCTTTTCTAATGTTTATTATATAACTTTTCTCTATTATTACTTTCATATATTATCTTAAATTTCTTTAAATTTCAACAAAAATAATAAAATTTGTTATAAACTTTATATGTATTTTTATCTTATTATCAAATTTAAAATTATTATACTTTTTATTAACTAAATTTAAACATTAATATCTTTATTAGTGACCATTTATTAAACTTAAATATTACTATATTTCATTAATCACTATAAATTAAATTTTTAAATCCAAAAACTCTAAATACTACTCCTTAGTAACTACTAATTACTAAACACTAATTACTAACTACTAATCACTAACTACTAGCCACTAAAATAATTTTTAAGCAAAAAATATAATATTTTTATTGACGAAAATATTATTAATAGTTAAAATAATATTAATATAGTTTAACTATATAGTAGTTTGCAAAGGAAGAATAAAATATGACAGAAGAATTTGATTTTTTTAGTAAAACAGCTTTAAAATCGTATAATCTTGATGAAAAAATACGTTATCAATTATCAATGCTTGATAGTTTAGATGCATATACTAGAAGGCATTCTGAAAATGTAGCTTCTATAACTTGTAGATTATGCGAATATTTAAAATTAGATGAAGGATTTACAATATATTGCACAACTTGTGCCTATTTACATGATATTGGAAAAGTTTTTATTCCACCATCTGTTCTTCAAAAACCTTCTGGTTTAACAGATGAAGAATATCAAATTATGAAAACTCATACTACTATTGGATATAAAATGTGTATGAAAGACCCAAAATTAAGACCATATGCAGCTGGAACATTATATCATCATGAAGCACTTAATGGAAGTGGTTATCCAAATGGTGTAACAGCAAAAGATATACCATATGAAGCACAAATAATTAGAGTTGCAGATGAATTTGAAGCTATTTCAGCAAAACGCCAATATAAAACTCATGTTGGAATAATTGAAACTTTAAATATGTTAATTGATGATACAAAACCAACGCCTATAAAAAATGTTAAAGATGGTTTAAAGCTTATGGCTGATGAAACTCGTTTAGGAAAAGTTGATAGAAAAATAGTTAAAGCATTATTTAAAGTATCTTTAGATGATATAGAATATGAAATTTCTGCTAGAATAGATTATATTGAATATTTAAAATCAGAAATAAAACGAATAAAAGAAGCTCTTAAATATTATGATAAAATGCAAGCCGCTCCAAATGAAAAGAAAAAAGAGTATTATAAAGCAGGAGCACAAGCTTGTCTTCGTAGAAATGAAACTGTTGAAGCAATTCCTAGTATGTATGAAGAACTTAATAATTCTATTAATGCTCGTAAAGCTCATATTGAAAAATTATATTCAGAGGCAAGACAAATTAGACATTTATCTGTGTAAAATAAAAATACAATTTTTTATAAATTTCAACTGTAACTATATTCAATACATTTAAATAAGAAATAAGTTTTAAATTTTACGATTACAGTAAATTATCTTTCAAATCTATAATTGTATTAACTTGACTATTTTTTTGAAAATAATTAAAGAGTTCCTAATTGAACTGAAGCCAAAAAGTTAAACACTTTTTAGCTTCAGTTCAATTTTAGAACAAACTCTCTACTTTAATGTTTTAAAAACGTGTAACTTTGATAATTCAATAGCTACACGTTTTTTAAATATTTATTTTAATATTGTCTTCCCCAAACAATCATCTTCTTAGCAGTTTTTCCACATATTGCACATTTATTATCTAAATTTTCTTGTTCAAATGGAATGCATCTAGAATGTGCTCCTGTTATTTCTTTTACTTTATTTTCACATTCTAAGCTTTCACACCACATTGTTTTTACATAACCTTGATTTGTATTTAAGTTTTTTAAAATCTCATCTAAACTATATGCAACTGTAGTTCTAACTTCTCTATTTTTTAAACATTCATTAAACATATTATTATGAATTTCCTCTAATAATTCTTTAATTCTATCATTTAATTTAGAGATTTCTACAGTTTCTTTTTCACCATTATCTCTTCTAACAACAACTGCTACTCCATTTTCAATATCTCTTGGTCCGATTTCAACTCTAATTGGAACACCTCTCATTTCCCAATCGTTAAATTTAAAACCAGTAGAATAATTATCTCTATCATCTAACTTAACTCTAAAATCTTTTTTTAAGCTTTCAAACAATTCATTTGATTTTTCTAAAACCCCTTCTTTATGCCCTGCAATTGGAATAATTACAACTTGAATTGGAGCTACTTTTGGTGGCAATTTCAAACCTCTATTATCTCCATGTGCCATTATAATTGCTCCTATTAATCTAGTAGTTGCTCCCCAAGATGTTTGATATGCATATTCTTCTTTTCCTTCTCTATTTTGAAATTTTACATTAAATGGCTTTGTGAAATTTTGTCCAAAATAATGTGAAGTTGCTGATTGAAGAGCTCTCCCATCATGCATTAAACATTCAACTGTATATGTTTCCTCAGCTCCTGCAAATTTTTCTTTTTCTGTTTTTATACCTTTTAGAACTGGAATAGCAAGAAGATTTTCTATTGTTTCTGCATATATTTCAAGCATTTGAATAGTTCTAGCTTTTGCTTCTTCTGCTGTTTCATGAATTGTATGACCTTCTTGCCATAAAAACTCTCTTGAACGTAAAAAAGGTCTTGTTTCTTTTTCCCATCTTAAAACATTACACCATTGATTATAAACCATTGGTAAATCCCTCCAGGAATTTAGCCATTTTGAATATAATGTTGAAAACATAGTTTCAGAAGTTGGTCTTATACAATATTTTTCATCTAAGTCTTCGCCTCCAGCATTTGTAACCCAAGCCACTTCTGGAGCAAATCCTTCTATATGGTCTTCTTCTTTTTTTAATAAATTTTCTGAAATTAAAACTGGAAAATAAACATTTTCTACTCCTGTTTGTTTAAATCTCTCATCCATATATTTTTGAATATTTTCCCAAATAGAATATCCATAAGGTTTTATTGCTATACATCCTTTTGTATCTGTATAATCTGCAAGTTCAGCTTTTAAAACAATATCTGTATACCATTTTGCAAAATCATCTTCGATATTAGTTATTTCTTTAACAAAATTATTATCATTATTATTTTTTCCCATAATTATTTTTTGTAGATAAAGATCTACAACTCCCTTCTTAAATTATTAATTTTCTCTTTATTTTTTCTATAATTAATAAAATAGTACCCTAACTGGGCATTGGAGCCTCTATATCTTTAGTATTTTCATTTTTAGATTCTATATTAGTATTTTCATTTGATGACTCATTTTCTTTATTTTTTTCTAAATTTTTACTAATATTCTCATTATTTATTTCTTCATCTTTAACAATTTCATTATTATCATCTATTAAAACATCATCTATAACAATTTGCTCATTTTCATCTAATTTATATCTAGGAAGTTCTGGTAAATCATCTAAACTTGAAATTCCAAACATCTTCATAAAATTTTGTGTTACTTTATACATTGTTGGTTTTCCAGGAGCATCTAACTTTCCTGCTTCTTCAATCAAATTGTATTCTAACAATTTATAAATAGTTCCATCTGAATTTACTCCTCTAATTGAATCTATTTCTGATCTTGTAATTTTAGGATTATAAGCAATAATAGACAAAGTTTCTAATGCAGCACCAGAAATAGACGGTTTTGCTCTATTATCAAATAATGGATAAATATATTCGTAATATTCTTTCTTTGTACATAATTGATAACCATCCTCAATCTTTATAAGTTCTATACCACTATTATTAGCATCATATCTAATTCTCATTTTTTGCATAATTTTTTCAATATCTTCTGAACCTAATTCTACAATATTCATAATATCTTTTATTGTAATAATAGAACCAGTTGAAAATAACATTGCTTCAATTATAGCTTCTGCTTTTTCTATGTCCATTCTAGCATCTCCTACATAAAATTTTACTTTTATATTATCCCATGTATTACTTCAAATGTCAACAAAAAATTGACATTCGAATATTATTTTGATATAATAAAAATATGATTTTATTAATATAAAATTCCTAAAGAAAGGATTGAAATATATGGACAAAAATGAAAAAAATAATGATGTAGATATTGAAGTTGTAATGGGTGACAACACAAACTTGAACTTTTCAGAAGTTGCAGATTGTGTTACTACATTAAGACCTAAAGATAAAGAAATCTTAAAGAAAAAAGTTATAATACCAAAAAATAAAAATGAAAAAAACAAATAAAATTTTTATACTTATCTTATATAGATAAAAAATTTCATGTTATTCCTTAACATGAATTTTTTTATTTATAACTATAATTTAATAAATATAAAAATATAATATCAATATTTTAAAAAAACACTATAAAAAATATTTTTTTAATAAACTAAAAATTATAAAATCTTAATTATTAAAAACTTCTAATAATTAAGATTTTATAAAAACATTATATATGATATATAATTTATAATATTTATTATTTATTTTATATCTTACATTTTATATCTTACATTTTATAAATTTCATTCTTTATAGATTCTGCTGCTTTTTTTCCTGAAGCTAAAGCTTTACAAACAACAGACTTATTATCAACAACATCTCCTCCAGCATAAACATTTTCAATATTAGTTCTATTATAATTATCTACCTCAATAGTTCCCCAATCTGTAAGTTTTAGTCCTTCATTCATAAGCATTTCTTTATTTGGTTTCAAGCCAATAGCAAAAACTATAGTATTCGCATCATAATCAAATTCTTTTCCTTCTATATCTACTGCTTTTCCATCTATAATTTGTGTTCTAACACAATGAACTGAATTAATTTTACCATCTTTAACATTTGCAAAATCAACTCTAGTTAGTTCTTCAAATTTAACCCCTTCTAAAATTGCTTCATCAAGTTCAACTTCTCTTGCTGGCATATGTTTTCTATCTCTTCTATATAAAATAGAAACACTTTCTGCTCCCATATGAACTGCACTTCTTGCACAATCCATAGCTACATTTCCTCCACCAATTACAACAACTTTTCCTAAATTTGGTATAAATTTTCTATAATTGTATGCTCTTAAAAATGTATCTGAATCATAAATAGAATTTACTTTTTCATCTGATAATTTATACATACTAGAAAACTCAGCTCCAACACCAATAAAAATATAATTGTATTCTTCTTTTAATTTTGATAAAAATATATTCTTTCCTAAAGTTGAATTTAATTTAAATTCAACTCCCATTGATGTTAAAATATTTATTATATTTTCTATAATTTTTTTATTTAATCTAAAATCTGGAATTCCATAACTTAAAATTCCACCAAGGCAATCTTCTTTTTCAAATACAACAGACTTAATTCCTTCTTTTGCAAGTTCATAACTACATGAAAGCCCTGCTGGACCAGCACCTATTATTGCAACTTTAATATTTGATTTTGTTTCTTTTTGAGGTATTTTAACCTTTATATTATTTTTAATAGCCCACTCATTTACAAAATTCTCAATTTTACCAATTTGAGTTGGTTCTGATTTAATTTTTCTAACACAAGAACCTTGACACTGTTCTTCTTGAGGACATACTAAACTACACACATGACTAAATAAATTATTTTCTATTAATATATTATAAGCTTCTTCTAATTTTTCTTCTTTTACTTTAGATATAAAATTCGGAATATCTGTATGCATTGGGCACGCATTACTACATGGTTTCATTTTACATCCTAAACATAAATCTGCTTCTTTTTGTATATTTTTTAATTCATCCATAAATAGCCTCTTTTCTGCATTTATTATTTCACGCTTCATATTATATTATAACAAAAACTATAAAGCAAGAAAAATATATACCTATAAACAATTTATATATTTTTATAAAATTAAATAAGATTGACTTTATAGTATTTTTTTGATATTGTTAATATATTAATTAGGAGGCTTTTATGTATTATATAGATTTTGATAACACTTTATATGAAACAGGGAAATTAACTAAAGATGTTATATTTGGATTAGCTCAAAAAATATCTGAGCAAACAAATTTGGATATACATCAAGTATTAGAAGATATAAAATCATCTTTCAATTCATCAACTGATAACTTTTTTACTTTAGCCAAAAAATTATCTCTAAAATATAATATAGATTATTCTTTATTAAACTCTATTCTAATTGAAATAATCCTTGTAAATGGTAAAAACTATGTATTTGATGATACAATTAATTTTCTAAAAAAAATAAGAAGTTCTAATGAAAAATCTGCAATTTTAACATTTGTTGCTAATAGTCAAAATTTAAGCCAACAATCATTAAAATTAACTGGTTCTGGAATTCAAGAATATGTTGATGAAGTATATGTAACTACTAGATATAAATATAAATTAGAAATAGACTACAAAAATAATATATTTATAGATGATAATCCTCAAGATTTAGAAGGACTTTATAACTCTGGCGCTAGGAGATTATTTAGAATAAAAAGACCAAATAATGAAAAAAGAAATTCTAAAACATTAAACATACCTGAAACAATTCCTACATTTACATCTTTAAATTCAATAATAATTCAAAAAAAAGATGATGTTTCTAAAGAAATTTGCCAAATTTAAATATTTTGTATAAATTTATGAAAATTGTTATAATATAAAAATATATTATAAATTATAATTTGTGTAAATTGCAAAAGTAAAATTATAATTTTTTCTAAAAAACTATTGTCAAAATTAATATTTTCTGTTATAATAATTTTCGTTATGGCGAGGTAGCTCAGTTGGCTAGAGCAACTGGTTCATACCCAGTGGGTCGAGGGTTCGAATCCCCCTCTCGCTACCATTAAAAAAGAACCTTTTTCAAGGTTCTTTTTTGTTGCTCAAAAAGATTTCATATATTCTACTAACCTTATTATAATATGAATATATTTATATATAATTGTTAATGAGATAATTCTAACAAAAATATACTTTGCTTGAAAAAAAATAAATAAAATATTAATTCAACTAAATTAAAATAAAAAATTCAAAAGACGTTTGACTTATAATAAGTTATAAACTATAATATATTTATATTAAACATAAGTATAATTTGAATAAAAATCCAAGTACACAAATTTTAGAAATTTGCTATATGTGAATTTTACTAAATTACAATAATAATAAAATTACACTAAGTATAAACAATATTTATATTTAACAAAAAACTATACAAAAGAAAGGATTTAAAAATAATAGTAATGTATAAAGATGAAAAAAGAAAAAAAGTAAAACAATTATATAAAAAAGGTATATGGAATATAGAATATGCAATAATACCAAGCTTTGTAGAAAAAGAAAATTTTTTTACTAAAAATGAATATAAATTATATATTTGCTTAAAAGAAATATTTAAAAAATCTAAAATTGACATATTTTATCAAGTGGCATTAAATCAAATAGTAACTATAAATACAAAAAGAAATGCAAAAAACTTATATAAAAATTATTGCGATAGAAGTATAGACTTTGTTTTGTATAATATAAAATAAAATGTTGTATAGAACTAAATGATATAACACATGAAAATGAAAATAGAAAAGAAAGAGATATCTTTCTAAAAGAAGTATTCGAATATACAAATATTCCACTAATATTTATAAAATCGATGGAATTTTACGAACCAAAAGAAATTGAAAAAATAATATTAAAAGAAGAAATTGAAAAAGATATTAAAATAAAAGAATTTGAAAAGGATATTTAACATACTGGCTCTTAACTGAGTAGACAAAAATTAAAATTATACATAAAATATTTAAGGTTTACTTAAATGTATTCTTTTTCAAATGAGATTTTGTTAATTTTAACAAATCTCATTTTTTATTAATTATATTTTATATCAACTTTTAATACTTATATTCTGAAACTTTTTTCATATGATAAAGTAAATTGTTGAAGAATGATTTTATGAAGATTATTATAGTTCCTTATTATTCTCTGATATGATATAATTACAAATATGATTATAAATATGCCCTCTGTGTTATAGTTCCATATTACTTTTTTATATGATATAATCTACTCTATTAGTTCTAATTATTTCAAATTGTTATAGTTTCCTATTATTCTTTGATATGATATAATAGTGAGGATTAAATTATGAAAATGGAAGATGTTATAGTTTCCTATTATTCTTTGATATGATATAATAATGAAAATGCAAGTATAGTCGCTTTAACAGTTATAGTTTCCTATTATTCTTTGATATGATATAATAGATAATCAAAAAAGCTAGTAAATTCAAAGCTTTACTAGCTTTTTTAATTTTAAAAATATTAATTTCTTATAACTTTTCGTAAATAATAATCATTTTTTGAAAAAATAATCATTAATATTCTATTACTTTACTTAACTTTCATAACATTAATCTATATTCTTTATAACTTTACAAGGATTTCCCACTGCAACAACATTTGATGGTATATCTTTTGTAACTATACTTCCAGCACCAATAACTACATTATTACCTATTTTTACTCCTGGCAATACTACTACATTTCCTCCTATCCAAACATTATCTCCTATTTCTATAGCTTTTGCATATTCTAATCCTTTATTTCTAGTTTGCACATCTATTGGATGCCCTGCAGTATAAAAACTGCAATTTGGAGCAATAAAAACATTATTTCCAAACTTAACTTTATTTGCATCTAATATTATTAAATTATGATTAGAATAAAAATTATCACCTATTTCTATATTATATCCATAATCACACATAAATGGCTGTTCTATTAAAAAGTTTTTACCTTTCTTTCCTAAAATATTGTTTAAAATTTCAGTTCTTTCATTAATATTCGAAGGCATTAAATTATTATATTTATAACATAAATCTTTTACTTTTATTCTTTCTTGAATTAATTCTTTATCATAATTAGCATCGTAAATTTCTCCTGCTAACATTTTTTCTTTTTCAGTCATATTTATGTTTCTCCTTTTTTATAATATTTTTAACTTTTCATAAATTTTAACTTAATAAACCTTTTTTATGCAAGTCTTCAAAAATTATTTTATCTACAGGAGATATTTTATCCATATCACAATAATTTAACCAAGTAACTTCTTGTATCTCAGAACTACTTTTAATTTCTCCATTAAACTCTGCTGTATAACATGTCATTTTAACTAATATTCCTTCTGACTTCCCATGAGCTTGAGCTTCAAATGTTCCATAATATTTTATTGTATCTTTATTTATATCAATAGTTAATTCTTCTTTACATTCTCTTATTAAAGTTTCTTCATCTGTTTCGTTATTTTCTCTCTTTCCACCTGGAAGATAGTATGTATCTTTTCCTTTTGATAAAGTAGATAAAATCTTTCCATCTTTTATATATATAAGTGCAATTTTATCAATTATTTTCATATTCTATTTCTCCTTTAATTCTAATTCTAGTATAGTCATTGCTTCTTCATAATCAAATATCTGATAGTTAGAAATTTTATTAATTTGTTCCCTATCACTATCTGAATACTTATCATATATTGCAACACATTCAATTCCTGCATTTTGGGCAGCTTCTACTCCAACCAAAGAATCTTCAAAAATCAAACAGTCTTCTTTTTTTATATTTAAATTATTTATAATATTAAAATGAACTTCTGGATTAGGTTTTATTTCTTTAACATCATCTCTTGTGTATATATAAGTAAAGTATTCATCTATATTAGCCTTATTTATTATATTAGAATTTTTATTTCTATATACATCAATATTAGGCTTTCTTGTTGTACTTGCAATTACAAGAATAAAATCATTTTCTTTCAATTTTTTTATAAATTTATCTGCATTAATTTTATAATCTATTAAGTTTGTTAAATAATCTTGTGAAATTTCATATCTTAAATTTAAAATCTTTTCTTCACTTAATTCTGAGCCATATTTTTTTCCAAGCCATTTTGAATATTCTAAATATGGATTTTCATATTTACTATATTTTTTTAAAATATCATCTCTTTGCTTTTGAATTTCAACTTCACTAATATCTCCATTATATCCTAATTTTCTTATTAATGTTTTATCAACTGCATTCCAAATACCAATAGAATCTATAAGTGTTCCATCCATATCAAAAATAATAACTTTTTTTCCTTTAAACATAATTTCTTCCTTTATTTTTTATAATTTCAATTATATATAATTTATTAAAATTTATATATTTTAAATTTCTATTTTAAATAATAAACATTAGATGAATTCAGTTTATCTAAAAGTTTAAATTCTTTTAATCCTATACTATTCATTACAATTTGTATTATATTATTACTATTTTCTAAATCACTTATAAAAATAATTATTCCTTTAGAAATATCTTTTTCTTTTAATATTTCTTTTATATTATCTTCTGTATAATTAATATTTTTTGCTATATAAGATTCATCTATTTTTGAAAATAATAATATATCTTCTAAAAATTTAGAACATTTTGAATTAAAAAAATATATAGTTGGTAAATTTAATTCTTTATCTAATTTTTGAACAATTTCTCCTCTATTTTCGTATAAAAGTTCTGGTTTTAGTTTAAAAATAAATGGAGATAATAAAATCATTCCCAATAATATTGATATTAATAAATTACTTGCTTTTTTATTTAATGAAGCTTGAAATAACTTATATAAATAATAAATCATTAATACAAATATTAAGCTACATACTGGTACAATATATCTTAAAACTTTCCATGGAGAAGAAATTGCTGTCATTAAAAAGAAGAAAATACTTGGAATACCTATTATTTTCAAAATTTCTTTATTTTCTTTACTAATATCTACTTTATTTTTATAAATTTTATTATAAATAAAAAGTACTACAATAATAAATAAAATAATAAACATTAAATTATTAAAAGCATAATAATTTAAATTATGTATATTAGGTAATAAACTTTTTAGTATTTTGTTAATACTTTCTAAATTACTTATAACACCTTTTCCTCTATATCCAAAAAATATATGGTATATAGAATAAGGAAATATAATTAAAGATATTATTCCTGAAATAATAATTGTACTAGTATAATAAATTAATGATTTTAGTTTTTTTGCTTTAATATATTTTATTAAAAATACTAAATACAGCATAAATAAATAAAACAAATAATAATAATGCGTAAGAATTCCTAAAAGAACAACTATGCCTATACCAATTAAATATCTTAACTTTATATTTTCATTCTCTGCTAATTTTATATGTAAGTAAGTAGTTATTAAAATATTAAGAGTTAAAAGAGCATACATTCTAATATATATTACATTACTTATAGAAGATAAAGTAATAGATGATATAAATGCCAAAATCATAGATTTTTTATTTAAATCTTCATCTTCTTTTAATAACTTTTTTAAAATTAAATACATAAAAATTGTAATAAAAATATAGATTATTATATTTAAAACTATTCCACCCCATTTTGAAAAATGCCCTTTTGTAAAAAACATAGCAAACCTTAATATTAAATAATAAAATGGTGGATGAACATCATTTTTTTGATTTTCATAAACTTGTGTATAATTCCCGAATGTCATCATTTTGTATAGCTAAATAACTTTCATAATAACTCTTTTCATGCCAATTATTAAAAAAGTCATTATTATCTTGAATTTCAACTCTTTCATAATGTGTTAAACCAAATGAATATGCTTCATCTATATGAATATATTTTTTATTGATTCCAGTTATAATATAAATTATTGTTTGTATTAAAATTAAAATAATCAATAAATAATTTCTTTTTAAAAATTTTTTCATATTAAATGATATTCCCTTCTTGAAATAAACATATTGCATAACAATTGATTTGTATTTAATATTATTTATAAATTATAATCACATACAGAAATTAAATTTTTCTATAAATATGTGATTATAATAACACAAAAACAAGTAATTATCAATGAAACATTCTAAAAATGTCTGTAGAATAAATTCATCTTACCAATAATTACTTGTTTTATAAACATAAAATTTATTTTATTAATATCATTTAAAATTAATTTTTAATCTAGTCTACATTTACTCCTTTTTCTAAAACTTTTTTACCTGCAATATAATATATTATATTGTAAATTACATACATTAAACATCCTCCTATAAAAACTGATTTTATAGCTATTGAATTTAAATTATTAACACTATTAAATAGTTGCATAATATCTTTATTAAATAAACCTACTATATACATTACAATAATTATAATTACAGAAGGTATGATGTATAAAAGAAATCCAGATATAAGCGATTTTATTATTTTTAAGTTATTAGATTTATAACCAATTACAATTCCAAGTATTCCTGATAAAACCATAAATAATACTTCTAAAAATACTGTTATTATCATTATTGTTAATAATTTCCAAACAGATATCTCTAAAAGTACTGCCATAGATTCTAATGAATTTTTTAAAAAGATACCTGTTTCCTTTGTAAGACAAGCAATTGCAAGAGAAATAATAATAACTAAAAATGATGTAAACATTGTTATAATAGTAGTTAATACTTTAGATAAAAAAATAGTTTTCTTTTCAACTGGCAATGTATGTGTTAAGTAAGATTCATCTTTATATATATTATTTATACATCTTCCCCATATCCTAATAACATTATTTATAAATATACTTACAAGTAATATAATAAATATCGCAGAACATATCTTATCTAATATAAGAAATATAAAAGAAGTATTAAATTGTTCTACAATTCTTATTACAATAGAAAAAAATAAGGATAATATATAAAAAATTATAAGTGGTCTATAACACCATTTTAAATCATATTTTAATAATTTCTTTAACATTTAAAACACCTCCTAAATATTTCATCTATTGATGAATTTTCTTTATTTCTTAATTCATCTGCTGAAGATGTTAAAATAATTTTTCCATTATCCATAAATATAACTTCATCTAAAATTCGTTCAATATCTGAAATTAAATGAGTTGAAATAATTACACTTGAACCTTCTTTAAAATTAGAAAGAATTGTATCTAAAATATAATCTCTAGTTGCAGGGTCAACTCCTCCAAGTGGCTCGTCTAAAATATACAACTCTGCATCTCTACTCATTACTAAAATTAATTGCAATTTCTCTTGCATTCCTTTTGACATTTTAGAAATCTTTTTATTAATATCTAAATTTAAATCTCCTAATAATTTTCTTGCCTTTTCCTCATTAAAATTTTTATAAAATTCTTTAAAACATTTTATTACTTGCAATATTGTCATTTCTTTATCTAAATAAGTTCTCTCTGGCAAATAAGCTATTATTTCTTTTGAATGTATACCTGGCTTTTCTCCATTAATTAATATTTCTCCTGATGTAGGAGTTAACAAATCATTAATTAATTTTATCAAAGTACTTTTACCTACTCCATTTTTTCCTAAAAGTCCAACTATTTTCCCTTTTGGAATTTTTAAATTAATATCTTTTAAAATTTGATTATTATCAAACTCTTTAGATAGATGTTTAAATTCGACTAATTCCATTCTACTTTCCTCCTAATTCTTGCAAGTAAACTATAGCCTCTTCATATGTCACACCTATATTTTTCATATCATTTAAATAATTATTCACTTTTTCATTTGCCAATTCTTTTTTCATCTTTTCAATTAATTTATTGTCTTGAGTTACAAACTTTCCATTTGTTCTTTCTGTATAAATTAAACCACAATTTTCTAATTCAACTAATGCTTTTTGCATTGTATTAGGATTTACTCTTGCTTTCATTGCTAGCTCTCGTACTGAAAGCAATCTCTCTCCCAATTTTAATTTTCCAGAAATAATTTCTACTTTCAACATTTCAACTAATTGAATATAAATCGGCCTATCATTATCAAAAATATAATCCAAAATATTTTTCCTTTCTTTATTGTATTACTTGCTTAATACAATGATACTATTTTATTTTTATATTGTCAAGAGTTTTATAAAATTATAATAATTTTAACTATGTATTTATTTTAAAATTAAAATATTACTATACTATGAAAACATTATTAAAAAACATATATATTTTTCACAAATAAAAAAAGATGATAAATAATTAAAATCAAATATTACTAATCATCCTCAATATAATCTATA
>JAAVYF010000031.1 GCA_022790975.1 Clostridia bacterium | reverse complement strand
TTTTGTTTGAAAGTATGAAAGTAAAGACTTTAAAAGGAAAGTTAGAATGCTTAAAATAATTTTAGATTATAAAATTTTAAAAGTTATAAAAATATAGTTAATTATAAAAAACTAATTTGATAAAAGCCAAAAAATTTAATAGACATATTATATAGTCTATGATATACTAAATACATAAAGTAAACAAAATAGTCGCTGGCAAAAGTCGAAAGACTTTGCGAGAGGAAAGTCCGGGCTCCATAGAGCAATGATACTTGATAACGTCAAGCGGGGGTAACCCTAGGGAAAGTGCAACAGAAAATAACAGCAATTGTGAAAGATTTTTTACAATTGAACTTTTAATTATAATGTTAATAGTTTTTTCTTAAAAATTTTATACAATTGCAATGATGAAAAGGCGAGGTAAGAGCTCACCGGCCGAGTGGTGACACTAGGCGTCAGTGTAAACCCTATCTGGAGCAATGTCTAACGTATGTAGACTGTAAAAACTGCTCGTTTAGTCTAATTAGCGTTTGAACAGCTTGAGATATATAGCAATATATATCCTAGATAAATGACTATTTGAAATAACAGAACCCGGCTTATTGTTTGCTTGAACAGAGCCCTAATTTATGAAATAAGAAATTACTTCATAAATTAGGGCTCTGTGTTATTTATTAATCAAAACTTTTTTGATTTCTTCTAAAGCCATTTTCCTTGGACTTAAATTATTTTTTTCATTGCTTGATAATTCTGCAATAGTTTTTCCATTTTC
This sequence comes from Clostridia bacterium, assembly GCA_022790975.1. Lineage (GTDB taxonomy): Bacteria > Bacillota > Clostridia > TANB77 > CAG-508 > Scatovivens. The sequence continues at coordinate 31,586 of JAAVYF010000031.1, read as the reverse complement.
CAATTCAAATATTTCATCAAATCCAAAACCATTTTCTCCTCTGATTTCGTAAGGAATATTTCCAGAAATAATATGCTCTTTAGAAATAGATATATTTTTAGTAGTATCTACTAATGCAATAGCTGTAATAAAGTTTATTTTTCTATTATTTATGTTTTTCATTTTTTCTAGAATTCCTAAATTTCTATCTCTATCTGTTCCATCTAGCCACCTTTTTGTACGAACACCAGGGAAACCATTTAAAACAGGAATTTCAATTCCAGAATCATCTGCAATACAACTACATTTTAATTCAGTAGATAATTCGGTTGCCTTTTTTAAAGCATTTCCAGAAAAAGTATCTTGGTCTTCAATTGTATCTATGTTGATATTTAAATCTTTCATAGATATAATTTTAAACTCAGAAAATATTTCTTTAATCTCTTTTAATTTGCCAGAGTTTCCAGTAGCAACAACAATTTTTTGTTTTTCCATAATAATTTTATTCCTTATATAATATTTGGGTTTTTAAAAGATTACCCATAAACCTTAAATTATACCTTGAGTGTACCAATTTCATTTGTTTTCTGTATTTAATATATAATTTTAAATTTTATATAAAACCAAACATATTTTAACATATCAAAAATACAAAATCAATTTTTTGTCTATCAAAAATTCTAAAAATTAATTATGTTTTAATTATTGTAAAAAATGTAATTATATTTTATATGAGTTAGTAAATTTTATTAAATAGTAAAGATATGTTTTATTTATTAAATAAAAAAATAGGATATTAATTTTGATTAAATTATATCCTATTATTATTTAATGTGTTTGTTCATAAGTATTTTCTTTTTCATCAAAATATTCTACAGTTCCATTATCAACACAGTATAAAGCTAATTTGTTATTATTTTTTTTACCATGTCCACATCCTGCATCTATTCTAATAAATCCTTTATTTTTATCTTTCAAAATAGTTCCAGCTGATGGAGTATGTCCACAAATTGTTGTAAAATCAAATCGTTTTGCTTGTTCGTAAGTACTAAAATCTCTTTCTTGTAACATAAATTCATACTCATCTCTTGTTGTTTCTGTAAATTTATATCCTTTTCCAGTTTGTTTCATTTTTCTAAGCATTTGAGAATCTCTAGGAGGCATAGCATGTACAAATAAATAATCTTTACCATTAACATTTTGTGGTAGCGCAACATATGAATCACGAAGAAATTTATATATAGCTTTTTGTTCTTGAGTGCCATTTACTCGTCCACCTTTTAGAAAATCAAAAATGGTAGTATTTCCTTTATTTGAAGTTAGCCATATTCCCATAGCATCTAATTCCCATTCAGATAATCTTTTTTCATTAATCAATGTTTGATATTTTACATTATATTTATTAAATTCATTTTTCCAGTATTGATATGCTTGTTTTGATTGTTCATCATTATGTAATCTGTAATATCCCATTCGAGAACGTGTATTTCTCCAATTTATGATATTAGTTATATCTTCTTTATTTAATCCATGTTTCATCATTATATCAATATTTTCTAAAAATTGCATTTCGTGATTTCCCAAAAGAAAAGTAATTTTAGGATTATTTTTACTATCTTGTTTTCTTTTCATTATGTCTTGAAGAATTTGAATTCCACCTGTTCCTCTGTCTATAACATCTCCTAAAATAACTAGGTGGTCGTTTTTGTTCATTTTTTTCATAACATCAACATAAGAACCATACATTCCATGAATATCTCCAATTACATAGGTTTTTCCTTTGCTATCTTTACTATTTGAAATTTGTTTATTATTTTTAGGAATATTTTCTTTAGCTTGAATTTGCAACTTTAAACTAAATAGATTATCATCAAAGTTTTGTTGTCCTGTTTTTCCATTTTGCTGTATCATATAACGGTTTGCTAAATAATTATTTTTTAAAAGGTTTCCACCTAAATAAATATAATCATCTCGACCTTCTTTATTCATTAATCCATTTTCTCCAAGTAATCTTTTTATAAAAAAATCAGAAATTAAATTTTCACCATAAATTTGTTTTATTTGTTCAAAATCGTTACTTTGAAAATCTGGAAAAGTACCTTTCTCACAGAAAGCTCTTACAGTTTTAACTTTTCCATTAGTCATTTGAAATCTTATATAATACATATCATATTTATCTAACTTTATAGGCGATTTTGTAAGGTTTACTTTTACTACATCGTCATCTTTTAAATATCTCATAATATTTCTTATCCTTTCGTAATTGTATTATAAGCAAAAGTTAAGTTTTCTTAAAATTAATAATCTTTTTTGCTTAATAAATATAATATTATGTTTTGCAATACTATAAAAACAATTAACATAATATCACAATTTTATTTTACTATGTTTTATGCTAGATGTCAAAAAGGCTAAGTTTTTTATTAAATCCTTTTTATTTAATAAGATAATTTTTTTGTATAAAATTAAACTTTTTATTTTCGTATAGTTAAAATTAAATATTATTTTTAACTATAAAATAAATATTAACATGATATAAAAATAAGATATAAAAATAAGATATAAAAATAAGATATAAAAATAAGATATAAAAAATAAGATATAAAAAATAAGATATAAAAATAAGATATAAAAATAAGATATAAAAAATAAGATATAAAAAATAAGATATAAAAAATAAGATATAAAAAATAAGATATAAAAAATAAGATATAAAATATAAGATATAAAATATAAGATATGAAATATAAGATATAGAATATAAAATATAATAAGTAGAAGACATAGCAGAACTCAAAAAGCTTGTATATTATATAATTTTTCGTACGACGCTCAGCGACCAACCGAATGGAGAATGGAGTGCTTGCTTTAGCAAGGAGGTAGAAAAATTATATAATATACAAGCGAGGCACTTGCTCCCATCAGACGTCTTACCTAAAAATCACAATAACTATTCTATAGCCATCCAAAAAAATAAAATATAAAAATTCAAAATAAAATTTTTATCTTACAAAACAAAAATACCTTAAAATAATAATATAAGTTTAAAATTTACTCTTATATAAGCTCAGTGACAAAATAAAAATTAAATTGTAAAAATAAAATAGAAAAAATTAAAACCTAATTGAAAAAATTAAATTAAAACATTGTAAATATAAATATATACTTTTAATAAATTATATGATATACTAAAAAATATTTATGTTAATACTTTGATTAATAGTTATCTAAAATTTATTCAATATTATAATAAATTTAGTAATATTAAACATACAAGTGTAAAAAATAAATAAATTAATTAAACTAAAATAAAAATTAACTATAAAAAATAGAAACAAATTATAACTATATATCTAAAAATTATATATCAAAAAATATAAAAGAAAGGAATTAATCAATTAAATAGCTCAATATAATTGATTATATTAGATTAAAAAAATGTACAAAGAACTAAATATAAGTGATAAAGTAATAAATTTAGCAAATGAAGTAGAAAAAGAATTAGAACCAATTTTTAAAAAACTAGAAGAAAACTGTATGAAATCAAGTGCTAAAGTACTAAAGGCTTTTCAAAATAATAATGTATCAACATCAGATTTTATAGAAATTACAGGATATGGATACACAGACATAGGCAGAGAAAAATTAGAAAAAATATATGCAGAGATTTTTAACTCAGAAGATGCATTAGTTAGACCTCAAATAATGTCTGGAACACATGCTTTAACTATAACATTATTTGGTTTATTAAAATATGGAGATACTATGATAAGTATTTCTGGTGAGCCTTATGATACTTTAAAAAGTGTTATAGGTTTATCAGGTAATAGCTCAAATTCTTTAATTAGTCATGGAATTAAATATGAACAAATAGATTTAATTAATAATGATTTCGATTATGAACAAATAATTTCTAGATTAAAAAATGGAAATGTTAAATTAATAGAAATTCAACGTTCTAGAGGATATGCTCAAAGAAAAAGTTTGTCTATTTCTAAAATAGAAAAAGTAATACAAACAATTAAAGCTATAGATAAAAATGTTATAGTAATGGTTGATAATTGCTATGGAGAATTTGTTGAAAATAAAGAGCCAACAGAAGTACGGAGCAGATATAATAGTTAGCTCTTTAATGAAAAATTTAGGAGCAGGAATTGCAACATCAGGAGGATATGTAGTAGGAAGAAAAGATTTAATAAATAGTGTAGCAGAACGCTTAACTGCACCATGTGTTGGAAAAGATTTAGGAGCTAATTTTAATCAATTATTGTCCTATTATAAAGGATTATTTATGTCACCAAGTGTTGTTAAATCTACTTTAAAAACTATGATATTTGCAAGTAGAATGCTTGAAAAATTTGGATTTGGTGAAGTTAGTCCAAAATATGATGAAGAAAGAACAGATATAATTCAAACAATGGATTTATTAACAGAAGAAAATTTGATAAAGTTTTGTCAAGGAGTTCAGATGGGTTCACCTGTAGAAGCTTATGTAAAACCTATTCCAGATGAAATGCCTGGTTACCCTCATAAAGAAATTATGGCAGGAGGAACTTTTACACCTGGTGCAACAATTGAGCTTAGTTGTGATGGTCCTTTAGTAGAGCCATATACTGCCTATATGCAAGGTGGACTTACATATGAATATGGAAAGTTAGGAATTATGATTGCAATTGAAAATATGCTTAAGTAATATTTTCGCATAATAAGAGTTTAATAAAAGATAAAAAAATAAAGATATTTTTATTTGGAATAATATTAGAAATCTTTATATATTGGTATTTTAAAAATTAAATTATTAATATATAAATAATAATAAAAATATAATGTAAATTATTAAAAGTTAAATTTATAATGAAAAGGAAAAATAAATGTTAGAGCAATTTTCAAGAGAAGAATTAATAATAGGAAGAGAAAATATAGAAAAATTAAATAAATCAAAAGTAGCTATATTTGGTATTGGTGGAGTTGGCTCTTTTGTAATAGAAGGCTTAGTAAGAGCTGGTATAGGAAAGTTTATATTAGTAGATGATGATGAAATTTGTTTAAGTAATTTAAATCGTCAAATTATAGCAACAAGAAAAACAATAGGAAAGTCAAAAGTAGAAGTCGCTAAATCTAGAATTTTAGAAATAAATCCAGATGCAGAAGTTGAAATACATAAAGAATTTTTTATGCCAGATTCTAAAAATTTTTTTGATAATTCTATTTCTTATGTAGTAGATAGTATAGATACAGTAACAGCAAAAATTGAATTAGTAGTAAGGGCAAAAAAATTAAATATACCAATTATTTCTTGTATGGGTACTGGAAATAAATTAGACCCTACAAAGTTTGAAATAACAGATATATTTAAGACTACTGTATGTCCTCTTGCTAAAGTTATGAGAAAAGAACTAAGAGCTAGAAATATAGATAATTTAAAAGTTCTTTATTCAAAGGAAGAACCAATTAAATCAATTCAAGTTGCAGAAAATTGTAATGAACAAATAAATAATATTTCAAATGAAAAGCTCAAAGTTCCAGGTAGTATATCTTTTGTTCCATCTGTAGCAGGTTTAATTATTGCAGGAGAAGTTGTTAAAGATTTAATAAAATAGATAAAAAGAAATTATTAATATTGTGAATTGATAGAATAAATGCAGATATAAAAAAAGTGTTTGCGTTTATTTTTTGTATAATAGTAAATAAAAGATTTTTATTATAAAAATAAGTAGATATTATTAAAAAAGATAAGCTAAATATAATTAATAAAAATTTATTACATTAATATTAAGTTTATAAAACAATTAAAAGTATTTTATAAAAATATGGTAAAATAATTACTATAGGAGAAATAATTTATGGGAAAATATAATGAAAGTAATTCTAAAGGAATAACATTAGTTGCTCTTGTAATAATTGTAATTATTTTAATAATTTTATCTGGAATTAGTATTTATGCTGTAGTTGGAGAAAATGGAATTATTGCTAAAGCAAAGCTATCTAAAGAGGAAAATAGAGCAAGTATAGTTCAGGATGAAGTTGACATATGGAATGCAGAAAAAGAAAATTCAATAGATTCTGGAAACCCAGCTAGAACAAGAGAAGATGTATTAAATAAATTAGTAACAGATGGTAATTTAACACCAGAAGAAAAAGTAATTATAGAAGAAACAGGAAGTATAAAAATAGCAAGTAGAACTATTGAATTTATAGAAAATACAGTATCTAAAAAAGAAAGAACATTTAAGATTTTAGCACAAGGTTTTAATAGCACAGGTGATTTGCTTATGGATGAATTACCAGGTACAATTTTAGAAATTTATAAAGATAAAGAGTGTACAGATTTGCTAAAAACGATAAATATGATAGATAGTGGTATTTATAAATGGGAGGGCGAAATACTACCAAAAGGTTCGTATTATATAAAAACACCTACAGCACCTAATGGATATAATCCAATTAATGGCAAAGAATTTGTAATTTCAGATATATATAATGAAGAGTGGATTCTTGAATTTGTATCTGGAAATATCTTATCAGGAGTAACTGCTAATTATAGTTTTTCTTATAATTCATTAGTGACAAATAAAGACAATTTAAATATTCATGTAAATTTAGATGAAACCCAAGTTAATATAGCATATGGTCATAAAGTATATTTATATTATATTGCAGATTTTGATATAGATACAGAAACAACAATACTTACAAATGATTTTATAGAAGAATTTAGTAATTATAATTTTGATTATTATGATGAAAATAGATTGCTTTATACAACTGGGCCAAAGTTATTTTCATATATAAAAGAAAATGGAATTTCACCTGTAGCAGAAGGAACTTTTGATAATACTGGAAAATTAGATTTTATACGGACTTCCTCAAGGATTATATATACTAGACGCAGGTCAGATTATTAGTGAAAATTATGTATATGGTACAAAAGAAAAATGTATATTTTATACATGTAGTAAAGAAAATTCTACAAAATTACAGTATTCTCAAGACATTAAAATTAAACTTGTTTATGGTAAAACATTAAAAGATGAGAATATAAATGGTAAAGTAATTGTTATTTGGGATGATAATGGATATGAATCAAAAAGACCTGCACAAATACATGTAGCACTTTTACGTAATGGAGAAATATATGATACAATTTATTTAGATGAAAATAGTGATTGGAAATATAATTTAGAAGGATTAACTTTAGAAGATGAATGGACAATTGATAAAATTACTAATGAAAGTAACTATGAATGTAATATCAGTTTTTATGAAAGTACATTTATAATAACAATGACATATTTAGAACCAGATATTCCACCACCAGATGAGCCGGAACTACCAGATGTTCCACCATCAAATTAATCAGAAATATTTGGTAATTTGCAAATGTTAAAAAAGTAATTATTAAAATATTTATTATTTTTTATTAATATATAATAATAATTAAATTTATAAAAAGGAATATTTTCTGAATTAAATTGAAGATATTCCTTTTTTATTTATTTAAATATTCAGTTATACATTTAGTATAAATTGTATTAGTTAAATGTTATATATATTACGTTTGTATAACATATTGATGAAAACTATTGAAAAAAACTTAAATTATATATAGTATATAATAAATAAATCAGTTTTATAAAGGAGATTTAATTTTTTATGGAAAAGCTAAGAAAAGATAAAAGTTCTTCTGGAATAACATTAATTGTACTTGTAGTTACAATAATTATTTTACTTATTTTATCGGCAATAACTATTCATGCATTAATGGGAGAACATGGAATTATTAATCAAGCAACGCAGGAGGAAGAAAATCATAGAGCAACTCAAGTTGAAGAAGAAGCTGATATATGGAAACTAGAAAAACAGAAAGCTAAAGGAGATGGTAAAACACCTAAGAGTAGAACTGAAATACTAGATAAATTAGTTAAAGATAAATTATTAACAGAAAAAGAAAAAGAGATTATAGAAGAAAAAGATTCAATAAAAATAGCCAATAAAATAATTACTTTTCCACCAGATGATATTGGAGATAGAAGTTTTACAATTTCTTTATTAAATAAAAAAGGAACAGATTTTTTTACTGAAAAAAATATTTGTCTTAATATATATGATGAAAATATGAACTTTGTAAAAAAGTTAGATATTGATAAAAATTATAATGGAGTTTATGATTCAAGTTATGATATTTTCCCAGAAGGTAAATATAATGTAATTGCATTTGATAATGAAGAAGATACTCTTTACGAGTCAAATGTTGTTTGTGAAATATCAGGAGGTCAAGAAGAAATTTGGGAAATACCAATTTCACTAGCAACTAATTTATATAATATTGATATAAATGTAAATGTTGCAACATATAATGAAACTTTAGGAAGTTTTCCAGTAGTATTTAATGTAACAGGAAAATATCAAGATGAAATGAATTATAATAATATAGTATATGCTACAGTTAATAAAAGCGGATTAAATAATGTACAACTTGCAGTTGAATTACCTAAATCAACTGTATTAACTATAGAAGAAATATATACAGGTAATAGTATATCAGTTGTAGAAGGAGAAACATTATCTGAATTTGAGTTAATTGATGATGGAGAAGTATATACATGTTATTTTGAAAATGATTATAATGGTTCTGCAAAAGTAGCTTCTCATGTAAATAATATATTTTCACCAAATGAATTAGAAGAAGTTTGGAATTGGGAAAAAAATTATGATTAAAAAAGAAAAGGAACTTTAATTTTATGAAGAAATATTTAAAAAAATATATAATAGTAGTAATAGCTATTTTATTAACATTAGTATTAGCTAGTAAAGTATATGCTTATTTTACAACTTATACTAATGCAGGAGGAGAGATAGAATTGGATATTGGATATATAGGTTCATATATAGAAATAGATAAACCAGATGAAAATTTACATATATCTCCTATGAATGTTGGAAGTGCAGATTGCTATATTAGAGTTAAAGTATTTGCTCCATCAGATATAATCAAAGTAGAATATTTAAATTCTAATAATAAGTGGACTTATAAAGATGGATGGTATTATTATTCTGATGTTTTAGAGCCAAATCAAAAAGCAGAAGAAATGGAAGCTATTCTTAAAGGAATGGTAGAAGAGGACTCACTAAATTTTAACTATAATATTAATGTTATTGCAGTTACTGAAACTACTGAAGTTTTGTATAATCAAGATGGAACAACATATGCTAATTGGGATTTTATTTTAGATACTGAAATTAGTGAATATTAGTATTACATATAAAATTGTTATACTTAATTGAATGAAACGAAAATTTTGTATTGATATTCTAAAATTTAGAAATGAGGAAGATGTAGATGAAAAAAATATATGTAAAATTAATATTAGTTGTTATTTGTATATTTATGAGTATAGGGATTATAAGACTATTTAAATATGATAAGGTTTTGAAAAGATATAATCCTAAAAAGTTAGGTGGGATTTCTCAAATACCACAGGTTACTTTAGGATCATCACTAGGAATAAGTCTTTTGGAGAATGGAAACATTATTTCATATAGAAATTATAGTAATGAAAAAACAGATAAATTATTTACTAATTTGGTATATGAAAATGAAAAATTTCATCTAGGAAAAATATATAAAGAAGAGCTTTCAGTAAAAAATTCAGGAAGTGTTGATCAATATTTAAGGGTAAGTATTTATAAATATTGGCTTGATTCTGAAAATAAAAAAGACTTAAGTTTACAGCCAAATTTAATTAACTTAAATTTAGTAAATACTGGTGAAAATTGGATTATAGATGAAAAAGTTTGTACTAATGAAAGAACAGTTTTATATTATTCATATCCGCTTGAGGTAGGAGAAGAAACATTACCTTTTACAGATACATTTTCTATAGATTCAAGTATTAAAACATCAGTGGAAATAACCGTAACGAGTGAATATTCTACTTCTAAGACGATAAAAACTATAAAAAAAGGTGAAGGAAAAAGAGCAGTAATAGAAGTACAAGTTGAAAGTATTCAAACACATAATGCAGAAGATGGGATTTTAAGTGCTTGGGGTAGAAAAGTTAAAATTGATGAAAATGGCAGATTAATTTTAATAGATTAGTAAGCTAATATTATATAATTTTAATAATGTATTGAATGTAAAAGTTTATTTTAGTTTTTAAATATTTTTATACTTTTATAAGTTTCTTTATTTATAAATATTATAAAAAATTCTATTTTATTTTTAGATAAGTTTCTAGAAATATAAATAGAATTTTTTATTATAAATTAGAAAATGTAAAGTAATATTTTAATATTATATTTATATTACAAATAAATTAAATTTAGTATATATTTATTGTGAAAAAAGTAAAAAAAATATATACTATAGTAAATAGATAGTGATTTATAAGTTGGAGGAAAATAAATTTATGAAGGAACGTAGGAAGACTTTAAATTCTGATGGAATAACATTAGTTGCATTAGTTATAATTGTAATTATTTTGATTATTTTAAGTGCTATAACAATACGTGCAGTAATAGGAGAACATGGCTCTATTTCTTCTGCTAACTTGGCAAAGGAAGAAACTAGAGCAAGTATAGTTCAAGAAGAAGCTGATGCATGGAGAGTTGAAAAAGAATATGCTAGAGATCAAGGAAAAAAAGCTAGACCTAGAGAAGAAGTGCTTAATAAATTGATAGAAGAAGGATTTTTAACTGAAGAAGAAAAAAAGATTATAGAAGAAAAAGACTGTGTAAAAATTGCAAGTAAAACTATTGTTTTTGAACAAGACGGTGTAGTGAATAGGAAATTTAAAATTAGAGCTGTAGATGATAATGATAATAGTTTACCTGATTGCACAGTTCAAGTATATGAAGATCAAGCTTGTGAAAAGTTGATAAAAGAAGTAAATACATCATTAGATTCAGATATTTATAATTGGGGTTCTAATGTTCCACCAAAAGGTACATATTATGCAAAAGTAACAAAAGTTCCATTAGGATATAATATTCCAAGTAATACAGAATTTGAACTTTTAGGAATAGAAAATGAGGAACTTGTTATTACATTGCCAAGAGGATATTTTTTACCTTCTTCTGCACGGAACTTGTAAAGTAGTTGCTGATAAACAAGTAAATGGTTATGATCCAGATAGAGAATTAAAATTTAATTTTACTGGTGATCAAGAATTTGTAGATCATTATAGTTTATATGATTTAAATGATGTACCTATTTATGCAAATATATATAGAATTGCTAATTATAATGAAAGTACTGGAAAATATGAATATATTGAAGAATTGCCATTTGAAATAGATGAGCTCATGAATGCAAATGCTGTAACTCTAAAAAGTATGACTAATTTTATTATGGAAAATAGAGATGTTTTATATTTAGATAATATAGTAGAGTTTACAGTAAATTCTTTTGTATCATATACTACAGACATGAAAGGAATGTATGCAATTGTTTTTGATAATATATATACAGATTTAAATGAATATTATATATATCCACTTTTTCTTAGTTCTGCTACGTTAAATTTTACTGAATGGACTTTTGAGGTGCAACCAAATCCTTTAAATGAAAATACAGCTTACCAACTTGAAATTATTACAGATTTAACTTCTTATAATACATCACTTGGAGAATGCCCAATTATATATAGTGTAATAGGTGAAAATAATGGTAAAATTGTTTATGATAATGTAGTTAATGTTACATTTGATAGTGCAGGACAAAAGCCAATGTTACTTGATATTAAAGTACCAGCTGGAACAATAATAACTGTTAAACAAATATATAGTGGAGGAAGTTATTATTTATATAGTGATGAAAGTATTTCAAAAGAATTAGTTGCAAATGATGTTAATAGTTTTGAATTTTATAATGAATATGATGAAAAGGCTATATATTCAACAGGTATAAACAATTATTTTGATTATACAGTTGATGAAGGTTGGCGTTGGACTAGGAAGAGAGAAACTACAGAAGAATAAAAAGAATTAAAGGAGAAATTTATGAAGACATATATAAAAAGATTTATGATATTTTTAATAATATTTTTAAGTATATTATTAATTGCCATTAAAGTATATTCATATACTACCTTTTATACTGAGGCTATAGGCTCTGTAAATATATCTGTTGCTTTACCATATGCTACTATGGAGGATGAATTTAGTGGTTGGACTAAACATATTACAATTAGTAATAATATAGATTCAAATACATGTTTTGTTAGAGTAAAAGTATTTGCTCCAACTCAAATTGCTATTGTTCATGATGATAATATTGATAATGATTATAATGATCATAATGCCAGAAAGTGGACTCAAGAAGCAGATAATTATTATTACTATTCTGATCCACTTAATGCTGGAGAAATGACAGATGCTTTAGATATTAGAATTGAAAACATACCAGAAGATTTGGAAGATGATTATAATTTTAGTGTTATTGTAGTAAGTGAATTAGTAAGAGCTAGCTATAGAGAAGATGGAAGTATGTATGCAGATTGGACTTGCCAACTTGATTCTACAATAGTTGAATACTAAATATGGAGGAAAAATTATGAAAAAGAAAACTATAATAGCTATAGGTATAATTTTAAGTATTATAATAGCATTAGTTGTTATAAAAAAAGAAAACTTTTTTACGAAGCAAGATATTAATTTAGAAAAGCATAAAGCTGGTTCAGATGCAGAAGCTTCTTTAAATAACGATATTATTATTGTTGAAAATGGAGTTGATATTCAAACTTCAACATTATTTGAAAACTTACTTGGTGTTGGAGAAGATTTTCATATTGGTAAAAGATATGAAGAAAAACTTTGTGTAAAAAATAATTCTGAATTTGAAGTATATGTAAGAGTTCTTATTTATAAAGATTGGATTGATTATGAAAATCAAAAAAATAGAAATTTGTCTTCTGATTTAATTAATTTGAACTTGGTTAATGTACGGTTCTGGAAATGATTGGCTTGTGGATGAGGAATCTTGTACTAGTGAAAGAACAGTTTTATATTATACAAAGCCATTAAAACAACAACAAACAACATCATTATTTGCAGATTCATTTTTAATAGATAGTATGACTATGTATAAAGCAACATTTGGTTATTCTTCAGAACTTCAATATACAAATATAGATACAACAATGGATTATGATGGTTATATGGCTACTGTAACTGCTGAAGTTGATGCCGTTATTAGTACAAATGCAGAAGATCAAATTTATTCTGCTTGGAAAAAAGAAGTAAATATTGATGCAAATGGTATTTTATCATTTAAATAAAAAATAGATATAAAATATTTTATATTATGAAAATCTATTAAAATACTTTTTAAAAATTTAGTAAACTACATTAAATTTATTAAAAAATATAATGGAGGCAAAAATAAATGAAATACAATAAAGAGAAACTTAATAATTCTAAAGGAATAACATTAGTTGCTCTTGTAATAATAGTAATAATTCTGATTATTTTATCAGGAATAAGTATTAATGCAGTTATTGGAGATGGTGGTATTATTGCTAAAGCTAAGTTAGCAAAAGAAGAATCTAGAGCAAGCATAGTTCAAGATGAAGCAGATTTGTGGAAAGCAGAAAAAGAAAATGCAATAGATTCGGGAAAACCAGCTAGAACAAGAGAAGAAGTATTAAATAAATTAGTAGCAGATGGTAATTTAACACCTGAAGAAAAAAAGATTATAGAAGAAAAAGATTCAGTAAAAATAGCAAGTAGAACAATTGTGTTTGAACCAGAAGAAATAAAGAATAAAAAATTTACAATAAAAACGGTAAATAGTGAGCGGAATTCCATTACTAGCTTCAACTATTAAAATATATAAAGATATAGAATGTGAAAATTTAATAAGAGAAATAAATATGGATACAGAGGTTTATGATTGGGGAATTGATATTCCTCCAAAAGGTACATATTATGCAATAGTAACAAAAGTTCCAGAAAGCTATATTAGACCTATAGGAACAATAGTTTTTGATCTTTTAGGTAAATCAAATGAAGAATTAATTATTGAATTATTTACAAAACCAGTTCTTCCATCAGTAGGAGGTTCATGGGATGTTTCTACAAGTGGAGAAAGCATAAATTATGATACACAAGTTAAATTAAATTTCTGCCATAATAAAGATATGGAAATGTATACAGAAGATTTTTCGAATCAAGAAATTAAATTACATATATATAAAATTGCTGATTATGACATTATTAAAAACAAATATGTACTTGCTAATGGTATAGATTTAGAAAAAATTAGAGGAGAAGATTTAACTAATTGTGGTACAGAAAATTATCAGGATTATTATAGAAAAATTGTAAATACTTTAGTTGAGAATATGGATAATACCATTCAACCAATAAAAAACTTAACTTTAAATGGTCCTGATGATGAAATATCTGCTTATGTAAAAAAAGATGGGTGTTATTTGGTTATAGTTGATAATGTAGAAACTAATTTATATACATATAGAATGGCTCCTTTACTAATACGTGTAGCTACGGAACCATATACAGAATATCTTTGCAAATTGCTTCCTAGTGATATTTCATCCACTGGTATAAATAAAAATATTCAAATAGATGTAGTAACTGATTCTTATTGTACTAATGGTTCTATGCCAATAGTGTTTAAAGTTACAGTTGAACATAATGATGTGGTTAATTATGAAAATATAATAACAACTAAAATTACAAATCCAGGAACAAATACAATTAATCTTGATATACAAACTTCAGGTGATTTGGTAAGAGTTGAACAATTATATAGTGGAACTTCAGAACTAACTTCACCAAATATTGTAGAACATACAGTCAATAGTGATGGTAGTATTTCTAAATTTGAATTTCATAATAGTTATAATTATAAACCATTAATAACAGATATGATAACAAATAATTTTTCTTATATAGAAGATAATGGTTGGGAGTGGAATATAATTGATTTGGAAGAATAGTTGTAGAAGATAAATATAAATAGTTGTAAAAAATTTACACTTTTTATAAAATATTTGTAAAGAGAGGAATAGTTAGTAATCATGAAAAAAAATATAAAGTATATAATTGTTTTTATCATTTTTGTAAGTATAATATTAATAATAATAAAAAACAAAGCATATGCAAATACTACAATTCCTACTGTTAGTGCTTCTGGTGGATATACAATATTGTTAGGAGTTAATGGTATATTAGAAGAAAATGTAATTAATAAGGAAAAACATGTTTCATTTGCAATGAATATTGACTCTGAACCATGTTATGTAAGAATTAAAGCATTTGCTCCATCTTCAATAAAATTACTGTATTCTGATGCTACTGGTAGATGGGAAAAAGGAGAAAATGATGATTATTATTACTATTCAAGTATTCTTAATCCTGGAGAAGTAACTGAAGATTTACTTATAGCTATAGAAAATATGCCAGAAGATGAAATAATTGATGAATTTAATATAGCTGTAATAAGTGAAACAACAGAAGTTAGATATAATCCTGATGGAACTCCATATTATAATTGGGAATATGTTTCAAATAAATAAATTAATTAGTATAGAAAATAAATCTTATAAGAATATTAAGCAATGTAGAGTAATCTATGAAAATGTAAGTTAGAAAATATTAGCTAAAACACAGGAAACTTTATAGGGGGAAAAATAAATGAATAAGAAAGTAATAATTATTATTGCTATATTACTTGTTATTATAATAAGCTTATTATTGATTAAAAATAATACTTATTCTAAAAATAGTGCTAATTATGCAAAACAAGAAGCTTCTACATCATATGATTATGGTATTACTTTAATTGAAAATGAAGTTGAAATTGCAAATGTAAATTATTCATCAGTATCTGGTTCAGCACTTCCAACTAATGGAACATTATTTAATGAAACTATTCCAGAATATGAAAATTTAAAAATAGGAAAACATTATGAAGAGAAGCTTAAAGTAAAAAATTCTGGAACTAAATCTATATATATAAGAGCTATTATTAATAAATCATGGGTAGGAGATAATGATGGTTATGATTCTAAATTAATAGAATTAAACTTACTAGAAAATAATTGGATAATTGATTATTCATTGAGTACAGATAGTAGAATTGTTTTATATTATGCAAAGCCAATCACATCAGGTGGAACAACTTCAGAATTTACAGATATTTTTTCTATTAATTCAAAAGTTCAAAATGATATAATTTTTTCAGAAGAAAACATAAATAATGGAAAATCAATAACTCCTATAAGAAGGTATGATGGAGCAGATTTCTTAGTAGATGTAACTGTTGATGCAGTAGGAATAGATAATGTACAATACGATATAAAATCTAATTGGGGTGTTGATGTAAATATTGATGCTAGTGGAACATTATCTTTGAAGTAATTTATTGTATTTATGCTACAAAAGTATTGAGTATATTGTATAAATTGAAAATGAGTTTATAAATCGTTTTGAATAAAAATATTCAAGGCGATTTTTTATGTTTTTTTTAATTGTTACTTTATAGATATTCCTAAAAAATAATGATTTTCACATAAATAATTGACAAACATGTAATGAAATGATAAAATATATTTATCTATCAAGATACACTATATGATAGATTGTTAGGTTGGAATCAGAAAGGATTGAATATGAAGATTTCTGCAAAATGTTATATTACAGTGTTCATTTCTTTGGTTATGCTTGCCATGATGTCAATTGTTTCATTGGCAGGAGAAACCGCAGATGAGCAGCAGGTTGTTCCAGAAAATCAGCGGCATGTAATGACTTTGGTAGGCGAAGTTTCTCCTACTGGAGTTAATGAGACGGTCTATTACATTGATACTGCTGGCGTTGCAAGATCTGCTGATACGATTTATGGTGCTGGTAATAGTTCTTCAGGTAGTGGTACAGCTACTTGTACTCTTATTACAAATTTCAGGTATAATAATGGAAATACAGGTAGTTGTACGCTCAAGATTGGATCAAATGGCAAAAGCTATAATATAAACTGTGATGGAGTTTCACGAGTTATATCCAGAGATGTTAAGGTGTCAAAAGGAATGTATTTGCCTTGGGAGATTTCCAATCACCAAGCTGGATTGGTTTATGTTATAAAGCTTTATACGCCGTAAAAGGATATGTTAATATTATCACTATAAACTTTTGATGTTTTAGATTCCAGCCTAACAGAGGGTGTCCTAAAATAGGAACCCTCTTTATATAATAATATTCTAATATATTATTGTATGATAAAAATATATTTAACAAAGGAGGTTTTAATATGAATAAAAAAATTTTAAAAAGAATAATTTTAATTGCTATATTTATTATTTTTGTATATATATATTTAACAACAGTTTTTAAATATACACTATTAAAAAGTATACAAAAATCAATTGTAGATTTAAATGAAAGTGATAATTATGTAGTAGAAGGTAATCTTAATGGATTTACTTTATATCATAAAGATGGAATTTCAAAATATGTTTATTATAATAGTGATAATAAAGCTTTATGGATATGGACTGATGGTAAAAAAACATATACAAATTTAAATGGTGATGTAGAAGAAATGGAAGATAAATCTGAACCATTTGAATTTAGAATAAATGAAGAACATGTAAAAGATATGAATATGCTTAAATATGCTTTAAATCCGTTTAATAAAGTTTCTATTGAAAAGTTTAAAGATTGTAAATATATAAGAGTGAAATTTGGAGATGATGAAATAGTTTACTTTGATAGTGAAACTAAAATTCCAAAAATAACAATATATGGAGAAACAATAAGTGATTATTATACATATAAAGAAAATGTTGTTACAGATACAGATATAGAACTTCCAACTGAATAATGGAACTTTTGGGACGGTTCTAAAAAGTTCAATTTTTAAAAATAATATACTAAATCGTTTTGAATAAAAATATTCAAGGCGATTTTTTTATTTAATTATTTAAAGTTAAAAATTATTGATAATAATTTTGTTAAGAAATTAAGGATAAAGATATTTTTTGAACTATATTTTACAAAAAAATTTTTCAAAAGTAGAATTTTTAATATAAATATGATAAAATATAATAAGAATAAAGAGAGGTGCTTATGGAAAAACTAAAAATAGATAATTTAAAGCAAATGGTTAAAGATGGAAAAATTAGATGGACTAATCATGTTATGGTTAGATTATTTCAAAGAAATATAAGTCAAGAAGATATTGAAAGTGCTATTTTAAATGGAGAAATAATAGAAGAATATGAAAATGATTATCCATATCCAAGTTGTTTAGTATATGGAATGACTTTAAAAGATAAAATTTTACATATAGTATGTGGTTTAAATGAAATAGAGCTTTGGATAATTACTGCATATTATCCAGATAATATGAAATGGGAAGATAATTTGAAGAATAGAAAGGAGATAAAATAATATGAATTGTTTTATGTGTAAGGGAGATTTGGAAAACAAAAATACAACATTTATGGTTGAGTTAGATAATTGCATTATTATAATTAAAAATGTACCATCACAAGTATGTAAACAGTGTGGAGAAGTATCATATAGTAATGAGGTTGCAAAACAATTAGAAAGACTAGTAAATTCGGTAAAAAATGCGATTACAGAAATTACAGTAATTAATTACACTGAAAAAGTTGCATAAAATAACAAATTTATATATTATATGTAGATGAAAAATTATATTAATAAAGTAATATGAATTATATTTTATGTATGAAGAGAATTAAAAAATAAAACTTCAACTAAATGATAGATAAAATAAAAATCGTTTTGAATAAAAATATTCAATGCGATTTTTTTTAATTTTTATATACAATTTTAAAATACATAAAACTTAATTTATCAAAAGCTTAATACTATTACCATTTTGCATTATAAAACCTTCTTTTTTTAAATTACTAAGCTCTCTTGTCATTGCACTTCTATCAACACTTAAAAAATCTGCTAAATCAGTTAAAGTAAAAGGGATAGTAAATTGTCTTCTTAAACCCTGAGCAGATAAAATATTAAAATAAGATAAAAGTTTATCTCTAATTGTTTTTTGAGTTAAAACCTCAATTCTAGTATTTTGTTCTATAATTTCTCTTAGAATTAAATTATTAATGTTTTCGCGAAGTTCATTATGAAATTTACAATTAGTTTTACATTTAGAAAGTATTATATCGTATTTGAAAAAAATTACATGGCATTTCTTTTTAGCTAAAACAAAAAGTTCATTATTTGTTTTGGCTGGATAAAATGTTTCTCCAAAAATATCATTTTTTGATAAATGTTTAATAATTGTTTTGTTTCCATTAAAATCATATCTAATTAAATCTGCTTCTCCAGATTCTAAAATATACACCATATTTCTTTTTTCTATATATGTTGTAATAATTTCTCCTTTATTAAAAGTTTTTTCTTGTATTCTTACACAATTTTTAATGCAATCATTTAAAAATATATTAAAATCCATAAAAATATAAACCTTTCATAATATCTATTAGTATAATATATAATTTATTTATGAACTTATACCTGTAAAATTTAATATTTTGAAATAATATTAATTGCTTTTTAAAGCTTTAAAATTTTATTATATAAGCTAAATATCTAGCTATATCTAAACAATATATCGAATAGTGTATCTTTTAATATGTTGTTTAATATATCAAATAATATACCAAAAAAATATTGCATTTGCAACATAAAATAAAAATATATTTATCAAATATTACAAATTGATTACAATTAATTTTTGTTGCATTTGCAACAGAATATTTTTTTTATAGATATATAATAAGTACAAGTTAATCAAAATAAATTAACAAATTAAAGATAGGAGTTAAGGGGAGTTATGAAAGTTATTAAAAGAGATGGAAGAGCTGTAGACTATGATAGACAAAGGATTGTACTTGCTATTGAAAAGGCAAATAAAGAAGTTAGAAGATCAGAAAGAGCAACAAAAGAAGAAATTAATGCAATTATAGAACATATAGAAGAACTTGGTAAAAAAAGAATGCTTGTTGAAGACATTCAAGATTTAATAGAACAAGAATTAATGGATTTTAAAAGATTTGAACTTGCTAAAAAGTATATGATTTATAGATATACAAGAGCATTAGCTAGAAAACAAAATACAACAGATGAATCAATTCTTGGATTAATTAGAAATGAAAATAAAGAACTTGCAGAAGAAAATTCAAATAAAAATACTATGCTTGCATCTACTCAAAGAGATTATATTGCAGGAGAAGTTTCAAGAGATTTAACTCAAAGAATTTTATTACCAGAGAAAATTAGTAAAGCTCATGATGAAGGAATTTTGCATTTCCATGATGCAGATTATTTCATTCAACCTATATTTAATTGTTGTTTAATAAATATTGGAGATATGTTAGATAATGGAACTATTATGAATGGTAAAATGATAGAAAGCCCAAAAAGTTTCCAAGTTGCATGTACAGTTACAACTCAAATTATAGCAGCAGTTGCTAGTAATCAATATGGAGGACAATCTGTTGATATTAGCCATTTAGGAAAATATTTAAGAAAAAGTCGTAAAAAATTTGAGAAAAAGATTAGAAATACTGTTAGTGAAAAAGTTTCTAAAGAGATATTTGATAGTTTAGTAGAAGAAAGATTAAAATCGGAATTAAGTGCTGGTGTTCAAACTATTCAATATCAAATTAATACTTTAATGACTACAAACGGTCAAAGTCCATTTGTTACTTTATTTTTGAATTTAAGAAAAGATGATGAATATATTGAAGAAAATGCAATGATAATAGAAGAAATATTAAAACAAAGATATGAAGGAATAAAGAACGATAAAGGTATTGCAATTACTCCAGCTTTTCCAAAATTAGTTTATGTTTTAGATGAACATAATTGTTTAAAAGGAGGAAAATATGACTATTTAACTAAACTTGCAGTTAAATGCTCTTCAAGAAGAATGTATCCAGATTATATTTCTGCTAAAAAAATGCGTGAAAACTATGAAGGAAATGTATTTAGTCCAATGGGATGCAGAAGCTTTTTAAGCCCTTGGAAAGATGAAAATGGAAATTATAAATTTGAAGGAAGATTTAACCAAGGTGTTGTAAGTATTAATTTACCACAAATTGGAATTATTGCAGATGGAGATGAAGATAAATTTTGGAGTTTATTAGATGAAAGATTGGAACTTTGTAAAGAAGCATTAATGTGTAGACACTATTCACTTTTAGGTACAAGTTCTGATACATCACCTATTCATTGGCAAAATGGTGCAGTTGCAAGATTAGAAAAAGGAGAAAAAATAGATAAACTTTTAATGGGTGGATATTCAACTCTTTCTCTAGGATATATTGGAATTTATGAAACAACAAAACTAATGAAAGGTGTTAGCCACACAACTGAAGTTGGACACGAATTTGCAATAAAATTAATAAAAGCTCTTAAAAATGCTGTTTTAAAATGGAAATCAGAAACAGGTTTAGGATTTGCATTATATGGAACTCCAGCAGAAAGTTTATGTTATAGATTTGCTAGAATTGATAAAGAAAAATTTGGAACAATAGAAGATGTTACAGATAAAGGATATTATACAAATTCATATCATGTAGATGTAAGAGAAAAAATAGATGCTTTTAGTAAATTAAAATTTGAAAGTGAATTTCAACCTATATCTTCAGGAGGAGCAATTTCATATGTTGAAGTTCCAAATATGAAAAATAATTTAGAAGCAATGGAAGAAGTTGTTAAATTTATTTACGATAATATTCAATATGCAGAATTTAATACTAAATCAGATTACTGCCAAATCTGTGGATTTGATGGAGAAATAACTATAAATGATAATATGGAATGGGAATGCCCAAATTGTGGTAATAAAGATAAAGCAAAAATGAATGTAGTAAGACGTACATGTGGCTATTTAGGAGAGAATTTCTGGAATGTTGGTAAAACAAAAGAAATAAAATCAAGAGTAATGCATTTGTAAAAATTTTATCTAGTAATAATTTATATTTATTACTAGATAAAATAAATATATTTTAAATTAATATAAATATAATGGACAAACATTTAAATTATGGGGGAATAAATATGAATTATGCTGATATAAAAAACTATGATACAGCAAATGGTCCTGGTGTTAGAGTTTCAATATTTGTAAGTGGTTGTACACATCACTGTAAAGGTTGTTTTAATAAAGAAGCTTGGGATTTTAATTATGGAAAAGAATTTAATGAAGATAGAGAAAATGAAGTTTTAAAAGCATTAGAGCCTAGTTATATAAAGGGTTTAAGTTTGCTTGGTGGAGAGCCTTTTGAAATTCAAAACCAGAAAGGATTAATTCCAATAGTAAAAAAAGCCAAAAATAAATTTCCAGATAAGAAAATTTGGTGTTATAGTGGTTATTTATTTGATAAAGATATTTTAGGTGAAATGTCTAGTAAATATGATGAAACAAAAGAAATGTTAAAATATATAGATTTTATAGTTGATGGTGAATTTAACGAAGACTTAAAAAATCCATCTTTACGATTTAAAGGTTCATCAAACCAAAGAATAATTGATGTACAAAAAAGCTTAAAAGAAAATAAAGTTGTACTTTGGGAAGAAGATAAATAATTTAAATAGGAGTGAGAAATGAATAAAAAATTATGTATTACACTTTTAATAATTTTAATTTTATCAATAATTTTTGTTATTGTTTTAAAAAATCAGACACCAAAAACTCCATCTACAACATTAACTCCAACACAAGAGGCTATAGAAGTTATTAAAAAGTTTTACAATAGTTATTATTATGGAGATATTGAAGACTCAATGAAACTTATAGATTTTGCAGGAATGGAAGTATACGACCAATTAGGCGGAAAATTACAAAACTTTAAAGAAACTTATGATATCTATATAAAAAGTGATGACTGGGAAGAATATGATTCTCAAATAAAAGCTTCTTGGGATAGTATGGTTTCAAATTATAAATCATCAATTGAAAATGTTGAATTACCAGATATTGAATTATCTAATTTTAAAGTACAAGAGGTTTCAACTAATTTATACAAAGTTACAGTTGATATAAAAGAAACTAATGCAGATGGGAAAGTGAATGAATCTGGAGAGTTTGCTCATTATGTATTTAAAAATATAAATAATGAATATAAAGTTGTTTATGCAGAAGAATGATATTTTAAAATAATTAAATGAAAGGAGCCCACTTAAAATACGTTAGTTCCTTTTTAGGTTCCATATTTTAAGCAGGCTTGAAGTTAACAACTAGTTACATATGATTGATAAAATACACAATTTTAAGGGATTTCGTTTACTGATTGTATGTTTCTTTTAGTTTCGGAAACGTACTTAGAATCAAGTAGTGGATTACGAGCATATTTACCAGTTTTTTCATTTTCTGATAAAGATGAAACATCCCTCGTTTTACCGTTAGGCTTTAGTTGCCGTTGAAATTTGTGAGTAACGTACATAGCTTTTCCTTTCTTTTTTGATAACAAGAGTTATTAATCATATAATACATGATTTCTTGTTATATTCCATATAAATGAGAAAATCAATATTTTGTGCAAAAAGTATTTATTGAAAACAAATTATATGTTAAAATAGTACAATAATAAATATAAGGAAAATAATATGTATAGATTAGAAAATATTAAAATTAGTGAAAATTTAAGTGAAGATAAAATTTTAGAAAAAGCTTGTAATAAATATAAAATAAATATAGAAGATATTAAAAACTATGAAATAGCTAAGGTTTCAATAGATGCTAGAAATAAAGATGATATACATTATATATATGCTATTGATATAGAATTAAAAAATGACAGAAATTTATTAAAAAATGTAAAATTTGTTAGTAAAAAAAATACATCATTAAAAGCATGTATAAAAAGAAAAAGTTTTTTTAGACCAGTGGTAATTGGAAGTGGTCCAGCTGGATTATTTTGTGCCTTAACACTTGCATATAATGGATTAAAGCCTATTTTAATTGAACAAGGAAAATGTGTAGAAGAAAGACAAAAAGATATTGAAGATTTTTTGTTAAATCAGAAATTAAATATAAATTCAAATGTTCAATTTGGGGAGGGAGGAGCAGGTACCTTTTCTGATGGTAAACTTAATTCTGGAATAAGCAGTATATATTGTAGAAATGTACTAGAAGAATTCATAAAATTTGGAGCTCCAAAGCAAATATTATATACAAATAAACCTCATATTGGAACAGATAATCTTATAAAAATAGTTCCTAAGATAAGAAATGAGATTATAAGATTAGGAGGAAGTGTTCTATTTCAAACTAAATTTATAGATTTTGAAACTACAAATAATAAATTAACATCTATTATATGTGAAACAAAAGAAGATTTAAAAATTGATAATAATGATATTGAATACTTAGAAAACCAATTAATTAAAATAAAAACAGATTGCGCAGTATTGGCAATTGGGCATAGTGCTAGAGATACATTTGAAATGCTTTATTCTAAAAATATAAAAATGGAAAGAAAAAATTTTTCTTTAGGAGTTAGAATAGAACACAAACAGGATATGATTAATAAATCACAATACGGAGAAAAAACTAATCTTAAGCTTCCACCAGCAGATTATAAACTTGCATATCATGGAAAGGAACGCTCATGTTATACATTTTGTATGTGCCCAGGTGGAGTTGTTATAGCTTCTTCTAGTGGATATGAAGAAATTGTTACAAATGGAATGAGCAAATTTGCAAGAAACGAAGAAAATGCTAATTCTGCTGTTTTAGTAAATATTGTACCAGAAGATTTTGAAGGTGATAATCCATTAGAGCGGGATCTATTTTCAAAAAGATTTAGAAAAAAAGGCGTTTATTTTAGGAGGTTCGAATTATTTTGCACCAATTCAAAGATTTGAAGATTTTTTAAATAATAAAAAAACAGTGAATTTAGGTAAAATTAAACCTAGTTATAAGCCAGGTGTAACATATAGTAATTTAAATGAAATTCTTCCAGAGTTTGTTTCTAAAACTTTAAAAGAAGGCATATTATATTTTGATAAGAAAATTCAAGGTTTTGCAAATCCTGATAGTATCTTAACTGGAGTTGAAACAAGAAGCTCATCACCAGTAAAAATTCCAAGAAATGAAAATTTTAATTGTAATATAAAAGGAATATATCCTTGTGGAGAAGGAGCTGGATATGCTGGAGGAATAATGTCTGCTTCAGTAGATGGAATTAAGTGTGCAATATCTATTATAACGACTGACTGATTGTTCAAGTTCAGGTTTTGCTTTTGAATAGTAGATTCTAGATATCATTTGAATTTTTAATTGTAAATTTTTTATCTTTATGATAAAATGTGTCTATTAAAAAATTATTTATAATCTTAATTTTATTTTAAGAAATATAATTTAAAATTTATTTATTAAATATAGGTAAATGGATTATAAAGATAATAAGAAAGGATTTAATTTATGAATGACCCAAAAATAGTAGATATAAAAGATATGTTAAAGAAAACAGGAGAGTTGTATGCAAATAGACCAGCATATAGATTTAGAACTGATACACCAGGTAAATTTTTTGAAATTACTCATAAAGAAGTAAGAGAAATGGTAGACTGTTTAGGAACTGCTTTAGTTTCTTTATTAAATTTAAAAGGAAAAAGAATTGCTGTAATTGGAGAAAATAGATATGAATGGGAAGTAGCTTATTTATCTGTTGTAGCTGGAACAGGTATAGTAGTTCCATTAGATAAAGCTCTTCCTGAAAATGAATTAGATAGTTTGATTAGACGTTCAGAAGTTGAAGCAATTTTTTATTCAGAAAAATATGAACCAGCTTTAAAACGTTTAGCTAAAGATGGAACTACAAAATTAAAACATTTAATTTGTATGGATGCTAAAGCACATGAAGATGGAATTTATTCATTTAAAGAATTAATAGAAAAAGGTAAAAGACTAATATCAGATGGAGATATAGCATTTAAAGAAGCAGAAATTAATCCAGAAGAAATGACTATAATGTTATTTACATCTGGAACAACATCTCAATCTAAAGCAGTTGCTTTATGTCAAAGAAATTTATGTAAAAATTTAATGGATATGGCAGTTGCATTACATCAAATATCTTGTGAAGATTCAATGCTTTCATTCTTACCAGTTCATCATGTTTTTGAGTGTACAGTTGGTTTTTTACTTTCACTTTATAAAGGAATGTGTACAGCATTTTGTGATGGTCCACGTCATATAGTTGATAATTTAAGAGAATTTGGTACAACTTTTATGGTATGTGTTCCTGCATTATATGAAATGATTTATAAAACTATATTAAAGAATTTGGAAAAAGCAGGAAAATTAGAAGCTGTAATGAGTTTAGTTGAAGCACATAAAAATGATACAATGGAGAAAAAAGCTGAAATTTTTAAAGATATTCACAATATATTTGGTGGAAAAGTAAAATTGCTAATAAGTGGTGCTGCAGCTTTAGATAGCAAAGTAGAAGAAGGATATAGAAACTTTGGTATAAATTTAGTACAAGGATATGGTTTAACAGAAAGTTCACCAGTTGTTTGTGTAAATACATTTCCTGGAAAAGATGAAAATAAACATAAATTTGGAACTATAGGAAAAGCACTTAATCAAGTTCAAGTAAAAATAGATGATCCAAATGAAGAGGGCTTAGGAGAACTTATGGTTAAAGGACCAAATGTTATGCTTGGGTATTATGGAAATGAAGAAGCAACAAATGAAACTCTAGAAGATGGATGGCTTCATACAGGAGATTTATGTACAATAGATGATGAAGGTTTTATTTATATATCAGGAAGAAAAAAGAGTGTTATTGTTTTAAAAAATGGTAAAAACATTTTTCCAGAAGAAATGGAAAATTTGGTAAATAAAATTGAAGGTGTTAATGAATCTATGATTTATTCAATACCAAATAAAGACTCTAAAGATGAAAATGATATTAAAGTTGCAGTAGAAGTAGTTTGGGATAGAGAAATCATGAAAGAATTATATAATACTGAAGATGAAAAAGAAGTTTATGAAATTATTAATAATAAAATAAAAGAAATTAATAAAACTATGCCTTTATATAAAGCTATTCGTGGATTAACAATAACAGAAGTTCCAATAGCAAAAACTACAACAGGAAAAATTAAAAGATATGAAGAATTAGCTAAAATCAAAGCTAAATGCTAGAAATTTTAAAAATTTCAGACTATTAATAAATTATTTTTAAATAATATATTAATAGTCTTTTTTGCTGTTAAAATATATAAAACAATATTAAAAAATAAATATTAAAAAGATAAAGTAGGTCAAATGAAACGTAAAAAATAATTTTGTAAAAGAAACACAAAGTGCTTGCAAAAAGTATTAAACAAATTGACATAATGCAAATATTATAGTATAATATCCATATCGAGTCGGAAGACTTAGAATATATAGTAATGGAGGAAATCCAAATGGAGCAAGCTAGAAAGTTGTTAGCAAGAGATTTGAACTCGCTAACAGAGGTGAAGATGGCATTAGTTTCTTGCCGGAACAAGAAGGGAAAGAAGCTAGAAAGGGAACTCGAAGAATTGCCGTATGATACCATTCTTCCTATTGATAAAAGAATGGCAAAACGGCTTCGGAGATTGCCAGAGCTTACGTTTGACCCAGACTTCGATATTGCCATGAGAATTGAAAGAGAGATTATCGAAATTAATGGCAAAATTGTGGCAATTGCAGAGAAACTCAACAAAAACAAAAAGCTTGTAAATAACTAAAACCAAGATGGGACTTGTACTTGTACAGGTCCCCTTTTGGTTTTTAAAGTGAATTCTAAAATTATTTGGTACTTTTAAAAAGTAAATGAAATATTTTATTAAAATGTTGTTGTATTTAAGATGAATTATTTAAAATTTTAATTATTGAATTTTTTTTGTTGCTATGATAAAATTACCATAAATTTTAAAAGAAGGTAATTAATTATGAAAGATAAAAATATAAGTTCACTTATAAAAATGATTGATTCAAGTGATAATATTGTTTTTTTTGGAGGAGCTGGTGTATCTACAGAAAGTGGAATACCTGATTTTAGAAGTAAAGATGGACTTTATAATCAAAAATATAAATATCCACCAGAAAAAATTTTAAGTCATACTTTTTTTATGGAAAATCCAGAGGAATTTTTTGAATTTTATAAACTTAAAATGAATTCTTTAAAATATGAACCCAATATCACACATATAAAGTTTTCAAAACTTGAGGAGAAAGGAAAATTAAGAGCAATTATTACTCAAAATATAGATGGATTACATCAAAAAGCTGGTTCAAAAAATGTTTTAGAGTTACATGGAAGTATATATAAAAATTATTGTATGAATTGTAAAAGGGTACATGATGCAGAGTATATATTTAATGTAAAAGGGATTCCAAGATGTCAAAGAATAAGATGTAATGGAATAGTTAAGCCAGATGTTGTATTATATGAAGAGTCATTAGATGGAGAAGTTGTAAGTAAGGCAGTAGATGCAATAGCTCAAGCAGATTTATTAATAGTAGCAGGAACTTCGCTTACAGTATATCCAGCAAGTGGGCTTATAAATTATTTTAGAGGTAAAAATTTAGTTTTAATAAATAAAGATGAAACAGAACTAGATTCTAGAGCAGATTTAGTAATAAATCAAAGTTTAGGCGATGTTTTTAGTGAACTTGAGATATAGAAATTTAGGATAATATTGATAATTATAATTAAATATAAATTTATAAATAATAAAGATTTAATTATAAAAGGAGTAAAATTGCTATGAAAAATTTAAAAAATATAAAAGTAATTTTTATTGATATTGATGGAACTTTGACAAATGATAAAAATGAAATAACTGAATATACTAAATCTGTAATAAAAAAGGCAGTTTCAAAAGGAATATATATAATTATATGTTCTGGAAGAACAAATGGATATGTAGTAGAAAAAAGTAGAGAATGTAATGCTTCTAATATAGTTATATCTAGTAATGGGGCAATGATATTTGATTATTTAAATAATAAAAAAATATTTGAAAGTAATTTTAATATGAATATTTTAGAAAAAATCTTGAACTATGCAATTAAATTTAAAGTAGAAGCTACATTTAATTCTACTTATAAAAGATATAGAACAAAAATGAGAGAAAAAGATTATAATAAAAATATAGTTAAAGTTAATAAAGTAACTGATATAGATGATATAGTATCACAAATAGTATTAGATAGTAATGAATATAAAAATATAAAAGATTTTCAATATTTTATAGAAACTTTAAACGAAGTAGAAATTTGTAATGTTTCTGAAAATCTACAACAAAATAAAATAAATATTAATGATGATTATTGGATGGATTTAGTGGTTAGAGGAAATAGTAAAGGAAATGCAATAAGAAAAGTATTACAAATTTTAAATATAGAAAAAGAAGATACAATTTGTTTTGGAGATCAAGAAAATGATACTCCAATGTTTGAAGCAGTTGGTATAAAAGTTGCTATGGGAAATGCTGTAGGTAATCTTAAGAAGAAAGCAGATTTTGTTACATTCTCTAATAATGAGAATGGTGTTGCTAAATTTATTGAAGAAAATATATTATAAAAGTAAAAGGTATCTAGTTTTAAAATATCTAGTTTTAAATATCTAATTTAAAATATACAGTTTAAAATACTATTATAAAAATAAATTAATATATATTTGAAATTTATTAAAATGTAAAAAATGAAAATGTTATTAGAATAATTATTATATATTAAAACATGGAATGTTATGGAAACTAACTGTTGAATTGTAGAAACTTTTGTGTTAGAATATGGAAAGTATAAAATACTGTATAAAAAAGCAAAATTTTATATTTAATTAGACTTTTTAGGAATATATTCCTAAGAAAATATAAACCTAATCTTAAAAGAAAGGAAGTATTTAAAATGAAAGATTATTTAGGTATTGAAGAAGTTAAAGCTTTAGAAGTTTTAGACTCAAGAGGAAACCCTACTGTTCAAGTAGAAGTTGTTACAGAAGGTGGATTTTCAGGCGTAGCCATGGTTCCATCTGGAGCATCAACAGGAAGCTTTGAAGCAGTAGAATTAAGAGATGGAGATAAATCAAGATATTTAGGTAAAGGTGTTTTAAAAGCAGTAGCAAATGTAAATGACATTATTGCACCAAAATTAGAAGGAATGAATGTTTACGAACAAACAAAAATTGATAAAATGCTTATAGAATTAGATGGAACAGAAAATAAAGGAAAACTTGGAGCAAATGCAACTTTAGGTGTTTCTTTGGCAGTTGCAAGAGCAGCAGCAGCATCTTTAGGAATGGAATTATATAGCTATATTGGTGGAGTAAATTCAAAAACATTACCAGTTCCAATGATGAACATAATGAATGGTGGAAAACATGCAGACAGCACATTATCTGTTCAAGAATTTATGATTATGCCAGTTGGAGCAAAATCATTTACAGAATGTTTAAGAGTTTGTGCTGAAATATATCATAATTTAAAGAAAGTTTTAAATTCAAAAGGACTAGCTACTGGTGTTGGAGATGAAGGTGGTTTTGCTCCAAATGTTAAAGATGAAGATGAAGCTTTAAGTTTAATTATGGAAGCTATAGAAAAAGCAGGATACAAACCAGGAGAAGAAGTAATGTTAGCATTAGACGTTGCTGCTACTGAAATGTTTGATGAAGCTAAAAAAATCGGAAAAGAAGGAATGTATCATTTCTGGAAAATAGGCGTTACAAAAACAACAGAAGAAATGATTGCTTTTTATGAAGATTTAGTAAATAGATATCCAATTATCTCAATTGAAGATGGATTATCAGAAGAAGACTGGGATGGATGGAAAAAATTAACAGATAGATTAGGAAACAGAATTCAATTAGTTGGTGATGATTTATTTGTTACAAATATTAAGAGATTACAAAAAGGTATTGATATGGGAGTTTCTAACTCTATATTAATTAAATTAAATCAAATTGGAACATTAACAGAAACATTAGATGCAATTGAACTTGCTAAGAAAAACGGAATGACAGCTGTTGTATCTCATAGAAGTGGTGAAACAGAAGATACTAGTTTAGCAGATGTTGCAGTTGCTACAAATGCAGGACAAATTAAAACAGGCGCTCCTTGCAGAACAGATAGAGTTGCAAAATATAACAGATTATTAAATATTGAAGACCAACTAGGAGATGTTGCTGTTTATCCAGGATTAAAAGGATTAAATAAATAGTAGTTTTATTTAAAATTTTGTTTATAAAAATTATTTATTAGTAAATTTATAAAATTGTAAATAAATAACCTCATAATGTATTTGTATTTTTATAAATATATTGTGAGGTTTTTATTTTTTTTTATAGTTTAAATATTAGTACATTTAAATAAGTGAGTATTTAGTTTTTTTATTGAAAGATTTTTAAACTTAATATAATTAACATTTTGAGAGTTAAAATATAGTTATAGGTTTACAATAGATATGTCACATTAATATAAGAAAATAAAAAAATAGGAAATACCAAATATGATATAATGTTTTTAACCACAAAAACTAATATCGAAAGAAGGTATTTCCTATGAATAGTATAACACAAGATATATTATATAAGCAAACAGTAATAAAATATTCTTAT
>JAAVYF010000074.1 GCA_022790975.1 Clostridia bacterium | reverse complement strand
CAACTATTTTTTTGTTAATTCAATTAAATATGGGGCTTCTTTGTTAGTATCATTATGATATATTTGATGTTTTTTGTTTTTTATGAATTTAATTAATTCTTGATGTTCTTTATTTCCCTCTTCATGTTTAGGGTATACTGTTATTAATATTACACCATTATTGTGAATTAGTTCGTAACTATCTTTGATAGCCTTTATTGTACTTGTTACTTTTGTTGTTATTGTTTTATCTCCACCAGGTAAGTATCCTAGATTAAATGTAATTAAGCTTATTTTACCTTGGTATTTAGATAATGTATTTAATAAATTCTCATGAGATTCTTGATAAATTGTTACATTGTCAATATTATTATTTTTGAGAAGTTCTTTGGTATTTTTTATAGCTTTCTCTGAAATATCAAAACCAAAAATGTGGCCATTTTTAGCTTTTTGTGCTAGGAATAATGTATCATTACCATTGCCAATTGTTGCATCAATTACTAATGAGTTAGGTTTTATATAATAATCGTAACGTTCTTTGATTCTATTTAAGATACTTTTATTAAATCCTTGATAAGTATTTCTTTTTGCTAATTCTTTATCAATTGAGTTTAAAACGTCAAATTTTTTTAATAACCAAGTTGGTTTAATTAAATCTTCTTTTTTAGGATCTCCAGTTATTCGATGTATTACAATATCTTCACGTAATATTTCTATACTATCAGAAACGATATCTACATATTCTTCTTTTGTTAAGATTGGAAATGGTTTTTCCTTATACATTTTAGCTAGTTTTGTGTTTTTAATTATATGTAACATATGGATTTTTATCCCTTGAATGTCTAGTTTGTTTAAATATTTGATAGTTTCTAACATCATATCTTTTGTTTCGTATGGAAGACCAAATATAACATGTACAACAACATTTATATTACGTTTTCTAAGTTTTTTTACCATATCAGAAAAGCATTCTAAACTGTGATGTCTATTTATTAAATCGATTGTTTTATCATGAATTGATTGAAGCCCTAATTCGATAGTAAGAAAGGTTCTGTTGTTTAAATCTTCTAAATAGTCAAGACAGTCTTCACTGATGGCATCAGGTCTTGTTGCAATAGCTAGCCCGATAACATTGTCAAGTTTTAAGATTGGTTCGTATTTTTGTTTTAAAATATCAGTTTTGGCATATGTATTAGTATTTGCTTGAAAATATCCTATGTAAAGTGTGTCATTCCATTTATTACTTAATTTGTTTTTTTGTTCATAAAATTGGGTTACTAAGTCCTTATTTTTATCACCAGCAAAGTCTCCACTGCCACTTTTAGAACAGTAGATACAACCACCATATCCTACAGTTCCATCTATGTTTGGACACGAAAAGTTACCATTTAGACTTATTTTAGTTACTTTTTTGTTGAACTTTTTTTTGTAAAAGTAATCTAGTGTATAAT
>JAAVYF010000030.1 GCA_022790975.1 Clostridia bacterium | reverse complement strand
TTAATTATTTTATTTAATTATTTTATTTAATTATTTTATTTAATTATTTTATTTAATTATTTTATTTAATTATTTTATTTAATTATTTTATTTAATTATTTTATTTAATTTAATTGTCAAATTAACAATTAAATTAAACGATTTTTTTTATAATTTTGTAAAAAATTTCTATTTTATTATATAAAAAACAAATCAAAATTATATATGATTTTGGTTTAGAAATAAACACTTTATGTATACTTGTATTTAATAATTTACCACAACTGCATTAATTCATTTCCTCTATATTTTTAAGATAAAAGCTTATATTCTAGACTATTAATTTTTATAATGCAATAATTATATAATTAACCCAAGACTAATCATTCTCTTTTTCCAAAATGACAATTATCACATTTTTAATTATTTTTAATTTTATATTACCTTACATTATTTAAATTATATAATTAATTTATTTATATAAAATTTTAAAAAAATATATGACAAAACCCCAGGAACAAATCCAAGGGCTGTCAATAATTTGAAATAGCATCTTCTTTTATGTAGAACCAACTATGATGCTTAAAACTGCTACTCCTAAAATTACAGGAATAACTAATTAAATCGGGCAAAACCAAAAGTATGCTAATGCAACCATAACAATTATCAAAAACATAACGAAAATAAAATCCCGCCAGTTTTTTTTCTTTGTAATAATTATAGCAACTAATAAAACTATAATCATTATAAATACTGATATGTTCATTATTTCATCCCCATGATTTTTTAATAACTCTAATGCACACTCATAGTTTTCTAATGCTTCTAAAAAATCCAACATATTGGATCCTCCTTATATTTTTATTTGTTCCCAAATATCAACTTTTATTATATCACAAAATTTATGGATCCTCAAACTTTCCCACTTTTTCATAAAAATATATCTTTCTTTTATTAATAAATTTTATTATACATATAATATATATTACTATATTTTCTCCACTACTTTCTAATATACTAAATAATAAAATTGGAATAAATATAATTATAAAAATATATATTTCCATCATTATATTTTTAAAAATTAAATGTATTATTGTAAATAAAATTATTCCTATAATTAAATCAAATAGTGCTGTTATATAATCTATAAAACCAAATATTTTCATATTATATTTATAATTCTTTGGAAATATAAATTTCATCTTACCTCCTCTAATTATTTTTTATTTGTTAATAAATTAATTCCATTATTAATATTTGTTGTAATTCCACCGAAAATCATATACATATATGTATTAGCTTTAATCAATGCATAGATAATTCCAATATATAAAACTTTAGACATATTATCATTATTACTAAATGAAAATGAAAAAGCTAATACTAAAATTATAGAAATTAACACTTGTTCTAATAATAACGAAATAAATGCTTTTATTACAGATTTAAAAATCCAATCTGTTTTATCATTTATTAGACATAAAATTGTAAATGGAAATACTAATACAAAAACTTGAATCATAATATATCTTAAAGAATACGAAAAAATTAAATTCATAAATCCCATTGTAGTAAATGATTTTATAATTCCATTAAAAGATGTTATATCTAGCTCTCCAGATGTCATATAAATTTTATCATTTATTTTTGTTATAAAGCTCATAAATGAAATTTCTTCTTTAAATAAAACTTCTCCTATATCACAAATAGATGATGAAATTAAGGAAACAATATTAATTATTTGAGAACAAATCCAATAAGAACCATTCATTAAAGCAACAAAAATTATAGCTTTAAAAATAAATTGAGATGGTGTTTGAATTTTAGAATATGTAAGATGAGAAAATAGAAAGTTTGCTATATAAAAAATTAAAACTCCTAAAATTAAAGCATTACAAACAAGTAAAATTCCACTAGACGAATCCTCTCCAAAAAGTTTTAAAAAATTATCTTTTTCAATTATTTTGGTATCTATAAAAGTTATTTTATCTAAAATTTCATAAATACTATTATCTATAGAAGAAAAAATATTAAAGAAAATATCATTAATAGATTGTACTATTGACATAGCTAAGTTTGTATCATTTTCCACTTTTTCACCTAACCAACTAATGTTTTAATTAAAGACAAAATCATATCTGTACATAAAACAAGACCATATGAAAAAATACTTCCTTTAATTAAATTCCTTCCTGTTCGTATTTTCTCTTCATCTCCAAAACTAAACTTTTTCATTAGTGCTCCACTGCAAACTGCTACTGCTGCAACTGGAGTTGCAACTTTTATAATATAACTTTCTATTTTTTCAAAAGCACTTCTTAATTTATTAATTAAAACTGGATCTGATGCAAAACATTCATTTGGTGAAATAAAAGATACACATATTAAAGCTGTAGATAATATTATAATTATAAAAATTTTATTTTTTAAATTTAATTTTTTATTCATTTAAATCAAATCCTTTCAAATTATTTTTAATTTTTTTTACTGATTTAAAATATGGAATCATATTTATTTTTTGAGGAGTTAAAATATAATAACCATTAGAAATAAAGCTTAATGCTGTAAATGTTTTTAATTCTTGTGAAAAAAATTTAGTATCATAAACAAAGTCTTTTTCCATATATTTATTATAACTTTCTGAAATATTTGCATCTCTAGAAATAAATTTATTGCTTATTAAACTATAATTTGTTTCTTTAGCATTTTCAGATATAGTAACTGAAGATTTTTCTTTATCTTCTTTTCCAATTTGTTTTTGTATTTCTTCAATTGTAAAAATATCATCTGTTCTAAACCAAAATTTATTTATTAAACTTTGAATTATAACTTTTACTACTGACTCATCTTTTAAACTATTTAAAAGTGAAGTATAACTTTGTGTAGCAATAATATTTACACATTTAGCTTCTCTACTTTGAGAAAAGAAATCAGCATCAGTATCTGTAACATATTCATGATACTCATCACTTATAAAAACCGACTTTCTAATCATTTTTCCATTATTAAGTCTATTCATTACTGTTGTTTGAAAATCTAATTTTAAATATGTAGCTATAATTCTGGATAAATTTTTATATTCTGCAATATTCATATTTAAAACAACTATTTTTCCTTCATCTAAAAATTCATTAAATCCTTTAAAATTAACATCTTCTTTATTTGGACAAAATGTTTTTGAAACATTAAAATCAGATACAAATAAATTAGTAATTCTACTAATTTCAGATTTTAAAATTGATAATGTTCTAACATCTAATGAAAAAAATTCTTTATCAAAAAAATTAATACAAGATAACAAGTCATAAATATCTTGTTCGCTTAAAATACCTTTTACAAATTTTTCTCTAGCAATTACTATCTTTTGTGTATAATAATCTGGAAACATTATAAGTTTATGTATCTCTGTGAAGTTAACATATCCATCATTATAAATTCTACAAAATTTTATACATTCTGCTAATATCTGTTCTGCCTTATCTAACCAATACGATTCCGTATTATTTTTATTAAATAACGTTAAAATTATTTTCAATCTGTTAGCAAGAACTATTGGCTTTAACTCTGGTTTATCTAATGGATTATACTTTATACTTCCTAAAATGTCTACTGTATGAATATCATTTTCTCTACCACATTTTATAGCAAATTCTTTTACTTTTTCACTATAATTGCCCTTAACATCCAATATAAGCATTGCTAATTTCTCTTTCGTACTAAATGCTTTGTATTCCATTAATTGCTTTGTAAATGGATACATTGCTGAACTAGTTTTACCACTCCCTATTGTTCCTGTTATAAATATATTTTGATATAATCCGTTTTCTTCAATTTCAACTATTCTATTATTCTCGTCAGTACCAACTATTAATTTTAATTTATCATCAGTTGAAACAATACATTTTTTTAATTTTTGGGAATTTTCTTTGAATTTTAAATTTTTAAATAATTTAGATAAAAATATACTATATGAAATTTCAAATGTTATGAAATAAAATTTTTTAATTAATTTCCAAGTTTCTGGATAAACCTTACAAATATCAAACTTATTAATAGCATAGGGAAAAATTAAACTATTAGTTTTTAATATTGGTTTAAAAATTAAATATATAATACTTGTTCCAACTATTATACAAATAAAATAAAAAATAATAAATTTTAATAATTTTTTCATTTAAATTTCTTTCTTTTTTATTTTTAAACGAGAACCTTGCAGATTATGCAAAAAGATAGAATCAATTTCTGAATAAATCGAATAAATAACAACAAAAATATTTATAATAAAACTAATAAAGAATGAGTGAACAAGTAATTGCAAATTAATCACCATCCTCATTCATTTTTTAATATAATACAATATTTTTTTTAATTTGTCTATACTTTTTTTTAAAAATATGTTATATTTTTATAGTAGAGTTTATAAAAATGTAAATTAGATTAATTTCAAACATTAATTATTTACAAATTAAGGAGGAACTATTATGATAGAAAAAACAATGACAATAGGAGAATTTGTTGAAAAATATCCAGATAAAGTTGATATTCTTTTAGAAGCTGGTATGCATTGTCTAGGATGTCCAGCATCTCAAGCTGAAACAATAGAAGAAGCATGTGAAGTTCATGGAATAGATGTTAATGAATTATTAAAAAAAATAAATGAATAATATAAAATCCCCAGAATATCATGCTTCTGGGGACTATCATTTTTCATAAATATCTATTTTAATTTATATTTCTTTTTTTCCTTTTTTTAATCTTATATCATCTCCAAAGAAACGTAAAAATCTATAAGCTCCTGCTAGTCTAGAACCTATTCTAGTTGTATAAACATTAAACAACTCATTTGCTGTTAAGTTTGTAGAAATAATCGTTTTTGTTATTTTATGATTTTGATTCAACAATCTAGTATTTATAATTGTAAATAATTCTTCAACTTTTGTTTCACTAATTTTTTCTGTTCCTAAATCATCTATAATTAATAAATCTACATTTAAAATATTTTCTTGCAAATTAACTCCATTTTTTTCCTTACTGAATTTTTCGTCTAAAATTTCATCAAACATAACTGGTGCAGTTTGATATAATACTGTTTTTCCCTCTTTCAATAACTCATTTGCAATACAATTAGTAAGGAACGTTTTTCCTAATCCTGTTCCACCTGTAAAAATTAAATTTTTTTCTGTAGGATTGTCAAAATTTTCAATAAAATTTATAGCTTTTTCTTTTAATAAATTTATATTTTCTCTAGGCGAAATCTGCGATTTAAACCTCTCTTTATCAACTTTATCTGAAAATAATCTTATATTAAATGTTGCAAAATTTTCATATTCTAAATTACCCATATTAGATTTATTATATGCTATATCATAAACTTTTTGTTTTAAACAATTACACATTATAGATTTATCGTTTTTTTCAATAAATCCTGTATCTTTACAAACTTTACATTCAAAATTTGGTTCAAAAAAATCTGTAGATTTTGATAATTCTTTTAAAAATTTATTTTTTTCTTTTATTAAAGCATTAAACTTCTTTTTTAAATCTGTTAAGATTTTTTCTTTTTTTATCTTATCTTCTATTATAATTGTTTTTATAGATTCAATTGAAATCTTAGATATTTCATTTTCGATTTCGGCAAGTCTTGGATTAACTTTTAATAATTCTTGTTTCTTTTTATTAACTTCCTCTATAGATTTATTTCTTTTAAATTCATATTCAGTTAAAATGTGTTTCAATATTGGATTATTCAAAGCAAATCACTCCTATAACTTAGTTATCATATAAATTTTCAAAACTATCAAATGTACTTTGAGTAAACTCATATTGTCTAACTACATTTTGAACTTGTTTTGTTCTAAACTTCTTTTCTGACAAACTTTCTAAATATTTCTCAACTTCTTCTGGTTTTGTCAAACCTTTACTATACCAACTAGTTAATAATTCATCATAATATTTAAAACCAGCATTAGCTTTTAATACTGATCTTTTTAGTGCTATTTCAATAATATCCATATTATATTTATACTCTTCTGTCCATTTTAACACATATTCTTCTTCAAATGTTGTAAGTGAACGTCGTATTCCTAATTTATTCGTTATCTCTTTTCCTAGTTTATTTAATGTGTCTTTTCTTGCAAAATATTTCTCTAAATCTTCATAAGTTTTAATTTTTTCTGCATTCCAACTAGCAGCAACAGTTTGTACATAATTTGTATTTAATGCATTTCTATCAGCACATTGACAAAATAAAGCTAACATAACTTGTTCATCAAATCCATATTTGTCAAACCATAAATTTATATCTGTATACCAACTTGGACTCATTACACCAGAAAAAATTTGATTATTTATACTTTCTATTGCAGCAGCCCTAGCTTTACTTTGAGCTGTTTTTTCTATTAATTCTGGTGAAGATGTAACTTTTGGAGAATATAATTTATTTAATTGAATTTCTTGAAGATTAGCCATTAAATATCCATCTACTTTTTTTATTAAAAGCCCTTGTTCTTCCCAATATTTGATAGAACTATTTACTACATCATAAGATAATGACAATAATTTTGCAATTTCATTTACATTAATATCTTTTCCATTTTTGGCCAAAAAATTAATATACAAATAAACCTTAACAGCATCACTACTTGCTAAAGGTAAATAATCAGAAAAAAATATATCTGGAATATCTGTACTTGAAAATAGCCCTGAATTCTCTTTTACTTCTATTTGCATTCTATTGCCCCTCTTCCTACTTTTAATTCAACTTTATCTTCTGTACAGCATGCACATTATATCATTTTAATTTTATAATTACAACGATTTTTAAAAAAGATTAATTTTTTTATAAATAGAAAAATATATAATAAAAAAATATTTTTTATTTTTTATAAATACTATTTTTAGTATTATATTTTTAAATTAAATAAATATATAAATATTAGCATTTAATTTGTCAAAATAACAATTTTTTTGATATGTAATTTTATAATAATTTTTACCAAATTTATGTTCTTATTGATTTAATAATACTTAATATATTTTATTAAAATGTTAGTCTTTATGTATACTCTTTTTAACTCGGATACATTTCTGTTTTAGTTACATTTCCTCTATATTCTTTTCCTAATTTATATATTTTTTAATAAAAAATATAACTATAATAATTATTATGTTTTTTTATTCTAATTTAATCTAATTATTAAATCTTACTAACCGATAAGTTTTTTATTAATTTATTAATTTATTAATTTATTAATTTATTAATTT
>JAAVYF010000029.1 GCA_022790975.1 Clostridia bacterium | reverse complement strand
TTTTCAATATTTATTTTCAATATTTATTTTATTGTCAAATAAACAATAAAATAAATGTCTTTTTTTATTATATTTGATACTAAAACCACAATAATTTTATTAAAATGTTATATCAAATCATATTGTTTTAAAACCATTACTTTAGTTTTTATGTATACCATGATTGTATAAAATATAATATCTATTTTTTATGACTTCCTCTATATTTTTCCAATGATTTTATTAAAATATCTTTTGTTTTTTATGGTCTATATAAATTATGAATTCAAATAGCCATATTTTTCAAAAAGACAATTTTTTAAATTTTGCTTTTACATATATAAATTTAAAAAAATTATATTTAATATATAATAATTATTAATAAAAATAAATCTTTTATCTTTATTTTATTTTAATTTAATATAAATATTTATAATTTATTTTTATAAAAAATTTAATTTGAAAATGCTTCTATAAGTTCAATTTCATTTTGGCTTAAATCAAATTTCTCTTTATTATTTTCTATCATTTCTTGAATTATTTTTATTTCATTATATATTTTCATAGTTTCTTTTAATGGCATAGTTTTTTCAATATAAGATTCTAATTGATAAAATATATCTTTCATTTCTTCTAAATCTCGAGCAATATAAGCATCATTCCATTGTTTAGCATATTTTTCAACTTGATTTAGATACTTTTTCTGATTATTAAATTCATCCGAAATATTATTTTTTATATTATTTAAAAATGCATTTTTACCACTTTTTAAAACTGTTTTTACATTACTGTTAATAATTCCCATTGATTTTATTGTATCTATTGCTTCATCCAAAAACGAAGAAATTGTATTTATTGTACCACTTTTGTCAATAATATTTTGCATTTGCTCTACAGAATTAAATTTTCCAGTAGTAATTCCATAAATATTTTTACCAAATTGAATTGCCGAATTTACTGCTTCTTTTATACCTTTTACTAAACCATTTTCCATTATAGAATTTTTTAAATCAATAACCTCATCTTCTATAAAATTTGGTAATAATATTCTTATTCCGCAATCAATACTAGTATTTACTACTTTATATAATGTACTCTCCATAAATTTAGACTGTAAATTTGATAAACTATCTGATAAAATATTTATTCCTTTTCCAATATTTTCTAATAACTCTATAATTTTCAACCTCCTTAATTTTCTAATAAATTTAAAATTTTTATATATTTATTTAATATAAAACCTCCATTTTTAATATCATTTGCACAAGCTGTATATTGACTTGAAAAATTCAATTTTCCAATAATTTTAACTTTTTCAAATATGTTTTTCAAAATATTTTCATCTATAGAACCAGAATTAACCTTATTTAAAATAATCTCAAATTTATTTATTGGAATTTCCCAGTCCTCAATGTAGGTTTCTAGAAGTTTTTCTGATTTTTTTATTTCTAGTAAAGTTGGTTCAACTAAAAAAATAATTTTATCTACATTTAGTAAAATAGTTTTTATATATTTTAATGTGGTTTCACTAGATGTATCAACTAATATCAAATCATACTCACTTTTTAATTTTTCAAATAAGTCATTAACTTTTTCATAACTAATTTTATTTTCTTCATTAAATAACATATCAATTCCACAAAATACATCTAATTTATTATCAATTTTATTAATACATTGAATAGGATCTGTTATAATTTTATAATTACTATTATATTTAGGAACTCTAAATAACATATTTATACTACTATTTATAATATCAAAATCAACAATTATAGTTTTAATATCAAATTTTCTAGTTGCCACTCCTAGAAGTGTAGTAATTAAGCTTTTTCCACTTCCATAATTTCCAGAAATAGCAACTATCTTATTAGTTCTTATTTTTTTCATCTTTTTTACTTCTTTTATATTTTTATTTTTAGTAATTTGTTGATTTTCTTGTATAATTTTTTTTAATTTTTCAATTTCTAAACTTAAATTAGCCTCAGTATCTTTTTCATATCCTATACTCTTTATAATATCGTCTATAGAATCTGTATTATCTATAAAAATTTTTGAAATGCCTAATTTTCTTAAAAAATTCTTTAATGAAATATTCTCTTTTTCCATAAAAAAAATAATTTCTATGTACTGATTAATTTTACAAATCATATTTAAAAAATCTTTTATTTCATATTCTCCAACTAAACTTTCATTTAATATAAGAATATCTATATCTGAATTTCCTCTCAAGACTTCTATAACTCCATCCTGATATGGAATATCATTTCCAAAGACATCATAAATTTTACTTTCTTTAAGTTTCAAATTTAATTCATTTGTACCTATAGCAGTTATAACCTTTTTTATTAATTTATACCTCCTTCTATTATATAACTTTCATCTGTTGATACTTCTACTTTAGAAAATATATGATTATCTCCTACAAACATTAGATTCTCTCCCTTTTTTAAACTTTTTATCTCAATTTTTTCCTTTTCTGAAATATTCATGAACTTTTCTAAAGTAAAAATATTATCTTCTTCAAGAGAAAAAAAACATTTTATATTTGAATTATTTAAAATACTCTTACCAAAATTTCCATCATCCAAACTAAATAAATCTGAAATATCTTGTGTTATTGCTACACTACTTCCTCCATATTTTCTAATCGTTTTAAATATTTTATAAATAAATGTAGCAACTTCTCTATTTGAAGTAATTCCTATTAATCTCCATATTTCATCCATATAAATTGATTTATTTTTATTTCTATCAATTTTTACTTTATTCCAAAAAAGTTCAGCAAAAATAAACATTCCATATTGAATATTATCTTCTCCTAACTCATAAATGTCTGCTATAATTAATTTATTATCTAAAATAATATTAGTATGTTTATTTAAATAACTTAAATATCCACTAACAAACGGTTTTAATTTTATAGCCATTTTTTTTGTTTTTTCATCTTCTATTAATTTATTATATACATCTTCTAAAATTGGCATTTGATCCATATCTTTAAATATTGGTTTTATACAAAATTTATCTATATTATTTTGATATAAACTTGTATCATCAAATGTAATTCCTTTATCTTTATATGTATCAATAAGTTTCTCTTCTAAAATAGCCCATTCTTCCTCATCCATCTCTCCTATAGCTAACTTAAAAAAACCTTTTAATTTAGCAAGTTTTGCTTGCAAATATCCACTTTCTTCTTCTATACTTTCCTCTCTTATATCTAAAACATTTACATAAACATTAGAAGATGGTCCAATTTTTATAAGTAACCCATCTAAATTATTACAAAGATTAATATATTCTCTTTCTGGGTCTATAACATATTGTTCTACTCCAATCATTCTATATCTTAAAATCATAATTTTAGTAAAGAATGATTTACCAGCACCGCTTGTCCCAAAAATACACATGTTAGCATTTTTATATTTTTGTTTATTAAATTTATCAATCATTATCAAAGAATTATTATATCTATTAATTCCAAAAAGAATTCCACTTTCATCAAATATTGTACTTGAA
Source organism: Clostridia bacterium (assembly GCA_022790975.1). GTDB lineage: Bacteria > Bacillota > Clostridia > TANB77 > CAG-508 > Scatovivens. The sequence continues at coordinate 876 of JAAVYF010000029.1, read as the reverse complement.
ATAAATGGATATGTGGCACTTAATCCATCTGTTAAAACGTTTCTTCTACTACTATTTTTTATCTCTTTACTATTTTCCATTATTGGCAAGCAAGCTTTAAAAAGCTGTTCTTGTCTAAAATTTGCTCTTTTACATAAGATTCCGTTTGATTGTAAAATTCCTTCAACTTTATTTAACAAATATTCTAATTCTTTTTCTGACTCTGAAAAAACATCTATATACATATATAAATAATATAAGTCTTGATTATTAATTTGCATTTCTCTTCTTATAAATTTAGCATCATTGTAACTATATGCAACAATATCAATATCTTCTCTATTCTCATTTCCATCCTTAATATTAACTGCAGTATTTCCAATATAATAAGTTAATTCTTTTATTGTTTTATATGTATCTAATTTCTCATAGAAAATTGATAAATTTAAATTAATATTAGAACTAACAATACTTTTTAGTATAATATCTGTATATTCTCTATAATAATCTACAATAATTAAACCACCATAAAATGATTTATCTACTTCTAGATATCTAGGATTTAAACTATTTATATATGATGGTGACAATTTATCTTTTATAAACACTATACCTTTTAAAAAATCTATACCCCTTCCCCCTTTTATAGTTTATTTATTAAACATTTAAATTTATTTTTAATAAATTATTTTTTTATAATTATTTTTTATAAATTAATTTTTTATAATTATTTTTTTATAAATTATTTTTTGTAAATTATTTTTTATAATTTATTTTTTTATAATTATTTTTTTTATAATTTATTTTTTTATAATTATTTTTTTTATAATTTATTTTTTTATAATTATTTTTTATAATTTATTTTTTTATAATTATTTTTTTATAAATTATTTTTTG
>JAAVYF010000028.1 GCA_022790975.1 Clostridia bacterium | reverse complement strand
TATGCTCAAGCCTTATAGGAGTCAAGAGAGAAAAATATAATAAAAACCATTGATAAATAATTAATTAATATAAAATTTAAAATAAGAATAAGGTAAAATAGCTATGTTAAAAGATAAATTGAAAAAAATAATAACTAATTTAGATATGGTGCTATTAATTGTAATATTAATAGCATCAACTTTCTATATAAGGAATATATCAGGATATAAAAATATACAAATTATAATAAGCTTTTTAATGATATTTTATATTATAATTCGTTTTATAAAAAAGAATCCTATAAAATTAATAAAAACAAAATTAGATATATTTGTATTATTACTGGTAATATCAACAACAGTTCCTCTTATATTTAATACATATTTAAGTTTAAGTACAACAATATCTGCTATTTTAAACTATATTACAATATTTTGGGTTTATATATTAACAACAGAAATATGTAGAAAAAATGATAATAATATAAAATATATAAAAAATATAATTATTGCAATTTCAGTAATGTTAATTTTTTTGGGAATAGAAAATCTTACTACTAATAAAATTTTTCCATTATTAGGAGTAAATAATATTGTAAATGGCGAATCAAGATTAGTTTCTTTATTTGGAAATCCAAATACTTTAGCGTCATTTATAATGATTTCATTTTTTATAAGTTTAAATGAAATGGTACATAGTAGTAGTATTGTATCTAAATTAATATATGGTACTTGTAATAGCTTTTTTATTCTTGGTATTTTATTAACTTATTCTAAATTTGTATTTTTAATTTTTCCAATTATAATATTAATATATTTGCTAACATTGAAGAGTAAATCTAAATCTTTGTACATTATTCAAAATTTAGTAATTTCATTTATAATGTCTGTAATTTATATTTTTTTATTTCAAAAACTTTTGGGATTTGAATATTATAATTTTATTTTAATAGGAACTATATTTTGGATAATTTTATCTGTATTTTTTAATAGACTTGAATTAGAGATAAACATATATCTTGAAAAGATAAATTTAAAAAAATTTTTAATTATATTTTTAATTTTAATCTGGATATTTGCAATATTTATTAGAATAGAATTAAAAAATAAAAAAGAATTTATAGTATTTAGTAAAAATGTTGTAGCAGATTATAATTCTAAAAGGATTAAAGATGTTAAGCCAAATGAAAAATATACATTTAGGTTTGATATGGAAGCAGAGTACTTTTTAGATAATTCAAAGAAAATAGAAGATATGTTTTCAATCAAAATTATACAAAGAGATTCAAAAAGTCTTAAAGAAATAACAAGTGATGAATATACATTTAGTGATTTTTCTGGGATAAAAGATATGGAAATAGTTACAACTCCAAATACTTCAGAAATAAAACTAGAATTTACATCTAAATATGAATATATACAAAAGTCTTGGATAATAAATAATTTATCTATAAATGATGAAGATATTATATTAGAATATAAGCATTTGCCAACAAAATTAGTAGAAAAAATAAGTGATATAAGTTTAAATTATAAAACGGCTCAAGAGAGATTTGTGTTTTTAAAAGATGGATTTAAATTAATTTCAGATAATTTCCTAACTGGAATTGGTGGAGAAGGTTGGCAATTCAAATATGGCGAAGTACAAGAATATGGATATATTTCAAATGATACACATAGTTTTTATACACAAGTTTGGTTAGAGTATGGAATATTAGGTATTGTAAGTATTTTAATAATAATAGTTATTATTATTAAAATAAAAAGTAAAGATGATTCTAAAAATATAAAATATAAAGGAATTCGATTTGGAATATTGGCGCTTTTGCTTCATGTTACAATGGATTCTGATATGTATTTTTTATATACGAAATTAATATTATTTGTGTGTTTAGGAGTAATTTCAACATTAAATGAAGCAAAAGTAACTAAAAAAAATGTAAAATCATATATAGTGAATTTCTTATTGATAGTTATTTCTGGTATTACAATATTATTATTTTTTAAATCAGAAATATATGAAAAAAAATTAGTTTTTAATAATACTAAATCAGAACAAATAGGAATGGATATTAATTCTGAAGAATATAGAGATTATAATATGAAAATGGCAAAATTATGTGATGAATTAATAAAATATGAAAGATATTCTTATGCAATTAATTATTTTAAAACAGAAAAAGTAAAGTATTATATATTAGGTAATGGCAAGAATTTAGAAGATGTATTAATGGAGTATTATAAATATATACTTGATTATGAAAATAAGTGGAAATATGATGCTGAAAAAATAATATTAAAAAATAAAAATATTACTGGTATAATAAGTGCATTAGAAAAACAAAATGATCCTAAATTATATAAATGGATAAAAAGATTTGCAAAAATAAATATAGATGAATTTGATGAAACCAAAAAGATGCTTGTAATTACTGCTAATGAAAAACATACTAAAAAAGAAGAACAAATGGAATATATGATTTTTGCAGATAATTATAATTATTGTTTAAAAAAATATAGTGAATATTTTGCAGAGATAAAAATTAAAAATACAACTCAAAATGATATAATAGATATTATTAATGATATTGGTAATATTGATGATATAAAAATAGAAAATAATAAAGATATTATTATTTATCATACCCATACAACTGAAGCATATAATGATGGTAGCTATGAAGAAACTGAATTTAAGAAAACATTAGATGCTAATTATAATATATTAAGTGTAGGAGAAGTACTTACAAATAGTTTAAATAACATGGGATATAATGTAATACACTTAAGAGATTATAATGACTTAGAAGGAATTACTGGAGCATATGATAGGTCGTATGATAATGTAAAGAATTATATTAAAGCCCAAAATAAAGATATAGATATTATATTTGATATACATAGAGATGCAATAGAAACATTATTAAATAAAAATTATATAGAAATAGATTCTAAGAATGTTGCTAAATTAAGATTTGTTATAGCAATTGGACATGATGGATGGGAAGAAAATTTAAAGTGGGCTATAAAAATTCAAAAGAAAGCTGATGAGTTATATCCTGGTTTATTTGAAGCTATGTATATATATGATAGAACATATAATCAAGATATAAGTAAACATGCAACTTTAATAGAAGTTGGTAATGATCTAAATATGGTAGATGAAGCTAGAAATAGTATGATATATCTTGCAAATGTAATAGATGCGGTTATAAATGACTAATAAATAAAAATTGTTTAGTAAGTATGTAAAATATAATATGTAAAAATGTTTTAAAATTGGATTTGAGTAATTAAGTTTAAAATTTGCTCTTTATTAATATTTGAGTATTAATCAAAATTTAGTTTTTTACAAATAATACTTGATTAAATTTAGATGATAGTATAAAATTAAGCATAAATTAAATCTTTTATAATATTATAAATTTTTCGGGAAAACAATTAATTGAAAGGTGGAAATCTCTATGGATGAGAAAGATTTAGACGTAATTACCTTAATTATGGCCGCTGGACGCGGTACTAGAATGAAATCACAAAAGTCAAAATTAGTTCAAAAGATATATGATAAAGAATTAGTAAAAAGAGTTGTTGAACTTGCTGAAAAAATCGGTTCTAGCGAAATTATCGCTGTTGTGCGGATATTTAAGAGAGCAAGTGGAAGAGGTTTTAGGAAAGAGAGTAAAGTATGCTTATCAAGAAGAATTATTAGGAACAGGGCATGCTGTTTCTCAAGCAGAAAAATATCTTAAAGGTAAGAAAGGAAAAGTTGTAATTCTTTATGGAGATGTTCCAATTATAAGACCTGAAACATTGAGAAATCTTGTTAATAAAAGTATTATTCAAAAAGAATGTGCAACAGTTTTAACTGCCATTTATGATAATCCTACAGGATATGGAAGGATTGTTAGAGATGAAGGTGGAAGTATTAAAGAGATAGTTGAAGAAAAAGATGCAGATCAACTTCAAAAAGAAATTAAAGAAATAAATTCAGGAATATATTGTTTTGATATTGAAGAATTACTTTTAGCATTAAAAGAAGTTAAGCCAAATAATGTTCAAGGAGAATATTATTTAACTGATGTTATAAAAATAATGAATGAAAAAGGCTTAAAAACAGGAGCAATGATTGTTGAAGATAACACTGAAATTTTAGGTGTTAATGATAGAGCTCAATTAGAGCTTTTAACTAGAGTTTTGAAAATGCGTATAAATGCTATGCATATGAGAAATGGGGTAACAATTGAGGATGCAACAACAACTTATATATATGATGAAGTTATTATTGGAAGAGATACTGTAATTCATCCAAATACTACTATTAAAGGGGATGTTATAATTGGTTCTAATTGTGAAATTGGACCAAATGCCTATATTAGAGAAGGATGTAGAATTGCAGATAATGTTAAAATAGGAAACTTTGTAGAATTAAAGAAAACAATTGTAGATGAAGGAACAAAAATACCACATTTTATTTATTTAGGTGATTGCGAAATTGGAAAAAATACTAATATTGGTTGTGGAACAATTACTTGCAATTATGATGGAGTAAATAAAAATAAAACATTAATAGGAGATGATTGTTTTATAGGTTCAAATGTAAATTTTGTTGCTCCAGTTAAAATTGGAAATAATAGTAAAATAGCTGCTGGATCAACTATTACAGATGACGTTCCAGCAAATACTTTAGCAATAGCTAGAGAGCGTCAAACAAATAAAGAAGGGTATATAAAGTAATAGTAAAAGAATAGAAGAGTTATTTATAAAACTATAGATACAAATTACTAAATATAAATCATAAATTATAGTCTATAATCTGTAAATTATAAACTATAAAATATAAATTTTAAATAAAATACATCTCAAATGTTAGTAAATTTAATGATTGAGATGTATTTTTAGTTAATAAATAATTTATTTTAATATATTAGAAAAATTAAACTTATTAAAATTAATTATTTTCTTGTTTTTTAGTTAAATTAAAATTTTTACTAAATAATAAAATTGTAATTATTATTGCTAAAATTGAAATTATATAACTAAGTTTTTGGATATTTGTTCCATTATACCAGATAGTAAGTTTTCCATATGAATTGGTTTTGCTTTTTGGCAAATTAACAAGTATTAATCCATTTTTAGATTTTTCTGTATTTAATTCAATTTGGTTGTTTCCATTATCTAAAATTGCCTTATATCCTTTATAATAAATAATAGGAATTTCATAAGAATTTTCTAAATTTTGAATTTCAACTATACATTTAGAATTTTCTTTTTCTACATTTATAATATTTCCGAGAATTAGATTTTGCTTCAAATGGTTTTGTTAAATCTGTGTAATTTATATTTATAGGTAAGTATTCTTTTCCACCTCCAAGCGAAATTTCTTTTGAATACATATTATTATATAAATCATTTAAATCTGTAATTCTTCCATGATTGTTTTCATAAATTAAAAATTGAACAGATGAAATAATTGATGCTAATAATATAATAGCTAAAGTTATTTTATTTAAGTATTTTTTATTTTCAAAGGAGTCTTGAATTACGCAAGATATTGATATACTAAGAATTACAGTTAAAAAACTTAAAACTCTCCATTTAAATTGCATAAAATTAAGTATGTTTTTTAATAAATTCCATATAGGATTAAAAAGTAAAAGAGCAGAAAGAACTGTAGAATAAATTAGAAAAGATTTATGTTCTGGTTTTACTTTTGAAGAAAAAATTCCTATAAATATAAATGGCGTAGATATGCCAAGTAAAATTCCGAGCAGTATATCTATGATTAAATCCAAAAAGATTTGGAATATTATATTTAAAATTTGTAATATCAGTCCATTGGTTTGTAAAGTTAAACTTTTGAGATAGTAATTGTTCTATCATTGGAAGCCAGAAAAAACAAGTGCTAAGTATTGTTAAAGTTGCGACAATAATAAGTTTAATAAATTTTTTATGGTTAGAAAAAATACTTTTTATTGGATGACATAAAAAATATATAATACAAAATATTAAACAAATAGCTGTAGTTAAAAGATGTGAATTTATAAGTCCAAAAAAACCTAAAAATAAGAGATAAGGTTTTTTGAAATCTTTATATATGTAATCATACATTCCAGAAATTACGGGTGCAATGAAGATTGTTCCCAAAAATTCTCCTAAAGCAAATCTTTGATATATGTGAAGGGACATTGCTTTTGAAAGCATTATTAATATAGTTCCAATAAGAGATATTTTTTTATTTTCAAAAATATTTTGAAGAGATATATAAGTCAAAAAAAACATAAATATAAACATTAGTATTAAAAAAATTTTATATGAATTAATTATATTTAATCCTAAGCTTAGTAATATAGCTGGTATGTATAAAAAAAAGTTTGGATAAAATAATCCTGAAGCATATCCATAACCATTTGCCATTTGACTGTGAACTTTTACAGGAAATATATTAGATTTTATAGAATCTGAAATACTTTGAATTCTTGCCATATGATATTCATAATCATCACCTAAAAACATATTATTACGAAAAATTGGTAAAGCAAGAACTATAACTACAACTATTCCAATATATAATGTTAATTTATTTTCTAAAAAGAATTTTTTTAATTTTTTCAAAACTTGATTAAATCCTTTCATTCTATTGTCTTAATTTTAATAAATTTAATCATAAAAATAATAAAAAATCAACACTCTTTCTAAAGTATAGAAAGAGTGTTTAAAAAAATATTATTCTTGTTCTCCAGGCATAATATATGCAATTACTCCATAAATTAAAGCACCAATAATAGCTGCAAACCAAGAAATAGAATATCCGGCTACGAAAAATTGAGTTGCATATAAAGTTACTACTGCTAGAATAAATCCAACAAAGCCTTTACCAAATGCAATGGCTTGAAGACCAGTAATTTTAACTATTATATAATCCATTACTGTTAATACAATAGCTGCTAATCCTAAAGCCCATATATTGCTAATGGAGAAGTTAGGTGTAAAGAATGCTGTTATACCAAGAATAATAGCTGCAACAATAAATCTGCCTATAATTTGACCGAATGTACTCATGCCACCATTATCTTGAGCTTTTGAGTTATTAGTATCCATTTTAAATTTCTTCCTTTCCTAGGATAATTTCAAAAACTAGCCTACAAATTTAATTTATTTTTTAGAAATAAATTAAATATAAATTCTTACTATTTAATATTTCTAAAAAACAAATATAAGTATATTTTAAATAATTTTGCGAAAAATATACAAGAAAAAATAAACAGAATAGGAGAAAATTTATGTTATTAACTTTAATAAGATCAATAGTTTTATATCTTTTAGTTTTAATTGTTATGAGATTTATGGGAAAAAGAGAAATTGGACAGCTTCAGCCATTTGAACTTGCAATTTCAATTATGATAGCTGATTTAGCAGCTACTCCAATGGCAACACCGCGGAGTTCCAATTTATTATGGTGTTGTTCCAATTCTTTCACTTTTAATTATGCATTTACTTATTTCATTTTTTAATATGAAAAGTTTACGCTGTAGAGAAATCTTATGTGGAAAGCCATCTATTTTAATTTATAGAGGAAAAATCGATGAACAGGTTTTGATAAGAGAAAGTTTTACAATTAATGAGCTTCAAGAAAGATTAAGAGGAAATAATATTTTTGATTTAGGTGAAGTTGAATATGCAATTTTAGAAACAAGTGGGCAAATTACGGTTATTCCAAAGCCTGAGAAACGAGGAGTAACTTTAGAAGATATGAATATTAAAGCTGAATATTCTGGACTTCCATATGATTTAGTTATAGATGGTGTGATACTTGAAGATAATTTGCATAAGATTTCTAAAGATAAGAAATGGTTAGAAAAAGAAGTGGGAAAATTTAATATGAAACCAGAAGAAGCTTTAGTAGTAACTTTAAATGGAAATGGTGAAATTTATTGTCAAAAAAGGATGGGAAAAGTAAAATGAAAGAATACAAACAACTTATTGCTTCAATAATAATTATTATTATTGTCATAATTTTTGATATTATTTTTGAAAAAATTACTAATAATGATTTAAATGATATAAATTTAAAACTTATTTCACTAGATGAAATGATAAATACTATAGATGAAAATGAAGAAGGTAATTATGATAAAGAAAATTCAGAAGAAGATATAGAAGATTATTCTAAAGATATTGTAAAAAAATGGGAAACATATCAAAAAGTTTTAGCTTTTTATATTGAACATGATGAGATTGAAAAAATAGGAGATAAACTTAATATTCTTGAAAAACAAGTAAAAATTGAAGAATATCGGTGATGCTAGGCAGTCAATTACAGAAGCTCAGTTTTTATTAAAACATTTAAGTCAAAAACAAAAAGTTTTATGGGGAAATATATTTTAGTTTACAAGATATTTATTTAATTGTTTGATAAACTATACAAAAAAATTAGTTTTTAATTTTTGTTATAGAGAGTGCTTTAAATATGATATATAATTTTTTATAGATTTATTAAGTAACCAATTGAAAAGCTAATGGAGGTTTTACTAAATAAAAAATTATATAACGCACTATATTTTTGAGTAATATAAATATTTTTAAAGCACTTCAAAACATAATTTAGAAATTAGGGGTTGTATTTTTTGAATATGTGTAATATAATCGTAACGAAAATGTAAAAAACAAAAATGTGAGAGGTGAACTTTATTGATGTTTGGACAAGATATTGGAATTGACTTAGGTACAGCTACTGTAATTGCATATGTTAAAGGAAAAGGAATAGTTTTAAGAGAGCCTTCAGTTGTTGCAGTAAATAATATTAGTGGAGATGTTGTTGCAATTGGTCATGAAGCTAGACGTATGCTTGGAAGAACTCCTGGTAATATAGTTGCTACAAGACCATTAAGAGATGGAGTTATTTCAGATTATACAGTAACAGAAAAAATGTTAAAATATTTTATTGGAAAAGTCGGAAAAAAATTTTTATTTACTCCAAGAATCATGATTTGTATTCCCTCAATAGTTACAGAAGTAGAAAAAAAAGCTGTAATAGATGCTGCTTCTAATGCAGGAGCTAGAAAAGTTTATTTAATAGAAGAACCAATAGCAGCTGCAATAGGTGCAGGAATAGATATATCAAAACCATGTCGGAAATATGATAGTAGATATAGGAGGAGGAACAACAGATATAGCAGTTATTTCACTTGGAGGTTCTGTTGTTAGTTCATCACTAAAAATAGCAGGAGATAAATTTGATGAATATATAGTAAAATATATTAAGAAAAAACATAATGTAATAATAGGAGAAAGAACAGCAGAAGAATTAAAAGTTGGAATAGGATGTGTTTATCCTAAATTTCAAGATATGGAAATGGATGTTAGAGGAAGAGATTTATCTACTGGACTTCCAAAAACTATAACAATTTATTCAAGTGAAATAATGGAATCATTAGAAGAGCCTGCTATGATGATAGTAGATGCTGTTCATTCAGTATTAGAAAGAACACCACCAGAACTTGCAGCAGATATAAGTGATAAAGGTATTTATATGACAGGTGGAGGTTGTTTGGTTGATGGTTTAGATAAATTATTGCAAGAAAAAACAGGTATAAATGTAATGATAGCAGAAGATGCAATTTCATGTGTAGCTATTGGAACAGGTAAAGCTTTAGATAGTTTAGATAGTATGGATAGAAATAGTAGGAGATAATTAAATTAAAGGTTATTCAGTTTGGCTTGAATAATCTTTTTATATTTTAATAAAATTTTATTGTTTAGCCAGGCACTATTGAATTTTAATTTCATATACTAGAATATATTGAAATTTAAGGAGGAGATAGTTTGCTAGTTATATCAATAGCCAGTATTGTGAGCTTTTTAAAAATTGCAATACTAGGCATACGGATACATACGGAAGCAGTAATCTTTTTCCAGAGCCATTGTCTCATGAAGAAGAACAGACATATATACAAAAGTTAAAGGAAGGAAATGAAGAAGCAAAGAAGGTTTTAATAGAAAGAAATTTAAGACTAGTAGCTCATGTGTGTAAAAAATATGCATGGTCAAATGTAGATCAAGATGATTTAATTTCAATTGGTACAATAGGTTTAATTAAAGGAATTAATAGTTTTAATCCAGATAAAAATATAAAACTTGCTACATATACTGCAAAATGTATTGAGAATGAAATTCTAATGTTTATGAGAGCAAGTAAAAAACAAAATCAAGAAGTATATTTGAATGAACCAATAGGTAAAGATAAGGATGATAATATAGTAACTCTTCAAGAGGTTTTAGAAAATGACGAAAAAAATATAGAAGATGCTGTTGATATGAAATTTAAAATAAAAGAACTTTATGATAAAATGAAATATATTTTGCAAGATAGAGAAAAAGTAATATTAGAAATGAGATTTGGACTGGATGGAAGTAAACCTAAGACTCAAAAAGAAATTGCAAAACTTTTAAATATTAGTCGTTCATATGTATCAAGGATTGAAACTAAAGCAATTGGAAAACTTAGCAAAGAAATTCAAGAATAAAAATGATATTTTATACTATATAAAAATTTTATTTTAGATAAATTAAGAAGTTTTTTTGGTTATATAAAAGTAAAATTTAAGTTTTAGAATTTTTTTAAAATATGCTAAATGGTATATTATATAATTTTTTGTATGGCTCACAGCTATTTAAAGGATATGTTAAAATAAATTTTTCAAATTAATGTATGTGATAAGTATAAAAAATTATATAATATACTTTTTTATATAGTAAGACAAATTTTTAATATAAGAAATATTTTATAATTAATTGTAATTCTAATATAGGCTAAGTTTTATAATTAAATTTATGATATAAAAATATATATACATAATCAAAGGAATGTTTAAGTAATTAGTATATAAAATTAAAACTTTCTAACATAAAAAATAAAATGTTTGAAAAATCTTTCATATATGTATAAAATAGAAAAAATAAATAAATTTTAAATTATAAATACCATAAGGGATAATGAAATGAAAAATATAAAATTTTTAGAAGAATGTAGGCTTTGTCCTAGAAATTGCAAAGTAAATAGATTAAATGGAGAAATGGGTTTTTGTAAAGCAGGTTCAAATATTAAAATTGCAAAAGCATGTCTGCATTTTTTTGAGGAACCTTGTATTAGTGGAATATTTGGTTCTGGTACAATATTTTTTACAGGTTGTAATTTAAGATGCAAATTTTGCCAAAATTATAAAATAAGTCAAGAAGGACTTGGAAAAGAAATAACAATAGAAGAACTAGCTAATAAAATGATAGAACTTCAAAATCAAGGTGCAAATAATATAAATTTAGTTACTGGTTTTATGTACATTCCTCAGATAATAGAGGCATTAAAAATAGCTAAATCTAATGGATTAAATATTCCAATAGTATATAATTCTAGTGGCTATGAAAATATAGATTCATTAAAACTGTTAGAAAATTATGTAGATATATATTTACCAGATTTTAAATATTATTATGAAGAATTAGCTGTATCTATTTCAAATGCTTCAAATTATTTTGAAATAGCAAAAGAAGTAATAAAAGAGATGATAAGACAAGCTCCTAAAAATATTTATGATGAAGATAAAATGCTAAAAAAAGGAATTATAATTAGACATTTAGTTCTTCCAAATCATATTCAAAATAGTAAACAAGTATTAAAATGGATAAAAAATAATTTATCAAAAGATATAAATGTTAGTATTATGGCACAATATTTTCCAAGTTATAAAGCATCAGAAATATCTGATATAAATCGAAAATTAACACAAGAAGAATTTGAAGATATTGAAAATTTTGTATATTCACTTAATTTGAAAAATGGGTATATTCAGTATTTAGAAGAAAATGAAGAAAAATATGTTCCTGATTTTGACTTAGATAGCTAATATTAAATAAAAAATTTTTCAAAATATATAAGTGATTAAATTTACTATTAGTATCTACCAGCAAACAATTATCTAATAATTACTAATTCAAAAATTTATTTTATCAATAATTAAATAGAATTGCAAATAAGAAATATTAAAGAAAGAGAAGTATATATAAATTAAATTGAATATAATTGATATTAATTATGAAATTTGGAATATTTTAAATTTGAAATATGCATAATAATATGGTAATATAATTATAAAGATTGGATAATAATCTAATCAATAAAAAATTGAATATAATTTTCCCTGCGTAGTGCGTGAATGACTGAATTTTTAGAACCTACAAGTTTTGGATAAGGGAGCTTAATCTCTGGATGTGGCGTGTATGCTTGCATTTATGTAAGAAACCCAGGAACATTTAGGAAGGCACCCACCTGTGTGAGTACAGGTCCATTAAAAATTCATTTAAGAACGGCTTGAACGTGGGGATTTTTATTTGAATTAAATTTTTGAAATCCATACTATATTTATAAAAAATATAATACTTAAAAACTTAGTTTAAATAAAAATTAGTTTGTTATATATTAAGATTTTAAAACTTAAATATTGCAAAACATTGATTTTTTAAGCAAAAGATGGTAAAATAGAAATAATATTTTTTAAGAGAGAAATTATGAAAATTAAAGAGATTTTAAATGAAGGTATATATGTTTTAAAAGAAAAGAATATAGAAGAAAGTCGCTTAAAAGCTAAATTATTAATGGCTTATTTGTTAAATAAGCCTAAAGAATATTTGATTACTCATGATATTGATGAAATTTCTTTTGAAGAGCAAAAGCAATACTATGAATATTTAAATAGATTAATTTCAGGTGAACCAATTCAATATATAATTAAAAGCCAAGAATTTATGGGCTTTAATTTTTATGTAGATAAAAATGTATTAATTCCTCAGCCAGATACAGAATGTTTAGTTCAAATAGTAGAAAAATATGTAAAACACGCTTCAGGAAAAGAAAATATAAAGATTTTTGAAAATATAAATATACCATTATTAAAGGAACCAAAAATTTTAGATTTATGTACAGGCAGTGGAGCTATTGCAATTTCTTTAGCGAAAATTTTAAAATTTTCAAAAGTTTTTGGTTCTGATATAAGTAAACCAGCTTTAAAAGTGGCTATAAAGAATGCTGTAAATAATAAAGTAAAAATAGAGTTTATAGAGTCTAATTTATTTGAAAATATAAATGGTAAATTTGATGTTATAGTTTCAAATCCGCCATATATAGAAACTAATATAATATCTAAACTTGATATAGAAGTTCAAAATGAACCTAAATTAGCATTAGATGGAGGAATTGATGGTTTGGACTTTTATAGAAAAATTTCCAAATTTGCTAAAGACTATTTAACACTAAATGGTATGTTATTTTTTGAAATAGGATACAATCAAAAAGAAAATGTTATGAAAATATTAAAAAAAGAAAAATATAAAAATATTAAATGCTTAAAAGATTTATCAGGAAACGATAGAGTAATTTTTGCAAATATATAAAGGAGTAAAAAAGTGTCATATTCATCTGATGTAAAAGAAGAGTTAAGTATTTTTAATAATTGGAAAAATAAAAATTTATTAGAAGCTGAGTTTTTAGGATATATTCTAACAGGTAATGCTGCAACTAATGATGAAGAAATTGAGTTTGTTACAGATAATGAATTTAATATAGAACGTTTTTTTAGAATTTTATTTAATTTAAAAATTGAATATGAACCAGAAACAAAAGGCAAGAGTTTTATTGCAAGAATTAAAAATATAGAAGTTACAAATAGATTTAATAATTTTTTAGGAGAATTAAGTGATGAAATAAAAAAGACAATAATTAGGGGAGCATTTTTAGGGGCAGGTTCAGTTACAGATCCAGAAAAGAATTATCATTTAGAAATAGGTTTTGGAAATGAAAAAAATGCAGAATATATTTCTAATTTATGTAAAAGTTATGGTGTTTGTTTTAAGATATTGAAAAAACAAGATAAATTTTTACTTTATATAAAAGAAGTAGAACAAATTTCAGTATTCTTAGCATGTATAGGGGCGAATAAGGCGGTTTTAAAATTAGAAGATATACGAATTTTTAAAGAAATGAAAAATAATGTGAATAGAATAGTTAATTGTGAAACTGCAAATTTAAATAAAACTGTAGATGCAGCAATTTCCCAAATAGAAGATATAAACTTTTTAAAAAAGATGAATAAATTTGAAGATATGTCATTAGAGCTAATAGAAGTAGCTAATTTAAGATTAGAACATCCAGAGTTTTCTTTAAAAGAATTGGGTCAAATGTTAAAAGAACCAATAGGAAAATCTGGAGTAAATCATAGATTAAAAAAAATACATGATTTAGCAGAGGAGCTTAGAAAATAATGAGAGAATTAGGAATTTATGTGCATATACCGTTTTGTATAAAAAAATGTAAATATTGTGATTTTATTTCTTTTGATAATATATTAGAAAAAAGTCAAATATATTGTAAAAGTTTAATTGATACAATTGAAAATGTAGAGATAATTTTTCCAAAATTGAACATATCTGTAAATGAGTTTAAAGAGAATTTTATTATAAATACAATTTATTTTGGAGGCGGAACTCCATCTAGTATTGATTCAGATTTAATTATAGAAATATTAAAAACTATAAAGAAAAAATTTAAAGTAGCAAATAATTGTGAAATTACAATTGAAATAAATCCTGGAACAGTAAATGAGCAAAAACTTAAAAATTATAAAGATGCTGGTTTTAATAGAATTAGTATAGGACTTCAAGAAACTCATAACAATATTTTAAATCTTATAGGAAGAATTCATACATATGAACAATTTGTTGAAAGCTTTAAAATGGCAAGAAAAATTGGATTTGAAAATATAAATATTGATTTAATGCTTGGTCTTCCAAATCAGACTTTAGAAAATCTAGAAGAAAGCATTAATAGAGTTATAGAATTAAAACCAAATCATATTTCACTATATTCTTTGATTTTAGAATCAGGAACAGATTTAGAAAAATCTGTAAATGCTGGTAAATTACTTTTACCACAAGAAGATTTAGAAAGAAAAATGTATCACAAAACAAAAATTATTTTAGAAAAGAATGGATTTTCTCATTATGAAATATCTAATTTTGCTAAAAAAGGATTTGAGTCAAAACATAATTTAAATTGTTGGGACCAAAAAGAATATTTAGGTTTTGGGATATCTGCTCATTCTTATTTGGAGAAAATAAGATTTTCTAATATTTCAGATTTAGATAGATATTTATTAAATATTAAAAATAGTAAATTTGAAGATAATATAGAAATAAATGAAATACAAAATCATGAAGATATTTTGAAAGAATATATGATGCTTGGTTTTAGAAAGTTAGATGGAGTAAAGATTTCTGAATTTGAGTATAAATTTAGAATAAATCCATTATTTTATTTTAGATTTGAAATTTCTAAATTAGAAGAAGAAGGACTTATAGAAGTAGATTTAGATAATATAAAATTAACTAAAAAAGGACTAGATTTAGCAAATTTAGTATTTGAAGAA
This sequence comes from Clostridia bacterium, assembly GCA_022790975.1. Lineage (GTDB taxonomy): Bacteria > Bacillota > Clostridia > TANB77 > CAG-508 > Scatovivens. The sequence continues at coordinate 27,812 of JAAVYF010000028.1, read as the reverse complement.
TTTGTTTGATTTACATAAAATAAATATAAATTATTGACTAAATTGCCAAAATGTAGTAAAATTATATTTATAATGAGTATATTATGGGCATTTTAACTATTTTACATTTTGTATTCGGAGGATAAAAATGAGTGAGCAAATAAGCCAAGAACTTTTAAGAATAATAGATGAAATTAACAGTATAGATGGTATGATTTCTAAAATAGATGCAGCTATATTTGTTAGAAAAACAAATAAAATTATAAAAGATAAAATTGCTTGCTTGTATGATATATTATATACAAAAGCTAATGTATATAGTCAAAATCGAGAAAATTTTTATGAAAATATAGAATTAATTGTTTCTCATTATAAACAAAAATTAAATATGCTTTATGATGAAACATATTGTCAATATGTGAATGTTCAAAATGAACTACAAGAAGCAAAATTAAAAAAAAATATAGTGATGGTAAATTATCAAAAAACTATAAACGATAAAGAGGAAGATTTAAATTTAGATAAAGATTTAATAAAATCCAAAAAAAACATTTTAAAATCCAAAAATGAAAAATATATAAATGCTATAAAGAAATGTGAAGAGAAATTGAAAAATTGTGCGGAAAATTTTGAAAAAAAAGTGAATGATGATTTTATTATAATTAGTAATTTACAAGAGTGTGAAAAAAATAATATAATTCAAAAAATAAAATTTAAAATAATTAATATTTTTGTAGGAAATAAAAAATATAAAGAAGTATTAGAAGATTATAATAAAATAGTTAATAAAATTGATGCTCAAGATATTGTAAATAAAATAAGAGAAGACACAATTGATTTTGTAACAGAAATTTTAGAATTAACCGAAATTAAAGATAAAAACATAGTTGAAGTAGGTTAGAATTGTAAAAGGGGGAGGAGAAATGGATCTTAAAGGAGAATTTAAAAAAGAATTTAAAAAAATACTTACAGATAAGGGATATCCAATTTCAGGTTCTTTTATAACAACAGTTCAAGAGAAAATATTAGATTATGAAAGTAATCCAACTAAAGCTAAGTATAATAAATTAGTTTCTACTATAGAGTCTGGATTAGTAATAGGAAAAGAAGAAGCAGATGATGTTTTAAAAGAAGTAATTAAAAAATTCAACTTAAAATTAAAAAATGAAGCTAAAGATGATAAATCAAAAACAAAAACATCAAAAGTTGATAGTAATAAAGAAGATAATTCTAAAAGAGAACATTCAAGAAAAGAACAAAAAACATCTATATTTGAAGAATTAGATTTGAACGATGTAGATATTCCACCTAGAAAAAGCAAAAAGAAAAAAGAACTTGAAAAAATTATTGATTCTAAAAAAGGTGTAAAGAAATTAAAATCAATTATTAAAGAAGACGCAAATATAATATTAGATATTTCTAGTAACGCATGGAATGTATATAATGGAATAGCTGGACAATCTGATAGAGTTCCAGTAAAAATATTAGGAGCAGGTGGTGCTTTGGGCATAGTTGCAATAGGAGGTACAGGTTTAGTATTAAAAACTGCTCTTGATGGGGTTTCATCTATTGGGGGAATAGTTGCAAGAACTGGAAAGAAGATGTATTATACTAGTAAAGATAAGGTAGAAGAACATGTTAAAACAAAAACTCAAAATGATATAAAGCTTGGTAAATATGCATCAAAAAAATTAGTTAAAGCTTTAGAGAAAACAAAAGCAGAAGCTAAATCTAAAGTTGATGGAATGTACTTAGAGTCAAGTGTTTTGGAACAATTAAATAAAATAAGAGGTATAAATAATAGAGGGGAAAATGTAGAACCTGAACTTAAAGATATTGATAAATTTCAAAATGAATTTGTAGAAAAAAATGATATTGAAATTGCTGAATTACGTTCTAATTTAAGATTAGTAAGAGAAGGCAAAGTTATTAAAGAATTACAGAAAATAGGCAAAATGATGGAACCAAATTTTTCATTAGATGAGATACTTGATTTTACAAGTAAAGCTAAAATTGATAATGATGGTGAAATTATTTTTCCTAAATCATCTAGAATTAATAAAGAGTTTTTTGATATGCATCCAGAATTTGATTCCTTGAAATCTGATTTACAAAGAGTTGCAGGAATTCCAAAAATAGATGAAATGACAGATGAGCAAATAGAAACATTAAGTTATTCTATATGTATTAAAGATAAAGAAATATCGTTTGATTTTGAACAAAAAGATATAGATCCTATAGTAGCAGAATTTTCAAATAAGACTTTAGGAAAAGGATTATATTGTGATTCTTTGCAAAAAGGTATGCAAAATGCTTTTGATTATACAAATAATAGACATAGAGTTACAAGTGCAGTTTTAAGTGAGATTTCAGAAATAAATAAATATCATACAGCAGTTGACTTAGCAGATCAATTTGAAACTTTAGAATATATAAATAATGGATATAATGAATTAGAAAATGGAGATGGAGAACTTTCAAAAGAAGATTTAAAGACTAGAAATAATGTTAGAAATATTGCAACACAGAAAGTTAATTCTATATCAAGTTTGCTTAAGAGTGGTAAAATGACATTAAAAGAACTTTGCTCAGATGACCAAGAAAAAGAAAAGAAATTAATAAGAAGCGCTCAAAAAATACTTTGTAAAGATTTACAAAAAGCAAAAAATAAAAATCAAGAAATGTTAAAAAAGGCTAGCTTTCAATATAAACATGGCGAAAGATAAAATTTAGGAGGTTATATATGACAGAAGAAAAATTTGGAAGTATGATGTATAATGGAAAAATGATTAATCTAGATACCGAAAATGTTGAAATGCTTGAAAAGATTTCTAATGAATTAAAATTAAAAAGTGAATCTATTAAGAAAAAAGCAGAAGCTATATTTAAACAGTAAAAAATTATTTAATATTTTTATAAAATCTATTGACAAAGTAAGTTAAAAGTTATAATATATTAGCAGTCCTAGAAAAGGATTGCTAATTTTTATTTTAACATTTTGAATATAATTTAATATAGTTAGAAAGCCTAATAAAAAGAGGTGAAAAATGAAATTAGATGAAAGAAAAAAGAAAATACTTGGAGCAATAGTTGAAGAATATATAGATTCAGCAGAACCTGTAAGTTCAAGCAATCTTTTAAAAATGTCTGATTTAAATTGTAGTAGTGCAACTATAAGAAATGAAATGGCAGAACTTGAGAAAATAGGTTTTTTAGAAAAAACTCATACATCCAGTGGTAGAGTTCCATCTCAAAAAGGTTATAGATATTATGTTGATGAACTTTTAAGAGAAGATAATTTAACTAGAAATGAAATTGCTTTAATTAAAGAAAGATTAGAAAGAAAAGTAAATGATTTGGAAGAACTTACCAAAATTGCAACTACAACGCTCTCAGAAATTACACATTATACAACAATTGCAATTGGACCACAAGTAAATAGACATGCTATTGTTGATTTAAAATTTGTATTACTTGGAAATAGAGTGTTAATGGCGGTAATTCTTACAGACTCTGGAATTATTAGAGAATCAATTATAAAATTCGATGAAGATATCTCACAAGAACAAATAAATGATTTAACAGTGTTATTTAAAAATAAATTAATTGGAAAATCTTTAGATGAACTGAATGTTCCAATAGAAGAATTTATAACAACAGAAATGAAAACTGGTATAAATATAATTCAAAAGATTATAGAAGAAATTAATAGATTACTTAAAAGTACAGGAAAAGATATGTATTTAGAAGGAACTAATAAAGTTGTTGATATGCCAGAATTTAAAAGAGTAGATGTTACTAAAGAATTTTTAAATGTATTAAATGAAAAAGATATAGTTTCAGAAGTATTAAATTCAGGATTTGCTCAGGATATAAATGTTTACATTGGGGAAGAATCTGAAAAAGAAGAATTAAAAAATTTTAGTATAGTAACATTTAATCATTTAATAGAAGGAAAAGATATAGGAACAATAGGAATTATAGGTCCAACAAGAATGGATTATTCAAAAGTAATTTCTGTTATGAAATATATTAGTAAGAAAATAAATGATGATTACAAGAAGGGAAAAAATCACTTTTAAATTTAATTAAAATTGAAAAGGAGGCATGTGAAATTGAACGAAGAAAATAATGAACAATTAGAAGACAAAGTAATTGAAGAAACAGAGGTAGAAAATGTAAAAAAAGAAGAAAAAGTTAAAACAAAAGAATTAGAAGATTTAAATGATAGGTATAAGCGTCTTTTTGCAGAATTTGAAAATTATAAAAAAAGAACTCAAAAAGAAAGTTTAACCAAAAGAGCTGAAATTACAGGTGATGTAGTTAGTTCTATTTTACCAGTTATGGATAATCTTGAAAAAGCAGCAGAAGTTCAAACAGAAGATAAAAATTATCAAGAAGGTATAAAATTAGTAGTTAAACAATTTGCAGATGTTTTAGGAAAATTTGGAATGACTGAAATTGAAACAATTGGTCATAAATTTGACCCAGAGCTTCATGAAGCAGTTAGCCATATTGAAGATCCAAGCAAAAGCGAAGGAGAAATTGTACAAGAATATCGAAAAGGTTATAAAATAGGAAACAAAGTAGTAAGACATTCGATGGTTATTGTTGCAAATTAGATGAATATTTAAAACATAAAATAAGAAAATAAAAATATAAATAAAAATATGTCAATAATTCAGGAGGTAAATTTAAAATGGGAAAAATTATTGGAATTGACTTAGGAACAACAAATTCATGTGTATCAGTATTAGAAGGAGGAGAAGCAGTTGTTATACCAAATGCTGAAGGAAATAGAACAACTCCATCAGTAGTTGCTTTCTCAAAAAATGGAGAAAGACTAGTAGGACAAATTGCAAAACGTCAAGCGGTTACAAATCCAGAAAATACTGTAATTTCTATTAAAAGAAAAATGGGAACAGCAGAAAAAGTAAAAATAGATGGAGATGAATTTTCTCCACAAGAAATTTCAGCTATGATACTTCAAAAATTAAAAGCAGATGCTGAAAATTATTTAGGAACAAAAGTAACACAAGCGGTTATTACAGTTCCAGCTTATTTTAATGATAGTCAAAGACAAGCAACAAAAGATGCTGGTAAAATTGCAGGATTGGAAGTTTTAAGAATTATAAATGAACCAACAGCAGCTGCTTTAGCATTTGGTATGGATAAAGAAGACCAAGATCAAAAAATAATGATATATGACTTAGGTGGAGGAACATTTGATGTTTCAATATTAGATATTGGTGATGGAGTATTTGAAGTTTTAGCAACTAATGGTAATACTCATTTAGGTGGAGATGATTTTGATAATAAAATTATGGATTATCTTGTATCTGAATTTAAAAAATCAAATGGAATAGATTTATCAAATGATAAAATGGCAATGCAAAGATTAAAAGAAGCAGCAGAAAAAGCTAAAATAGAATTATCTGGAATGCAACAAACACAAATTAATTTACCATTTATTACAGCAGATAGTACAGGACCAAAACATTTAGATGTTACACTATCAAGATCAAAATTTGAAGAGTTAATTCATGATTTAGTAGAAGCTACAGCAGAACCAGTTAATAGAGCTTTAGCAGATGCTGGTATTACAGCAAACGATCTTCATAAAATATTATTAGTTGGTGGTTCTACTAGAGTTCCAGCAGTTCAAGAAGTTGTTAAAAGAATAACAGGAAAAGATCCTGATAAAGGAATTAATCCAGATGAATGTGTTGCAATTGGTGCTGCTATTCAAGGTGGTGTTTTATCTGGAGATGTTAAAGATTTAGTTTTATTAGATGTAACTCCATTATCATTAGGAATTGAAACATATGGTGGTGTATTTACTAAATTAATTGAAAGAAATACAACAATACCAACAAAGAAATCACAAGTATTTTCTACAGCAGCAGATGGTCAAACTGCAGTTGAAGTGCATGTTCTTCAAGGTGAAAGAGAAATGGCAGCTTACAATAAAACTTTAGGTAGATTCCATTTAACAGGAATTCCAGCAGCTCCAAGAGGTGTTCCTCAAATAGAAGTTACTTTTGATATTGATGCTAATGGTATAGTTCATGTTTCAGCAAAAGACCAAGCTACTGGAAATGAACAAAATGTTGTTATTACAGCTAGTACAAATCTTTCAGAAGAAGATATTAATCAAGCAATTAAAGATGCTGAAATGCATTCACAAGAAGACAAAAAGAAAAAAGAAGAAATTGAAGTTAAAAATAATGCAGAAAGTTTAGTATATAATAGTGAAAAAACATTAGAAGAATTAGGAGATAAAGTAAGTGGAGAAGAAAAAGCTAAAGTTGAAGAGGAAGTTAGCAATGTAAAGAAAGCTTTAGAAACTAATAATACTGAAACTATTAAAGATGCAACAGATAAACTAACAAAAGTATTTTATGCATTATCTGAAAAACTATATGGAGAAAAAGCAGCAGCTGCAGGAGCAGAAGGAACTGCAAATTCAGAAGAATCTGGAAGTACTACAACTGATGAAAATGGAAATGTATATAATGCTGATTATGAAGTAGAAAATGATGATAACAAAAATAATGATTAATTATCTATAAAATGTAACATAGCTTAAACCAAATGAGCTGGTTTAAGCTATGCTATTTTAAATAATATTTACTACATATATGGATATTACTTATATAATGCAAAAGAATATGAAGAAAAGGAAGATATGGAAAGATAATATTATTTATCTTTTAGGAGGATATAATGGCTGGCAAAAGAGATTATTATGAGGTTTTAGGTGTTAGTAAAAATGCTACAGATGATGAACTTAAAAAAGCATATAGAAAACTTGCTAAACAATATCATCCAGATGCAAATCCAGATAAAAAAGAAGAAGCAGAAGCTAAATTTAAAGAAGTAAATGAAGCTTATGAAACATTATCTGATAAACAGAAAAGGCAAATGTACGATACATATGGATTTGATGGTCCTAATATGGGAGGTGCATCAGGAGGTTCATATTATTCTTATGGTTCTGGATTTGATGGTTTTGGAGATTTTGGAGATTTAGGGGATATTTTTTCTTCATTTTTTGGAGGAAATAGAGGCAGAGCTTCTTCAAGAGGTAGAACTACAGCATCTAAAGGTGCCGATTTAAAAGTAGGTGTTGATATTACTTTTGAAGAGTCTTATTTAGGTGTTGAAAAAGAAATTAATATAAATAGAAATGAAACATGTAATGTTTGTAATGGTACAGGTGCCGCTGCTGGAACTAAACCTGAAAAATGTCAAACTTGTAATGGTACAGGTACAATTCGTCAAATGTCATCAACTATATTTGGACAAATGGCAACTCAAAGAACATGTACAACTTGTAATGGTACAGGTAAAGTTATTAAAAATCCTTGCCCAAATTGTAAAGGAAAAGGTAATGTAAAAAAAGTTGCAAAAATTAGAGTTAAAATTCCAGAAGGTATTGATGATGGTCAAACAATAGTACTTAAAAATGAAGGAGAACCTGGAAAAAATGGTGGACCAAATGGAGATTTATATATAATTGTTAGAGTAAAAAAACATTCTATTTATTCAAGAAAGGCAGAACATGTACTTTGTGATGTTCCAATTACATTTACAACAGCTACTCTTGGTGGAGAAATTGAAATACCAATGGTAGATGGAAGTAAAGAAAAATATAAGATTCCAGAGGGAACTCAAACTAATACTAGATTTACAATAAAAAATAAAGGCTTTAAAAGTGTTGGAGGAAATTGGAGAGGAGATTTTGTATTTACTGTTATAGTTCAAGTTCCAAAACGTTTAAGTTCTGAACAAAGAAATTTACTTGTAGAACTTGCAAAAACTATGAATGAACAACCACCAATTAAGAAAAAAGGAATATTTGGTTAATATAAATATATTGTTATAAATTAATTATTATAAATTAGTTGTTATAAAATTATTGTAATAATTAATTAAATAAGCTTAAAAACTTACATAATAAATTATCAGTTCGATATTTTATGTAAGTTTTTTTATATATTAATGCAAAATGGTTTTGAAATATAAAATAATTTATTATTAAAAAAAGAAATTCTGGAAAATAAAATAATATATAAACTAAAATTGTATTAAAATAATTTGTTAAACATGAAATTTGAAGAAAAAATTTTTATAAAATTTCCCACGAAAAAATTTGACACTATCCCTGAAATTGCTTAATTTGTATTTTATTAGATATTATGGTATAATAATAATGTGTAAATTTTTTTTAAGGAGATATTAATTATGGATAAAGAATTATATAATAAATTAGATAGTTTAGTAACAGAATATAATGTACAAATAAGAAGCACTTTTGAAAATGGTAGACCAAAAATAAAATTAGAAGATAGAATTAATGATATAATAATGGAATATCAAAGAAGGCTAAGTAATGTTTTTTCAATGTCAGAATATGGAGCAAGACTTGAAAATTATTTTGAGCAAGAACTTTCAGGTATTAAGAGAGATTTGAGAACAAGAACTTCAAATACTACTTATGAAGTAAGTGACTTTTTATGCAAATTAAATATTAAAGAATTTGATAGAAATATAGAAGTATTAGAAGAAAAAAATGCAGATACTGAACTTAAAAGTGAAGGATTAAAGAAAAATTCAGATAAGAAATTAAATAGTATAGAAGAAGAAAAACTTGGAATGTCAAGAGATTCACAAAAAGAAGCTTATAGAACAGAGCAAAGATTAGACCAAATAGTACGAGATATTAATGTACAAGCAAGAAGAATTATGGCAGGTAATCCAGATTATTTAAGTATATCAAGATTAGAAGCTGCTATGATGCAATTTAATAATATAACTAGTTTTGCAAATAAGAGATTTGGAGAACAATATAAAGATGCTTTAAATGAATATAAAGAAAGTGCTTATAATGCTTTTGGTGAAATAAATAAATATTATGAAAATGCAGTTAGAAGTGAAGCATTACCAGAATTAGAAATTTCAAAAGATGGAGAAGCTAAAGATAATCCATTTAGAGTATCAGAAGATATTATAAGAAAAATCGTAGATGTTGGAAAAGCACCAACTAAAGTTCCAGAAAGAAAACCAGAAGAAAGAGAATCACATGCATTGCCAAGTGATATATTATAAAAAATTTTTAAGAAAATGTTTAAATGAATTCAAATTGCTAAATATTTTAGCAATTTGGGTTTATTTTTTTGAGTAAATATTAAAATTTTTAAGACTTTTTATAATTAAGTTTTGAAAATTTTTATAATTTATGTTTAAATTTCATATAATATATAAAATAATTTTAAATAAAAAATAAACTTAATTTTATTTACTATTGAAATATCAATATAGATTTGATAAAATATGGGCAAACACATTTTTGAATTATGAAAAAAGAGGTTAAATTTTTTATTTAACTTCTTTTAGAAAGGCTTAAATTAATGGAAATTAAAGGACAAGTTGCAGAGATTATATATAGAAATGATTCTAATAGTTATACTATTGCTGAATTTGAAAAAGAAGAGGGAGAATTACTTACAATAGTTCGGATATTTACCATTTATTGAAGAGGGAGATACTTTAAAAGTGCTTCGGAAAAATGGTTACTCATCAAGAATATGGGGAACAATTTAAAATAGATACATTTGAAAAATTAATGCCAGAAAATAGCAAAGCTTTAGAAAAATATCTTGCAAGTGGTGCAATTCACGGAATAGGCCCTGCAACTGCAAAAAAAATTATAGAAAAATTTGGAGAAGAAGCTATTAGTATTTTTAAATTTGAACCATTACGTTTAGCTGAGATTAAAGGAATTAGTAAAGATAAAGCATATGAAATTGGAGAAGAATTTAATGAAAAATGGGAACTTTGGCAAATAGTTGGATTTTTAGAGAAGTTTGGGATTAGTGCTAATAATAGTAAAAAAGTTTATGATGCTCTTGGAAAAGATGCAGTAAAAAAAATTGAAGATAATCCTTATTTGCTTGTTGATGTAGTATATGGAGTTGATTTTTATAAAATAGATAAAATAGCTTTAGAGATTGGAATTCCTAAAGATAATGATTATAGAATAAAAAGTGGTATAAAATATGCATTATTGACAGCTAGTTATAATGGACATTTATGTGTTCAAAAAGAAAATTTGATTGAATTTGTAACTAAAACTTTAGAGGTATCTGAAAATGAAATAGAAGATAATTTAATTAATTTAAAAGTTCAAGAAGAAATTGTAATAGAAATAAGAGAAGATGGCATTTCTTGGATTTATCTTTATCCGTTATATAAAGTAGAACAGAATATTTCAGAAAAGTTATTTGCTTTGAATGAAGCAAGAAATTTTAAATTTATAAAAGATTTTGAAGAAGATTTAAAAGTTCAAGAAGAAAAACTTGGAATAAAATTATCAAGTAAACAATTTGAAGCTCTAAATCAAATTAATACAAATAATGTATGTATTATAACAGGAGGTCCTGGAACTGGAAAAACAACAATTATAAAAGTTTTATTAGAAGTTTATAAATTACATAAAAGAAAAGTAGTGCTTTGCGCACCAACGGGTAGAGCTGCTAAAAGAATGAGTGAAACAACTGGTCAAGAAGCTAAAACTATTCATAGACTTTTAGAAATTGGTAAAATAGAAGATGATAAAATTCATAATATTGATGTTAATTTAACACCAATTGATGGAGATGTTATTGTTATTGATGAAATGTCCATGGTTGATAGTTTTTTAATGAATTATATTGTTAAAGCAATTTATCAAGGAAGTAAACTTGTATTAGTAGGTGATAGTAATCAGCTTCCATCAGTTGGACCTGGTTCTATTTTAAAAGATTTAATTGATTCAGAAAAGTTTGCAACTGTACATTTAAATAAAATTTTTAGACAAGCGGCAAAAAGTAAAATAATAGTTAATTCACATAATGTAAATAATGGGATTAGTTTTATTGGTAATAAAACTAAAGATGAAGAACAAATAGATGACTTTTTTTATATTAATGAACAAGTTCAGGAAAAAATGCTTTATCAAGTATTGTCTTTGAGTAATGGTAGATTAGCTAATTTTGGAAATTATGACTTTTTCAAAAATATTCAAGTATTAACTCCTACAAAAAAAGGAATATTAGGAACAAAGGAGTTAAATACAGCTCTTCAAAATGAATTAAATCCGAAAACTGAAGAAAAAAAAGAAAAACAGTATGGAAGTATTTTATTTAGAGAAGGCGATAGAGTTATGCAGATAAAAAATAATTATGATATTTATTGGGAGAAAGGTTCTAGTTTAGATTTAAAATCATATGAAGTTGGTAGTGGAATTTTTAATGGTGAATTAGGAAGAATTATTAAAATTAATAATTCAGAAAAAAATATTGAAGTTGAATTTGATGATGGTAAAATTGCATGGTATGAATTTTCTGAATTGGATGAAATAGAACTTGCATATGCAATAACAGTACATAAAGCTCAGCGGTAGTGAATTTGATGTAGTAATAATGGTTGTGCCATGGGCGTCAAGTATGCTTTTAACTAGAAATTTGCTTTATACTGGAATGACTAGAGCCAAAAAGCTTCTTATATTAATTGGAAATAATAAAATTGTAGATAATATGATTAATAATTCTGAAATTAAAAATAGGAATACAGGATTGAAATATAAATTAATGAAGTAAAATATGGACTAATAAAAATATATAAATTAATAAAAGAATTAATCAAATTAAATTTTTAAACAAAAAATGGTAGAATATAAATTTTATAAATTGGAATAGTAATAGCGTATTAGATATTTTCTAATACGTTTTTGCTTTAACAAAGACTAATCGTTTAGATTTTCATAAATGATTTAATAATAATATTTTTTGTTTAAAGCAAATAAAAAAACATACCAAAAATTGGATGTTTAAAAATTTTTAAAATGAACATTATATATATTGAAATTACATTTTAGTTAATGTTTTTTCGAATATATATATAAAATTCGGAGGTGAATTAAAAATGTCAAATAGCGATAGAACAAGTAAAGTTGTACCAGAAGCAAAAGATTCATTAGATAAATTCAAATATGAAGTAGCTGCTGAAGTAGGTGTTGATTTAAAAAACGGATATAACGGAAACATGTCATCAAAAGATGCTGGAAAAATCGGTGGAAACATGGTAAGAAAGATGATAGAACAAGCTGAAAACTCTATGTTAAACAAATAGTTATAGTATAGAATGAGTTTTCTTTAGAAATTAATGGAGTAAATTAGATTTTTGTAAAAATTTACTCGAAGAATTTTTGAATAAGGGGTATTTTCTTTGATTTTATCGTATGGACATTTTTATTCATACATAGGAACAGGGAGAGTATCCCTGTTTTTATAGACTTTAAATATTTGTTATTTAGATGAAAAATTTTGTTTAACTATTTACAATTAATTTTGAGTATTATATAATAAAAAAGTATTAGAGTAAATATAGAAAAATAATAAGCTTTAATAAAGTAAGGGTGGAAAAATATGGAGAGGTTAAAAACATTTTTAATATATATATTAATTTTAGTTGCTTTTTTCTGGGTTTCTAAGGGTTTGGAACATGGACTTATTTGGCAAATGTATTATTCTATGGATGGAACTGTAGAAAAATATTTGAATTATAATGGTGAAATTATTGATTTAGACATTAAAGTTAAAGAAGCTGAAGCAACTAGAGTAAATGGTTACATAAATATATCTATAACTAATAATTCTAATACAAAAATTGAAGAAGCATATATAAAAGTTATGTTATATTCAAAATCTGGTGTATATGCTACACAAAAATACATGGAAATAAATGACTTAGAACCAGGACAAACTAAAGAGTATTCTTTGAAGTTTAAAGGTTCTTATATAAATAAATATGCAATTACAGCAGAAAAAGAATTTCCAGATAAAGACTATATGTTTGATTTCTTTGGATATGAAATTAATACAAGAGATATATTTGGATTAGACTTGAGTGAATTTATAAATGCCAAATCTATTGGAGAATTTGTAGGAAATGTATTCCATTCAATAACTGTAACAGTTAAGTCAGTTCCTTGGTGGGCTTATCTTTGGGCTTGGATGATTATAGTTGGTGTTTGGTAAAGAAAGGATTTTAATTATGGATGATAATGAATATTTAGAAATATATGAAAAAGCAATTAATATAAGAAAGAGTATTTTAAAGTTGAGCTTTGAAGCAAATTCAGGACATCCAGGAGGTTCTTTATCAATTGCTGATATTATGGCAGTATTATATTTTTCAGAAATGAGAATAAATCCATTAGAAACAAAAGATCCTAATAGAGATAGATTGGTATTATCTAAAGGTCATGCTGCTCCAGCATTATATGGTGCCTTAAAAGAAAGAGGATTTTTGTCAGAAGAGGATATGTCTGGTTTTAGAAAAATAGGTGGAATTTTACAAGGACATCCAGATATGAAACACACTATTGGAGTTGATATGTCAACTGGTTCTTTAGGTCAAGGAATATCAGTAGCAGTAGGTATGGCTATGGCTGGAAAATTAGATAATAAAGATTATAGAGTATATGTGATTTTAGGTGATGGTGAAATTGAAGAAGGTCAGGTATGGGAAGCTTTAATGTCTGCTACACATTACAAATTAGATAATCTTTGTGTAATTGTGGATAATAATAATTTACAAATAGATGGAACAATTGAAGAAGTTATGAATTCTTATCCTATAGATGAGAAATTTAAAGCTTTTGGATTCAATACTATAAATATAGATGGAAATAAAATAGAAGAAATTCAAAATGCATTTACTTGTGCAAAAATATTTAAAGATAAGCCAACAGCAATAATTGCAAAAACAATTAAGGGAAAAGGTATATCTTATATGGAAAACAAAGTTGAATGGCATGGAAAAGCTCCTAATCAAGATGAATACGAAAAAGCAATTCAAGAATTAAATAAGCAAATGGAACAAGTAAAACAAAGAATTGAAACTAGAGCTAAATAATAGGAGGAGCAAATTATGAATAAAGATTTAAAAATAGCAACACGTCAGAGTTTTGGAGAAGCTTTGAAAGAACTTGGAGATAAAAATGAAAATATTGTTGTTTTTGATGCTGATTTAGCAGGAGCTACAAAAACTGGGATTTTTAAAAAAGCTCATCCAGATAGATTTTTTGATATTGGAATTGCAGAATGTAATATGGTAGGAATAGCTGCTGGTATGGCGACTTGCGGAAAAATTCCATATGCAGCTTCATTTGCAGCATTCATTTGTGGTCGTGCTTATGACCAAATAAGAGCTAGTGTTTGTTATCCTAATTTAAATGTAAAGATTTGTGGAACACATAGTGGCTTAACAGTAGGTGAAGATGGAGCAACACATCAGATGCTTGAAGATATAAGTTTAATGCGTGTACTTCCTAATATGAAGGTATTTTCTCCATCAGATGACATTCAAACTAAATGGGCTGTAGAAGAAGCTTCAAAAATAAATGGTCCAGTATATTTGAGATTTTCACGTTTAGCAACTCCAGTAATTTATGAAAATGAAACAACATTTGAATTTGGAAAAGGAGTATGTTTTGGAACAGGAAATAAAGCTACAGTATTTGCAACAGGTAGTATGGTATATAAAGCTTTAGAAGCAAAAGAACTTTTGGAAAAAGAAGGAATTAATATAAGAGTTGTAGATATTTGGTGTATTAAACCTATAGATAGAGAGTTAGTAATAAAATGTGCTAAAGAAACAGATAAATTGATCTCTATTGAAGATCATAGCATTTATGGTGGGCTTGGAGATGCTATATCAGATGTTTTAATAGAAAACTATCCAAAGAAACTAATAAAAATGGGAGTTAAAGATTCATTTGGTACATCAGGAAAAGCACTTGAGATTTTAGAACATTATGGACTAACAACTGAAAAAATTATCGAAAATATAAAAAGTTAATAAATATATTATTTTGGAGAAAAAAGATTTATTAATATACTATTATATAGACAAGAATAGATATAGGAGAATTACAAAAGATGAAAAAGAATAACGCAATTACATTAATAACTCTTGTAATAACAATTATTATTTTATTAATTTTATCTGGTATAACTTTGGTTACATTAATGAAAGAGAATGGAATTTTAAATAATACTAATAAAGCTAAAAATGAAACAGAAAAGAAAGCATCAATAGAAATTATTAATTTAAAAATTTCAAATGCACAATTACAAAGTTATAAAGATGAAGAACAAATGCCCAGCTTGCAATATTTAGCAGATAGATTATATGAAGATAATGAAATTGAATATGTATGTAATGAAAGTCAAAAAAATACTACATCAAAGGAAGAAATTACAGTAACTGGAGAATATATTTATACAAAATTAAAAGAATATCCATATGAATTTCAAATTAATAGTAATTTACAAGTAGCTTTAGTAGATGATGTAGAGTCAGTTCCAGAAACTATAACAATAACAAAGGAAGAATACGAAAGTTTAAAACCTAGTTCAATAAAATCAGATTCAGTATTAATAGTTGCAACAAATAAAGATTTATCTTTAGGCACAAAAAAGCTTAATGAATTTAGTAGTCAAACAGAATCTTCTTTAGAAACTTACTTTGACTATGATACTACTTTAGGGAGCTTAACTTGTAAAAAAAGTGGATGGTTTTTAATAGATATGAGTTTAGTAGTTCAAAATTCTGCTGGTGATTATTCACAAGGAAATATAAACTGTTATGTTAATCAAATTTCGATAGGCTCTGTGAATAGTCTTTGCTTTAAAAATGACCAAGATAGAGATGCAAATTCTTTGACTATTTATTTGAAAATTGGAGATGTATTGGAAATTGAAAAAAGTACAACAAGAAGTAGCTTGAGTACTAATAATGTAGCATATATACGAATCTTAAAAATATAGTAATATATTTAAAATATTCCCACTATTAAAGTAAACATGTTTTTGTAAACTTAATATGCTGGAGTGGAATTATATATAAAAAATAAATAATGTATTTTTTATAGAAAAATCAATATTTAATTCAACAAATTTTAGTTGAAAAATTAATAAAAAATCAATAAGAAATTTGCAAAATTTCCTATTGATTTTTTTTGTCATTAATAGTATGATGTTAAAGAATTATATCATTATATGATAGAAAGGATTATAAAAATGATTGAATTTAAGAATGTGTCAAAGATTTACGAAACAGGTACTGAAGCTGTTCATAATGCTACATTTTCAATTGAAAAGGGAGAATTTGCATTTTTAGTTGGAACTTCTGGTTCAGGTAAATCTACATTAATAAAATTAATATTAAAAGAAGAAGAGGCAAGTCGTGGAAATATAATTATAAATGGAAAAGATATAACATATTTAAGGCAAAAAAGAGTACCATATTTAAGAAGAAGTATGGGAGTAGTATTTCAGGATTTTAGACTTTTACCAGATAAAACAGTTTATGATAATGTAGCTTTTGCAATGCATATTGTAAGGGCAACTCCAAAACATATAAGAAGACAAGTTCCTATGGTATTATCTTTAGTGGGCTTAAGTAATAAAGCAAAAATGTATCCTAATGAATTATCAGGAGGAGAACAACAAAGGGTTGCTTTAGCTAGAGCTTTAGTAAATAATCCTTCAATGATAATTGCAGACGAACCTACTCGGAAATTTAGACCCAGAAACAGCTTGGGATATTATGAATTTATTAAATGAAATAAATGCTAGAGGAACAACAGTTGTTATGGCTACTCATGCAAAAGATATAGTTGATAAAATGAAAAAAAGAGTTATACAAATAGATAAAGGTTTAATAATTAGAGATGATAAGAAAGGTGGATATAGTGGTGAGTAGTACATATTTTATAAGTGAAGGTTTTAAAAACGTATTTAAAAATAAAAAAGCAAGTATGGCATCACTTTTAACTATGTTTTGTGCTATGTTCATATTTGGCATTGTTTTTGTAATAGGTGAAAATGCAAACTCAGTTGTAGAACAAGTTTCGAGTTCACAAGGAATACAAGTATTTATGAATACAGAAGCAACAGATGAGCAAATGGAAGTTTTGGAATCATCAATATGGGCTTTAGGAACAGATAAAATTTCAACAGTTTCATTTGTTTCAAAACAGGAAGCTTTAGAATCGATGAAAGAATCTTTTGGAGAAGATTCACAATGGATTTTTGAAGGTTATGAGGGAGAAAATAATATTTTTCCAGTATCATACATTGTAACATTAACTAACTTATCTTATACTAAAGAAGTCGAAGATGCAATTTTGAAAATGGAGAATGTAAATAAAATTACAAGTAGTAATGAAACAATAGATACTTTAATAAAAATTGCAAATGGTGTAAAGATTGCAGTCAGTGTTATTTTTGTGTTGTTATTAGTAATGGCAGTTACTATTATTGCTAATACTATAAAACTTACTGTACATAGCAGAAGAAAAGAAATTTCAATTATGAAATATGTTGGTGCAACAAATAGTTTTATAAGAGGACCATTTATGATAGAAGGAATAATAATAGGAGTTGTTAGTGCAGCTCTTACACTTCTTGGGCTTGCAACTGTTTATGATTTAGTAATTGAAAAAGTTGCACAGTCTAGTGTTTTACAAACAATGGGATTATTATTATTAGATTTTTCTGAAATGGTTCAAGTAATTGGAATAATATTTTTAGGATTAGGTATAGGGATTGGTATTGTAGGAAGTTCAATTTCAATGAAAAAATATCTTGAAGTTTAATATTAATTTAATTAAGAAGGAGGATAATTATTTTGCAGGAAAAAATAAAAATAGTTTTTGTATTAATTACAATTGTTGTCCTTCTTTTTTCATGCACTTATATAGTAAAAGCAGAAGAAGAAAATCCGGTTAGAATAGAATTAGATGAAAATAGCCAACCAGAAGAAAATTTAAATACAAATGATGAAACAAATGGAGAAGAAACAGAAGATGAGAAAAAAATAGAAGAATTGCAAAATCATAAATCAAATTTACAAGAAGCAATATCTTCTAATGAAGCTCAAATTGGAGTGGTTGAAGGTGTACTTTCTCAAACTCTTGAGGATATAGAGGTATTAAGTACAAAAATAGAAGAAAAAAGAAATGAAATTTTAACCATAGAAGCAGAAGAGCTTTCACTTATGAAATTTATTGAAACAGAAGAACAAAAGCTCAAAGAGTACTCTGAAAGGTATGAAAAAGAGAAGAAATTATTAGAAAAACGTTTAGTTGTAATGTATGAAATGGGTGAAACTAAATATTTAGATGTGCTTCTAAAATCAAAAGGTATTTCAGATTTTTTATCAAGATATTATTTATTATCTGAGATAAGTGAAGCAGATTATAAACTAGTAAGTAAAGTAAAAAAAGATAAAGAACAAACAGAAAATATTACATTAACTTTAAAAGAAAGCAAAGAAAGTTTGGAAGCAGATAAAATAGCAAAGGAAAAATATGAGATTTCTCTTTCTAATATGGAAATTTTAAAAAATAATAAATTAGCTACTTTAAGTAATGAAGAAATTTCACTTTATGAGGAAATAGAAGCATATAGAAATGAAATTATTGCTATTGAATCTGAAATTAAACAATTAGCTCTACAAAATTTGGGAAAAACATATATTGGTGGTTCTATGATTTGGCCAATTCCAGGATATACAACAATTACATCTCCATTTGGCTTGAGAACACATCCAATTACAGGAATTTACAAATTACATACAGGAACAGATATTGGAGCACCATATGGAGCTAGTTTTGTAGCTGCAAATGATGGAGTCGTTATAAAAGCTGCATATAATTCAGCTTATGGAAATATGGTTATGATAGACCATGGAGGAGGAGTAGTAACTCTTTATGCACATGGTCAAGAAATATGTGTTTCTGAAGGAGATATTGTAACTCAAGGGCAAACTGTTCTTAAAGTTGGAGATACAGGATATGCAACAGGACCACATGCTCACTTTGAAATTCGTATAAATGGAGAATATTTAAATCCAATGGATTATATAAATCCTAATAATGGAGAAAACGAAAGTGAAATTGAAGAAGTTGTTGTTGAACTTAATAATTAAAATACTAAAGTAAACACTAAGAGGGATATTTTATGAAGAATAATTTAAAAAAAATTGCATATATTTTTATAATCCTTTTAGGTTTATTAGGAATTTTAAAAGTTTATGCAATTACAGAAGAAGAACTTAAGTCTAAAAAAGATGATATTGAAGAACAAATAAATTTTACAAATACAGAAATTGCGGGCATTAAAGAAAACATGACAATTACTTTAAATCAAATAAACAGATTAAATGTTCAAATTAAAGAATATGAAGATATGTTAGAAGAAGTAAATGGAAAATTAGATGGTTTAAATGAAGAGCTTGAACAAAAAAAAGTAGAATTAGAAAATGCAAAAAATGATTATAATAAACAAAAAGATTTATTAGATACAAGGTTGATTGCAATTTATGAAACAAGTAAAACTACATATTTAGATTTATTAATAGGTTCTAAAGATTTATCGGATTTTATTTCAAAGTATTATATGCTAGAACAAATTGCAGAATATGATAATGATTTATTAAATAGTTTGGAAAATTATAAAGTAGTAGTTCAAGCTAAAACTGCACAAGTTGAAGAAAAAAAAGATGAAATAGAAAATATGAAAACAACACTTGATGCTAAATTCGGAGCAATGGAAGTTATTATAAGAGATAAAAACAATTTAGTTGTTAATTTGAGTGAGGAAGAAATTGAGTTAAATAATCAATTAGAGCAATTTGAAAAAGATAAAAAAGAAATAGAGGCTGAACTTATAGAACTTGCTAAGAAAAATAGTATAAAAGTTTCTATAACACCTAGTAAGTCTGGATATATATCACCACTTATAGGAAAAACTAAAGATAATATTACTACTACATATAATGGTTATGCAGGTCATACAGGAGTAGATTTTGCAATAAAATCTCGGAACAGAGATAGTTGCTGTAAAAGATGGAACAATTGTTATATCAGATGCATTAAAAAATTCAAATGGTACATATAGAAGTTATGGAGAATATGTGGTAATAGACCATCATGATGGAACGATGACTTTATATGCACATGGCTTACCTAATTCGAGAAAGGTTCAATTTCGGAGATGAAGTTAAGCAAGGAGATATTATAATGTTAACAGGTTCAACAGGAAATTCGACAGGACCACATTTGCATTTTGAGGTTAGAGTGAATGGAAAATGTAAAGAACCAAGTCAATATTTACCATAAAATATTAAGAAAGGACTAAAAAAATGGAGGAAGAAAATAAAGAAGAGCAAGAAAATAATTTAAATGGAGAGGATATAAAAGCTTTAAAAACACAATGGCTATATAGAAGTATTTTAGTAGTTGTTTTGATAGGATGTATAATAGGAGTTGCATCATCAGCGATAACATACTATGTTTTAATAAAAAACAAATCTGATAAATTTTTAATTTCAACTAGTAATGCTAAAGAAACAGATGAAGATGGTAATGAAGTTAAGAAAATTGTAAAAGCTTCTGAAACACTTGGGGATATATCAAATCTTTTAGATACATTTGCAGAATTTATAGATACAAATTATATTGGAGAAATTGATAAGAATGAATTAGTAGATTCTACATTAAAAGGTTTTATTGATGGAATTGGTGATGAATATTCAGAATATATGACTGCAGAAGAATGGGAAGAATATCAAGCAGATGCTTTAGGAAATTATGTTGGCGTTGGAATTTATATGAGAGCAGATAGTGAAACAAATTATATTATGGTTGATTCTACTATAAAAGATACACCAGCAGAAAAAGCTGGAATAAAATCAGGGGATCTTATAGTAGGTGTAAATGGTGAAACAACATATGGTTTAAGCACAGCTGAGGTATCTAATAAAGTTAAGGGAGAAGAAGGAACTGAAGTTACATTAAATATTCTTAGAGAAGAAGATGATGATTATATAGATTTTAAAGTTCAAAGGCAAGCTATAAAAGTTTATCATGTAAGTAGTGAAATGAAAGAAGATGGAATAGGATATATATATTTATATACATTTGATGAAGGATGTAGCGATGAATTCGAAAAAGAAATGGATAAATTAATCTCTGAAGGTGCTACAAAAATTGTTTTTGATTTAAGATATAATACAGGAGGTTTAGTTTCAGAAGCATTATCAATATTAGATTTGTTTTTAGATAATGGAAAAACAGAATTAATAACTAAATCAGCAAATGGACATCAAGTTGTAACTACTTCAAAAACAGATAAAAAGTATGATGTAGAAATGGTAGTTTTAGTTAATAATTATTCTGCAAGTGCATCTGAAATTGTAACACGGAGCTTTAAAAGATAATGGAGCTGCAAAAATTGTTGGAACTGTTACTTATGGAAAAGGTGTAATACAAAATGTTTATCAATTATTAGATGGAAGTGTTTTAAAACTTACAACTCAAGAATATTATACACCAAATGAAACAAAAATCCATAAAACTGGTATTACTCCAGATTATGAAGTTGAAATTTCAGAAGAAGATGCAGAAAATAATGTTGATACTCAATTAAATAAGGCAATATCTATACTTAAGGGTGAATAAATATAAAACCAAGAACAAACAAATAATTTAATGTTTGTTCTTGGTTTATATTATTATTTATAAATTATTAATTATTGAATATATATAATATTAATCTTTTAAGAATGTGAGTATATAAAAAATTTATAATGTTTTTAAGAAAATAATTATATGATATTACAAATTTTATTTTTTCAATACTTATGTTAATTAATTATGAATAGTTTATAGTGAAATTAATGTTACTTTTTTACCTAAATTAAATTATAACTGTTCATAGTTAATTTAAAATATTATATATTTAGCAATAAGAAATTTTTTAATATAAAATTTTTAAATTTTTATTTTTATATATTTAAATTTAACTATTAGTTTTAAGTATAGGATAAAGATTGATAAAAGATATAGAAGACACATAAAAATCTAAAAAAGCTTGTATATTATATAGTTTTTGTTAATCTTTATCCTATACTTTTTTAGAATAAAATTGAACATAAGTGATTAAATATAGAATTGCTCTTATAGTTGAATTTTAACGAATTAATACATATTCAGCTTTTTTATTGGTTTACATATTTACAAATTAAGAAAAAAATGGTAAAATAGAAAAATGATAAAATATGGATAATACTTTAAATGAAAATCTTAAGGGAGGATTTTATTTATATGTTAGAGTTAAAAGAAGTTACTAAAGAGTTTGGAAATAAAAAAGCTGTAAATGAGATTTCTTTCACAGTTAAAAATGGAAACATTTATGGAATTGTTGGAAGAAATGGTGCTGGTAAGTCTACTACTTTTAGAATGATTTTAAAAATAATAAAGCCTACATCTCGGAGAGATTTTATATGATGGAAATGAAATTACACAAGAAGTTTTAGATAAATTTGGTTATCTTCCAGAAGAAGGAAGTTTAATTCCATCATATACAGTTTTAGAATTATGTGAATATTATGGAGCTTTAAAGCTTATGGATATTTCAGAAATACGTTCTAAGTTAATAACATGGCTTGAGAAATTTAATATTTTAGAATATTTAAATAAAAAAGTAAAAGATTTATCAAAAGGAAATAGACAAAAAATTCAATTTATAGTTTCAAATCTACATAACCCAGAATTCTTGATTTTGGATGAGCCATTTTCTGGTTTAGATCCTATTAGTGTTGAAGAATTAAAAAAATGCATTTTAGAATTAAAGAAAGAAGGAAAAACAATAATTTTTTCTTCACATAGAATGGACCATGTTGAAGAGCTTTGTGATGATATTATTGTTTTAGACCATGGAGAAACTGTATTAGAAGGAAATTTGAAAGCAATTAAGAGAGGATATGAAATAAACGGAAGAATAAATAATAATTTAAATGATATTTTTATAGATGCAGTTGGAAATCAAGAAGTTAAGGAGGACTAAAATGAATACCAGAAAAGTAAAACAAATAATAAAATTTGATGTTGAAAGAAGTATTCAAAATAAATGGTTTGTTATTTTAAATATTGTTATTTTTATAGGAATTTTAGTTACTACTAATTGGTCTAATATTTCTAAATATATGAAAGAACATAACATAAATATATTTACTGAAGATAATATTAAACTTCAAATTGTTGATGAAGAAAATTTATTTTATGATAACTTTGTAGCTAAATATAGTGAATCAGAAAGTTTTGAAATAGAAAAAGTAAGTAAAAATTCATATTCGAAAAGTAATATTCCAGATGATAATGTTGTTTTAGTTGAAGTAAAAAAAGATGAAACTTCAATTGTATCTGCAAAAATAGTTTCTAAAGAAGGATTAGATTCAAATATATATGATTTAGTTCATGAAGCTTTAAAAGAAACTAGAAATAAAGTTTTTGCACAAAATAATGGAATTGATTTAGAAACGTTAAATATATTAAATGAAGATGTCAATTTAGAAAGAGAACTACTTGGGGTTGATGCAGAAAATTCAAATACTAAAGAAATGATAAAAATGATTTCAATTGTAATTGTTTATATGGTATTGATTTTTGTATTAAGTAGAATAGCTAGTGAAATAGCTCAAGAAAAAGTTTCAAAATCAATAGAATATGTACTTACAAGTGTTTCGGAAAAAGAATATTTACTTGCAAAAGTTTTAGGCTCAACTATAACAATTTTAATACAAGTATTATATACTTTTGTTTATTATATAATAGGAAATATGATATCTAGTTTATTTGCAACTAAATTAGCAGGAGTAACAGGTGGAACTATTACTACAGTTGACTCTAGTATAGTTAGTTATGTACTTGCAATGTGTGCATATTTAATTTTTACAGTATTTTTAACTACATTAATACAAGCAGCATTATCTAGTAAAACAACAAGTGTTGCAGAAGCTGGAAATACTACAATGTTTTTGATGTCAATAATAATAATTTTATATTTTATAAGTCTTAGTGCAATATCTCCATACATAACAGTTTCACCTTTTATGTATGTAATTTCATGCTTACCATTAGTTTCAACATTTTTTATACCAGCAATGATGATAATTGGTCAGGCAACTACTGCCCAGATTATAATTTCATTTATTGTTTTAATTGGATCAGTTCCATTAATATTTGATGTATGTGCAAAACATTTTAAAAATGGAATTTTAGATTATACATCAAGCAATAAAAAGAAGAAATTATTTGGTTTTGTTAAAAAAGAGAAAAAAGAAATGGATTTAAAAGAAAAGCAAGAGTATGATTTACGTGTTAGAAAATCTAAAAAATTTGCATTTACAATTGGAATGGCAATGATTTTATTAATTGTTTTAGAAACAGTATTTAGTTTCATATGCCAAATAGCATTTCCAAGTTTATTAGGAAATAAATTGGCCCCAGAAACATTATTAGTTTTAGAAAATTCAATTATTCTAATTATAGCTTTAGGAATTACATCAGTATTTATAAAATTTTATTTGGAAGATGAATCGAAAGAAGAAATAAAAGAAAGTCAAAAAGAAAAACCAAAAGAGGAAGTAAAAGTAGAGGCTAAAGAAGAAACTAAAAATGAGTTAAAAGATAAAGCAAAAGAGGGCTCAAGTGAAATAATAAATATAAATAAAGCAGAATTAATTTTTATAGGAATTGCACTTTTAGCAATAATTCAACTTTTCTTAAACTGGTTATATCCAAAAATTGGATTAGATTATAATATATTTGATAGTGTTAACATGGTTTCAGGAAAAGGAGTTTTGGCAAATATTATATTTGTTTTAGGTATGGCAGTTGTACCAGCAGTATTTGAAGAAATATTATTTAGAAAAATTATTTTAAATTATTCAAAAAGATATGGAAATATATTTGCAATTGTATTTTCTGCAGTTTTATTTGGTTTATATCATATGAATTTAAACCAAGGAATATTTGCATTTATTATAGGAATAATGTTTGCTATAATTACTTTAAAAACAGGTAATATAAAAATGACTATGTTATTGCATTTCTTGAATAATGGATATGCATGTATGATTGGAATATTTGGAGAAGAGAGCATAGTGTTTGAACTTTTCAATAATATTGTTATAGCTATTGCTATATTTGGAACTATAATTTTAATAAGGAATTTGCCTAAATTAAAAGAAATAAAGAAGGAATATTTTACTTTAAATAAAGACTGTAAATTCTTAATAAGAAATTATACATTTATAATTTCAATGTTTTTATTAGTTGTAATGTTTGTAGCTACTGAAAATTTATTAAGATAATTGTTTAAAAATATAAAAATAAAATTATTTGAATTAAGCTACATGTTTAAATATTAGATAAAATTAATAATATTTAAATGTGTAGCTATAAAAATTTATATTTTAATATTTTTGTTCAAAATTTTTAATTTCATTTTAAAAGTATTTATAAAATATAAATGTGAAGTATTCATTTTAAAAGTTCCATGCCTTCATTTTAATTTAAAAATAAAAATATTTTAATTACATAAAGAACTGAAAATGAATGTAAAAAGAAAATGTAATTTATATAGTTTTATAAAATAAAAATATTTTGTAAAAAATTGAAAAATATTGTTTATTTTTTTTGATTTATATGATAAAATGTTTTACAATAAATCAAAAGAAGTTGGAGGTCTATATTATGGAAATAAAAAGATGTGCTCGTTGTGGAGGTTTTTTCGAAACAGTTAATGAAGTTTGTAATGGTTGCATTGTTAAAGACAATAAAGATTTAGGAAAATTAAAAAGCTATTTGACTTATGGCGGTTATACTGCAGGTTCTGTTACTAAAGGAGATGTTAGTGCAAATACTGGAATAACTATGAAAAACTTAAATAGATTTTTATCTACAGAAGAGTTTGAAGGAGTTTATATTCCAGAGTCTTTAAGTGTTACTAATAATATAGACGAGAAAAAAATAATAGCAAAAGTTTAGTAATAATAAATCTAAATTTATTAGAACTTTTTATATAAATGTTTAGTTCTAATAATAAATTGCAAAATTTATTATCAAAGTTAATAGAATTTGATATATAAATATTTTAAATTATATAAAATTGTAATTTAAATTAAGATTATTGGTTTAGGGATTGCATATAAATTGGCTATTCCTAAACTTTTGTTATATTATTTATATTTTTAGAAAAAATTTAACATAGATAATTATAACATTAATTAATGTAATTATTTATAAATGTTTATGGGTAACTTTTAAAAACCTAAATATATTATAAAAGGAAGTGTATTAGAATATGAATATTATAGAAGAATTAGATAAAAGAGGATATATTGAGCAATTAACACATGAAGATGAGTTAAAAAAAGAACTTGACAAAGGAAGTGTAAGTTTTTATATTGGCATAGATCCAACTGCAAATAGTATGCATATAGGTCATTTCGTAGCATTAATGGTAGCAAGTAGACTTCAAAAAGCAGGACATAGACCAATAATATTAATGGGTGGTGGTACAGCAGAAATTGGTGACCCATCTGGAAGAACTGATATGAGACAAATGCTAACTCGTGAGCAATTAGATAGTAATGTTGAAGCAATAAAAAAACAAGCAGAAAGATTTGTTTCATTTGAAGGAGAAAATGCAGCAATAATAGTAAACAATAAAGATTGGCTTTCAGATCTAAATTATATAAAATTTATGAAAAATATAGGAAGTAAGTTTACTGTTGCAAAAATGATATCTCAAGAATGTTATAAAAATAGATTAGAAACAGGTTTAACATTTTTTGAAATGGGATATCTTTTACTTCAAAGTTATGACTTTTTATATTTACATGATAATTATAATTGTAAGCTTCAAATTGGTGGAAATGATCAATGGTCTAATATTATAGGTGGTGTTGAATTAATCAGAAAAGTTGGTAGTGATGATTCTTTTGGATTAACATTTAAACTTTTAACAACAGCTGATGGAAAGAAAATGGGAAAAACAGCTAAAGGTGCTCTTTGGCTAAATCCAGAAAAAACATCTCCATATGAATTTTATCAATATTGGAGAAATATTGGAGATACAGAAGTTAGAAAAGTATTAAGTTTACTTACATTTTTACCAGATGATAAAGTAGATGAATTATCATCATTAAAAGATGAAAAAATTAATGATGCTAAAAAAATAGCTGCATTTGAAATTACAAAATTAATTCATGGAGAAGAAGAAGCTATTAAAGCTAGAGATGCAGCAGAGGCTTTATTTGGTAATGGTGGAAATACTGAAAATATGCCATCAACAAAACTAGAAAATATGGAAATTTCAATTTTAGATGCAATAGTAATTTCAGGAATTGCTCCATCAAAGGGTCAAGCAAAACAGCTTATAGCTCAAGGCGGAATTTCATTAAATGATGATAAAATTGAAGATATCCAATATGTTTTATCTGAAAAAGATTTTAAAGATGGATATGCAATTTTGAAAAAAGGTAAAAAAGTTTTTCATAAATTAGAAATATAAATTAGAATATTTAGGAGCTATAATTTATGGAAGTACTGAAGAGGTTAATGAGATAACAGGTAAATTTCAGTTATGGAGATTAGATTAGACTTTTTTAGTCTTTTTGAAAATTATATATATAATTTTAGTTTGAGTGGAATTTTGAATATTTCGCTCTTTTTTCTATGTTTTAAATATAAATTTTAAATATCTTAAAACATTTTTTATTTTGTAAATATTTAAGTATAAATTAAAGATTAATAAAAATATATATGTTAGTTTAAGACGTCTAAAATAAGCAAGTGCCTCGCTTGTATATTATATACTTTTTCTACCTCCTTGCTGTCGTCCTTGCTAAAGCAAGCACTCCATTCGCCC
>JAAVYF010000027.1 GCA_022790975.1 Clostridia bacterium | reverse complement strand
GGTGTATAAATATAAAAAATAAAAAAGAATTAATTATTTTTTTTACTATAATATTTTGTATTTTTATATTTATTCTAAAAGATAAAATATTCCAAAATAATAATTACTATGAAAATATTACAGAAAATAATGTTTTTGTTGAAAATAATAAAGATGAAAAAATTATAGATGATAATATAAAAATTCATATATATGGAGAAGTAAATAATCCAGGCTTAATAGAACTTAAAGTTGGTAGTAGAATTTATGATGCAATACAAACAGCAGGAGGATTAACAGAAGAAGCAGATGTTTCAAAAATAAACCTTGCTTATATCTTATCTGATGGAGAAAAAATTTATATTTATAGTATAAATGATGAAGATGACTTAAATGAAACTAATTATTTAATAGTTCAAAACACAAAAGTTAATATAAATGTAGCCACATCTGAACAACTAGTAACTCTACCTGGTATTGGAGATTCATTAGCAGAAGAAATAATTAATTACAGACTAAAAAACGGAAATTTTTCGAATATAGAAGATATAAAAAATGTATCTGGTATAGGAGATAACAAATTTGAAAAAATAAAAGATTTTATATGTGTAAAGTAGTAACTATTCACATCTTAAATTGACACAATATACTACATATGATATACTTTTGGCTGTAACAAAAAATATTTATGATGACTTACATTATAGTTATCTATAATGTCCTTAAAATATTAATTAGGAGGAATATTAATGCCTAGCATACTTTTACATCTAGTTTTTGCACAAAATGTATATCGGGAATTATCAAATAAAAACATAAAATTTGATAGAATTAGCTTTATGGCTGGAAATTTAATACCTGATTTGGCTATTAATCATCAAAAATCTCACTACTGGAAAGAAACATTTGCTAAAGGATTTTTTACACCTGATATGGATTTAGTAAAAAAAGATCTTTTTGTTATTCAGGATCCAATTAAATTTGGGCTATATTCACATCTATATTTAGACAAACATTTCATTGAAGATTTTTTAATCAATGAATTTATTTGGGATTATAAAAAAATGATAGTTATTAATCCTAGAAATAATATGATGTGGAATGTAACTGATTTCTTTTCACAAAATGGCATGTATGGATCATATAAAGAAATATCTTTATTACTTTTACAAAATAATTTAATATCTATACAAACCATTGAAGAAATTCCTGAATTTCTTCCCAAAAGTGGAATCAACTTTTTTGATGTAAGACGCAAAAAAACTTGGAAAATTGAATTATATGAATACTTAGAAGAAAAGAAAGTCTATACTGGTAATATATTTGAATATAACCGGATTTGTAATAGTATTCAACATTTTTCTAGGCAATTCATTAATGAAATTTAAAAGTTCTAAAAAACATTGTTATTCAAGTTAAAAGCGCCATTTATTGAGATACTAAATTACAATTTAGTATCTCATATCAATTTTATATTTTATATTTTATATTTTAATATTTTATATTTTAATATTTTAATATTTTATATTTTAATATTTTAATATTTTAATTTTTAAATTTTAAAAAAACAAAATATATACTAATTAAGGAGAGATTTAATAATGGAAAATATAAATTTTTACTATGAACTAAAAAACAATTATAACTTGCAAAATAAACACCTCTTTAAAAAACATACTGGAAATGCAAAATATTATTATCAATTAATCTTTGGAGAAAATTTAGAAAATGATTTAAATGAATTACATAAATTATATAATTCAAAAACTCCATTCAAGATATTTGGCTTACATACTAATTTATATATAACAGACAATGGATATGATGGAATATTTATAGATGTAAATTTGAAAAATAAAAATATATATTTTAATAAAGACTTAAAAACTTTTACTGTTTCAAGTAATGTAACAGTTTCAGAACTTGTTAAATATACAATGGAACTAGGATATGACTTTGCTGCTCTTACCGGAATTCCAGGGCTAATAGGAGCTGGTATAACAGGTAATGCAGGATGGACACCAACTAGAAAATGTTTTAGCGATTTTGTACAAGAAATTACATTATATGATTTTAAAGAGGGAAAAAATATTAAAATTATCCCAGATAAAAATTTCTTTGATATTAGAAATAGTTTTATAAAACAACAAAACAAAGAAAAAACAAGATATTTTGTTAAAGAAGCTATACTTAAGTCAGATTATATTGGAAAAAATTTAGTAAAAGAAAAACATGATGCTCAATTACAAAAACGCGAAAAATCACTTTATTTTGGATATAAAGATGGAACAGCTGGTTCTCTTTGGTCAACTCCTCATTTAAAAAGAATAATTGGAATGTCTTTTAATTCTATGTTAAAAGAAAATCCTTCAATAAATGCAAATTTTAATGGAGCAACATATAGTCAAAATGGAAGTCACTTCTTTACCACTGATTTTAATACAACAGATAAAGATGTTGCTAAACTTTTTATTCATACTATAAATAAAGTTAAAGAAATATATAATGTTGAATTACATAAAGAAATTTTAATTCTAGATAACGATGGAGAAATTGACCTTGAAACATTTATAAAGAGAAATAGCTAATATTGTATAAATTAACTAAAATTAATTAACAAATTATAATTATTAGAACATCATAACTTAATTTTAAGTTATGATATTATTATCCAAACTATGTAAACTAAAAGAAATAAAAATGTAATACCAATATATTTGAATTATTTATTAATAAAATATATAATTATATTAAAATTAAGGAGAAAATATGGAATTTAAAGAACCTAAAGATTTAGAAAATTTTTTGCAAAATAAATTAGGAATTTCTACTAATGTATCTACTAGAGGCTCTCAAATTATATTAGATGATGAAAATGCTTTAAAAGCATTAATAGGAAAAAAATTAGATGCTTTAAGTAATGAAAATATGAGCGAAGCAAAACTATGCACAGAATTACTTTCCAAGTATAGCGTTTATAATTACCAAAAATACTACACACCTGAGCAATTCTCTCAAGAATTTATAATGTCGAAAAATCTTTTAGAAAATTTGGGTCATCAATTAGCACTTAGCTATAATTTAGATACAGATGCCCAATATGAATTAGTAGAAAAATGTGAAGATTTTATAAAAACAGAAGAATCTATAGTTACTGATTCATTTATAATCGTAGTTAAACAACATAGAAAAAATCTTCCACCAAGGGAAAATATTAATAAATCTAAAGATAAAGATGATGATTTTATCAAAAAAATTTTTGGAGATGAAAAAGAAATATCTACTGAAAATCCAGAAGAAATTACACAAGGAAGTACAGAGCAAGAAACTAGTAGCTATGAACAACCATCTTTAGATGATGATGAATTTGACCCTTTTATAGAGGAACCTGCTACTTTTGAAGCGGATTTTTCAGAAAGTTCATTTGATCCTTTTAAAGAAGACTTCTCTGAAGATGAACATGATATTTTTAATGAAAGTTCTGAAACAGCTCCTTCACAAGATAATATAGAAGAAAACTCTCACGAAGAAGTTGATATTTCTAATCCAAATACAAATAGACAATTAAGTGAAGATTATTTAAAAAGAATAAATTTTATAAAATCAAAATATTCAAATTTAACTAAAGCACCAAGAAGTATAGCTGAAGAAATTAAAACTTTGCAACAAATTAGAGCTAATCTAAAATTAGGTCAAATAGATGAATATAATGCAAATTTGGCAAAGTTAGATACAATAGATAATAGCAAATTTTTAAATTCAGCTTCTTCAAAACCAGTTAAAATTGGAAACTTTGAAAATGCTTATAATAAAACCAAAGAAAATCTTCAAAAACTATGGAATAATTTAAAAAATTTTGTTGTTTCTAAAACACAAGATTTATTTAAAGATAATGATAAAGAAAATAGATAAAATAGTATAGTTTAAAAATACTTAATTATTATATAACTCTTAAAAATACCAGCTATAAAAAGTCAATAGAAAGGAATGAAATTTTATATGGAAGAACGTTATAAAGAAGCTTTTGCCGAAACTTTATATATTTTAGACTATACAGATTCAGAGCTTGTAGAAAAAATTCATAAAAGATTTTTAAATTTTTTAGAAGAAAATAAAAGTAATAGTTATATATCTAATATTGATTTTACAGACTCAAATTGGCAAGAAAAAATAAAACCAGAAACTAATGAAATATTAGGTTTAATTTATAGAGATTATTTAGTTACACCTGAAAAAAGACAACAATTAATAAAAAGTGAAAACGAGCAAAATTCTCAAAAATATTCTTATGATAAAATTTTTAATAAAAAAGAAGATATAATAACCACTAATGATACTTTTATTTCAAAAGAACTAGAAAACAAAACTGAAGAAAAAAGTTTACAAATTATAAGTGAACCATGGTATATAAAAATTAAAAATTTCTTTAAAAATTTATTTAATAAATAGTTACAAGATTTAAAATAATTATTTAAATATATAAAACTCTATAAGTACAAAACTTATAGAGTTTTTATTATATAAATAATTTATATAACTTTTAATATATTAAAATATATAAACTATATTAAAAAATATGAAATAAAATTCTTTAATGGCTTTGTCATATGTTATAACATCTTTTAGTAACATAATTTATAACAAAAGTACGTATTCCAGAAGAATATGGAGCTATATCATATGTTTGAAAATAAATTACAATTCCATTTGGAATTAAATAAAAACTTTTTGGATTAAATGTTTCTAGTACTAAATTACATGTATTATCAAAATAAATTTCTGGATTACTTGCTATTTGATTATTAATTTCTTTTAAAATATTAATCATAAAATATGAATTATTGGGAAACAAACTTTCTAATGGGAACATACATCCTCTTAATAAATTCCAATTCTGAGAGCTTCTCACTGTATTGCCATGAGCACCACCAGAAAAAATATATTCATCTGCATATAAACTTACAATATTATAACTATTAAAAGTTACTTCAAATGTTCTATACACTTCATATATCATAATTGGATAACCATTTGCTTTATTATATTTATAAAGTTCTACAGCTTCTTTATATAATTCATTTTCACTTTTTCTTCTTAAATTAAATGCTATACATTTATTATAATTATTAAAATTTCTAGCTGAATTTGAACATATAATAGGATATTCAATATGATATTTTAATACAAGAGTTCCCTCATAAAAAAGATCCATTTCTAACAATTTTTTATTTATAAAATTCATAAAATCACCTAATTTATCTTATGAATTATTACTGCCTTTCGTTACTATAATCTAATTTTTATTTCATTCTATAATGACCTGTTATTGGTTCATATTCATTATATAACTCTAATGCATTTTCTTCTCTTAATGGTTGGTTTGCATTATGAATTAAATATGGTATTCCATCTTTATTTCTTTTATCAGAAATAATACCTATATGCTTACTTCCAAATACTACAATATCACCTGGTTGCCATTCTTCAATTTTACTTAAATCTGTAGTTAAACTAATTTGATTTCTTTCAAAATATACTTTTAAATTAGGAACTCTTCTAAAATCAATATTAGGATCTGGTTTTCCCCCAACTCGTAGATATTCTTCAATATTATTTTTTATATCTTCATCTACCATATCTTTTAAAGAATATCCTGCATTTTTCAATGCTCTCCATATAACATCTGTACAAACTCCTTCATCATCTGGCGGATATCCTCCCGAATAATAAGCACTTTTATATTTGGGTTTATTTTCTGCCTCTATTTTTGCCCCTTGCAAAATATCTGTGTAATCATCTATTCCATCATTATCATAATCTGTTTTACTAATTAAAATTTCTATTCCGAAATCACTTGCATAATATACTTTACCATTTAAAATTCTCTGTGCAATTTTATTTTGTGGAAAAATAAATAATGATATAGATATTGCTATTACTACTATTATTATAAGAATTATAATTCCTAAAAATATTCCATGTATTACTTTCATTTACTTACCTCCACTTTTTATTTATTATTTTATAAATATTTAATTATTAATCTATAAATTTCATTTTTATATATAATATCGTTTTTTAACTAATTAATAAAATTAATTTTATTGATTCTATAAAATTTATTATTCTAAAACTTATACATTTTTAAATGTTTATAATTATGGATATTTTATTTTTCTAAAAATAATGATTTAATTCAAGCCTTCATATAATTATAATACAAAAAAATAGATATTTAGTAAATAACTAATTATCTATTTTTATTATTATTATTTTTTCTTTATCT
>JAAVYF010000026.1 GCA_022790975.1 Clostridia bacterium | reverse complement strand
AATAAATTAATAAATTAATAAATTAATAAATTAATAAATTAATAAATTAATAAATTAATAAATTAATAAATTAATAAATTAATAAATTAATAAATTAATAAATTAATAAAAATAATAAATTAATAAATTAAATTAAATAATAAAATAAATCGAGAAAAATTTTATTACAAAATTTCTTCTCGGTTTATTTTAATGTTTTTAGTAGTAATATTTATCTATTTCATTTTACAGCTACTTTTTAGGCTTTGACAAAGGAAAAAACAAATATTAATAAAAAACCTTACTAAATAAAATAGTAAGATTTTTTGTTAATTTTTAATTATTAAAAATTCTAATTATATCAAACATAAATAAATTCTACGCTGTTTTATTATTTGTTTTTCTTATTTTTGTAGAATTCATTTTTAATGGTTCTCTTTTTTTGTTTTTATCTATTATAAGTTTTGGAACTGTATGTGAAATTGCAGTTTCTTTTGTTATTATACATTTTGATATTGTTGGGTCTGAAGGAATATCAAACATTACATCTCTCATTAATCCTTCTATAATTGAACGTAAACCTCTAGCACCTGTATTTCTTTCTATTGCTTGATTTACTATAACTTCTATAGCTTCTGGTTCAAATTCTAACTCAACTCCATCTAATTCAACAAGTTTTGTATATTGTTTAACTAATGAATTTTTTGGCTTTGTTAAAATATCTACTAATGCTTCTTTTGTTAATGAATCTAATGTTGCTATAATAGGTAAACGTCCTACAAACTCTGGAATCATTCCAAACTTTAATAGATCTTGTGGTAACATTTGTTTTAATATTTCAGACCTATTTATATCTTTTTTACTTTCTACACTTGCTCCAAATCCAATAGATTTCTTTCCTGTTCTATCTTTTATAATGCTTTCTAATCCTTCAAAAGCTCCTCCACATATAAATAATATATTTGATGTATCTATTTGAATAAATTCTTGATGTGGATGTTTTCTACCTCCTTGTGGAGGAACAGCAGCTACAGTTCCTTCTATAATTTTAAGTAATGCTTGTTGAACTCCCTCTCCACTTACATCTCTTGTAATTGAAGGATTCTCAGATTTTCTTGAAATTTTATCTATTTCATCAATATATATAATACCTCTTTCTGCTCTTTCAACATCCATATTAGCATTTTGAAGAAGTTTTAACAAAATATTTTCAACATCTTCTCCAACATATCCAGCTTCTGTTAAAGTTGTAGCATCTGCAATTGCAAAGGGTACATTTAAAACTTTTGCTAATGTTTGAGCTAAAAGTGTTTTTCCACAACCTGTTGGACCTAATAATAAAATATTGCTTTTTTGAATTTCAACATCATCTATAAAACCTAAATTGTTTATTCTTTTATAATGATTATATACAGCAACAGAAAGTGTTTTTTTAGCTTCATCTTGCCCAATTACATAATCATCTAAAACTTTTTTTATTTCAGATGGATTTGGAATATTTTTTTCTACTTTTCCATCATCTTCAAAGTTTTCAAACATTTCTGTTTCCATAATATTCTGGCAAACTTCAACACACTCATCACAGATGAATACTCCATTTGGACCAGCAATTATCTTTTTTACTGATTCTTGTGGTTTTCCACAAAAAGAACATTTTATAGTTCCTGAATTTTTTGCCATAAAAGCTTGCACCTCATTTCTAACTTTTTAAGCTATTTATAAATAAACTTTTATATCATTACAAACAAGTTAATTATGCTCTTTTATCTAAAATGCCGTCAATTAAACCATATTTTAAAGCTTCTTCAGCAGTCATATAATTATCTCTTTCTGTATCAGCCCAAATCTTATCAATAGATTGACCTGTTTTTTCACTTAAAAGTTTATTCATTTTCTCTCTTGTTTTTACTAAATGATCTGTATGAATTTTAATGTCAGTTGTTTGACCAGAAAGTCCGCCACCACCAATTAATGGTTGATGAATTAATATTTCTGAATTTGGTGTAGCAAATCTTTTTCCTTTTTCTCCACAAGCAAGTAACACTGAACCCATAGAAGCAGCCATACCAACACAAATTGTTGATACTGGACATTTTATATAATTCATAGTGTCTACAATTGCCATTCCATCAATAATAGAACCTCCTGGAGAATTAATATAAAAATGTATTTCTCTATCTGGATCTTCTGATTCTAAAAATAACATTTCTGCTATAATAACATTTGCAGATGTTGGATTAACATCTTCTGATAACATTATAATTCTATCTTTTAATAGTCTTGAATAAATATCATATGACCTTTCACCTTTACTTGTTTGTTCTATAACATAAGGAATTAAAGTATTTTTTTCCATTTATAAGTCCTCCTCTTAATTTTTTGCATATTGATACTATATACTAAATATTCTGTTTTTTCAATACTTTTTATAATTAATTTTTCGACAATTTTCACAATAATTAAAATTTTCGACCTCCACCACCATGAGATCTTCCACTACTACTATGATGGCTACTACTATGACCTCCACCGCCTCCGGTATCCACCACCACTTGTTTCAATTCTAACTCTACTTCTATTTGTAATTAAAAATCTATCTTCTTTTCTTGTAAGATTAAAAGATTCCTTATTTAAATATCTTTCTCCTGTAACTTTTGGCTTAACAGTTTTATGTTTCTTGCATTGTATACTTACAACTATTGATGTAATAAAAACTGATAAAACCAGTATAACTCCTAATCCTGTTCTAGTCTTTATATTTGCAAATGTATTTGCAACTTTTATAAATTCTTCTGTACACCAAAGTTGATTATACAATGGTGATTTTTTAAAAATACTATCTAACATTCTATCTATGTATCTATCTGTATAAACTTGTATTGCTTTTCCTGTAGTTGAAATGTATACTTCTCTAGTATCCATATCAATTAAAAATAAAATTCCATCATGATTAGTTCCAATACCAAAATAATTATAATCATAAAAATCATCTGCATAAATCTGTGCTGTTTGTTTATTATTTTCATCAATTGTTACTATAACCATATCCATTTTATTCTTTTTTATAAATTTAGTTACTTTTTTTAAAAGTTCCTTTTCTTCTTCTTCTGAAAATAATTCTGCAAAATCATAAATTTTTTCTGTTTCATCTACCTTTGGAGTTTGCATTATAGATTCAATAGCTTCATCTGTTAAAATTATATCACTATTTACTTTTAAGTCTTCTAATGTTCTTTCTTCTGTTTGTGTAGAAGCATAAGAAAAACTAGGTACTAAAATACAAGTCAAAAATATTAATAATACTATAATTTTATTTTTCATTTTTATTTCATATAATTAAAAGATATTAATTATAATCTCCTTTCCCTTTTACTTTTGTATAACATTTCCACTCCTACATAAGACCTAAAATATTTGCTATTATAAATAATATTATAAAAACTATTGAAAATAATTTTAAAAAATATGATACTACTTTTGATTTTTTTATTGGAACATTTCCAACCATCTTGCCTGTTTGCCCATTCATTGCAAATGTATACATTTGACCTTTATAAACTATATTTAACATCCATACTGGTAATAATGCATATTCTACATCAATACTGTTATCAATTAAAACATTTTGGTGAGTAGTTTGCACTTGCCCAAAATATTCAAATCCTACATTTAACATATCTAACGTTGTATTTTCAGCTCTAATTTTAGCTCTTTCAAAAACTTCATCTGATGTTAAATCAAATTTTTCTGATAAAAATCCTGATAAGTATGAATACTTAAATTCTTTAAATTCTGAATAATCAAATGGTTCAATTGAATCCATAATATCATCAGGAAATTTACTTGAACCATCAACTGGAATATCAATAAATTCCATTTCTCCTGCACGAGCACAATCGAATATATCTGTTTCTGTAATTCTATATCCTCTTGAAACATATGTCCTTGTATTATATGCTTTAGCTAAAAGTTCTCCTTGAGTTTTACAGTCAAAAAGCCAAAATGGTATATACACTCCATTTACTTTAGCAATATTATCTTTATTTCCAAATTCATCTGGAACAAACCATCTTTCATTTACATACTTTTCAAAACTTTCAATAGCTTTTTGCTTTACAGTTTTAAATGTTATTATTTTATCTGGCTTAAATTTCCCTTCTAATCTATTTTTTACTATTGCTGAACTTCCGCAATATACACATTCTGTTGCAGTTGTATTTTTATCAGTTATTACAATTGCACCACAACTAGGGCAACTATATTCATCTAATTCTACAGATTTTTTTTCTTTAGATTCTTGTTCTTTATTTTTATTAAATTCCTCTTCATCATATTTGCTACCACAATAGTCACAAACTAACATTTGAAGTTTTGGATTATATTTCAAATCTGCTCCACAATTTTTACATTTAAATCCAAGTACTGATTTATTCATAACTTTTCATTTCCTTCTCATTAGTATATTTTTTTAGACCTATTAAATTTATATCATTTATCATGCTTTTTTACAATATATTTATTTAAAATTTAAAAAGTAAATTTTTCCAAACATAAATTTATTATTAATTTTAAACATAAAATAAAATTTGATAAAAAATAGTCTTATGAAATTTCTAAAGTATCTAAAAAACTTCTTAGAATATACTTTATTCTTTTTCAAAAGACTATTTTTATAAAATTAAATTATACTAAACTTAAATATAAAAAATCTAAATTATTTATCAGCTTTTTCTGTTTTTTCTTCTTTATCTTTTTTAGAGTTTTCTTTTTTTGCTACTACTTTTGCATTGTCAACTAAAAATTTAACTGCTTTTTCTGTTTGGATTCCATTTTTTAGTTGTTTCATTAATTCTTCATTAGATGTTATATCTTCTTCTTTTCTTCCATAAGTTGCTACAAGTTCAGCAACTCTATTTTTAATTTCTTCTTCACTAACTTCTAATTTACTATCCTCATAAACAGCTTCTAGTACTAATCTCATTTTTATTGACTTAGTAGCTGTTTCTGTACTTTCTTTTCTAAAGTCAGCCATTGTTTTTCCTATCATTTTTAGATATTGTTCAAATTTTATTCCTTGATATGAAAGTCTTCTATCCATATCTTGAACCATATTATCTAATTCTATTTCAATCATTCCATCAGAAATTTCAACTTCTGAACAGTCTACTGCAGCATTTACTGCAGATTCTTCCATTTCATTTTTGGCCTTTTCATTATTAGATTCTTCTTTTTTATTTTTTAAATCATCTTTAAGTTCTGCTAAAGTATCAAATTCACTAACATCTTTAGCAAATTCATCATCTAATTTTGGTAATTCTTTTACTTTAATTTCATGTAATTTAACTTTAAATATAGCATCTTTTCCTGCTAAATCTTTTGAAAAATATTCATCTGGAAATTTAACATTTATATCTTTTTCTTCATCTATTTTCATTCCTATTACTTGGTCTTCAAATCCTGGAATAAATGTATTACTTCCAATAACTAATTCATGATTTTCAGCTTTTCCACCATCAAAAGCTTCTCCATTACAAAATCCTTCAAAATCTATAACTGTTGTATCTCCTGTTTCAACAGCTCTATCTGTTACTGAAACTAATCTTGCATTTCTTTCTTGCATTTTTGAAAGTTCTTCTTCTATATCTTTCTCTGTTACTTTGTATTCAACTTTTTCAATTTCAACACCTTTATATTTTCCAAGTTTTACTTCTGGTTTTATACCAACTGTAACAACAAATTCAAGATCTTTACCTTTTTCCATAACTTTAACATCTACATTTGGTCTTGTAACTACTTCTATATTATTTTCTTTTATAGCTTCTTCATAGACATTTGCAAATACATCATTAAAAGCATCTTCATAAAATATTTCTGAACCATAAAATTTCTCTACTATATTCATTGGTGCTTTACCTTTTCTAAATCCTGGAATTGAAAAATATTTTGCATTTTGTTTAAATACCTTATTCATTGATTTTTCAAATTCTTTAGCTTCTACAGTAAAATTCAATTTAACTTCATTATTATTTTCTGTTTTTTCTATCTTAACGCTCATTTTTAAATCATCCTCCATTTTATGATATGCTATTTTTCCTATTTCTCTTTACAATAGCTTTTATATTATACCACAATATTTTCAAAAAGCAAGTCTTTTTAGATAAAAATAAAGGTTTACTAGTTTTAGTAAACCTTTATTTTTATTTTATTCAACTGTTATTTTAATAAAATCATAACCTTGTTTTTTCATTTCTTTATTATATACTGGAACCATTGACTCAAAAAAGTTATCTGGGTCTATTCCTTCTGCTTCAATTTCATCTTCATTTTCTGCTATTAAATCTGCAAATGCTTCATTTAGCTCATCATTACAATTAAAATAAAATTCGAATAAACCTTTATCTATATTTATATCTATTAATTCTGATAACTCATCTTCATCAATACCAAATTCAGAGCCCATTTGCTCAGCAAACATTGAAATTAATGTATCTTTAGTTAAAATTAATTTTAATGTTGTTTTAATATATTTAGCATAATCATCAGCAGACTCAAATTCTTCTATTTCTGAGTTTCCTTTTTCTATCTCATGATTATAGTAGTTTTCTATTGTTTTCATGTAGTCTATTCCTAAAACTACTTGAATTATTTCATTACCTTTAGCATATAAATCAATATAAAGTTCACCATCTATAATATCTTTATATTCTTCAAGTAAATCATAATAAGCATCATAATCATCAATGCTGTCATCATAGTTTTCTAAATCATCATTATTATCATATAAACTTTCATCATCTTCGAAATCTAATTTTTGCATTTTATTTATATTTGTTGAAGCATTATTGTTTGAAATAGGAGAAATTAAACTTTGCATATCTTCATTTTCTTCTAATTCTTCAGAAATTTCTATAAATTCAGCTAAAGATACTGTAATATTATAGTGTTTAACACCTTTTTCTGTAGCACTATTTGATAATAATGCATATTTTCCTGATGATTTTTTGTTAGTATTTGTAGAATCTTTTTCACTACTTAAGCTTTCTTCATTATCATTTTCAATTTCACTATCATTAGAAATTCCAAACATTTTCTTTATAGGAGCAAAATAATCTCCATCACCTGAAACTTCCATTCTAATTAATAAAATAATAACACAAATTAAAAATACTATTAATAATGCTAATAAAGTTCCTTTAACTGGTCCTAAACCTTTTTTCTTTTTAACTGTTTCATTATTTTCAACAGTTTTCCAATCATTATTAGGTTCTTGATTTTCAGCCATAAAATTCCTCCTATTAATTATTATTTAGATTTTTTTATAGTAATTCCCATAGATTCTTCTAGAGCATCTATTATAGTATCTACATTTTCTTCTCCATCTTTAATTCCGTAATTATCATATAAAGATTCAAATCCTTCTTCTGTTATATAAACTTGAATATTTCCATCTTCTACATATTTACTTACATAATTTTTCATTTCATTATCTTCAAGTGCAGAATCGAATCCAAAGTCAAATGCTGATTCAAAAATTGGAACCATTTCATCTTCAAAATCTTTATATGTTGTGTATCCTGATGCTTTGAAATCATCTTCATATAAATCATAAGCACTTTCTAAGAAATCTTTCATATTAACAGTAAATACTATTTCAACTACTTTTGAATCTCTTGCATATAAATTAACTTCTAATTTTAATAATGAATATAAGTCAGCAAATTCATCATTTGAGTTTGAATACTCTGGATAATCTGCCATTGTCATACTTCCATAATAATGTTCTGTATCAGATTTTTTAGCTTCTGAAGATAAACGAGATTCTAAAACTGAACCTTTTGATGAAGTTGTATTTGATGTTTTAGATCCTGAAGTTGTATTTTTATTGTCATCTTTTTTATTTGTTTTATTTTCAACATTTTCATTATCTACATTATTTTTATCTTTTTTATTATCTTTCTTTTCATCTTTGTCTTCTTTATCGTCTTCATCTTCACTTGAAGAAATCCATCCAAGTTCCTCAAATGGTTGTAAGAAACTTCCTCCTTGAACTAACATTCTAACTCCTAAAAATGCTGCTCCTCCAGCAAGTACTGCTACAATTATTACTAAGATTACAACAATAAATGCTGCTCCTGTTTGATTTTTTAAATTTTGTTTCATAATTAATAATCCCCTTCTTATTTTTAATAATTTTTATATTTAAGAGTATATCACTTATATATTTTTTCTTCAACAGTTTTATTAATTTTTTTCATAATTAATAATTTTTATTCGAAATATTGCTTTAAACATGCAATTTCTCTTACAAATTGTATTTACTTTATAGAATTGCATTTAACTTTTCACTTGACCAATTAATAATTTTAATACGTTATAATTCAGCTAGCTATAAGAGCAAATTCAAATTTAATTTTGAACATTCAATTTTTTTATATTTTTAAGTATAAAACTGAAATAGTAACTTTAATACTACAATTAAATTAAGTATTCTTAAACAATTGCACAAATTTTTTATTTAATTATTTTTTATTAATTAAAATTTTAT
Source organism: Clostridia bacterium (assembly GCA_022790975.1). Taxonomy (GTDB): domain Bacteria; phylum Bacillota; class Clostridia; order TANB77; family CAG-508; genus Scatovivens. The sequence goes on along the minus strand of JAAVYF010000026.1, from coordinate 67,884 downwards.
TGTGTAATTGTATTATATTTTAATAAAATATAATTATATAAATTATGATTTTATTACTATAATTCTAATTTATTATGTTTTTATTTAACATAATTCTATTTATTTTAATTTCACTAACTATAATGTTTATTTTTTATAAATTATCCTAGAGTAACATCTAAAATCATCATAATTAAAAAACCTACTACTACACCAAATGCTGCTAAACGAGAGTATTCTCCTTCTTGCGAATCTGGTATTAATTCACAAATTATTACATATAACATACTACCAGCTGCAAATGCTAATAAGTATGGAAGAATAGTATTTATAATACTACTAATTAAAATTGTAACTAATCCCGCAATTGGCTCTACAATTCCAGATAAAACCCCTATTAAAAATGCTTTTTTATTAGAATATCCATCTGCTTTATATGGTAATGAAATTGCCATTCCTTCTGGAAAATTCTGAATTGCAATTCCAATTGAAAGTGCCATTGCAGACATAAATTCAACTCCAAAATTTCCTGTTAAACTTGATGCCATAACAATTCCGCACTGCCATTCCTTCTGGTATATTATGAAGAGTTATTGCCAAATTTAACATACCAGTTTTTTTAGTAACTCCAGATTTTTTTGAATTATTAGTAATTCTTTCTGCCCAAATATCTGTAATTAATAAAAAACCTGTTCCTAATAAAATTCCTACTGTTGCAGATATCCATCCTATTTTTCCTTGTGCTTCTGTCATTTCTATTGATGGTATTATTAAAGACCAAATTGCAGCAGCAAACATAACACCGTGCTGCAAATCCTAGAAATATTTTCTGTAATTTATTACTTACTTTATTTTTAAATACAAATACAACAGCAGCTCCAAGTGAAGTTCCAAAAAATGGAATTAAAATACCAATTGCTACACGCCAAAATTCATTCATATTTTTTCCTCCAATTATTACTATTTTTTATTTTTAAGTAAATTCTTTTTATGTTAATATTATATTTTATGTATTAAGTTAATTAACGTTCGTTTTATGTTAATTTATATTTTAATTATTAAGTTTTAATTAGCACTCTTTTTATTTTGATTTGTATTTTATTTATTAAGATTTATAGCGTTCTTTTTCAGCATATTATAAAAGGTTAAAATATACATATTTGAGTTTATATAATTAAACACATGAAAAAAAGCACTTTCTTCATAATTAAAGAAAATGCCTTTCATTATCTATAAAAAATTTAAATTATAGTATATTCATATCAAATAAATCTATTATTAATATTTTCAAACTGTATTTAATCTATATCTCCTATATGCTCAGAAATACTAATATATTCTCCAGTAGAGTTATCTTTTATTTTTATATCATCTAAATAAGATTCATTATATGTTGTAGTTCTCATTACAGTTGAAACTTCTTCTTGAATTTCTAATTCATTAAGACCATATTCAAAAAAAAGATATTGAATATCTATCATAATCATCACTATATGTTAAATACATTAAATAAATAACTCCTTCCTCAATATCTATATCTTTACCAAATTTTTGACTAACATATTTATTTTCTTTTTCTTCTTCAGTTAAATTTTTTATCATTGAATTCATTTTAGCTTTTTGAGAATCAACTAATCCTTTTTCATATTCTTTAAAGTTTATTATTCCACCTAATCTTATAAATGGTATTTTTTTTTCAGTTATATCTCCTTTTATAACTTTTAAAACTTCTATTTGTCCTAAAGTTTTAATCAAAGTATACTCATTTACTTTATCATTATAATTTGTAGCTCCATCAATAGATGCTACTTTACCAATTATAATACAATCAGATATATTGTTTCTAACATCACTTTTCCAAACTTCTTCTGAAAAGCACGCAGAACCTGATATATTTAAAATTATATCATCTTCGCTTATATTTGAAGTTTTACTCGATTTTATTGAATCAATATTACTATCATCATTAACATCACTTAATTCTGCTTCTGGATTGTTTTCATCTATTTCTAAATTATTATTTAAAGATGTGTCATTAATATCAGCAGTCTTTTTTACTACTTCCAATTTATCAGAAGCAAAAGATTTTTCATGTATTTTTATAAATAAAAAAACAGAAAAAATAATAAAAATTATTATAAATATTAAAATTACTTTTCTTTTCATATAATACACCTCATTCTATTTATTTTTAATTATATTTAGCATTTATAGCTTCATTATCCTCTCCGCAAACATCATTATACATCAAGTTAGTAAATGGAGTAGGATACATAACACTACGTGGATAATCATTATAATTATAATGATCTAATCCAAAAGCATGTCCCATTTCGTGTTTAATAACACCATCAACCTCCCATTGTGTACGAACACCTGCAGTTATCTGATTTTTCATCACTTCATTTATATAAACTTCTGAATATAACCAGTTTCCGCTGAGTTGGATCTATTCGTGTAGACGAACTATTATAATGTAATGCTAAACCATAAAAAACACCATCTTGTGTTGTCATAAAATAATTCGTTTTGGAATAAAAATCAATAGCTGTCCCACTATTTGAATTTTTTTCATACATTTCAATTGGATTCCATCCATATCCTGTATGTACCCAATTATTAACAGATCTTCCTATTGCTTCATAAAATTTATTTGTATTGCCACCTTCTACATAATAATAAATACTCACACCTCTCGAACAAGTATATGGATATGCGGGTGTAATAGCAAAAACATCATGATGAATTAACACATTAAATAAAATAAACATTGTGCATACTAAAAATAAAATTTTTTTAGTTTCATATAATTACCTCCTATAAATATTAGTATACAATATTTATATATTATCATTAGACATTTGTCAATAAAATTTTTAAAAATCTAAAAATACTTAATAATAAAACAAAAAGTAAGATACCTACAAGCATATTAGCCTGATTTATCTTACTTTTTTGTTATATTTTATAGAATTTATCTCAAAAGCCTACCCCACGCACCACTTATATATTCAAACATATTTATAGTATTCATCTTTTTAATAGAATTTTCTGCAATTAAATTAGTACTTCCTATTAATTCTTCATTTAAATAAAATTTTGCATTTCCTAATACATCACCTTTTTGTACTGGCGCTTGTATATTTTCATTTATTTCAACAGTAGTGGTTATATTTGAACTACTACCTTTTTTTTGCACAGAACCGTGTTGTTTTTTCAAATTGTAAATTTACATTTTTTTCTATACCTTTACTAACAGTAACATTTTGAACAATATCACCAGAATGAGAAGTTTCAAAATATTCATAATTTGAAAAACCATAATCTAGTAAGGTTTTGGCATTTGAAACTCTTTCTTGAGGACTAGGTGCACGCATTACAACTGCAATAAGTGAAAGATTATTACGTGTAGCACTAGCAGATAAATTATAAAGAGCAAGACTAGTTGAACCTGTTTTTAATCCAGTAGCTCCTTCATAAGTTCTAATTAGTTTGTTTGTATTAACTAACTCAGATTCACCATTTCTTAAACTATCCATCCAAATAGTAGTATATTTAGTAATTTCAGGATATTTATTTAAAAGTTCTTTAGACATTAGAGCAATATCATATGCTGAAGTATAATGTTCATCTTCATCAATACCATGACAGTTTTTAAAAGTAGTGTCATTCATTCCAAGCTCTTTAGCTTTAGCATTCATCATCTCAACAAATGCAGATTCACTTCCAGCAATATATTCACTCATAGCTACACAACAATCATTTGCTGAAACAACACATATTGCTTTTAACATTTCATCAACAGTTAAGTTTTCTCCGAACCTCTAACCATATTTGAGAGCCACCCATAGATGCTGCATTTTCAGAACATGAAATTTGTGTATCATAAGAAATTTGTCCTTTATTGATCGCTTCCATAATTAAAAGAATTGTCATAATTTTTGTAACAGAAGCTGGACGAAGTTTGCTATGTGGAGATTTTTCATATAAAACTGTTCCGAGTAGTTTGCTCAATTAAAATTGCACTTTCACAACTTAAATCAAGAAAATCAGAATTACTATCTGACTGAGTAGTAGAAGTTTCAACTGTTGATTCAGACCATACGTAAGTAGTGTCTTCTGATAGATATGCTCCACATGTAACATATTTGAAAAATAAAAGAAATATCATAAATATAATAATAATTTTTTTTGAAATTGAATTCATAGTAACATATTCCTTTCTCATATGATAATATATTTATAAATTAATAAGATTTGCTAAAATCTTATATAAAAAAATAATGTTACTAAATTATATTGAAATAATACAAAAATATGATGAGTTTTATTAACTATTAAAAATAAAAAAAAGTGCTGTGTGATTGTTCACACAGCTGATGTCTCTTTTACGGATATGTACGGAGGATCACTTGGCATGAAGGTTGCTATTAAATGCACAATGCTTCCTTTTTCAAGAGAAACAAAGTCATTTACTCGATCTCGCATTGCCACTGCCTCAAAGAATGTTTGGTTCGAATCTTTGCAAAACACCTTCATACCATACAAACTATTTTTGGGAGGTTCGTTAGAATCAAAGCCACTTTTTTTAAGCAGCTTCACATCTCCACTGAAAATACACTCTCCTCCTAGTTCTTCATATAGGAGAGCATCATATTTTCCAATGTACCTCGCTTTTACAGCATACTCTATATATTGCCTGCCCTCAATCAATTTACGTGTGCTAATTAAAGAGCCTGTAATATATAGCCAATCTGTTGGATTATGTTCCGCAAATGATAACCATATCTGGTGTGGAACAATTACCCAGATAACTAAATCAGAAAAACTCTTTGAGAGAATTCTCTGACGTATTTTTAGGGTAAATCCAATGTATCCGTTTTCAAGTTCCTCTACAGAACTTATCCGCTGACCCTTTAGGGTCATGTTTTTCTTATTTTTAGACATCTTAGTACCTCCTTGCCCCAAATAGGGAAGAATTTTTAAGTATTGCTGATAGCTAGTAAAAATACTACCAGTTACTATTATACAACATTTTTTCAGTTATGTAAAGTATTTAATAAACAATAGTATAATATCCACATAAAATAACTTTAAATATTTTTAGAAATATTTATTAATTATATAATTACAGATTTAAAATACAATAAGGAGGATTATATAAACTATAATCTTCCTTAAAATTTATTTTATTTTTTAAAGTTTTATTGTTGTAAGTTCTCCATAAATATATATTTTTAGAATTATATTATCTATAGCATCATTTTTAGTCATACTCATAGTTTCATAATAATCAAAATATTCTATTTTATAAGTTTTACATCACCTACATAAATATCTGCTATTCTTTTGCTTTTAAGTTTACCAAAATTTATAGAAAAAATATCTTTACCATCTGTAAAATATACAACTTTATTTGAAACTAAATTACAAATTAAATTTTCTGGTTTACTATCAATATCTTCTTTTAAACAAACTCTGTATTCATGTGTTTGCAAAAATTCATCAAACTTTTCAAATAACACATGTTCATGAAAATATCCATCTACATTCCCCTTACACCAATTTACTAAAAATTCACATTTTAGTTCTGCAATTGTCATCTCTATTGCATTTTGTGCTTTAATTACGTTTTCAGGAACATAATTAGCATACAATAATTTTCTACTAAAATTGTCTGCACTTTCAGCTTTATAATCCACAACACCTAGTATAGTTATAATTAGAAATAAAATACAAAAACTCATTATTATAATTAAAAATCTTTTCATTAAACCATTCTCTCTTCTAAATTAATTTAATTATAATAATAACATAACTTACATAAATCTACAAGTTTTTTTGTGTTTTTTATTTTTTAGACAAATCTATACAAGATTTTCTTTTTTTATCAATAAATTTTTTTATATATATAAATATACAACAAATAACTAAACCAATACTTGCACCAATCATATCTATAAAAATGTCTAAAACTTTACCATTTCTTCCATCAACAAAAACTTGATGTAATTCATCTGTACAAGCATACAAAAATAAAATAATAATTGTTAATATCAAAGACTTTTTTCTCTTTACTCCAAATACTCTTAATGAATTAAATACAAATATACTTAATATAAAATATACACTTCCATGCATACATTTTCTTAAATATACATTAAGAGTTGTTAAATTAATTTTCTCACTATTATTAATATGTATAACATTTGCAATTTCTGTAATAACATTATCTATAGTTTTTTTGCTTTTACTATTTGATTCTTTTCCATCCATAGCAGAAAACCAAAAAATTATTATCATCCAAAATATAACAAATATTAAACTAATAATTTTTTTTAGATTTTTTTTCAATTTAATTTACCTCTTTTAATGTTGAATCTTTGCTTCTATAGTTGTTTAATAATACTGTTTTATAGTTATAAACTTTAGAATATTTATATATTAGAGAACTTTTTGTTAAACTTTCTTAAAAATGGTATTATGAATTTATTTTTTAAGGCTTGGAATTCTTCTACTTTATTAAATATTATAAAATTTATTAAATTAGGAATAATTAAAACAATAATACAATCTATTATAAAACCTAATATTCCATTTATATTTATCACATTTACAATTGTAAAACAAATTACCGAATTTATAGTAAAACAAATAGCATATTTTAGATATTTCTTAAAATATTTAAATATAGGAGTTTTAAATTCATATTTATGAATTAAATATGGATCAATCCAAGCATATGAAACTAATAAAGAAATTGATGTAGCAATAAAAATTCCTACTACTCCAAAAAATTTACATAATAAAATTGATAATACTATATTAGTAATTGCTCCAATATATGGTGTACTTTTAGATTTTTCAAATAAGCCTAATGAAGTCCTATAGGCATATCCTGGTGAGCGTAATCCTTCTATATAAAAATTAACAGCCAAAGTAATTGGTATACTTAAATTTAAAATATATTTACTTCCTAACCATAGTGTAATAAATGGATTCAATAAAACCATTAAAGCAATAGCACAAAATGAATATATTATATAATCTATAAAAGTAATCTGATAAAATATACTTTCTTTTTTTTCTCTTGTTCCAATTGCATTTAAATTTCCTATACTTGCATTAACTCCATTTAACATAGAAGATACTATACTTTTTATAGAATTAATAATCATTATATAATTTGAACATATTCCTACAGTACTTACATTTATTAATGAAGAAATTAAGATATTATCAGTTCCATTCATTATAACTCCACCTAATTGATAAACAATAAGTGACTTTACATTGTTAAAAATTCCTTTATTTTCTGTTTTTTCTAATGGAAGTACATTTTTTTCTTTTAAATATGGATATAATTTATCAGCTTTTTTAGCAATAGTTACATTTTCTAAAAATGTTCCTAATATTTGAATTATTAAATAAACAATAAAATTTTTAGTTAATACTAAAAATATTATCTCAAATATACTTTTTAAAAAATAAAATATACTATCTAAATTATCTATAATGCTTTGTTTTTGATGAGCATAAATAATTGATTTTTTATAAGTAAAAAAATATGATGATGCTGTATTAAAAAGAAAAAGTAAATAAATAAATATTATATTTTCTTTAACATCTGGAATATCTTTAATAATAATATTCATAAATGGAATAACACAAATTCCTAATATAAACACTATAATTCCTATTATATTATAAGCCTTCTTATATAATTTCATTAAACTTTTTATTTTTTCTTTATCATTTTCTGCTACTGGCTTATACATATTAAATATAATTGCAGTTCCAATTCCTAATTCTGCAAATGATAAAATAGTTAACACATTAGTAAATAATCCATGTATTCCTAAATATTCTGTATTTAATACTTGTATAAAAACACTTCTAACAATAAATGCCATTAACTTATTTATAATTTGAACTATAGCGCCAGTTTTCATATTTCTTAAAGTATTTTTTGTTCTTGATTCTTCCATTATTTATTCTCCAAAACTTTATCTAAAACTTGAAAGTGTTTTTCTGCATCTTTAATTTGAAAAGAAACATCTAATTTATAATTTAATTGTTCATCATTTATTGTATTTATTACAAAGCTTTTTTCATCTCTAATGTCAAATATTTTTCCTTTAAATTTTATATCTGATAAAATATTTAATGTTTTATCACTATAAACAATTGGTATTATAGTTTTATTTAAAATTAATCCTAGAATATTAGCATGAAGTCTTGTACCTACTATTATTTGTGAATCGGCCAAAACGTTAAGAGCTTCATCAATATTTCCTCTATAAAAATATTTATCAATTTTCATATTAGAAGAACAGCATTGAAGTATATCTTCTATTACCTTTTCATCTCCTTGAGGCTTTGAAAATGATATTAGAGTAACTTCATATCCTTTTTCTTCAAAATATTTTATAAGTTCAATTATCTTTTTATTATACTTTTCTTGTTCAATTATATATTTTCCATCTTTTGAACAATTAATAACTGATATAATTACTTTCTTATTATTTGTATTTTTTATATTAGTTGTATCTAAAGAAAATACAATATCAGAAGCCTTTCTTACATTATTTAATTCTTTAAATAATTTAAAAGAATAACTTTCTCTAAAACACACATCTTCTGCATTTTTAAAAATTTTATTTTTATGTATATCTATATACTCTTTTGTTTTATATGGTCCAAAATTAGAACCTAAAATATAGTATGGTTTTCTAAAGTTATATACTTCTTCATGGAACTTTAAATTCGTATTTTCATTTTCTATAAATAAAGAGCCACCTATAATAACAATCTTATCATACTTATTATATATTTTTTCTGTTTTAAGATTTTTTCCTAGATATTCAAAAAGCTTCCTAGATATATTAAAAAAGGAATATTTATTATAAAATTTTAAATTTTTTATATTTTCAGTTAAAATTTTATAATCATAATTAGAAAATGATTCAAACATAACATTTCTATATCTTTCAGTTAAAATTTTTAAAAATATATCATCTCCTAAATTTTTCTGAAAAAATCCTTTAACCCAAATTTTTTCCATATAAACATCCTTTCTTATTTAACTTTTTAATTTTACTAAAATTTCCAATATGGAATATATGGCACTGTTTCATTAGAACCACTATATACAAAATAATAATACCAATAAACAATTAAATATATTATTAATAATAATTTAATTAATTTATTTATTAACTTTTGAGGATGTGAGTTACAAAGAAGCGGAAAACTTACTATACTAAATGTTTGGAATAAATACCCTATTCTAACTCCATATGCATTTACTGATGAAAATTGAGAAATAAGTACATCCATTACAAACATTAAAATATAAAAATATGAATCTGGATATTTTTTTATAAAATATCTATATGTAATAATAAATAATAATATTATTGGCATTATTTTTATAATTTTTGATACAAGAAATGTAACATCTCCAGCAATATATTTTGAATAATAATCAAATCCTAATATCTCTAAAACTTTTACAAGCATATCTGAATTCATTACCATAATTATTCCTGCAAAAACAATTCCTAATATTAATAATTGATTTATTGGAACTTTAAAATCTTCAGAGATTTTTAATACTCTATTTTTATAATATTGGTGATGAAAAATACAATAAAATATATAAATAAATAAGCCTAAAAGTGCAGAACTATGGAATAAATAAGCAATAATCAAATAAACAAAAAATTTAAATTTTCCATTTTTATCATTTAATAAACAACTTGTACCATAAAAAACAATTGCTATACTAATATATTGACGCATTAAATTTAAAGTCACATTATAAATCATTAAATAGAAAACCAACATCCCAAACCATGTACTATTTTTTAAATCCTTAAATTTTCTTAGTCCCAAATAAATAGGAATTATAATTATAAAGTGTATAAAAAATAAAACACCCTGTAAACTTTTAGTTAACATTGTTATTAAGTATATGAATGTACTAAATCCACTTTCAAAGCTATAAACATAAATTGCTTTCCAACTATTTCTCCATGACATATTAAAATATCTTGAAAAAGTTGTAGACTTTTTAGCACACTCAAATAATGGTTTTACATATACTTCTATATCTGTTCCTATAATTTGAGCTCTCATACCAGCTACAACACAAGGAATCATTAATGCTATAAAAACGACCAAAAAACGTAAAACTTTACTTTTTTTGATAGATTCTGATAATTTTAAAAACATACATGATATAAAAAAACTTATTAAATATATTGCCATATCACTTCTCCTACATCATTTTTTTCATTTGAATATATTTTAATAATATACTTAATTAAAAATCATAATCTCTTTTTAAATATTTAAGATAAAAATTTCTTACTTTTGAAATTAAGCATATAATATTCCATTTTTTATTTATTATTAAATAAATTTTGAGTTTTAATAATATTTTTAAATCTTTCTTTTCAATTTCTATTTTATTTATATACTCTGAAATTTTTAATAAAAGATTTAAATTTTTATCTTTTTCTTTGCTAATATCTAAACAAACACTAAATATTCTTTTTAGATAATGTATATTAATTGTTTTCCTTAATTTTTCTTTATCATTAAAATTAATATCGTCAATAGTTTTAAGCTTTCTAGAATATAAATACCAAAAATTATCAAACATTTGATTTGGAAATTTAATCCATCTATTATTATAGGTTTCATAATTATACTGGTAACCATACAAAAATCTATCTACATAATACATTTGAGGCATATGCAATAGCATTTCTAGATTAAATATTGCATCTTCTCCTTGAATAATATTAGTATCAAATTCAATCTTCCATTTTTCTAAAAATGATTTACTTATAATTTTACAAAAAGGATTATGAAATTTATTGCTTTTTATAAATTCTTCTAAAATATATATTGCATCAACTTTACCAGATATTCTATCTATCTCTTTACTTTCAAAAAATTTTCCTCCTTTTACAATAAATCTATTATAAAAAATTATTTCTGCATTAGTTTTTATGTCTTCAAAATGTAATTCTTTTGAATATAGAATATCATCAGAGTCTACAAACATTATATATTTTCCATGAGCCTCTTTTAATCCTAAATTTCTAGCAGAACTAACTCCACCATTATTTTTATAAATATACTTTACATTATTAAAATTATTTATGAAACTCACATATTCTTTTGAAAACTCTTTATTAGAACCATCATCTATTACTAAAACCTCATATTGCATTTTTTGTATTTCTAATATAGAATTTAAACATTTCTTTAAAATATTAATTTCTGTATTATATACTGGTACAATTACAGATAAATCCATTTTTACCTCAATTAACATATTATATTTTTATAATATGTATTATTAATTTTTAATTTTTCTTTATCAAATTTATATGTTAGTTTATGAAAACATGTCATTTTCTTTATAGCATTCCATACATTTTCATCATATTCATCAAATAATCTTAATGCTAAAATATGTGGTGTTGAATTACTACATGGAATAATTTTGTTCCAATCATCTGGATAAAAATCTAAAACAATTGAAAGAAAGTCATGTAATAAAAAATAATCCATAAGACTATTATTTTTTTTCCAATATTCATAACACAAATATTTTGTAGCCATCAATATTTTATTATTAGTTTTAGCACTAATAAGCCAACTTGAATTAACGTGACTATGACCATCTCTCCCAGGTTTTAAACATTGATAAAAAAATAAATCTGAATCAAAAATATACTCAGGAATTTCATTACTAGTACATAAAACTGTTGAATCAATCCATAAACCTCCATATTTTATTAATAATTCAAGTCTTAATAAATCTGTCATATGAGTTTTCGTTATTTTACCTCTATTCCATTTCTCTAAAATAAAGTCTGGAAATGTAACATAATCTAACATATTTTTTTCTGTAATTAATATTATTTCTTTTCCAACTAAATTATCTTTTAATGATTTATAACAAACTTTAACAACTTCTGGGGCATTCTCAATTCCTTGAAACCAACATACCCAAACTTTATTACTTAATTTATGATTTACATTTGAATTATATGTACTTTCAAAAATTTTTAATTTTTTTAAATACTTCTTCTCTAATTTTTGTTTAATTTTCAAATGAGTGGATAAACGTAATATTTCTAATGCTGTTCTACTTTTCCCAAGCAATAAAATTTCTCCTATTGCAGTAAAAAGAGAGCCACTTTGCCAATATTGTTTTACTAATTTCCATCCACCTTGTTTTTGAAATATTGATTTTAGTTTTCCCATTATTTTTCATTCCTAACAAATTTCATCATATCTTTTATTTAAAAATTTATTTATTACTTCACTTATCACAATACTTTCTTCATTTTTTATATAAATATTTTCAGTATTATTTAAAATACTTCTTAAAAATTCAGCAAGCTCATATCTTAATCCATCTCCATCAAACTTATAAAAATACTTTTCTGTCTGATTTGTATTTTCAAATCTTATTTCAAAATACTCTGTCTTCCACCAAGGAGCAGGAACTATTATATATCCTTTTGTACCAGAAATTATTAGTTCTCCTTCTTTTTTTACTCCTAATCCAACCTGTGCTGTTGCTATAGCATTGTCATATTTTAAAATAATTTTAGTATATAAATCTACATCTTTATCTCCATAATATGAGTAAAAATCAATATCTTTATATTTAATCCCTAATAATTTCACAATTGCAATTAATGGATATGTAGCTAATTCAGTTACACTACCTCCTCCTTGCATTTTATCAAATTCTCTTAAAGAATAATCTGTCATTAATTTTGTAAATGTTGCATCTACATCTTTTATATCTCCTATTACACCACTTTTAGCTAATGCAATCATTCTTATAAATGCAGGTGAATAAGCTGTTTTTATTGCTTCATACAAAACCACACCACTTTCTTTAGCAATTTTATATAATTCTTCAGTTTTCTCTTTTTCTAAAGTAATAGGTTTCTCACATAAAACATGTTTCTTTTTTTCTAAAGCTTTTTTTGCAAATTCATAATGAGTTAGATGTGGAGTGGCTATATAAACAGCATCTACTTTCTCAAAAAATTCATCTAAATTTGTACTATAATATTTTAAATCATTCTTTTCTGCAAAATCTTTTATTTTTTCTTCGTTTCTTCCATATACATAATCAAAATTTATTCCACTAACATATTTTGACTCTCTACACATTCTTTCTGCAATTCTTCCTGAGCCAATAAATCCTAGTTTTATTATTCCCTTTTCTGCATTTCTTAATTGAGTACTTGAAACTCCTTTTGTTCTTTCTAAATATATAACTTTACAGTATTCATTTAAATAATCAAATTTTCCTAGCCAGTCAGAACCTATAACAAATTTATCAACATTATATTTTTTTATATCTTCAATTTTCTGACCTAAATATTCTTCTACAATTATTTCATCAGCAAAACCAGATTTCTTTACATTTTCAATTCTTTCAATAAGTGATTGTTTAACATTTAGTTTTCCTCTTGTCTTGTCATAATTTTCAGAAGTAACTCCAACTATTAAATAATCTCCTTGTTCTCTGGCTCTTTTTAAAATATTATAATGTCCTTCATGAAATAAATCAAATGTACCATATGTTATTACTTTTACCATATATATAATCCTTTCTTAAGATATTAATACATTTAAACTCTTTTTCCATGTATTTCTATAATTTTAAAATGAGTTTTTCTTTTATCTTCTGGTGGTAATTTCATATAATCACCATAGGTATATTTTAAATATTCGTCATACATATCAAGACCTCTTAATTTTATATTCTCAAATTTATAAAATTTTCCATCTCCGAAATATTCTCTAGGAACAATTTCCTTAGTACGATATGCTCCCATAATATTTCCTATAAACTTAGATTTATTAACATCTTGGCTTCTTAATAATTTATCTATTTTTTCTTTTTGCTTATATGGTGTAGTCATTTTTTCAATAGGAAAATGTTCCATAATATATAAAAATATTTTCTCTATAAAGCTTCTTTTTCTTTTTCTATCAATAGAATCTTTGTAACATAAAGACATTAAAGCTCTATGATATAAAACTCTAAAAAAATATATTTTTCTTAATATAAAATTATTTGGAGTTCCATCAATTGGAAATATATCAATTGATGCATTTGTATATTTACTATCATTTCCAATTCTTTCTTCTTCAACTTTCGTTTCTATATCTAATATTCTTGTAATATAATATTGATATTTAGTATCTGTTTTATAATTTACTAATTTTAAATTTTGAGATAACTCATTTGGAGCAACCTCAAGGAATTTTTCATAATCTTTTCTAGGCATTCCTAAATCAATATCATCATCCCATGGAATAAAACCTTTATGTCTAATTGCTCCTAGCATAGTTCCTCCTAGCATATAATACTTTAAACTATACTTATCACATATATTAATAACTTCATTAACAATATTAATATCAACTTCATGTAATAAATCAATATTTTCCATTAATTTTTTCACCTAACCTAAAAACAATTTCTTATAATCTCCAACAATTTTACTCCAAGTATATTCCTGTATAACACGATTTTTCGCAATTTCTCCCAATTCTTTTATTTTATTATCTTTCAATTTATCACATTCGTTAATTAAATTTGCTAAATTCATATTATCTAAAGACCAATATAAAGCTCCATTTTCAGCAACCTCTTTATTAAAACCAACATCATAAAGTAAATTTAAATCAGTAGTAGCTAAAGCTTCTATTAAAGATGGATTTGTTCCTCCAACAGCATGTCCATGCAAATATGCATAAGCATTTTCTCTTATTTTTTTTATTAATTCCTTTTCATAAACTGTTCCAACAAATTTTATTCTTGAATCTTTTTCAAATCCAGTTTCCAGCCTTAATTGTTCATAAAATTTATTTTTTTCAACATTAGTAATCAAAACTAAATCTTTTTTAGTATTAGATTTCATAAATTCAGAAATCATAGTTTTATAATTGTTTTCAGGTACAAACCTTCCAACAACTAAATAATAATTACCACTTTTTACATTTTTTTCATTGTACCACTCATTTAATTCTTTTGAATCATTTGACAATTTACTTTTTTCTAAATCTGCTCCATATGCGATAAATACAGTTTTTGGATTATATTTTGAATAACTTTTTAAAATATACTTTTCAATATTTTTGGAATCACAAATTACTAAATCAGATTCTTTTATCATCAATCGTTCTGAAAATTTCCAATATTTCTTTACCGGTTTACTCCATTTAGCTCTCAACCACTCATGTCCATCTGGATTTACATATAATAAAATTCCATATTTTTTCATTATTTTTTTATAATGATGCAAAAAAGGTCCAATTCTACACGCTAGTATATAAATAATTGCATCTTCAATCTTATTTTCTATTATATATTCGATTGATTTTTTTATTGCTCTTAAATCATAAACTATAGCTTTAGCTGGACCGATATTTGGTATTTTTACATTAAAACATCTCGCACCATTGTGCTCATATTCTCTTTCGTAATTTCCTATACAAGCTACATGATATTTTATATTATCATTGCTTTTTTCATAAAAAGTTAAATTTTCAACAAAAGTTTCATACCCTCCATAATTTGAGGGTATACCTTTGCATCCAATAATAAAAATATTTTTCATTTATACTCCTTTTATGCAGCTCCTACTCCTTTAAAAACAACACCTACTGTTTTACAAAGTATTTTCACATCTGTTTTTAAAGATTTATTTATATTATACTGTCTGTCAAATTGCATTCTTCTTTCAAATGTTGTATTACTTCTTCCACTAATTTGCCATAAACCTGTAAGACCAGGTTTTGAATTTATTATGTATCTGTAATGTTCTCCCATATCTTCTTTTTCTCTAGGTAAATATGGTCTTGGTCCTACTAAACTCATATTGCCTTTAAATACATTTATTAATTGTGGTAATTCATCTATGCTTGTCTTTCTTAAAAAAGCACCTATTTTTGTTAGTCTTGGATCATTCTTTAATTTTTTATTTAATCTATATTCTTCTCTAGCTTTTTCATCATTTTGTAAAAGCTCTTTTAATTTTTCATCAGCATTTTCTACCATTGATCTATATTTATAAAGTTTGAAAACCTTTCCATCTTTTCCAATTCTATCTTGCACATAAAAAACAGAACCTTTCTCTTTTGTAAAAATATAAACTAATTTTATAATAATTGTAATAGGAATTAAAATTATAATTCCAACTATTCCAGCTACTATATCTAATATTCTTTTTATTAAAGATTCTATTAAAATTTTTATATCTTTAATACTTTTATTTATTTGTGAACCAATATTATATGTTTTCTTAGCTCTTAGTGTTATAAGTAAAGTTATTAAAATAATTTTTAAATCTAAACTAAAATTTCTTCTATAATGATATCTTAAGTCCATATCTAATCTATCTAAGAAATTATCTTTAGCATATTTAGAAATTTGAGGAATACCTGTAATTCCTGGCTTATGTTGAATAATATAAGAATAATATTCTCCCATATCTTCTTTTTGCTTTTCACTATAAGCTTTTGGTCCTACAAAAGTCATATCGCCTTTTAATATATTTACTATTTGTGGTAATATATATAATCCAGATTTTTTTAAAAATTTTTTATCACTTTCATAATTGAAAGTATACATTTTAAATATTTTTCCATTTTTTCCTATTTTATTTTGAACTCTAAAGATTTTACTTTTATCTTTATTTATAAATTTTCTAAGTGCCACTGCAATTGTTAGTGGTATTAAGAAAACAATTCCTAAGATTGAAAATATTATTTCTAAAATTCTTTTTATTATTACTTTTATAAAGAATTTTATTTTTTGAAATACACGTTCTATTAAATTAGTATGTAAAGCTTGTACGTCAAATGGAATCACTATTTGATCGTTTTCCATTACTTTCAATCTCCTTTCTTATAAAGATATTTATGTTCCCCAGAATTATGTCATTTAACATTATACCATGTTATATCCTACTTTTCAAGCATTTACAGATTTTTTTTATTTTTTGTATTTTTATATAAAGTGATTATCCGCTTGAATGCTTTATTTTTACTATATTTACAGTTTTTGCAAAATCAACATAATATTTATTTGTATAATATATTATCTATTTTATTACCATCAACATCTTTTAAAACAATTTCTTTTTCATCAATAATCAAATAACTATTTTTTGTATTATCTTTTGGTAAAGCTATTGAACCAGAATTTATACATAATACACCATTTTGCCTTTTTATAAAACCAGTATGAAAATGTCCATAAACTAAAACATCTGTATTTTCTGGAATATTATCAATATTATATTTATGACCATGTGTAAAGAAAAAATTATTATTAGAAATTGATATTCTTATATAATCTTCAAATTTAAATTCAGAAATCATTTCATCTACATCTGCATCACAATTCCCTCTAGTACATAAAATTATATCTTTAAAACTATTTAATATATCAGAAACTTCCATTGGATTATATTCTTTTGTTAATGGATTTCTAGGACCATGATAATATAAATCTCCTAATAAAATTATATTATCTGGATTTTCTTTATTATATATATCTTTCAATTTATTAGCATAATAACTTGAACCATGTAAATCTGAAACAACTAAATATTTCATACTCATTTCCCCTTATAATATTAACTAATTACATTTACCTAATTTTTTTCATATGTATTATACAATATGAATATACCTATTGCAATTACTTTAACATAATTGCAATAATGTTGTATTCAAAACGGAATTTTTTTACCAAATTGTTAGATAATTGTAAAAAGATAAAAATTTCTTTCTTCAATTATCTAACAAATATTAAAACAAAACCTCTTATGTTAAATTTCATAAAAGGTTTGTTTTATTTCTATATTATTTTTTTATATTATTAATTCTACTATATATATCATACCAACTAAAAAACTCTAATTATATTATCATATTCCAACTTCATATTATAGATATTGTTAAAACAAAAAGCAATTGTATACTTAGAAATTGCTTTTAACACTTATGGACAATCATCTATCATTATATCTATTTTCTTTGCTTGTATCTCTTTTGATTTTGGAAAACTAGCATAGCATATTTCATCATAAATTATATTATTATTTTTCAACCAATTAACCATACTATTTCTTATTTGTTGACCAAGTTCTGAATATTCTTTTGTCTTATATCTTCCTATTATAATTATTATTTTATTTCCTTCATCATGCAATTTTTTTATTACTTCTGAAGCAAATCTTTTAACTGGCACATTATTTATATATTCAAAATAATATTTTTTTCTATAATCTTCTTCAATATCTTTTGACCAATTACATTTATTTTCATATTCATATGGATTATCTAAACTATCACGCTTATTTTCATAACAATATTTGGTCATTGTATCTATTCTATATGTATTATCATCAATTAATACTCCATCTATATCTATTCCTATATTAATTATATTTTTTCTCCTTAGTCTAATTAATACAAAAAAATCAAGGTTTACATATTCTAAAAACCCTGTTTTTTTATGGCTGGGCTGAAATAATTAAAACCTTAATATATCAACATTTATTTATATTTTCGTAGTACATTGTTTGCTCACATATTTAGGGTTTCAAAAGGGATTTTCCCTTTTGCACACAAGGAACTTTCTAAAAGTTCCATAGTGTGTTATGGAACTTTTCCAAAAGCAGATAAATTTATAGCTTTTGGGTGAGTTCCATCGCAATTTTTAGAAAGGAAAAAATTTAATGAATAAAGTACAATTTAAAGATTTAAAAAAACAAATTGATTCTGTATATGAATTTCAAGTAATTTGTCTAAAAGAATATGAGCTTAATGCTTACAATATTAAACCTAGAATTACAAATAATTCTAGGTTTTCTTATATCAATAAAATAAATCAAATAATTGGAGGTAATAAAATATGAGTTATGCCATTATTAGAAATCAAAAATATACTAAAGAACAAATGATAAAACTTTGCCCTCATAATGAAAGATATAAGCAAAATTATTCAAATAAGAATATTGATATATCTAAAACATATCATAACTACCATTTAAAGAAACCATTAGAAAATAATTACTTTAAAGAATTTAAAAGACTAAAAGAGCAAAACAATTTAAAAGGACAACTTCATAAAAATAGTATTTATGCTTGCGAAATGATTATTACTTCTGATAATAGTTTTTTTAAAGAAATTGGATTCGATGAAACTAAAAGATATTTTAAAACTTCTTATGATTTTGTATGTAATTATAAAAATTTAGGAGAAGAAAATATAATTTCTGCTGTTGTACATTTAGATGAAGAAACACCTCATTTGCACATAACTTTCATTCCTGTTGTTGATTCAAAAAATAAATATGGAAATTCAATTAGAAAAATTGGTGGAAATGATTTTTGGAAAGAACGAAATAGTTATATGCTATTACAAGATAGATTTTATGAGTGTGTTAGAATGAATGGTTTTAATCTTGAACGAGGAAAAAATAATCCTAACAAAACTCATAAAACTGTTGAAGAATTAAAGAAAGAAACTAATTTTTATGAAGTAAAAGAAAAGCTTAACGATAATGAAAGAAATTCTTCTATATATACTTCTATTAAATCATTTTTAAATTATGAACAATTTACTCCAGAATCTGTTGAAAATAATTTACTTAAGCCTCTATTAAATGAAAATAATAAACTTATGAATGAAATTAAAAATTTAAAACTTGAACTTGCAAAAAATGAAAATTTTATACAATACTATAAAAATATGCAAAATGAAAATATCTATCTTAAAGAAAAAAGTCATTCTAAAGAAATTGAAATTAATGCAATGTATAATCTTATTACAAAACTTAATAATGAAAAAGATATACTTCTTGAAACATTACAACAATATGGAATTAATTTAAATGAAATTGATAAAGAGCAGAAATAAATTTCTGCTCTCACATTAATTTAAAAGCTAACTAATTATACTTAAATAATAAAATTGTATAATCTAGCTTTATTTTTAATATTTATTTGTTTCTTTTTTTCCAGTTGTACGACCTAAATTATCTTTATATACTGTCGTCTCAAAATTACCATATTTACTATTATAGCTTGTTGTTTCTGTTTTTCCTATAACATTTCCAAATCTATCTGTTATATATGATGTGCTAAAATTCAAATCAGTATCTTTCTCATTATCATTATTTTTTTCATTGTATGAAGGAAATTTATAACTTCCATATGATTTTAAATCTAAATCATATCCTTTTTCCAATCTAAATCCATTTATAACTTTAGCAATCCAAACAATAATAATACTTATAAAAATTGGTATTTCTACTACTAAAATTAAAATGAATAAATAAGATATAGTCGAAAATAATTTAAATGAATAAACTCCAAAATCTTTTAATATCCAATAATTTCTAATTTTTTTATTAAGATTTTTTTTATAATATTTATCATTAATTCTATTATAGATGTAATCATAAACACATAATAAAATAATTGTTCCAATTATAAATATTACTATAGGTACATTTTTATTCTTTATACAAACTAAATATATACTCAACAAAGTTATAGCAGAAAAAATGCCACATATACCACCAATTATTACACTTTGTAATTGATGTTTCTTTTCACTTTTTAAATTCTCTTTTATTTTCTGTTGTTCTAAAAGTAAATCAAAAAACATACTTTTTTCAATAATATTGCACTTTACAATTAAAACTCCTAATATAATTATACTTATTGCTACACTTAATACTTCTCCTGTTTCTTCAATACCTCTATATTGACTAATTAAATATAATAGAATTCCTGAAGATATAACAAAAAGAAAACTAGCAATCTTATCAGATTTGTAATCTATCTTATATTTCTTACTTATAAAATATCTTATCAATTCTTTTAAATACGAGTATAAATAACAATATACTAATAATATTCCTAAAACTAGTATCATAAAATAGTTTTCTCCATTGTCTGTTTCTTGAATTATATTAACAGGTACTAGAAAAGACAAAAAAGAACTTAAAGCACCAAATATAATATTTACTAAATAAAATATCATATACAAAATAAAATTTTTATTTTTCATTTTTATTTCCTTCTATATTTAAAATCAATTTCATTCACTTATTTTAAAGTATATGGTTGTTCACTTGTTCCAGTACCACCTGAAACTTTAGTGTTTTTATCTAATGTAACAACTACTCTAATAAAATTATCAGGATATGAACTTCTTTGATTATAATTAATGTAATATAATGTTTCAAATCCAATAGAACTTGATATGTTTTCTCCTGTATATCCAGTATACTGTGTTCGTTTAGTTACATCATATGTAGCAAGACCACAGTTAAAATAACTAGCTTCTCTTCCTATTTTTCCTACATCTACAATTTCATCTGCTAACCAAATATTTTCTCCAGTTTTTCCATTTGAAGTAAGTAATAAATCTATTGTAGTTTTATCGTCTGTTATTTTATCAATTCCAAATGCATTCATTGATGAATTTATATTAAATGCTGAATTAACAGTTTTTGTTTGACTTTCAAATGTATATGTGTTTCCATATTCTTCATTCATAAGTTTATATGCTTGTTTAAGTTTTTCTTCTCCACTATATGCAGATAAATCTACTTCATTTTCATTTTCATATACTTTTGCTATTTTATCAATTCCTATAAGATTAATAACATCAGATAGATTCATACTTCTTCCAAATATAGCATTTTCTCCTGTTGCAAAAATTTTTGAAATATTATTAAGTTCTTCTACACCGTTTGTAAATCCATTTTCTCCATATAATGAATATTCTTTTTCAAATTTGGTTACTATACCTTCTACACTAACTAAATTTACGTTTCCATCATCTTCAATACTTAATACTCTCCATTTTTCTTCACCTGTTGTTTCAAATATTTGTTCTTTATCAATTCCAGTTTTATCGGCTTTAGATATATATGTATTTCCAACTTCTGTTTTATACTCTACATAATCACCTACTTTTACTATATCTGATAGTTTTTGGTTATTAGATTTTGTAGTTGTTCCTCCGATTTCTTTATTTGAACATCCTGTTAATACAAATAGGCTAAACATTAAAAGTATCACACTTATTTCTACTAAAATTCCCTTTTTCATTTTTTCTCCTTAAATATTTATGAAATTTAAAAACCTAATTCACTAAAAATTTCCTCAGCAATGTTTTGTCCATTTTCTGGTGTATCATTTTGTATTGTAGCTCTTAAGAAATAGTTATTTTCGCGATAGTCTATATAAATAGTTCCATTTTTCATAACTATTTCATACTTATTGAAATTTTCTTTTTCTTCATTCTTAAGCACTTCTAAAATCTCTTCTTCTACATAATACATTTTTTTGGGAGAATTATTCCACCAGCTCAAAGCTGTTTCATCATCTTTGAAAACACTTAACTCATAATAAGTTGAATTATTAGAATCTTGTACTTGATAGTGATCATATTGACTATTTGTTCCTCTATCTACAACATTCAGATTTCTTTTTTTCATTACTTCTTTGAATTTTTCTAAAGTAAGATTTTCTACTTGAAGTTCTTCATTTTGCTCAATAGTAACATTGTTTACCTCCTCTTTATTAGTATTATCATTACTGCAACCTGTTAAAACAAATAACATAATAACTAAAAGTATTAAACTTATTGCTCTTAAAATTTTCTTTCTCATTTTCATATACCTACTTTCTCTTTTATCTTTAACTATTATAGCAAATATATTTGTATTTGTGAATGTTTCAAAAAAATTTTATAGTAATACAGTTAATTAATTATTATGGTATAATATTTTTAAATTATGCATATATATCTATTTTTCCTTTTTATTCCATTTATTATATAATTTAATTATCTTTATATATTTTTTATTAATTATATTCTTATTATCTTTAGCTATTATAATTGACAACTTACAAATTGAATCTAAAATAATAGTATTGTATTGCTCATATATGAATTTAGAGTCGTTTATTATTATTATTTCACATAAAAAATTCATTTTATCCAAAGTATCCTCGATTAATTTTGTATACTTTTTGGGAAATATTTCTTTATATTTTTCTTCTCTATAATTTTCTTTTAAATATTTCTCATACCTGTCTTGTGTCTTTGAGTAACAAATTATTTTTTCGATTTGATTAAATATATTTGGTTTTCCTTTATTATCATGTTCAAATATCTCTTGTATTTCTTTTATATTGAATTCACTTAATGTTTTAGAATCAATTGTATCTATTATATTTTTATACCTATTATCTTTTAACAAAATTGTTATAATAATATTCATTTTTTCTATGGTTTCAGGTAATATTTCCATAATCTTATAACAATTTTCTTTTTTATTTTCTTTACATTGAACAATAAGAGAAAGTATTGAAATTATTGCAGAGGTAAATATTGAAAACATAGTAATATATATAGTTACTTTAAATTGTACATTTTGAGATTTTTTGCTTTCTTCTTCTTTTTTATCAATATATTTGATTACATCTTCCTCTTCAAATTCATATGTAACCTTTCCATTTTCTACTACTTCTTCTTTGATTGTTCTTGTCCCCAATATATTAAAGTAAAAAATCACATAACACAAAATTAGAATTAATATAATTGCTATTTTTCCTCTTAATCTTAACATAATAATACCTCTTTTTTTTTTCGCCAATATTATACAGAGATGTTTATTAGATTTCAAGTGTTTGACTTAATTTTTTAATAAAAAATAACAATATATCAAAATACTATACAATTTTGAATTAATTATTATTATTTATTTGAATAACTTTTAATTACAAATTATTGATTGATACCACTTTTTCTAATACATTCAACATCAAAATAATAAACGTTTTTGGTGTTAAATAATAATAATCAAATTGAGTATGAAATACATTGAAAAAATTCTCTTTCATTTTTGTAGTATCTGCATATTTAATTGCATAATTTATTCTTTTAATAAAATTGATAATAGTCAAATTTTTTATATTTCTTTCTGTTAAAAATTCTTCTATTTCATTATTTATTATAATTTCAAATGGATTCTTCTTATATAGATAAATTACAAATTCTCTTAAAAATCTTGTTCCTACATTATTTCTTCTAAATCCTAATCTATCTAGTATCATATCAACGAACTCAATATATGACACTTCTTTATCTTTAGTAGAAATATCATATTCAGTTATCATTGATACTACCTCCTTACAAGTATAGTATAGCAATTCAATTTACATAATTCAAAAACATACTATGTGCATTATTTTCAACAAAATGTGCATATTATGCTACAAAACAGTAGTATTTCTTCCGAAAATACTATTGTTTTTATATATTTTCTATACAATTTTTACTAAAATCACAAAATTGTGAAATTTATGCACATAAAAAAACGTGGGCAGTTAACGATGAACTAAAAACTTTTCCCACGTTTCACACATTATGCCTTAATTCATAATGTATTAATTAAACTGAACTATTGCGAGTAGTTCAGATAATTATTAAATTAATTATAAAACAAATCTATATAAAAAACAATTATTTTTTAGAACTAGGGGAAATTTCTTCCCCCTAAATATAGCTCCGAGTGGCTATAAAAACTGGTATACATTAATATATAATAGGTAATCCTCCAGGACACCCACCAGGACTAAAAAATACTTTGTTCATCGTTTTTTTCTCCGTACTTAAACTCTATATAGTAAATAATCGATATAGTAAGTGAATACGAAGAAATCAACTAATGAATTCTTGTATTAAAAATCCAGGCACTCGCAATGCCTGAATCACTTATCGATCATCAAGCAATGCTTGTGGAATAGATTAATAATTAAGGTATTAAGAGCCACTCTATGTACTAGATATACATATATTATACCATAATTTACTAATTTTATCAATTAAGTAAACTCTAAAGTGCTTGATACTTAAAGGAAATTTGAAATTTCACTATTAAAATGTTATAATATAATTAGAGTTTATAGGAAAGGATTTATTCTATGACTAAATTTGATAAAAAAGAATTTGGAAATAATATAAAAAAAGCAAGAAAAGATAAAGGATTAAGTCAAGAAAATCTTGCTGATATTTTATGTGTTACTCGTTCTGCTATTACAAGATATGAAAACGGTGAAGTATTTCCAAACCCAGAACAAATTTCAATAATATGTGAAGTATTAGGTATATGCCCTAATGATTTATTTGATAGTTCTAATAATAAAATTATAAATAAAGAACGTTCAAAAAATCCTTTTAAAACAAACACTTTATATATTTACTATAATGCTTATTTTCCTTCTCAAAAAAGATATGGAAAAGGAAAATTTAAACTTATTCTTCATGAAAAATATGATACTTGTATTGCTGATTTAGTAGATTATAAAACTAATAAAATATATTTATCAGGTCATATTTACTCTGATGAAACTATTGCCGTATTTATTTTAGAAAATTATAAACCTAATAATCCAAGGCTTGAAGTAACTCAAATAATATTAAATATCTTTGATTCTTCAAGAGATAAATTCTTTGGAACTTTAAGCTGTACAAATGGAAATTATACTCCTTCTATTAGAAAATGCATAGTTTCAAAAATCGACCTAGATTTTCATGATGAAATGCTTAAAGAATTAAAAATAACAGATTTAGAGAAAAACACTTTAAACGAAAATAATATTTTATATATTGATAGTACAGTAAAAGATGATTTTGAAAATTAATTTTATATAATAACTATATTTTAGAAGTAAAATAGCAAAAACTATTTTACTTCTTTTTTATTTTCTTAATTACGAACATATTTTTGTTCATTATAATCCATATTTAACTACTTTAATCTACAATTCATTTATTTCAAAATATTTATGCTAAACTGAAATCAAGCTTAAGCAATACAGATTTCCGGAAATCACTAAATTTAGAGGTGGTTTAAATGTATTCAAAAAAATTTTTAATTACAAAAGCAAAAATTAGATATTACTTAAACGAATATCAAAACTTAAATTCAAAAATAAAAGAAAGAGAGCTTAATCATATTTTATATGCTCCTTCTTTAAGACAATTCAAGCAAAACATAAATACTATCGAGAATCAAGTTATTTCTATGGAAGAAGATTCAAAATTACAAGAGATTAAATTTTATAAAACACAATTAGATAAGTACTTATATTCTCTAAAAGTTACACAAGATATTCAATACTATAATTTCATATTATGGAATTATATAAAAAAATTACCAAAGAAAGAAATTCAGAAAAGATTAGAAATTATTGATGTTAAAGAACTTGAAGAAGATATTATCGATTACTTATTCTTTAATATGATAAAGGGGGCTTAAGACAATGAATAAAACTAATGAATTATTCTGTGCTATCTCAAAGCTTCCTGTTCCTAAAAAATATATTGATTTAAGGAATATTGAAATTAATAATTCAACAGACCTAGTAAAAGTTGCTTACACCTTTAGAAATCCTGTTTATGAAACGTTTAGAATTATCTATATGTGTGATAACAAAATTGTAGGTTATGAATCTACTACTTCAAGAATTCCCAATGTGTGCAATGTATTTAATTACAGAACTAATGGCATGAATTCTCAAGATTTTACTAGAGGTTGCATTGAAATTATTAATCGTATGTTTAGACTAGGAGCAAATGGCTATTATTTAATGCATAATCACCCAAGTGGAAATGCAAAAGCCTCACAACCTGACATTCAACTTACAAAGCAATTAGCTAACTCTGTTAATGGTTTTCTAGGTCATGTTATTGTAGACCATGGCACATTTTCTTGGATAGATATTCAAAATGGAAAAATTAATGTATGTGATAGCATTCCAATTACTTCAGAAACAAAGATTACTGTTGATAGAGAATGTAAAAGAAATCCTATTATGGACTATAAAATCAATAGCAGAAATGATTTAGCAAGGCTCATGTATGATGTTAAGCATTCCGAAAATTACTCTATGCTTATTCTTTGTAGTTGTAACAATAAAATTAGACTTATTCAAGAATTACCTAATTGTTTTATGAATATGAATTATGAGCAACTTGGTGGCTATATTAAAAATCAAGCATTATTAACTGGCTCTACAAAAGCCTATATTACTACTACAAGTAAAAAAGTATTTTTAAAAGCTTGTGAATTAAAGCACAATAGCTATATTACAGACTGCATTGCCTATAACACTGTGGGCGACAAAATAAAATTACTCGCTAAAGATAATACAGATGTTACACAAGATATTTTTGAAAAATTAAGAATCAAAACTAAAGTTACAGATAAAGAAAATATATATGTTGAAGAACAAAATAATTCAACTGTACTTCCTAGTGATTCTAACAAAACTATTTTAGAAAAAAATTAAAAGGAGCAAAAAATGAAAAAAGAAAAATTAAAAATATTATTAAAAAAAGTTGGTTATGAAGCTGAAATTAAATTTATAGATAATACTTTAAAAGCAAAACAAAAACTTGTTGGAGGTTTAATTGAAATTATTGATTTTACAGATGATACTTTAATTGTATGTAATGAAGAAGGAAAACTTTTAGATTTACCACCAAATACTATATTTGATATAGACTATATCGCAGGAGATTACTTTGTTGTTGGCAATGATTTTGAAAATGCTGATTTTAAGTCATTAACTGATGAACAAATAAAAAATGTAACTCCAATAATAAATGAAAAATCACT
Source organism: Clostridia bacterium (assembly GCA_022790975.1). GTDB lineage: Bacteria > Bacillota > Clostridia > TANB77 > CAG-508 > Scatovivens. Next base: position 40,126 of record JAAVYF010000026.1, on the reverse strand, counting down.
TAAATATTCTAAAAAAGAATTAGAGGAATACTCTCCTGATAATCATTATATAATAATGGCAACACCTAAAAAAGAACTATTAGATTTTATTAATGATTACAAAAACGAATTTTTAACAAAATTAGATAATGATTCTAACGAACATCTTGCAGAAGATTATAACGAGAAAGATTTTGAATCTTAAGGTGGTGTTTATATGAATAAAAGTAAAAAAGAAATTCAACCTAAATTAGAAAATAAATTAAATGCAGAACTTAAAAATTATAAAAATGAACTTTTAAATGATACTAAAAATGAGATTCTAGAGAATTCATATCAAACAACTATTAAAGAAGAAATCAAAAACTTTATTTTAGAAATATCTACACAATTAAGTATCAACGATTTAGAATCACTCTACAATACAAAAGATATTTTAAATGTAATTTATGATGAATGGCTTAAATATGATTCTCCATTTAGTACAGATTTAGAAAACTGTATATTTGAATCAGTTGAACATATAAAGAAAAGATATTTAGAAGATTATGAAAAATAAATAAATTTAAACTATTGAGGCTATTAACAGTAGCCTCTTTTTTATACAAAAAAAAATTTATAAATAGTGAGGTAAAAAATGAATGAAGAATTAAAAATTAAATTAATTATGCATTATATATCAAAATCACATAGAGATGCATTTTCCAATATGACAGTTTATGATGTTGCAAAAGATTTAAAAATTGGAATGACTCGAGCTTACGAATTATTTAATGAAAAAGATTTCCCCTCTGTAACAGTTGGAAAAACAAAAGTTGTTATGGTTCTTTCTTATTATGTATGGAAATATGAAAAGTACAATAAAAATTTAACAATAAACAGTAATCTTGGAGGTGGTTCTAATGCCTAAAATGATAGGACAAGGTTCTGTTTATCAAGATAAAAGAAATGGTAAATGGGTTGCCCAATTTAGAATAATTAATGATAATGGTACAAAATCCAAAAAATCTTTTTCATGTAAAAGTAAAGAAGAAGCATATAGCAAACTTGCAGAACAAAGATATGAAATGGATAATTCCAAAACTATTCAAGATGTTGGTTTAAGTTTAGTAGATTTAATAAAGTTAATGCGTGAAGATAAATTTAATGCAAACATTATTGGAGAAGCTCAATATCATAAACTAGATTATGATATAAAAAGAATTGAAAAATATGGTCTAGGAAATAAAAATATTCAAGATATAACTTATAAAGATATTCAAAATTTCTTAAATTTCTTGAATGATAATTATAGTGCTTCAATTAGAGATCACACATATCAATTAATAGAAAAAAATATGGATTTAGCATACAAGAGAAAATTTATAGATGATAATCCATGTGATTTAGTAATAAAGCCAAGAAGTAAAAAAAGTGCTAAAGTAATCGAATCTTTAACTGTTGATGAACAACAAAAATTAAGTTCTTATCTTATGAGTGTATCATTAGAAAAAGAACCTTTAAAAAACGTATTTTTAATACAAATGTATATGGGATTAAGAATTAGTGAAGCTTTATCTTTAAAGAAAAGTGATTTTGATTTAGATAAAAATATTCTACATATAAATAAAACTATGACAACTGATAAATATGGATATACAATTATAGGAGATAAAACAAAAAATGAAGCTGGAATCAGGGATTTACCTATCCCTGATTTTTTACTTCCATATATAAAAGAGCAATTACCTAAAGCTGATAAAAATGATTATAATTTGTTATTTTATAAAAATCACCCACTAAATCATTGTGGAGCAAATGCGATATTCAAGAGAATTTGTAGTAATCTAAATATATTTAAACCCGATTTAGCAACTCATGTTTTAAGACATACTTATGGGACAAGATGTATTGAAGCCGGTATGCCTCCTGTTGTTCTTCAAAGATTAATGGGACATAAAGATATAAAAGTAACATTAAATACTTATACATCAGTTTTAAATAAATTTAAAGAAGATGAAATTGATAAAGTATCTCAATATTATGCTAAGAATAACTTAATAATGAAAACTGAAAATCAAAAAGAATCATTGTTATTAAATAATGAAGATAAAATTTTGAGATTTCCTGATATTGAAAGATAATCTCCTGTAACTCTTATATATCAAGGGACTACATTTTTCAATTTTGTAGTACCACGTAGTCCCAAATGAATAAAATTAAGCACAAATGAACGATAAAATTTAACAACGAAATGCACTACTATCAAGGCATACGTGTCACAAAGCCCTATTTTTATGAGTTTAATAAGGTTTTAAAATCCAAAATTCTTGTAAGTCTTGCTACAAAAGAAAAAGACAGATTTTTCAATCTGTCTTTTTTGGCTGGGCTGGCTAGATTCGAACTAGCGCATGTCAGAGTCAAAGTCTGATGCCTTACCGCTTGGCTACAGCCCAATATATAATTAATGGGGTGGAATATGGGACTCGAACCCATGGTCTCCAGTGCCACAAACTGGCGCGTTAACCAACTACGCTAAATCCACCAAATAGTAGCACTGTTCTTTACAGTGCTACTATATTTTAAAATATTATTTTATTTTTGTCAATAGTTTTTAAAAATTTTTATTCTTTTTGTTTAAAACTATATTTTACTTTTTAATTCCAATTTTTATTTAAAATATAAAAATTAATCTCCTAAACAAATTCCTATATTTCTTGCAACATGAATAAGTTCATCATCCATCTTTATTTTTCTAATATTACTTTCTTTTGTTCCACCAGAAGCAGCACCTATTTCTTTATTATTTCCTACAACTTCTTCTAATGTAGCATAACTCATTTTTCCATCTTTACATGTTACTAAAACATTGAAAATTCCTTGCATTGCAAGTTCAACTGCTTTTACTCCATATTTTGTAGATAAAACTCTATCATATGATGTTGGTGTTCCTCCTCTTTGAACATATCCTAAAACTGTAGTTCTAGCATCTAGACCTGTTAATTCTTCTAAAATTTGTGCAACTTTTTCTCCTGCTCCTCCAAGTCTAATATTATCTAGTCCTTTACCATCATCTAATTTTCTTTTTATAGTAACAGTTCCATCTTTTTCCATTGCACCTTCAGATACAACAACAATACTAAATGGTTTTCCTTTTGCTTTTCTAGATTCTATTTTTTGTACTACTTTATTTATATCGTATGGAATTTCTGGAATTAATGCAACATCAGCTCCACCTGCAATTGCACTTTCTAAAGTTATCCATCCTGCATATCTTCCCATAACTTCTAATACCATTATTCTATGATGAGCTTCTGCTGTTGTATGAAGTCTATCTAATGCTTCTGTTGCAACAGAAACTGCTGTATTATATCCAAAAGTAATATCTGTTGAAGCAACATCATTATCTATAGTTTTTGGAATTCCTATACAATTGATTCCTCTTAAAGAAAAATCTCTACTAGATTTTTGAGTTCCATCTCCTCCTAAAGTAAATAAACAATCAAATCCATCATCTTTTATATTTTGAACACATTTTTCTGAGTAGTCTTTGTACTCAACTTCACCATTTTCATTTATTGTTTTTAAATTAAATACATTAGTATTATTTGATGTTCCTATAATAGTTCCACCTTTATCTAATATTCCAGATGCATTTCCTGTTGAATCAAGTTTTACATAATTGTTATCAAGAAGACCTCTATATCCTTCTATAAAACCATAACATTCAATTCCATTATATTCTGCTGTTTTTACAATTGCTCTAATAACTGCATTTAATCCTGGTGCATCTCCACCATTTGTAAGTATTGCTATTTTTTTCATTGCTTCATCCTCCCAAAACTTAAAAACTGATAAAATATATTTTAATTTATTTCATCAAATTAAATACCTAATTATTATATCCATTTATTTTAGGTATTGCAAGTGTTTTTTTGTATTTATTCATATTTATTTAATTTTGTCCAATAACTACATAATATATTTATAAAAATAATTAATTTAAGTTTCATATATCAATATCATCAAAATTTTCAAAATCTAAAACCCTTCTATTTTCATGTTCTAAATCTCTTGAAAATGAAATTTTTCTATAATTTAAAGGAAGTGCATCTTCAATTTTTTCTCCCCATTCTATTAAGCAAATTCCTTTTTGAAAATATTCATCTCCACCAATTGCATAAAATTCGCTACTATCTTCTAATCTATAAACATCAAAATGATAGATATTCTGATGTTTAGAATAATATTCATTTACTATTGTAAATGTTGGACTAGAAATTTCATCTTCTAAATCAAAATATTTTAAAATACCTTGAGTAAATTTAGTTTTTCCAGACCCTAAATCTCCGAACTAAAATTATAACATCTCCTGTTTTTAAACTAGGAGCTATTTTTTCAGCTAAATTTATTGTTTCTTCACTAGAATTTGAAATTATCTTTTTCATTTTTAGTTCCTTTCAAAAAAATCTAACCCCTATTTTAGATAGGGGCTTATTTTATAAATTAAACAATATTTATTATATTTGTATACAAATTAACACTACGCTCTGTTTCACCTGTTTCAAAATCTATAACTACCCATTTATCCATATCATAAGTTGTTTCATCATCTACATTAGGAATTTTATTAAGTTTTATTTGTAATTTGTTTTGAGTTATCATTGAAATATCTGAAATATAATATCCATTTTCCACTGTATATAAAGCATTATTTAAAGTGTTTCCTTCAAAATCTTTTAAAATTATTTTTTGTTCATCAGTATATACTATAAAATCATTTTTATAATATGTAATTCTTCCTTTTGCACCATGACCCAAATCAGAATTTATATTTGGACCTATTTCAAAAATGTTTCCAGATGCAATATTATATAAATAATTAGATTTATTTACATTACATACTAAATACTGATTATTACACAAGAAAAGGTCAAATCCATATTCAAATCCGTTTATAACTTTATCTACTTGAAAAGTTCCTAAATCCATTGAATATATATTAGTTTCTCCATCTTCAGAAGCTATATAATAAATTTTGTTACTTTCTTTATCAATTGATAGACTTCCATTTATAATTTCTACGTTTTCTGCTAATAATGTTTCTTTAATTTCCTCATTTATACTATACTCTATAATTTTCTTTTCACGTGTAGTATAATATATTTTATCTTCATTAACAATTATGTCATCATAATAATCTTCAATTTCGCTTTCATATACTAACTCTTGATTGTAATTACTTTTTAATAAATCTATTTTATAAATAACTGTTTTATTAGGATATTCATTAGTTTTACTATATACTATATATGCATTTTCATTATCATATGTATAGTCAACAAATTTATTTTCTTCATAAGAAAAATCTTTTACAAGTTCAAAGCTTCCATCTGTTTTTACTTTAACCAAAGTGTTATTTAAAATTGCCAAGCTATCAATTCCTTCTAATGTAAGTGTTTCTCCTTCGTCATTTTCTAAATCATTATTTGAATTTGATTCATCAATAGCTGGTTTTGTTGGAATATTATTTTTAGATTTTCTATTTCCCTTTACAAAAATAATCATTATAATAACTATTATAGCAATTATAACAAGTGTCATTACAAATGTAATTTTAACTTTTGTTTTCTTATCCATTTATTTTCTCCTTTTCTCTAGTATGCTTATAGTATAACATAATCAATTTTAGTTTTGTAGTATAAAAATAAATTTTTTTAATATTTTAAAATTTTGTTATATTAAATTATTCTTTAAAATTATTCATAACAAATTTAGTAACTATTTCTAAATTTTTTTCTGCTTGTCTCTTCAAATTTTTATTTTCATCAAACTCTTCATATAAATATTTTTTTATATATTTTTTGGAATCTGGAGTTAAGTGAGAACTTCTAAATTGTATTTCTTCCATAAGTGCTATCCATTTTATATAGAATTCTTTATATTTTTTATAAATTCCTCTATTACCACCAAGCCACTTTTTTACCTTTATTTCTTTTTGCTCATCATATTCACATGAACCTGAGTTTATAAAATAATCACTTTTTAAATCTTCTGGAACTAATGGAAACATAACACATTGCATTGGTTTTACTTTATGGATTTTACATTTATATGTTTCTTGATTATATAAAATACAAGCTCTTTTGTTACCTATGCCATTTAAAGCAATTTCTGGAAACTCTCCATCTACATCATGAGTATATTTTTTTACAAACTCCTTAGCAGAAATATTTAGATATTTACTAATCATAGCTACATTTATAGATGTAATTTTTATATCACCTCTATAAATACAACACTTATCACAAATTTTACATCCAATTTTTACTTTAGAATTTAGCGTTAATATTTCCAAATTGTTACTCCTTTTAATATTAAAAGTATTATTTAAAAAATTATATAAAAATGTTTTTGGTTTACTTAATTATTTTTCTAATTGGAATTTCTATTAATAATTCTAGTCTTCTCCAAATATTTAAAATATGAAATATAAATTTTTGAATACTATTTATATTATTATAATTTATATGATAATACATTTTGCTTTTTTGCAATCTTATTATTTTTTTATAATAATTTAATGCTTTGTCAATACTTTGGCTTTCAAAATGTTTAAATTCTATATAGTTTAAACTAAGTTCTCCATATCCTAAATTTTGCAATTTGCTTGCTAAAATATCTTCCTCATAAAATAAAAATACATTCTCATCAAAAAAACCGTATCTTTTTAAAAACTTCAAACTTTATAGTAAAAAATGCACCTGATACAGCTTCAACATTTAATTTTGCTTGCTTAAAATCATCTTCTGTATATTCTCCTGATTTAAATAATTTATAAAATAAAATTTCATTTAATCTTGTAGAATTAATCATATCAATTTTAGGAGTTCTAATTTTCCAACTGCTTCTTCTTATATGATTTCCGTTTTTATCAATCATCTTAGGAGCTACAACTGCTATATTATTATTTTCCTCAAGTTCTTTAAAACAAGATTCAAATACATTTTCTTTAACTTCAACATCAGGATTTGAAATTACAATATAATCATATTTTTCAGCTAAATTTTCCAAATATCTCAAACCATAATTGTTTCCATAAGAATACCCACCATTTTTGTCTGATTTTATAACATGAATTTTTTCATTTTCTAAATTTTTAATTTTTTCAAAAGAATTTATATTTGTTGAATTATTATCTACTACTATTATTGTATCTATACAATTATAATTTTTTATTTCATTTACATATCTTATTGTATCATTTTCAGAATTGTAATTTAAAATAATTACTGCTGTTTTCATATGCTTTGAATTTCCTTTTTCATAAAGTTCCAAGAATCTCTACACATATCTTCTAACGTTTTTTCTGTTTTCCATCCAAGTTCATTTAAAGCTTTACTTGCATCAGCATAATATTCAGCTAAATCTCCTGGTCTTCTTTCTACAATTTTATAGTTTACTTTAATATTATTTACTCTTTCAAATGTGTTTACAAGTTCTAGAACACTATATCCTTTTCCTGAACCTAAATTATAAATATATAATCCTGAACCACTTTTTTCTATTTTATTTAAACTACTTACATGACCTTTAGCTAAATCAACAACATGAATATAATCTCTAACACCAGTTCCATCTGGTGTATCATAATCATTTCCAAACACATTTAAAACTTCAAGTTCTCCACTTGCAACTTTTAAAATATATGGCATTAAATTATTTGGGATTCCATTTGGTTTTTCTCCAATTAAACCACTTTTATGAGCTCCAATAGGATTGAAATATCTAAGTAAAGATATAGACCATTCATTATCAGATTTATATAAATCCTCTAAAATTTGTTCTATCATTGATTTTGTTGTTCCATATGGATTAGTCGTGATTCCTCTTCCTAAATCTTCAACATATTTAGGTATTCCAGGATTTCCATAAATCGTTGCAGATGAACTAAATATAAACTTTTTAACATTATGTTCTTTCATAACTTCTAATAAATTTATTGTACTCATCAAATTATTATAATAATACATAAGTGGTTTTTTACAAGACTCTCCAACAGCTTTATACCCAGCAAAATGTATTACTTCATCAATATTATTTTCATTAAATATTTTATTTATTGCCTCTTTATTTAATAAATCTTCTATATATACTTTTGGAGTTTTTTTAGTAATTTCAGTAATTTTATCTTTTACTTTGATGTCACTATTATAAAGGTTGTCCACAATTATAACATCATATCCTTTCTCCAATAGTTCTACAACTGTATGTGAACCTATAAAACCTAATCCCCCTGTTACTAATACATTCATATATTACATTCCTTCCTATAATTAACACTATATTTTAATAAACTTTTTCTATAATTTTTATAAAAATATTTTATTGCATTTTATCATAAGACATTTTTTTTTTCAACTAATCATTTTACATTCTAAATATACTGGTTCTTCTTCTCTTACTTCTTTTATAGCTTTATCCATTAAAAATTCTCTAGTTAAAAATATTTTTTTAGTTAAATTCTTTCTTGGTTTTGAAAGATCTTCAAAACTTTCTATGAATTCTATAAATTCTCTGTATGAAAGACTTTTTAATTTTTTATATGAGTTTTCCATTTCATTTGGATATTTTCTAACAATATATTTTATAATATCTTGTGATCTAGAATATCCAGCATTACAATCTTTTGGAACAATTTCACGCATTCTTAAATTTAAATTATAATTTAAAATTAAACTTTTCTCTTCTTGAAAAACTTCATTTGAACTTAATTTAGTTTTTTTATTCTCTCCTATTTGAAAATTTTTAATATCACTATCAAAACCTAAAACTGTTTCATTATCAAACAATGGATATAACATAATTTCTCCAGTTATTCCATCTTGATATAACATCCAATTTTCTATTCTTCTATCATAATTTCCAAACCTACAATCAAACATTATCATGTCTATAAATTGTTGTTTAACCATCAAATATTCTGCATGTGGTCTTTTATATACAATAAGCATTTCATATTTTATCGATTTTAAACAAGTTTCTATATCTATACAACCTTTTTTATACATTTCTAATGGCAAATTTTCTCTTTTAAAATATTCCATTATAAAACTAGTAGGATAAAGAATTTTATCTTTTTCAGAACAATAATAAAAACTACTTACTCCATAAGAGAATTTATTTGAACTAGAACCATTTATTCTTTTTTTGGTAAGAACTGCACTACATCCATTATTTATTGTTCTTTTTGCTAAATTACTTCCAATAACTTCTCCAAATTCAATTGGTGTATATGTTAAATTGTCTTTATAGAAAAATTTATTTTGATTATCTTTAATATTTTCACTTATAGGATTTTTTCTAATATATGTATAATTTTGATTATAATAATCATCAAGAAAATATTCTGTTTCATCTAATATTTGATATGTATTATTCATAAAATCACCCTTTTCACAATTAAAATAATTGAAAATTATTATATATTGGTTGATTTTAAAAATCAAGTATTTTAAGCTTTTATATTTCAAATTTTATTTTTTACAAAATTGAATTTTGCTTTTGGCTTAACCTAAATTTTATTTTTCAATTTATTGATTTTTAGTTCTTAAAAACAAATTTTAAATTTAACAACTCATATTCTATTAAAGCATTCTTAATTTAATAATATACCAATACTATACATAAAAAGCACAGATTTAAAGTATTTATTTACTAACTTTAAATCTGTGCTTTTTTATTATCAAAAACAAATTTTTATTTTTAAGTTAAATCTATAACTGTATCTTTAATATCCTCTACATAAACATAATATTCTCTAATATCTGATGGATTTAAATATACTGGTATAGTTCTCATATTTCTTTCTATTATCATTCTTTCAACATCTTTCCATAAATTATCGCTTTTAAATCTATATGTTTCTCCATCTTTAGGATTTTTCCATTCACAAATTATATTAAGAGGATGTCTTCCATTAACAGAATAACTAGTATTTACAACAACATCTACAATGTTGGCATAAACTTTTTCACCTGTTGCAATTAGTCTTTTCATTTTACTATTTTTAGCTTTTTTGTAGAAAAACATAATTCCACTTATTGAAATAAGAATGAATCCCGAAATTGGGAAAATTATTACAAATATGTTTTCTGCTGGAGAACCTATTTTTTCTGGTTCATCTTCATAATAGTATATATCAATCTCCATGCCCTCACGAAAACCTGATGAATAGTAATTTAGTTCTGATTCATACATTTCACCATCTGCTTCATATTCAACAAAAACCCTATATGATATATCATGATTTACATTTCTATATCTTTCTATATAAGTAATTGTTCCAACTGTTTCAATTTTACCATCTTTAGAAAGAGTATTTACTCCTATAGCGATTCCAACTACAAAAAATACAGCTCCAACAATAAAGAATATTATCATTATAAGAGATTCAACCTTATTTTTCTTCATTTTAATTTCCCCTTTTTATAAATTTTTTCATTTGTATTATGATTACAAACTATCATCTTTAACAAGATTTAATTTTTTATTTATATAACCTTTTCATATAAGCTTCAACTCTTGTAGCATCAATTTTATTTTCAAATAATTTAAAATTTTGTAATCTTATTTAATATATTATATATTTTTATTATAGCAAAAAAAAATATAAAAAGATATATTTTTTTATAAATGATATCTTTTTGTTACATTTTTAATCTTTGTCTATAAATTTTATTTTAATAATATTGTTTATCTTTTTATTTAGTAATTTTGAAAAAACATCCACTAAATTTGAAAAATCCCCTACAGCACCAATTTGCTATAGGGGATTTTACTTGGAAACAAAAATACATGTACACTTACTTGTTTTTTTTCCAGACAGTCTCTTTTGGCTGGAAGTCACTCTTCCTGCTATCGATCCCACAATACTCCATCAGTTCTTTCAAGCATCCCATGCACCCATTCTCGTAGAATAAGGATTTAAAGAAATGTGAATTTATTTCCACACTTTCTTTCATCTCTGGATTTTTGAGTTCTACGACAAGAATCGATTGCATAGATAGCCGCTGCTTACCTCTTTTGACTATCCGAATACTGGTTACGTACTTTGGTCCGCCGAAACCATCAATAACAGACTTAATTACCAAGAGTACGTCTTTGGATGTTTGTTCATCCTCAATTAAAACCTTCATATATTGTCTCCTTACAATTATATTATTTTGTCTTCCGACAAAGTAATTTTATTATAACACATTTTATATTGACTTTTCAACTAAAACATTTCTTTTAAATTATACACTTTTGTCGAATATAAAAAAACAACCTACAAACTTTATAGTTTGCAAGCTGTTGTAAAATGGTGGCTTCAAGTGGAATCGAACCACTGACACGAGGATTTTCAGTCCTCTGCTCTACCAACTGAGCTATGAAGCCATTTTATTTAATTTTTTTCTATATTTGTTTTTTCATTTTTTATTGATTTAATACATCTTATTATTTTATTAATTTATTACTTTTATTTTTAATAACTTTTTATTTTATAAAAGATATCTAGTTTTCTAGATATCTTTTATGGCGACCTGGAACGGACTCGAACCGTCGACCTCCGCCGTGACAGGGCGGCATTCTAACCAACTGAACTACCAGGCCATTTTTTATATTTTATTTTTCTTCAAAATAAAATAATGGTGGTCGCTATAGGGTTCGAACCTATGACCCCCTGCTTGTAAGGCAGATGCTCTCCCAGCTGAGCTAAGCGACCGTTCATCTCTTCGACGAAATTTATTTTAACATACTGCATTTCCTTTGTCAATATTTTTTTGAAATTTTTTACTTTTTATTCCATTCAACTTATATTTTTAATTCTTAATCAAATTTATTAATATTATAAATTTAATATTTCGTTTTTATGCTCCATAACAGCTTTATAACCAGCTTCAATTACAGCCTCTGTATCTTTTATCTCAAGAAGGCTTGTATCTTCTGTTTTTACAACACAAGATACATTAGACAATTTTCTTCCTTTAATAACACTTTCTAAAGAAAAGATATCTAATGCACGAATTACTACATCAAAAATTTTATTTGTTGGCTTATAACTATCTAAATCGAAACTAACAGAAATAATCTTATCTGCTCCCATATCTTTTAATACTTGTACTGGAAGATTATTTTTTGTACCACCATCTATAAAATTATATTTTCCAAAATTACATGTAGTAAAAATTCCTGGAAAGGACATACTAGCTCTAACAGCTTTTCCTATTGGAATATCATAAATATAATCTATGTTAGAATTTGTAAAATTAAACTCTTTAGAAACACATATGCATTCTTTCATTGTAATTGTATCACATGTAACTAAAGCTGTTGGAATTAAAGTATCTGATATATTTTTTACGTTTTTAGTATAAGCAAAATTGTTAACTAAATCTTCAATCTTTTGTCCGTTACTTAGCCCTTCAACTTTAACATCTTTATGAATAATATAACCACCAATAGATTTTATTATTGGCTTTTTCTCAATACTAGCCATAGCTTTATAATTTTTATTCATAAAATCTTCCATGCTTTTTACATCATAACCACAAGAAATCATAACTGCCATTAAACTTCCTGAACTTGTTCCTGAAATATAATCTATTTTTATTCCTAATTCTTGAAGAGCTTTAAATGCTCCAATATGAGCTACTCCTTTTAGTCCTCCACCAGCTAAAGCTAAACCTATTCCCATTTTAATTTCCTTTCAATATTTTTTATAGATTTTATCATATAATTTTTTATTCTTCAATATATTGTACAATTTTTAATTTTGTATTATACTATAGTTAGTAAATTTTTTATGGAAGAGAGGTGATATTTATGATGGGATTTGAAGAAGAAAACTCACCTGTTATGACTAATACTACTACTAATACTAATGACTTATTAGGAAAAGTATTTTTTAGAATGTTTTTAGGACTTTTAGCTACAGCAATAGCTGCAGGATATACTTACTATTCAGGAGCTCTTTATGACTTTGTTGAAGGTGGTGGTTATACATTTTGTATTATCGCAGAATTAGTAGTTGTTTTAGTATTTTCATTTGGTTTTAGAAAATTTTCACCAGGTGTAGTAACTGCATTGTTCTTTGCTTATGCAATTCTTACTGGAGTAACATTTTCATCAATATTTATTTTATTTGAATTAGAATCTATAGTATATGCATTTATAGGGTCAGCCACAATTTTTGGAATTCTAGCTTATGTAGGAAAAAATACTAATAAAGATTTAACTAAATTTGGAACAATTTTATCTGTTACTCTTTTAGTTGGTTTAATAGTTTCTCTAATAAACTTATTTGTTGGATATGGACCTTTAGAAATTGCTCTAGATTGGATAATATTAGCTATTTTCATGGGATTCACAGTTTATGATATGAATAAAATTACTAATATTCAAATGGAAGGATATATGGATGATGAACATCTATATGTTTATGGAGCAATGGAATTATATTTAGATTTTATTAATATATTTATTAGAATATTATATTTATTTGGTAATAGAAGACGTGACTAAAATTTCTAAATAAAAATAGTCTGTTATAAAATGAAGTAAATCAAAATTATTAAAATGGTTCACTTCAAAAAATAACAGACTGTTTTTTTTATAAATATTTAATCACAAATAAAAATATTTTTTTAATTTAAAAACTTATTACATTACATATAACAATATACATATAAAATGAATTAAACTTGCTAAAAATACTGCCATATGAAATATAGAATGTATCCATTTATGTTTTTTACCTAAAGCATAAAGAATAGCACCTATTGTATAAATAACTCCTCCAATAGTTAGTAATATAAACCCAGATGTTCCTAAAAGTTTTGGAAGAATATCAACCTTAAAAACCATACACCATCCCATTGCTAAATAACAAATCATTGAAAATATTTTAAATCTTTTTAAGTCAATACCATTAAGAACTATTCCTATTATAGCCATAAACCAAATTATGCCAAAAATAATCCATCCTAATGCCGTATTATATTCTCTTAATGTACATAATGCAAATGGTGTATAGCAACCAGCAATTAAAATAAAAATCATACAATGGTCTAATACTTGAAAAACTCTTTTAGCAAATAAATTTTTACTTAATCCATGATATACACTAGACATTGTGTAAAGTAAAACTAAAGAAATTCCGTAAATTACACCACTTATAACACCATATGGATTATGATGCATTGTAGCAAAAACTGAACACAGTACAATTGCAACAATTCCTAATACAGTTCCGAAATATATGTGAAACCATATTAAAAATCTCTTCTCCTTTTGTATATGTTGGTAAAATTCTATCTTTTAATTTTATTCTTAAACTCAATATATATCTCCTTAAATCTTATTTTTGTTTATTATATATCACAAATATTTTTTTAGCAATCTTTTTTTATTCTTTTCATTGTAAAATTTCGACATTTTCAATTATTTTATATAGTTCAAAAATACAAATTACACTCTCATAAAAATAGTGAGCCTCATGTAAGACATGAAGCCCACTATTTTCTCTTTCAAAGACTAATAAACCATTTCACATCAGCTGTCTAACTCAACTGTCTTGTCCTCATCCACCATCTCAAGCGTCACGGCTTCTAAATCGACAGTTTTTTCTTCATCTGGTGTTACCTCTGAGCCAAATAGATCTTCGAAGTCCCGGCTCGATAAAGCCCACTCATCAGTAAGGAAGAGCAAAGCATGATAATCTGCAAATATTGAGCCTTCCTTTAGCTCTCGGCAAAGAGCATAACTGGTTTCACCAGATGAGTGATACATCTTCATCATGACATACCCTTCTGGGATTCTAAGATATTCGTTTATCTCAAAACCCTCATAGGTATAAATCGGAACCACGCCTGACTCGCTTTGGTAAATAAAGTTCTCGAATCCCAAGCTATTACAGTAAGCCAGACGCCATAAAGCTTCATTTGCTTCTTTTTCCTCCTTTGCTATTGCTCTTTTTTCACTGATCTTTTTAGTCAGCTTCCAGAGCGCTTCGGCAGCCACTCCAAGAGTGACACCAGTAGTAACACAGTTTAACAGTTTTAATCCTTTCATCATTGTTTGTCCTCCTTAATTTTTATAAAAGTTTACAAAAATTGGAGGCGTTACTCTCCAACTTTTGCAGTTAACGAGTAACAATATCTCTCGAATACTTTTATTTTATCATGTTTGAAATATTATGTCAACAATTGTGCCATTTGTTTATATTCAACTTTAACATATTATAAAGATAAAAATTAATATTTGTAATTTTAATTTTAAAATTTTTTATATTAAATATTTAAACATTTAATTTTTATAATTAATATAAATAAAAATATTTATTAATGATAATTATATAAATATATAATAATTTTATAAATATATAATAAATTTATTTAAATATAAAAAAATATCCATAAATAATTACAATTTAAAATATTTTTATAAAACAAACTTTTAAAATGCTTTTACAAATTTTGAAATTATTTTTATACATCTTTACTACTATATTATATAAAATAAAAAACCATGTAAATTAATCACATGGTTTATTAATTAATTCCATTAATTCTTTAACATCCTCTGCTGTTAATTTATAGTCGGGTTCAGAAAATACTAGAAATCTTGTATAATCCTCCCAAAAAAATAATTTTTTAATAATTTTTTTTAAAAGTTTTTTCATAATTTTTATCCTCTGTTTCTTTTTTTTACATACATTATTTTACTAGTTCACGAGCCAGTAGTCAAGTACTAATTTTGAATATATAATTTTTTAAGAAAGAATTGGTGAAAAATGAATAAAATAAAGGTAGAAAATGGTTATTATATCTTAAAACTCGATGATATTTTAAAAAATAAAGAAATAAGTATTTCCAAAATTACTAAAGACTTAGATACAGATTTTTATTCTATTAAGCGCTTAATCACAGGTAATACTTCTAGATTTGATATATATGTTTTAGCAAGAATTTGTAATTATCTAAACTGTAAATTAGATGATATAATTGAATATATTCCAAATAATAATACAACAAAAAAATAGAACTTATGTAATTACTTCATAAGTTCTATTTTTATTATAGGAAATTATTATTTCCCATATATTTTGTCCTTAAACTATTTTTGAGCTGCATAATACCAAACTGCAGCAATAATTATAACTGCTACTACAGCTAAAATTATCCAAATCCAAGCAGTTCCTGATAAACCATTATTATTTTCAATTGTTTCTGAACCTGAATAATTTCTTGTTGTACCTGAAACTGCTGTGTTTCTTGTTCTACTTTCTGAATCTCCATTTACTAAATCTTCAACACCATCTTCTAAGTCTTGTACTCCATCTTTTACAGCATTACCTATATCTTCCACTCCATTTTTTACAGTAGTATCCATATTTTTTCCATTATTATTATTTTCTTTTTTATCATTATCATTTTTATCAACTAAATTATCTACTCTTTTTTCTGTTTCATCTATTGAAGTTGTAATTTCATTTCCTAAACTTGTAGATTTTGTTTTTTCTGAATCACTACTTGCAAAAACGATTGTTGCTGTAAATAGAAGAACAATGGATAAAAGGATTGAATAAAAAATCTTCTTTGCCATTTTGCCTCCTAAATATTTTATATAGAATTTTTTTATTGTAGGAACTAAAAATATCCTATAATAAAAAATAGAATGCTATTTACATTCTACTTTTATTATCTATTATTTTAAATTTTATATTCTTGTAATTTTTTACTTTACAAAAATTGTATTATAATTAGTATAATTTACCATTCCAAGTTTTCCATTAGTTGAGCGCTTTATGTATTTTACTAAACAATAATCCACTGGAACATTAGTGCTCGTTTTTGCTTTGCTGTTTTCTTTAGCAAGTTTTGCACATTCATATAAAACTTCTTCTGGAATTTCATCTTTATCTTTTACTTTCAAAATTACATGACTTCCATGTATTTTCTGTGTATGAAACCAAATATCATCTCTATTTGCAAATTTCAAAGTTAAATAATCATTTTGAACATTATTCTTTCCAACATAAACTTTATAACCATAAACATCTTGAGCTTCAATTTTTAATTCCTTTTCTTTTGTTTTAGAAAGCTTATTTTGCTTTTTTAAATTAAATTCTTTTTTTGGAGCAAAATTTTCAGAAATTTCATCATAAATTTCATCAATTTCTTCCATGGTTTTACTAGACTCTAAAGAATATATTATACTTTCAATATAATCTATTTCTTTTACTGCTTCCATTTTTTGTTTTGAAACAATTTCAAGTGTATTTTTTAATTTATTATATTTTTTATAAAACTTTTCTACATTTTTACTAATACTAATTTTTGAATCCAATTTAATTATTATATTTTCATTAGTATAATAATTTAAAACTTCTATTTCTGAAAGATTTTTATTATTATCTATTTTATATAAATTAGCTGTTATAAGTTCTCCATAAAGTCTATATTTATCCATATTATCGCATTCTTTCAGTTTTTGATTTATATTTTCTAATTTTTTATAAACTTTTTTTAAACTTGAACTTATTATTTTTAATAAATTATTTTTACTAGAATTGAATAAATCTTTTTGTTCTTTATAATAATAATATTCATCTATAAATTTATTTATTAAACCGATTTTGAGAGGTTTTACTTGGAATTAAAGTAAAATCCTTTCCAAAAGTAATAGCTTCTACTTTATTTTCTTCTATTTTTTGAATTAAGTCTTTAAAATAATTATACAATTTTTCCAAATCAATATCTGTATAATTTTCATCATCAATATTTAAATACTCTAATGCTTTTAAAACCAATGTTTTACTAAATCCAATAAAAATCTCTGGAAGATTTCCGTGAAAGTTTTGTTTCATCTGTTTGACTAATTAATTCTAAAAAATCAGAAAAAGTTTCTAATTCTAAAAAACTAGATTTTAAAATTGGCGTAAATGTAAATGGACGTGCAGGTAACAAACTTCTTTCATCATTTTCAAAATGACGAATAGAATCTATAATTATATTTTTCTCATTAGTTAAAATTATATTACTTTGTCTGCTCATTATCTCAATATATAATTTTCTTTTAACTAAATCATTTAACGAATTTAATCCTTCAAATTTAATTTCTATTGTACGTTCTAAGTCATAATTACTTATTTCTAGAATCTTTGACCCTACTAGATATTTTCTAAGTAGCATACAAAAATTAAATGCATTTTGAGGATTTGACTTTAAATTCTCAGTTAAACAAACTCTACAAGAATTAGCTGTAATATTAATATCTAAATAATATCTTTCATTATTATACAATTCTAATACTACTTCATTTTTGTTTGGCTCTAAAACTCTATTTACTTTAGCACCCTTAAGAATTTTATTTAATTCATAAACAATACTTCTTGTAACAACTCCATCAAATGCCATTTTATCCTCCTTAATTTTCACATAAAATTTGACTGGATAAAATCCAGCCAAATCTATAATAACTTTTATTATCCAATAATATTTTTCGTATCACGTGCAATCATAAGTTCCTCATTTGTTGGAACAACATAAACTGCAACTTTTGAATTTTCAGTAGAAATTTTTATTTCTTTTCCTTTTTGTTTATTAATATTTTTATCAATTTCAACACCTAAAACACCTAAATAATCACAAATACGTTCTCTTGTTTCAAATCCATTTTCTCCTACTCCTCCAGTAAATGTAATAACATCTACTCCTCCAAGAGCTACCACATATTGACCTATAAAACCAGCAATTTTGTATGCTTGACTTTCTAGTGTTAAAATAGAACGTTGATCTCCCATATTATATCCATCTTCTATATCTCTATAATCAGATGAAACTCCAGAAACTCCCCATGCCCCTGATTGTTTATTTAACATATCTTCAATATCTTCAGGTCCCAAGTTATCAAGTTTCATAATATATGGAATAATAGCAGGGTCTATATCACCACTTCTTGTTGCCATTGGAATTCCGAGATAATGGCGTAAGTCCCATTGATGTATCAATAGAATTTCCTTTATCTATAGCACAAATTGAAGAACCGTTGACCTAAATGACAATTAATGATTTTTAATTCTTCTACTGGTTTTCCCATAATTTCAGCAACTCTTTCTGCAACAAATCTATGAGATGTTCCATGAAATCCATATTTTCTAATTTTATAACTTGTATAGTATCTATATGGGATTTGATAAATATAAGCTTTTTGAGGCATTGTTTGATGAAATGAAGTATCAAATACTGCAACCATAGGAACATTTGGAAGTGCTTTTCTTGCAGCTTTAATTCCTGCTACTCCAGCTGGATTATGTAATGGTGCCAAAGCAATACATTTTTCTATTTCAGAAATTACTTCATCATTAATTAAAACTGAACTATGAAAAGCTTCTCCTCCATGAACTATTCTATGACCAACTCCAACAATTTCATCAATTGAACTAATTATATTGTATTCTGGAATTAGTAATACTTCAAGAACAAAACTAATTGCCTCATCATAATCTCTTGCTATGTGCAATATTTCACTTTTTTCTCCTCTTATATTTAATTTTAAAGTAGTTTTCATTCCACCTATTCTTTCAAAATTTCCTTTAACAATCCTTTCTTCATTATCCATTTCTATTAATTGAAATTTTAATGAAGAACTTCCGCAATTTAATACAAGTACTTTCATTATATTATCCTTTCTTGTTATTGATATAATGTAATATTATCTATTGTTGTAGCAAAATATGGTAAACTTTTTCCATCTTCTACTAAAAACATTGTAAAACTTTTATCGAAATTAAAATGTCTATATTCTTTTTCTTCTGGCATAGCAGACATAGCGTCTTGCATAGCAATTCCAGCTTCACTTTTTATCTTTCCTCCAGATTTGTCTAAAGAAAATTTTATTGATTGAAGTGCTTTTGAAATATAACATTCATTTCCTTCTGAATCATAAAAAATTTTACTAGAGTCATTTCCGGATTCATTTTCTATTTCTTTAAATTCTCTTAAAACATCAAATTCAATATTTGGAACTTTTAATGTATCATCTTCTGTAAATTTTTTCTTTCCTCTATAAGAATTTTTAGCTTTATTTATGTTTTCCCAAACCTCTTCATATGAAGTTCCTTCATCTCCCATACAAAGAACTACATTATCTCCTTCTTTAGTTTTTAAGGAAACAGCATAATTTTTATCTGTTTTATAATATAAAACATCTACTTGTTTATATAACAATTCTGATGAATCTTTATCTATTCCAAAATATTCTATATTTTTATATTCTTCATTATTTCCAGTAAAAATATCTGTTTTTAAATCTGAAAATTCTTTTTCAAAATTAAATTCTTTATATAACATTGTATAGAAAAAATATTGCTTATATTCTTCAGAGTATCCATCATCTGATTGAGGAACATCATCCCAATTAAATTTATCTAAAATATCACTTTCTTGATTAAATTTATCTTTTATTCCTTTTTCAATTTTTGCTTTTAACTCTTTAGTCATCAAACCATAAGTTTTGTAATAATAACTACTTGAAATATCTTCTTCTTTAAATGATTGTTCATTTAAATTTTTAACTATATCTAATTGTGGATTAAATTTAATATCTTGTTTTACTACTTTATTCTGCATGTCGTTCCAAACTAATTGGAATGTTGCACACCAAGCAGAATTTGAATCAATATTATCTAAAAGAGTTGGTACAACATAT
The DNA here is from genome assembly GCA_022790975.1 of Clostridia bacterium. Classification (GTDB taxonomy): domain Bacteria; phylum Bacillota; class Clostridia; order TANB77; family CAG-508; genus Scatovivens. The sequence continues at coordinate 19,414 of JAAVYF010000026.1, read as the reverse complement.
ATTTTGTTTGAAGCTTCTTTTTTATTATTTTTTCCATTAGAATTTTCTATATTTTTATTATCGGAATTAGATACCGAATTTAACTTTGTATTATCTTTTTTAGAATTTTGTTTTTTAGTAGAAATAATTGCTATACATACAGCTAAAAACACTATAATTAATAGCATTAAAAATGTTATTGCTATTGTTTTGGCTCTTTTATTTTTAATATTTTCTTCCATATTAAAATTCATTCCTTCCGTTTAAGTCATGTTTAGTAATGAAATACTTTTTATTTTTTAAACTATTTGACTTCTCATCTTTTGATTTTATAAAATATTACATTTTTTGTGTAATTTCTTTAGTATCACGTGCAATTACAAGCTCTTCATTAGTTGGAATAATAAATGTTCTAACTGTTGCATCTTTAGATGAAATTTCAACTTCTTCACCTTTTATATTATTTTTTTCTAAATCAATTTTTACTCCCATCCACTCTAAATACTCACATATTTTCTTTCTAATATTAACTTGATTTTCTCCTATTCCACCAGTAAATACTACAGCATCTATACCTTTTAATGATACAGCATATTTTGCTACAAATTGAGCTATTGTTTTTGTAAATAATTCTATTGCAACTTTAGCTTTTGGTTTATCTTCTTCATAAGAAGCTAATTCTATTTCACGGAAATCTGGATTAAGACCTGTAATTCCATATAATCCTGATTTTTTATTTAATATAGAATTCATTTCACTTGGAGAAAGCTTTTCTCTAGACATTATATCTGTAACTACAGATGGATCTAAATCACCTGAACGAGTTACCATTGCAATTCCTCCAAGAGGAGATAATCCCATTGATGTATCAATTGATTTTCCTCCATCAATTGCTGTAATAGAAGCTCCGTTGTCCTAAATGACAAGTAACTATTTTTAAGTCTTCTAATGGTTTTCCATACATTTTACTACATAATTTTGAAACATATTGATGTGATGTTCCATGAGCTCCATATCTTCTTATTCTATATTTTTCATAATATTCATAAGGAATTGGATAAATATAATTTTCTTTTGGCATTGTTTGATGAAATGCAGTATCAAATGTTGCAACCATAGGAACACCATTCATTTCTTTTTGGCAAGCTCTTATACCAAGTACAGCAGCTGGGTTGTGAAGTGGAGCTAAATCTGCACATTGTTCTATTTTTTTGATTACATCTTCATCTATTAAAACTGATTTATCAAATATTTCTCCACCATGAACGATTCTATGACCTACACTATCTATTTCAGATAAATCTTTAATTACTCCATAATCTTTGTGAACAAGTTCTCCTAAAACAATTTTTAAAGCCTCTTCATGATTCATAACAGGAGTTTTTGTAACATATTTTTCTCCATTTACTTTATGAGTAACAAAAGCTTCTTTTTCCCCTATTCTTTCAAAATTTCCTTTTGCTAAAACAGATTCATTAGTCATATCAATTAATTGATATTTTAATGAAGAACTTCCACAATTTACTACTAAAATTTTCATTTCATAACATCCTTTCTTAAATCAAAAATTTTTTATTAAACTTAAATTTATTAAGCTTAAATTTATTAAACTTAAATTTATTAAACTTAAATTTATTAAACTAAATTCTATTAAACTTAAATTTATTAAACTTAAATTCCATTAAACTTAAGTTTATTAAACTTAAATTCCATTAAACTTAAGTTTTAAAATTAAATTTAAATCTTTATTTTAAAATCATTTACAACTTTATTTATATGTATTTTGGCAAATATTATTGAGCTTGAACAGCTGTAATAGCTATAACTCCTGCAATATCTTCTGCTGAACAACCTCTTGATAAATCATTAACAGGATTTGCTATACCTTGACATAAAGGTCCATAAGCTTCTGCTTTTGCTAATCTTTGAACTAATTTATATCCTATATTTCCTGCATTTAAATCAGGAAATATTAATGTATTGGCATTTCCAGCTATTTTACTATCTGGTGCTTTACTTTTTCCAACACTTGGTACTATTGCACTATCTAATTGCAATTCACCATCAATTTCTAATTCTGGATATTTTTCTTTTACAATATTTGTTGCATTTACAACTTTTTCTGTAAGTTCTGATTTTGCACTTCCCTTAGTTGAATATGAAAGCATAGCAACTTTTGATTTTTTTCCAACAAGTTGTTCAAAACTTTTGCTTGAAGAATATGCTATTTCAGATAATTCTTCAGATGTAGGATTTTGATTTAATCCACAATCTCCAAAAACAAAAACTCCATCTTCCCCATATTCACAATTTGGAACTACCATTACAAAAAAAGCAGATACTAATTTTGTTCCAGGAGAAGTTTTTAAAATTTGAAGTGCAGGTCTTAAAGTGTCTGATGTTGAATGAATTGCTCCTGAAACTAATCCATCTGCTTCATTTAATTTTACCATCATCATTCCAAAATAAACTTCATCATTAATAAGATTTTCTGCTTGCTCTAAAGTCATACCTTTTGCTTGTCTTAATTCAAATAACTTTTTAGCATATTCTTCATGTTTTTCAGAAGTTTTTGGGTCTATAATTTGAGCTTTAGAAATATCTAATTTATTATCTTCTGCCATTTTTTTTATAGAAATGGCATTTCCAAGTAAAATAATATTAGCATAGTTTTCTTTTAATGCCACAGATGCAGCTGTAATAGTTCTTATATCACTAGCTTCTGGAAGTACTACAGTTTTTATTTTATTTCTTGCTCTTTCTTTAATTTGTTCAATAAAATTCATAATTTATTTCTCCTCCTATATCTATATTATATATAATTCTACTAATTTTTATCTTAAGCATTATATAAAGAAAAAAGTGAAATGTAAATACTATATTTTCAATAAATTTGATGTTTGTAAAGGTGTGCTACTAGTTGCTGTGGCAGATACTTCTGATATTGTTTTTCTTGTTTGAGTTGCTTCAAAATATAAATGTTCAAAATCACTTGTTGACATTGCTCTAACACTTTCTAATGATTGAAAATTTTTCCATGATTCAGCTAATTCTGAATCTATATTATATATATTACTTAAAGCATTTATAGAAGCTGTACTATCTCCAGCTAAAATTAAAAGCGCTATAATCGTAATTACTAATGCAATTAATGTAATACCATTTTTATTAATTAATATCTTCTTCTCCTTTGTAAAAATTTATGAATACATCATATACAAATTTTTATATTTTTTCAATGATTTAAGTAAAAAAAATAAAAAAATATAACTCAATATAAATTATTATTTCATTTTTATTTTTCAACAATTTTTTCAATTTCTTCATAATATTTAGGAAAATTCCTTTTAAAATTCATTGGTTTTAATGTTTTACTATTAGCCCATGCATGAGTTGTTTTTCCTGTTGCTATAGGTCTATCAATTCCCTCTTTATATGTTTCATAACAAAATTCTACTCTTGCTGGAGTTAATTTTGATATCCATACTTTTATTTTTAATTTATCTTCATATGTTGATGGCATTATATATTTACAATTAAGTTCAGATAAAGGTAACATTATTCCTTGATTTTCCATATCTGTATATGTAATACCTATATTTTTTATAAATTCTGTTCTTGCAAGTTCATACCATATTGGATACACTGAATGATGTGTTATTCCCATTTTATCAGTTTCTGCATATCTTACTTCTACTTTTATTTCTGAAATCATATTCTTCTATTTATGATAGAATTTTATAAATACACCTATCATATTTCCTTTCTTAATTATTTTCAAATTATAAATATTTTAAACATTATAACAAATTAAAAATTTTTTACTATATTTTAAACTTACTCTAAAAATTACTTATACAAATTTAATTATTTTTTTTTTATATTCTTGATACTATAAAATAATTAAGTTATCTAAACAATACTTACTAATTAATTTTTAAAATTTATATTTCTAAAATATAATAGAAAAAACTTTAGAAAGAAATATCTATCTAAAGTTTTTTTAATTCTACATCATATTCATAAACAAATATATCTTTAGATTTTGGTAAAATAAGATTATTGCTTTCTCTAAAATAATTATTAGTTCTAAACTTATTTTTATTAGTAAGTGTAAATTTAAATTTCTCACAATCTATTAAAACTTGTGTTGATAAATCCATTCCTTCTGGCAAAGTTTGATTTGTATTATCATAATAGATAATATTTGAATAATAAAGTAGTGGCATTTCCTCTTTAAAATTGATTTTTAATAAATTTAAAGCTCCCTCTCCTTTATCTTCATAATTTTTAAGTTCATTTTCCACATTAATATTTGCAACAAGCAAGTCTGTTTCATTTAGCACATTTGGAATTTCAACTAATTTGTATAATGGCATATCAAATTTTGATTGTACTTTTGGTACTGCGCCTTCAACATAGCTTCTAATACTTTGAAGTTTTTCTGTAAAATCAAATTCATCTATATCTTTATTAATATTTAAAATTTTATACTTACTTTTTTCATTTTCCCTATGACTTCTTGAACCTATATATCTTGATTTTCTGCTATCATCTGTAATATTACCAAATATATCGAATGCTTCTTCATTTATGTATAAACGATCTTTATTAAATTCACTTTTTAAAGTTTGTAATGTTGTTACTATCTGTTTTTCATTCATTTCACCTTTTCGTAAATTATTTACAATATTAATTATTTTTCCATTTATAACAAAAATACTATCTGTTTCCTCTTTTGAAAGTTTACGTCTTTGAAGTTTATCCATTTCCACACCAAGTGTATCAAAATCACTTTCAAAATCGAATACTCTTTTTATATTAACTTGCTCTTTTTTCTCATCTTCTTGACCCATCTCTAATGAAAGTACTTCATCTTTACTAGTAAATTTCCAAAAGTCAAAAATACTTTTTTTATGTTTATCTATTTCTTCAATATAAAGCTCAGCATTTCTAACCTTACCGTTTTAAATTTTGATATTTTAATTCCATTGCTTTTATATCTTGAAGTAAATTTTGATATTTTTTCTTACCATCTTCAAGCATTGAATAAATAACAACCAAATCTTCAATAGTATAATATTTTTTTTCACTCATATAAGTTTCCATAGGTTTTGTATTTATTCTACTATTTATAATTTCTGACTTTTCATTAAATAAATTAGAGGCAGAGTTTTCTTTTTCTATATCCTTTTTTGCCTTTTTTTTCATTTTAGTAGATTTAAAGAAATATTTCATTTTTCCCATAAATGTTTTTTTACATTCTAAAAACAAATATATCTCTCTTTGTTTTTGAATATATTCTGCTTCTTTTACTTTTGAGTCTTTTTTTAATTGTTCTAATGTATCTTCTAATTTTTGGGATTCTTTATTGTGTTTATTAATTTCTTCTACAGCAATTTCATATCTAGTTTTTATAAACTCTGTTAAATTATCATAACAAATTTTTTGATTTTCAAAATATAGCTCCAATTCATTTTTGCTATTTATCTTTGTTGAAAAAGAAAAATAACCTTTTATTTCTGTTTGCATAATAAAAACAGCTTTAACTTGTTTATAAAACTTTATAGCATCTTCTTTAGAAGTTAATGTTATTTTATATGTACTTTTTATAGAATCATAAACAAAAGTTTCTCCTATAATTTGCAAATTCATTCTATTTTCTTTATCATATACTTCATAAATAACTGGCCAATTTTTAGTAAAAAGCCACAAATAATTTTCACAATCAACAATTTCATCTCTATTCAAAAATGTTTCTGAATAATTCATATAATTTATTGGCACAAAAATTATTGGAGTTTCTTTACTTTTTTCAATTGACATCTCTATTTTCTTTTTTAATAAATAGAAAAATTCAGCAAATGTTGCTTCTTTGGTACAAACAAGCATAAAATACCTATCTGTAGATTCACTATAATAAATTTGCCATAAATGCTCTCTATTATATTTAACTCTAAATGGCGGTTGAGTTTTCATTTCTTGTTGAATATTACTTATTCCTTCAACTTCAGAAATTGAAAATGTACTAATCATTTTCAAAAATGTAGTATATCTTTCTATTCCCTCTTCTGTTTCATCACCATTTAAATATTTTCCAAGTGGTGCTGCTTTACTATATTTTTCTCGTACAGTGTCAGAACGCAAACATGGAGTAAGCAAAATTTCTATTTTTTCAATTGGAACAAACTTAAATATTTTATGGTCTTTATCATTATTTAATCTTGAAACATTAAAATTTAATGCATGAAAATCATATAAAACATCTGGTATATTATCCATGTCTAAACCTAAATATTTTAGTTTTGAAGTCAAATCTTTCTTCATTGCATTCTCCACTTCTTATTTTTCATCTCCTTTACTTTTCTCTTTATCTAAATTTTCAGATTCATTATCTTGCTTTTCTAATTCATCTTTTGTTTTTTCAGATTTACTATTTTGCTTTTCTGATTCATCTTTTAGTTCTTTAGATTTACTATTCTGTTTTTCTAATTTATCTTTTAGTTCTTTAGATTTATTATCTTGTTTTTTGGATTTATCTTTTATTTTCTTAGATTTATTATCTTGTTTTCCTAATTTATCTTTTTTACTTTCACTTCTTTTATTTTCTTTCTCTGCTCTTTTTTGAGCTCTTTTTTCTTTTATACTCTTTATTTTCTTTTTAATTTTAAATCTTATAATAAAAAATACAATAATAATTATTATAATAAATAAAATGATTTTTGCAAATAGTAATTTATCAAATTCTTTATATTTTACTTCAATTTTTTCTAAATTACTATCTAATGAAACTGTATATGTATTTCCACTATTTGAAATTTCACCAATTTCTGTTTTTTCTATCTTCACTCCATCTTTAAAAATATATTTTAATTCAACATTTTCATAATTTTCAACTAAATTACAAATTTGTCCTATTGTAATATTATCTTCTATTTTACTTAGCAAAAATGGAAAAATTCTACTTGTAATATTTAAATTACTTGACCCATCTAAAATAGAGGCTATACTTTTATTTATTGAATTAATAGAATTAGATGTAACTACTATATCATAGTATCTATAAGCACCTTCATCATAAATATTTAGAGTTGTATTATTTATTAAAATCCCACTTAAACTTTGCTTAATTTTATCATGTATTTCATTTGCAATAACTGTTCTTAATCTTAAACTAACTGTTCTAGTGATTTTTCCTGTTTTTGACATTTCTGAAAAATTAGTTACAATAGAAATTTTATCAAACTCGAAATTTTTCTGATAACTATATTTCATTGTATTTTCTTTTCCAGTAAACTTATATATATTATTTTCAACAGAATATCCAGAATTTTCATCATAGATTTCTGTCAAAGCCAATTTTTCAAATTCATTTTTTGGAGCAAAAGTATATTCATATTTTCCATCTTCTATTAATAAAGATTTAACATCTAAATATTCTGAAACAGTTATTTTTACGTTATTTCCAGATGCAAATTCTTCTTTTTCTATAACACCAGCTCCTACTCCAAATATTTTAATCATATATTCAGATAAGCTTCTCATATTTTTAGCATTTATAGTTATAGTAAATGGAGAAACTGTTGCTTCATTAGAATCTTCTTTTTTGTAGTCTAACCCTAAATCTTTACAGTTTTCCTCAAATGCCTTTTGAATTTTTTTCAAATTAGAAGCAGATTCATTAAAAAGTTCTAAATGAATATTTCTAGTATATCCACTTTCGTTACAAGTTGTATCTATTTTTAATGATTTTAATGTAATATTTAAAGATTCTTCTTGCTTATTTATTCTTCCATCTTTAGCCTCATATATAGTTTCATCTTTAAATATAATTTTAGAATCTCCTGAAACAAAAATTTCTATATCTTCTGTGTCTGAAAGATAAAACTCGTTCTCTTGAAATTTATCTTTTATAAAATTTGCAAGTTCTACTGTTGAAAAACCTTCTATATATCTTTCATCATCATAAATAATTGTTGGGTCATATAATAAAAGTTCACTTATTTTTGATGTATAATCTTCATAAGATTCAAAATCAAAGTTTATTTTAATTTTCAAATCATAATTCTCAGTAGATATTTCAAAATTTAGCCAATCTGATTTAAACATTCTAATTATGTACTCTAAACTAGTTCTACCACCAGATATATAGTTTTCTAAATTTGATAGATCTGCATACAATATAAACTCTCTAGTTCCCTTAAAATTTTCAGAAGAAACAACATCTTTTTTGGCATTAATTTCAACTTCATTATTAGCTCTAACTACTAATGAAGCACAAATTATTAATATTAAAAAAATTATTGCACAACTAAAGCCTATCTTTTTTAATTTCATTTTCTTCAACTCTTTCTTATAAATTTATTTTATAGCAATATTAAATGTCTAAAATTTGTTCTAAGTTTTTATTTCTAGTGATTTCCTCCACCACCTCCGCTTATTCCTCTACCTGCTAATCCACCTGCACTTTCTGTAATTGTATATCTAAATTCCATTTTTATATCATCATCATTATAAGAATAAAAATATAATGTTGAATTTATTTCTGATGCGCCAGTATTATTTAAATTACAATTAAAAGTACCATCTGAAAATTCTTTAATACGTTCAACTTTTCCACCTGTTGTAGCAACACAATTTAAAACTTTATTTCCAGTTTCTTTATCTGTATCTATATAATAAATTTTTCCATCTTTTCCAATTGTAACTGTCCATAAAGCTCCTCCATCATTTACTTTAGCTACTTTAATTAACTCTCCAGTTTCTGCACTATATAAGCACATCCAATATGCCATCTCATTTGATACACGTCCATTTTCATCTGTTACCTCTTCTTCTAATTGCTTTACTACAACAGTTCCACAAGACATATTATTCCATCCTATTGTAGTTTCCATTTCTGAAACATTTGAATTTTTAGCTTTTATTGAAACACCACTTACAGTATTTCTAAAAAAGTTATGAACTAATATTTTGCTAAGATATGAATATCCATAATCTTTTAATTTATATTCATAAACTTCTGGAGCCTCTTCTAAAATTTCTCCATTTTCCTTAGATATATAATAATATGAATTTGCATATTCTCCAAAAAGTCCTGACCAAGAATCATTTGGGTCTGTTACTGCAACATAAAACTTAGAACCATCATTTTCCAATGTTAAATAATTCATACCATCAATAGTGCAAAAATCAGTTGTATTTAAATCTGACCTTTTTAATCTAACTATTGTATCTTTAGAGTCTGTTTTGGTTACATAGAAATAATTATCATCTTCTAGTAAAACATCATCAATATCTTTTATAATAACTTTATCCTGTACAACAGGAACAATTTTTTTATCTCTTCCTGCATCTGTATCAATTGTAGCTCTATAAATATTATATCCATTATTTCCATCTTGTAATAAATATATAAAAGTTTCATCTATTCCACATATTGCAACAAAATTATCTATTTTATATGTATCACATCTTCCTGTTGTTAAATCTTTTCTAATTAATTTATTTTTTGAATCTCTATAAATCTCATATTTATCTGTAACAGCTGCAACCTTTGAATATTTCCAATCTGATTTATATGCTGTTTTTGCAGGAGTTCCTATTTTAAAGAATGTAAATGTGTGTAATATAAAGTCAAAACTATAATTCTTAGTTTTACTATATCTTGTATCTGGTAAGATTGTGAGCTTTAGCTTTAATCTTACTCTAAATACATCCATATATCCACCTAAATACGCTGTTGCTTTTCCTTCATCTTTTGTAGTTTGCCATCCATTATTTTGACTTTGACTACCATCGTTTGCATTAAGAAAATCTTTAACATTTTTCTTTTCAATAATTCCATGGTAACTTAATTCACCTTCAAAACTTAAATATATATCAAACACATCAATTTCGACTAAATTAATATTAGCAACTGAAATTAAAGCTCCTGCACCAATAATATCAAATCTAGCACTAGCACTTGCAAGTAATTTTACTTCTAACTTTCCTGTTTCTGTATTTTTAACAGAAACAATTTTATCTTTTTGTACCCATTCTCCATTTTCTCTTAATTTAATACTTGCTTCAAATTCATTTTTATATTCAAGAGTTGCTGTTGCAGATAGTGTTATTTTACCAGATAAATCTGTATAAACTAAAACTCCACATGCTATTGGTAACTTTTCTAAAGTAGGATTTATTGTATTTAATATACTAATTCCACCACCTATTTGATAGTAAAATAATGGTAATAATTTTTGATTTAATCCTTCAATTTTATAAACATTTTTTAATTCTCTACTTGTAACCTTTCCACCTAATTCACATTCTAATTTCGCTGCTGATTCCAAACTAGTAATAAAATTTCCTTTAACCCCAGCAGATAAGTCTGTAAGTCCTCCATTAAAAATATCTAAATTTAATTTTAAATATGCTCCAATATTTTCTAGACCTATTTTTCCTTTTAATGAAAAATCTATAGATGATTTAAATTCTCCTGCATCTGAAATTTTTGATATTAAATCATTTAATTCATTAATTTCTTTTTCTGAAAGTTCTTTTGTTGATTTAGTTTTATCAACATCTTTTTTTAATGATTCCTCTTCTTGTGGTAATACATTACCATTTTCATCATATTTTATAGTATCTTTTTTACCATTTTGATCAGATGTAACAGTTGTAGTAACTTCTTTTTCAGTTCCATTTTCAGTTTTCTTTTCTGTTACTTTTTCATTTTCTGTTACACTATTTTTATAAACTTCATTTTCTCCTTCGCTTTCTCCTTTATAATACTCATCTAAATCTAATTTACTTTTTATACTTTCTTTAACTTCTGCTGCAGTTTTTACGCTCCAGCTTTTTGAGGCAAAATCATAGGATGTTCCTAAATCTACTTCTAAAAGAATTCCTCCTGTATAACTTGTATCTAGATTTAAAACTTTTTTTGGTCCAATCATTTCTTCATCTTCGAATTTTAATTCTGTCATGTTATCAATAGAAGCTGAATTTTCACCAGTATTTGAAACTCCTACCACTTCACTTGTTACATCATTTACATATTTAACTGTTACACCTTCTGCTGGCTCTATATTTGTAATATTATCATCACTTGCCATAAATTCTTCATCTATATTTAATTTATCAAACACTTCATCAATTGCGGGTGTTTCCATTGTTACTACTAAATTTCCTGATGAATTAGTATATTTCTTAATAATTTTAGATATGTAAACTTCTCCAAATATAGTTTCATTACTTCCAGTTAAAATAAAAATATCTCCATTTCCATAATCTTTAAATACATCTTTTCCAACTGAATCTATTACTATTGTAATATCATCTCTTGTTTGAGAAACATCAATAATTGCAGCATTTACTTTATTTGAATCTTCCTGTGTCATTACTTTTACTAAAGGACTTAAAATTCCTGTTGCTTCATCATCTATAGATGTATTATTGTTTGATACTTTATCTGTATTATTACTTGTATTGTCTTTTGAAGCATTTTGTTTAACTTCATAAGAAGCCAATGTATAATCATTTATAACTGGCTTTTTATTACTTCTAACAATACTCATAGTTACTATAACCGCAATAACACTAATAACTATTATGAAAAATACTAACTTTTTTAATATATTTTTCTTTTTATATTTATCCATATATAATTTCCTCCCCAAAATATTTTATAAAAATATTGCCATCATTATATCAATTTAAGTCTTAAATTTCTACTATTTATAACAAATTTTCTAAATAATTTTTCCAAATATTAAACTTACATTTTATTTTAATTTTACAAATTATATTTTACTTTTTAACATTTTACATAATAATTTTTGCACCATCTTCTATAAGTGATTTATTTCCGGAAAAACACTCTAAATTAATATTATGGCTGTTATAAACATAAATATCTTTTCCCTGAGATAAAGCATAATCAACTGTAATTAAACTCCCACTATTTTTAGAGGCCTGAACTACAATAATCACATCTGATAATGCACTTATAATTCTATTTCTATATGGAAAATTATAACTATATGGTTTTGTTTTTAATGGATATTCTGATAATATAGCCCCACCTTCTTCTATAATTCTTTCATATACTTTCAAATTTTCATATGGATAAATACTTTTTTCATCTATACCACTTCCTAAAACAGCAATTGTTTTACCATTTTCTCCTTTTAAAGCACCTAGATGAGCAAATTTATCTACTCCTCTTGCCAAACCACTTATAACATTAATACCTTGTTTTGAGAAACATTCTCCAAGAATTTTGGCTACTTCTAAACTTTCTTTTACTGCATTTCTAGAACCTACAATTCCGAACTGAAATGTTATTTAATATTTTACTATTTCCTTTTAAATAAAAACATATAGGATTTTCATTTATAGTTCTTAATCTTAAAGGATATTCTTTATCAAAAATACCAATAATATCAATATTGTTTTTAGTCATATATTCTAAATCATAAAAACATTCTTCTTTTGTTTTTTTATTTAATATTTTATAAATTGCATTTTCTGAAAATTCTAAATAAATCAAATCATCAAGACTTGCTTCAAAAAATTCATTAATTCCTCCAAGTTCTTTAATCGCCTTTAATTTTATTTTTCTATCAATTTGAAGTTTAGAAATCCAAATATATATAATTTTTTTATCAATCATTTATATTTTTCCTTATATAATATATTTAGGTTTTTAAGAATGTTTTACCTATAAACATTTTTTACTGATTAAAAAAAAAACAAGAGCTTCTTAAATTTCTTAGAATTTAAAAGCCCCCGCTTTTTATATATAATATTTAAATAAATTTTATAATAATTTCTGATTTTTTGTAGCTTTTACAAGGTTAAACATAAGCATACTAATTGTCATAGGACCTACACCACCCGGTACTGGTGTTATTCTTGATGCCACTTGTGAAACCTCTTCAAAATCAACATCTCCACATATTTTTGAATCTTCTAATCTATTAATTCCAACATCAATAACTACAGCTCCTTCTTTTACCATGTCTTTAGTTACGAATTTTGGCTTTCCAATTGCAGATATTAAAATATCTGCTGATTTTGTAATTTCTTTTATATTTTTAGTACGACTATGGCAAACTGTAACTGTAGCATTTTTATTTAATAAACATTGAACCATAGGTTTTCCTACAATATTGCTTCTTCCAAGAACTACAGCATTTTTACCTTCTACATCAATTTCATAATACTCTAAAATTTTCATAACACCAAATGGTGTGCAAGATATAAAACAATCATTTCCTATACTTAAGTTTCCTACATTTATAGCATTAAATCCATCTACATCTTTTTGAGGTAAAATTCTTTCAAATGCTAAGTTTTGATTTAAGTGAGAAGGAATTGGACTTTGAAGTAAAATGCCATTAACTGTACTATCATTATTTAATTTATCTATTAAGTCAAACAATTCTTTTTGTGTTATATCTTCTTTTAACAAATATTCTTCATATTCAACTCCAACAGTTTTACAAGCTTTAGATTTATTTTTTACATAAACTTTAGATGCAGGATTTTCTCCTACCATAATAACTGCAAGCTTTGGAATTATTCCATTTTCTCTTAATTTATCTACTTCAATTTTTAAATCTTCTTTAATTTTTTTTCCAACTATTTTTCCACTTAATATTTTTTCGTCTTCCATATTTTACCTCAATTATTATTTATTTTAATATTCTTTTTCACTTCATACATCAAAGTAATACAAGAAACTGTACATCCCAAAAATAAAAATGGCATTATATTTATTCCAACTTCTGGAATAGTTCCAAGTTCTTCTGAAAGTTTTGTTAAAACATCATCTGGTACTTCGTTTTCATTATTTTGTTCATTATTTTCTTCTGGATTTTCTTCATTAGTTGGCTCTTCTGGTTGTTCTTCTTCTGGCTCTTCTTGAGAAGGTGCATCATAAGTTAAACCACCTGTAATAATATACCCTGTAACTCCATTATAACTTACTCTACTCCATGAATATCCATCTACATTTCCTTTACTTACACCTGTTCTTGTAACTTCAGTTCCTTCTGCTAATGTTTGAATTATATTACTATTTGTTCCATATCCTTGACGAATATTAACTCTTCTGGTAGTATACATTTTTTCATTAGTATCAGAAAACTCTAAATTAACAACTGGTGCTGGTGTATTAGAATTATTATTTCCATCACTTGATGAAGGATTTTGATTTTCTGATGGCTCTTGAGGAGTAGGCTCAGAAGGTGCCACAGGAGCAGAAATAGTAACTGCTGTTGATAATGTTTGTATTGAATTTAACATTGAACCATCACTAGCTCCTAATACAATACCATTTACTACAACACTTGCTTCTCCTGCTACATTTCCGACTAACTGTAGTAGAAAAATTACCTGGCCAATGTAAATTAGTATAATCTTCTGTACCAATTAAACGAATTGGTTGTTTATATGTAGTTCCATCACTATATGTAACAGTTAATTCTCCTTGTGCAACAACAGCGTCTTGTGGAATATTAAGTGTTACTGTAAAATTTTCTCCTACATTACAATTACTAGCAGATAAACTTGCTTCAGAAGCATATACCTCTTTTGTACTAATTAACAATACTACTAATATAAATATTAGTAACAATAAAACTTTTTCTACTTTTGTTTTCATATTTCTACTTCCTTTGTTTATTAAAATTTATTATTAGTTTCTTATTTTGAAATTGCTTTAATTACAAGTCTTTCTGTTCCAGCTTCATCACAAGTAATTAATGTAATTTCTCTAGAACTTTCTTCCATTGGTAACAAAACACTTAAGTCATCTGGCTGAACACTTTTTTTCTCTATAATTGTATATGTAGTTGCCAAACCACTTTCATCTGTAACAGTAAATTCTGCATCAACTTCTGCTTGATTCAAATTAAAGAAATTATTTGCATCATTATGAGCAATTACAGTAGTATTACCCATTTCATTTAGTCCTTCACCATAGTATAAAACTGCTCCATATTCTAATGCATCATTTATATAATTAGTTCCTTCAATATTAGAATTTAAAACTTTTACATTTATTCCTAGACTAGAAAATTCTATTGAACCTAAAACTTCATATCCACCTATATATTCTTTTTTATTCTCATTAATATTTGGTGCAACTACTGGTAAAGTATCTTTCTGCTTATTTTTATTATTATTGGTTATGTATTTAGCTCCAAAATAAGCTCCTACTCCAATAACAGGAATCAATAATATAATTATAATAATTTTAATATTATCTTTAATCCAAAAGATTCCATTTTTTACAGTTTCAGCTCCTCCTAGAAAAAATCCCATTCCTTCATCTGAATCGTGTTTTCCCATAACTTTAGTTCCTTTCTATACTCTAAATAAAATAACTGCTGTAATTATAATTCCTAATATTATTCTATAAACGGCAAATATTTTGAAACTTCCTTTTTTCAAATAATCTAGTAAAAATTTTATAATAAATAATCCTAATATAAAACTTGCAAAAACTCCAACAAAGAATGCCGTATTAAATACAAATTCTCCTAAATCTACCAATACTGCAGCAAATGTTATAGGAGTAGCTAATAAAAATGAAAATCTTGCTGCACTTTCTCTATCTATTTTTTGACTTCTTGCAACTGTCATTGTAATTCCAGAACGCGAAACTCCCGGAAAAGCTGCAGCTATTGCTTGAGAAATTCCAATTAATATAGATTGTTTTAATGTTATATCTTCATATTTCTTTTGTGATTTTGCATTTTTATCTACAATATATAAAACAATTCCTAAAACAATTAATGCTACTGCTATTAATGCCATTTCTAGATTTAAATTATCTCCAATTATCCAATCTGATACTTTATCTAAAAGTAAACTTAAAATTCCAGCTGGAATAGTTGCAATTACTAAATACCAAAAAATTTTACCATCTGTAGAGTCTTCTTTTTTTACAACTTTTCTAAAACCAGCACTAATTAATTTTATCCAATCTTTAAAAAAGAAAACACCTATTGCAAGTAATGTTCCTAAATGAAGTGCAACATCGAAACTTTCTGGCATATCCCAGCCTAAAAGCCAAGGAAAAACATTTAAATGTGCTGAACTAGATACAGGCAAAAACTCTGTTAGTGCTTGTATTATACCTAAAATCAATGAATGTGTTACTGTCATATTTTATTCTCCTATACTATACTTTTTATTGCATTTCTTTTAACGCATGATATAATGTTTCTTTTATAAACTCTGCTGAAGTAACTGGTGCAACTTTTCCTGGAAGTGATAAAGCCCAAATAAGTTTTAGGTTTTTCTCTTTAGCTGCTTTTCTATCAACTCCACCTGGGTTTGACGCTAAATCTATAATTACTATATCTTTTTTTAGTAAATTTAATCTATCATTATCTAAAATTTGGAATGGTATAGTATTTATAATAATATCAAATTTTGATAAATGTTTATCTAAATTATTTAAATGAATTGGCTCATACCCATATGCTTTAATCCAAGCTATGTCTTCATTTTTTCTAGCTTCGCAATAAACTTTAGCTCCTATTCCAGAAAGCATTTTTGCTAAAACTTTACCAATTCTACCAAATCCCATAATTAATACGTTTCTTCCATGAACAGTTCTTTGTGTTTCTTCCATGGCTATTTGTATAGTTCCTTCTGCAGTAGATATAGTATTTAAAACAGAGAATTCTTCTCTTTTTAATAAATCTATATAAACAATTGATTTTTCATCTAAAATATTTCTAATTGGCTCTGTAATATTACCTGCAATAATAGTTTTTCCAGACAAACAAGCAACGAAGTCTTCAATTGATAATTTACAATTACTAAATGGCATTGAAAGATTTTTTCTGTCGCTTGAAAGTGGTATTGGACCTACAACTGCCTTTGCATCTTTAACAGCTTCATCTAATGTAGGACACATTTCAACCCTATCTAATTTTAATAATTCTTCAGAATATTCTAGTCCATAAGTATAAACTGTATAACCATCTTCAATTAGCATTTCTACTAATTTTACAATTCTTAAATCCCCTCCAACTACTGAAATTGATTTTTTTTCTCCCATAATAATATCTCCTTTCAATATAGATTTTTAATCTATTTTAATCTTACGTATTTACTTTAATAATATGCTTTTAAAAATTGTCACTTTTTTGTTTATCATTTTTTTGAAATTTTTCAGTTTCTTCTTTTATATCTATGTCTTCAATTTCCTCTTCTTCTAAAAGTTTCTTTAACTTTTCTTTATTAATAATATCTGTAACTTTTTCAGATGCTTTTTGTTTAATTGTATTTTCATTAATATCTTCAACTAAAGTTGTTGTTTCTTCTAAATGCAATTGAGCAAACTTTTCTCCCATTTCTTTACTATATACTGGATCCATAAAATCTTCATCTGTTAAAACTTTTTCCTCTTGTTCTTTTTCATCCATTTTTACTGAAACTGTAATATATTGCTTAATTGAATTGAAAATTTTGTCTTTTGAAACTTTCTTTAAAAGACTTTTATCAATTTCAATTGCTTTATTTATAAAAGTAATTGCTTTTTCTTTTTGACCTTTTAAAACATAAATTTTAGCTAGTTGATAATATGATTTTGCTTCTAATTTTTCATCATATAAGCTCTTTTCAAAGCACTTTTCTGCTGCATCTAAATCTTTTTCTATAAAACAAATTTGACCTAAATTATAATATGCCCCATATAATTGATGATTTAATTCTGCTGCTTTTTCATACATTTCCTTTGCCATACCAAAATCATTTAATCTAGTAAATACAATTCCTAAACTGTAATATATATCATAATTTGAAGAATGATATTTTAATGCATCTTGGTAAACATTAGCTGCTTCTTTAAATCTTTCTTGCTCACATAATAAATCTCCCAAAATAATAGTTGCATCTAAATAATCTGGTTTTGATTTTATAAGTGTTTGTAACATTTGAATTGCTTCATCTTTTTTTCCAAGTTCTTTTAATAAGCTAGCAATTTTAAAATATGAATTATGATCATTTTTCTTTAAATCTAATGCCATAACATATTCATCTATTGCTTTTCTCATTCCACCTTCTTTTTCATAAATTTCTGCTAATAATTTATGTCCATGATAACTGCTATTGTATTTTGAAACAAATTTTACAAGAAGTTGTTTTGCTTCTTTATTTTTTCCAAAAGCTATAAGGATCTTTGCTCCTACTATAACTATTATTTCTGAAAATACTATACCTTTTATTTCAAGTAAAATAATTACTGCTGGCAATACTATAGAAAACAAATATCTTATTACTGTAAAGAAAATATTTGCATGAATTCCAATTTTTATTTCAATAAAACATATAGATATACCAATAGCTTGAAATATTAATAATGCTATATAATTAGAATCACTTCTTCTAATTATTTTTGAAAATATTATCATAAATAAAGAAAATGCTATTAATAAAAATAATATTTCTTCTAGCACGTTTTCTATTCCTCCAATTCAACATCCTAAATTCGAACACATTATATCATAAGAGTATAAGTTTAACAACTATTTAAATAAAAAAAATGAGATTTTTAAAATTTGAAATAAATTAAAAGTTAAACTTTCTTCTATTTGTTCCAATTTAATAAAAATCTCAATTTTTTTATTTTATTTATTTACCTTTTCTACCTTCATTTAATCCACATGTAGAAAAATGTTCTAATAATTTTGAATAATTATTTCCAAATACTTTTCTTAAATCTGCATAATTATTATAATAAGCTTTAACATCAAAATTCTCACTTCCCTGACGTCCTTCTTTAATTCCTGAACTTATAAAATGTTCATATGCTGCTACATAATTAGTTCCAAATACCTTTTTTAAATCTGCATATTTATTTAAATAATATCTTACATCAAATACTGGACTTGCTGTTCTTCCTTCTTTTATTCCACATGTATAGTAATGAATCTTTAATGCAATTTCATCATATCCAAATATATTTTTCAAATCAGCATATTTATCTGCATAATATTTACTATCAAATAAATATGGTTTTATATCTACTGGATTATTTTCTACAGGAACTCCTCCTGCATCTAATACTATATATTTTTTATAATTATTTTCTAATTGATACCTATAAAATTCGTTTGCTTGTTTTTGATATTTTCTAGGAGAAAACTCCTTGCTTCCCTCTCTACCTTCATTTACTCCGCTTGTAGCAAAATGCATTAATAATTTTGTATTATTATTTCCAAATATCTTTCTTAAATCTGAATAATGACTATAGTAGAATTTAACATCAAAATATTTGCTTCCCTGACGTCCTTCTTTAATTCCTGCATCTATAAAATGACGATATGCTGCTTCATAATTATTTCCAAATGCAGATTTTAAATCTGGATATTTATTTAAATAGAATCTTACATCAAATACTGGACTTGCTGTTCTTCCTTCTTTT
>JAAVYF010000025.1 GCA_022790975.1 Clostridia bacterium | reverse complement strand
TGTCAGCTTGTCTCCAAACTGTTTCTGTTTGTGGTTGAACACCACCTTTAGCAGCTAAAACTGTAACCGCACCATCAAGTACTTTTAAAGATCTTTGAACTTCAACTGTAAAGTCTACGTGTCCTGGTGTATCAATTATATTTATTCTATTATTGTTCCAAAAACATGTTGTACATGCAGAAGTAATTGTTATACCTCTTTCTTGTTCTTGAGCCATCCAATCCATTGTAGCAGCTCCGTCATGAACTTCGCCAATTTTATGAGTTTTACCTGTATAGAATAATATTCTCTCTGTTGTTGTAGTTTTTCCTGCATCTATATGAGCCATTATTCCTATATTTCTTGTTCTTTCTAATGGGTAAGCTCTTTTATCAGCCATTTTTTCCTCCTATCCAGAATTTTTTTCAAATTCTTCCTAAGATATGAAAATATATTATTTAAATTTCCTCCTAGGTAATTTCATTTATATTTTATAATTTTTTTTTTTTATATGTTTTTTATATGTTTTATATAAATTTATATTTTTAATCTGTCTAAAACATATCGAAACAAACCTCTATATTTAAGAAAATACTCTAGAAAAAATTTCACAATTGAAATCTCTTCATTAATTTTCTAGAATTTATAATGAGCAAAAGCTTTATTTGCTTCAGCCATTTTATGAGTATCTTCTTTCTTCTTAAATGCTCCACCGTTTCCAGCAACACTATCTAAGATTTCACCAGCTAATTTTTCAGACATTGTTTTTTCATGTCTTTTTCTAGCATATGTTACTAACCATCTTAATCCTAAAGTTTGTCTTCTTTCAGGTCTAATTTCTAATGGAACTTGGTATGTTGCTCCACCAACACGTCTGGCCTTAACTTCTAGAACTGGCATTATATTTTCTAAAGCTGCTTCAAATACTTCTAATGGGTCTTTTTGTTCTTTTTCTTTAATTATATCAAAAGCACCATATACTATTGATTGAGCAACTGTTTTTTTACCATCTAACATTATATTGTTAATTAATTTTGTAACAACTTTACTGTTATATAATGGGTCTGGTAAAATTTCTCTTTTTGCTATAACTCCTCTTCTTGGCACTATTCTTCACTCCTTTTCTATAATCTTCATTATTTTAAGTATTAAACATCATAAATGTTTAAAGTTACTCTGAAAAGTATTCTACTTTTCCGTAATAGCGCTATTAAAATTTATATTGACTTCAATAAAATATTGAATGATATTTCTTTTAATTACACTATTAAAATTTTCTAAACAATTCCTTATTGAAACTAATATTTATTTCTTAGGACGTTTAGCTCCGTATTTAGATCTAGCTTGCATTCTATCTTTAACACCTGCTGTATCTAAAGTACCTCTGATAATGTGGTATCTAACACCTGGTAAATCTTTTACCCTTCCACCTCTAATTAAAACAACACTGTGCTCTTGTAAGCTGTGTCCTTCACCTGGGATGTAAGATGTAACTTCATATCCATTTGAAAGTTTAACCCTAGCAACTTTTCTTAAAGCTGAGTTTGGTTTCTTTGGTGTTACTGTTTTAACAACTGTACATACACCTCTTTTTTGTGGTGCTCTATTATCAGTTTGAACTTTTTTCTTTGAATTGTAACCTTTTTGAAGAGCTGGAGCAGTAGATTTTGTAACTCCTGTTTTTCTTCCTTTTCTTACTAATTGATTAATTGTTGGCATTTCTTTATTTCACCTCCCTAAATAAATATAGCATTCAACAGAAAATTATTCCAATTTACTATTGAACGCATTATATTTTATCATTTTTTTTTTATAAAGTCAATCATTTTTATTTAAGTTTCTTAATTTTCCGTAAGTATATAAGAAAAAAATAAATGTTAAAATTTAATAGAAATTTCTTGAAATTTGTAAAAATTATATATATGATATTTACATATTAAAAGAAAAATATTACCAAAACACTTCAAACGCTTCTTAATGTTTTAAAAGCGAAGGATATAAAGAGCTATTTTTAGTTTTTGTACATTTATAAGTATTTTATAGTTATAAAAATATTTTTCAAAGATAAAAGGAGGAAAAAATTAATTAAAAACTGTATTAGAAACAATTACCAAAAGAGATATCGCAGATATAGTAACAATAACTTTTGACGATGGTTCTCAAATAATACAAAATATGTATCATCCTATTTATACTGAATCTGTTGGAAATCATTAACCAATTTTAATAGATATGATACTTTACAGGTTTCTGATATAGTAAAAACTGAATATGGTTATAAAAAAATAGAAATCGTTTTAAATACTAAAATAAAAAAACTATTTACACTAAGAATAGAAAAAAATAATAATTTTAGGTGCTTTTTTATTTTTATATAATTGGTATGCATAATCTAATCTATGTTGTAAATAATCACCTGATGTATTTAAATTAATTTTTGCACCAGGAACAACAATATAATCTTCATTTTGAATAATATCAATTCCTTTATCATAATATCTTTGTGAATCACTATTTTTTTTCATATAATTCATTATTAAAAAAAGTCCTAAAGCAAAAATACTAAATAAGATAATTATAATAAGTATAATAATAGTTATATATTTTAAAAATTTCTTCATATCATTTACCTTTTTCTATAGTATAAAAATAGCAAAATAAATGTAAAACATATTTTTAGGTTATTTTGTAGGTATTTCTCTAAATTTAAATTAACTTTTCATAATCTAATTTAAAATTAAATTCTATTACTATAGTTATCTTTTCAAATATTCCACATACTCTTCTAAACACATATCTAACTCATTCATCTTTTTGGCATGTTCAGTTCCAACATATCTCCAATGCCATGGTTCATAATCTACTTTAGTTATATCTTCTTTTTCTTTTTTATATCTTAATATAAAACCATAATCCTTTGCATTTTCTTGTAACCACTTAAATCCCTTGGTTTTATCAAAAGAATAATCAACATAATTAAAATCTATGGCTAATCCTAAATTGTGTTCACTTGTACCTGGTTTATTTATTGTTTGTAATGTTAATCTTTCTGCTTCTTTTTTACTTTTTCCTTCATCAATATACTTTTTTAATTTATCATTAAACAAATTTCTTTGATATTCTATACTTCTATATGAAGATTGTACCCAAACATTTTGTATCCCATCACTTCTCATATCCTTTAGCATCTGATTAAGTTGATTTATAGCTCTTGAATCAAATTGTCTAAAAGAATCTATATTAGATAATTTTACATTAAAATCTTCTGGAAGCTTATTTTCATAATTAACTAGAAGTAATTTCCAATCATTTATTTGATTATTTTCTTCTTGATTTAAATTATTATTTTCAATATCATCCTTATTATTAATTTTTTCTAAAGATATCCCTTTTAATACTCTTTCTAATCTAAATTTACTATTAATATATTTATCATATAAAATTTTAACCCCAAAAACTATTGCAATAAGTAGAACAACTATTAATATCTTCTTCATATATTATCCCCCTAGTTCTTTTTCCTAATAAGAATAATTGGGGTTTTTTGTTTTCCTTGACCAGCAGGATTATCTCTAATTATTCGTTCTAAAATTTTATCTTCTATTTTTATATCCTCCGACTTACCTAATATTACTTGTCCAAAATCATTTGAATCTACGATCATTGAACTAATTCCAAGTTTATCTTTTATGTTATTGCAAACTCCTGTAGAATCTTCAGGAAGCTCTATCCCTATATCTTTATACTCATCCCAAGCTCCATCATAAAATCCATCTAAACCACTTACTTCTCTTCCGCACTATATTATAAAATACACCTTTTATTCCAAATAATTTAGTAATACCACTTGCAATACTTGCAAATATTACTCTTATTAATCCTACTTTGTTTATAGCATATTGCATATTTATACTCATTCCAACTCCATATCCACCTCTATTTTCTTGACAAGCAAATTTAGATAAAATCTTTGCAAATATTCCTATTTTTATATCTTCTCTTCTTATAATTCTATTTTGACAAATACTAATAATTTTTTCACTAATTGAAATAATATCTCCTTCTTGATAAATTTCAGATACATATTCTTTTATTACATCTAAATAATTATCATTTGTATTTATAAATCTCGTATTAATAGCATGCCTTAAATAAATTTCATTTTCAACTTCAATTTCAACTTTCTTGCCATCATTTGATACAAATTCCATAAAATTTTCTCCTTTCCTTTTTTACAGAAAGTGCCTAGCATATAAAATATTTTCATAATAGAATAATCTCTGAATATTTTAAGCTGAAAAACACCCCTATACTATTTAATAAAATAGCATAAGGGTGTATCGAACTTGTATTTAATTTGTATCAAATTTGTATCTATTTATAATAAAAATTACTAGAATAATTAGCAGAAGATGTTATTGATAATAAATACGATGGCATACTACCTTCATTTTTTAACATAGTAACAATTAAATCTGCTTTTTCAGATTTTAATATATTAACTTCAAACTTATCATCTTCTTCATTTTTGGATTTTATTATATTACTTTCAAATTTCCAATCATCAATAATATATAAATCCAAGTACTTTACATAATTTCTCATTATATTTTCAATACTTTCATTTTCTTTTAAATTTTCTTTATAAAAAAATATATACAAAAGTTTTCCAGTTTTACTCTCTATTCCTAGTTTATATTCTTTTTCATTTATTAGTAAATATACATCATTTATAATATATTCATCATTTGTTAAATTTCTATAAAACTTATTAGCCAAATTATATAAAATCTTAGAATTATCTTCTATTTTAAAATCCAAAATATTATATTCTTTTAATTTAGATAATTCTTTATTTAAAAAAACAGATTTATTTTCATCAAAACTTTCTACTACATATTCTCCATCTGAAGAACTTATAGCAACAGAACTCTTTTCACTATCTATATCATGAATTGCTTTTACTAAATAAATTTTTTCAGCCTCGACATCTATTTTTCTTTCTATTTGTTGCATCTTATATACTTTCATTCCAATACTCTTATTCTCAATCTCAAATAATATTTTTGGTATTTTAAATGAAATAAAAATTATTAAACAAACAATAATATATATTATTATATTTTTTATTCTCACTACTTTACATTCTCCTCTAACTCAAAATATACTACAGTTCCTATATTAACTTCACTTTCTATATTAATATCTGAATTATGCAAATTTAATATTTTTTTCACTAATGATAATCCTATTCCACTTCCACCATTTATTCTACTTCTTGATTTATCTACCATATAAAAATCTTCTGTTACTCTTTCTATATGCTCTTTAGGAATTCCCTTTCCTTTATCTATAACAGAAATTCTATATTTCCCATTATTAAGGCTTTTTCCTTTTATAGTAATCTTTTTATCTCTTGGTTCTGCCTTATTAGCATTTTCAATTAAATTTCTCATAACAATTTCTAATAAGTCACTATCACCTAATATTATACTTTTTTCTATATCTAATTCTATATAATTTTGTGTTAATATATTATTTTCTATCTTTACTATTTTATTTATAAAATCACTTACTTCAAAATCTGTAATTTCAAGTTTTTCTTCTGTCAAAGACATTAACTTCATAAGTTTAAAAGCTAAATTTTCTAATCTTTTTGTTTCAAAATAAATATAATTTAACGCCTTTTTAGTTACCTCTTCATCACATCTTTTTAATCTTAATAAATCTGCATATCCAACTATTGCAGTCATTGGAGTTTTTAATTCATGAGTAAATCCATTAATAAAATCATTTTTTTGTTTAACTTGCAAATTCAGCTCATTTATTTTATTATCAATTTGTTCTGCCATTACATTAAAACTACTAGAAAGTTCACCTATCTCATCTTTAGTTTTTATATTAGCTCTTTCACTAAATTTTCCAGATGCAATTTTTTTACTAATTTTATTTAAACTATTAATTGGCCTTGTTAAATATATAGAAACTATTGAAATTAACAATGTAGAAACAACTAATATAATACCATCTGTAACTAATATGCTATTTATTTGTCTATCTTTTTCTTGATATAATATTTCAACATCATATGCATTTACAATATAAATAATTTTGTTATTTATAGACCAATGTGAAGAAATAAACATATAATGCTTATTATTAAGTTCTCTTAATGCATAAGTATCTTCTTGCTTATCTAGTATTGTTTTTATATCTATTTTATCTATATCTCTTATATTAGAATATATATTCTCATATTCTTCTGTATATAATGAAACTAATTCTGTATCATCTTCCATATATGTATATAATGATTTTAAATATTCTATTATTTTTTCATCTGTTACTTCTTCTCCGTGCTTGAATACTTTTTATTATATTACTCTCTAGCATATACTTTTCCAAAAAATGTTGATTTTTATTTTGTTTACTAGTAGTTTCTATTGAATTAAAAAAATTGTTTCTAACTATATAATATCTACTAAATGATAAAATTATAGAAATAATAGTTATTATAACCAGAACAAGCTTTTTCCAAAATTTCATTTTATACCTCTAACATATATCCTATTTTATAAACTGTTTTTATTTTATCTTTTAAGTCTAATTTTTTTCTTAATCTTTGTATGTGTAAATCTAACGTTCTAGTTTCAAATTCTAAATCTTCTCCCCATACTTTTTCAAATATAATTTCTCTATATAGTACGAAATTCTTATTTTGTACTAATAAAATTAATAAGTCAAATTCTTTAGGAGTTAAACTAACTTCTACTCCATTCTTTTTTACAACTCTTGCAACTACATTTATAGAAATATTACCTATTCTTTGAATCTCACTTCCCTTATTATATCTTCTCAAAACAGCTTCAACTCTTGCAACTAATTCGCCTATTTCAAATGGTTTTGTAATATAATCATCTGCTCCTTCATTTAATCCTTTTATCTTATCTGAAGTTTGACTTTTAGCTGTTATAAATATTGTTGGAATTTCATATGTTCTTTTTATATACTCTAGCAATTCATAACCATCTATTTTAGGTAACATTATATCTAATAATATTAAATCATATTTATTAGTTTCAATTAAGTCTGCAGCAATTTCACCATCATTTGCTATATTACATTTATACCCTTTAGACTCTAATTCTATTTTTATTAAATCACTAATTGCAATTTCATCTTCTACTATAAGAATTTTATTCACATTTGCCTCCT
The DNA here is from genome assembly GCA_022790975.1 of Clostridia bacterium. Classification (GTDB taxonomy): domain Bacteria; phylum Bacillota; class Clostridia; order TANB77; family CAG-508; genus Scatovivens. Next base: position 37,422 of record JAAVYF010000025.1, on the reverse strand, counting down.
AGAAATTTTATTTATAAATCTCATCTATTTTATAATAAAACAAAAATGTATCTAACTTGTATCTATTTAAATTTATCAAATTATTAATATATTATTTTTCTTTTAAAGATTTTAAATAAAAATCTTTAAAAGTATACTCTCTTTTTTGTTTTGTGTCTACTTTTAACTTATTTATTCTAATTTTTTAATTACATTTACTTTTTTATTTTTATAAAGAAATAAGTTATTAATTAAAACTTTATTTTACTATATTCTAAATGTTTACATTTTTTTACTTTTTGTGTTATTATTATCTTAACACATTATTAAAACCTTCTTTCAATGTTTGATTTGAACCAACATTGTTAATAAATTTTAATTATGTGTCTTTTTATTTTTATTAAAATTGTAATTTAATTTTATCATTTATATTCATTTTTTAGTATTTAATTTTACATCAAAATCATTATTATTTTGTCTTTATTTAACTAAATTATATTAAAAAATAGCCATTGTATAAAAAATATTTTTACACTGGCTATTTTTTATTTGTTATCTTATAAATGTAATTTTTTATTTACAATTTTATAAAACTTATAATTATATATTAAAAATGTAGATTTTATAATAAAATTAATTGTTTAATATTTAAATATATGATTGCAATAATTCCATAGTCCCTTTCAATTCATATTGCTTACTACATGCAGGGATAATAAAACTATCTCCTTTTTTTATCTCATAAACATTATCATTAATTTTTAAATTACCCTTTCCTTCAACCAAAGAAAAGGCAATAAAAGACTCATCTGATATATTCTCTTTAAATTCATCTAATACATTTATTTTATTTGTAGTAAAGAACTCAGATTTTACTACATTTACTTTTTCTATATTATTTGGAATATTTTTAATTTGTGAACTTCTTTCTAAATTTATTACCTCTAAAGCTTTATTAATATGTAGCTCTCTTGGTTTTTCATCTTTTCCAACTCTTCCCCAGTCATAAACTCTATATGTAATATTACTATTTTGTTGGACTTCTGCCACCAATGTTTTTCCAAGTAATGCATGAATTGTACCTGAAGGTATATAAATACTATCTCCCTTTTTTACATCAATATAATTTAAATATTCTGCTATTTTATCTGAATTAATATATTTATTTAATGTTTCTTTACTAACACCAGGTTTTACACCACATATAATTTGAGCTCCATAGTCACAGTCTAATATATACCACATTTCACATTTTCCTAAAGAATTCTCATTTTTCATAGCATATTCATTATCTGGATGTACTTGTACAGATAAACTATTATTTGCATCTATAAATTTTACTAATAATGGGAATTCATTTAATTCAATACATTTAGTTCCAAATATATCTTTTCTTAAATTTTTATCATCAAATACTTCTGTTAAAGTTTTACCTGCATATTTTCCATTTTTTACAACTGATTCACCATTTTTATTAGTCGAAATCTCCCAACTTTCTGCTGTACATTCTTCATTTTTTACATTCTTTTTAAAAATATCTTTTAATTTTTTTCCTCCCCAGATATAATCTTTAAATTCTGGTTCTAAAAATAATGGTTCGTAATTCATAACTCTCCTCCTTTTAGTAATTTTCAATTTTATTATAATTATATATAAATAAAATATTCAAACATTTTAAATTATTTATAATTTTAACATATTTAAATAGATTAATTTATTTATTCACAAAAATTTCATAAACTTTTGAATTTTGAAACATTTTAAAACAATTTCAAAAATCAATTTTAATTCTTGGATTCTTAAAAGGTTTTCAAAAATTCCTTTTAAATATTTTTAAAATAATCAAAAAAATTCGTTTTAAATATTAAGATATTTTAAAATAATTTAAAAGTTTCTTTTAATTTATGAAAATTTATAAAACAATTCAAAATTTTCATCTTAAATTTGAACATTTAATAACATAAAAAAAATTCATTTTAATTTTTAATTTCTAAAATTACTAAAAAGGGGAATCTTGAGAATGCTAAAAAAGCAAACTCTTAATTCCCCTTCTTTATTTTATGACTAGAAATTCTCTATCATATAATATTTTAAATCTTTTGAGACAAATAATATCCTGATGCAGATGCCATCATTAATCCGCGAGTCAAACCACACCCATCGCCTATTGCATACAGCCCATTAACTGATGTTTCAAGAGAATTTGTAAGTTCTACTTTATTACTATAGAACTTAATTTCCGGACCATATAACAAATTATTGCCATTAGCAAAACCCGGAGCAACTTTGTCTACCATTTCAATAAAATTCAGAATATCTGTCATCTCTCGATACGGCATACACAAGCTAAGATCTCCAGGATTAGCTGTTTTCAGTGTAGGTTCAATAGAATTAAACTGAAGTTCATCCTGCCAAGTTCTTCTACCTTCTTTAAGATCAGCTAAACGTTGAACAATTGGATTTCCTTTAGCAATAGCATTCACATTTCTTGCAATGTTCCTGCAATACTCCATTGGATTCTCCACATCAGGTAAAGTTATTGAAACAAGTAATGCCAGATTTGTATTGGTACTCTTTTTACCTTTTAAAGAATGACCATTTACCAATACAATGTTTCCAGCGATTTTATCGTCATAAACTTCTGATGTTACAAATCCAGATGGATTTTGACAGAAAGTTCTAACTTTATCGCCAAATGGTGCTGGTTTTCCTACAAACTTAGCTTCATACATACACTGGTTGAGCTTTTCCATAACATGGTCAGGCAGTTCATAACGAACACCTATATCAATAACGCTTGGGGTATTTCGTATGTTATGTTTTTTACACATATTTAACAACCAATCTGCCCCAACTCTTCCCACTGCTACAATAACCTTTGAAGAACGAACCTCAAATATATCTAAATCGCAGTGAAATGTTTCTTTACAGCGAACACCTTTTACCTGATTTTCTTCCACAATTAAATCTATAACTTCGGAATTAAAATCAATCTGTACGCCATTTTGCTCAAGGTAATGTTCCAATCTTTCATAGAGTTTATGTGCTTCATCTGTTCCTAGATGGCGAATCGGAACATTCAAAAGGTCCAGACCATTTTCTCTTGCCTTTTTACGAATTTTATCAATCTCATGTCGATGCTCTGTACCCTCTACTTCCTTGGTAGCTCCAAACTTTAAATAGATGGTATCTACTGTATCAATCAGCTTCTTTGTTTCATTAACTCCCACATATTTATGAAGATTTCCTCCTATGTAAAAGTCATCATCCTCTTGATTGTATAAAGAAAGTTTCCCGTCGGAACCTCCGCCTGCTCCAGAGAACCCATTTGTAATATTGCAAAATGGCTTGCACTTAACACACTTATGCATCTTAGACTCAGGACAGCTTCTATTTTCTATCCTTTCTCCACGCTCAATAAGCAAAATCCGCTTTTGAGGATTCTTTTGCAGAACACCATATGCAAAAAATGCTCCTGCTGGTCCTCCTCCTACAATTACATAATCATAGTCCATTTCATTTCCTCCTAAATTATTTGTTTCTAAAGAAAACTAAAATATCTAATCATCTCCTTTCAACACATCTGTCAAAATAAATATATTTACGGTTTACAGAAATAGTATACAAACTTTATTACAAAAAGTCAAGAAAATTATAATTTAAAACTTTGAAATTTTTGGAACCGTCCCTAAAAGTTCAAAGTTTCCAAACTTCTATCTGCTAATAACCTATATCTTTCTTTTTTATCTTTAATTTTTACATCAAGTTCTGGAAGAATTCCAAAATTAGCATTCATTGGTTGGAAATTCTCCTTATTAGATGATATATATTTGTTTAGAGCTCCTATCATAGTTTTTTCATTAAAAATTATTTTTTCTTTATTTAAAAAATTTTCTGCAGCATTTATACCTGCTACAAATCCAGATGCTATAGATTCTACATATCCTTCTACACCAGTTATTTGACCTGCAAAAAATATTCTTTTGTCTTTTTTTAAATTGTAAGTTTCATCTAATAAATTTACTGAATTAATATATGTATTTCTATGCATTACTCCATATTTTACAAAATTCGCATTATTAAGACCTGGAATCATTGAAAATAACCTTTTTTGTTCTCCATATTTTAAATTTGTTTGAAAACCAACTAAATTATATAATGTTCCTTCATTATTATCCTGTCTTAATTGAACTACAGCATATGGACGACGTCCAGTTCTTTTATCTGTAAATCCAACTGGTTTTAATGGACCAAATCTCAAAGTATCTTTTCCTCTTTTTGCCATAACCTCTAGTGGCATACATCCTTCAAAAATCTCTCTTTTTTCAAAATCATGAAGAATTACTGTTTGCGCATCTATAAGTTCATTTACAAAATTATCATATTCTTCTTTATTCATTGGAAGATTTATATAACTATCTTCTTGATTTTTTAATCTTTCAATCCAAATATCATATTCTTCATCTTTTCCTCTTTCCTCATCATATCTATTTCCAATAAATGCAATATTCATATCAATACTATTTTTTTCTACTATAGGAGCTGCTGCATCATAAAAATAAAGTTCTTTCTCATTTACTAAATTAGCAATTTGTTTAGATAATTCTTTTGATGTAAGCGGTCCTGTTGCGATTACAACAACCCCAGATTCTGGAATTTTAGTTATTTCTTCTCTTATTATTTCTATATTTTTATTTTCCTCAATTATTTTTGTTACATTTTCTGCAAAAACATCTCTATCTACAGCAAGTGCCTGTCCTGCTGGAACTTTTACTCTATCTGCAATTCTAATCAATTCTCCTCCTAAAATCCTTAATTCTTCTTTTAAAAGTCCACATGCATTTGTAAGTAAATTAGATTTAAAAGAATTACTACAAACAATTTCAGCTAAATTCTTATTTGAATGAGCATCTGAAAATTTAACTGGTTTCATTTCATATAGTTTTACTTTTATTCCTTTTTTAGCTATTTGAAGAGCTGCCTCACAACCAGCCAATCCACCACCTATTACAGTTATATAATCTTGCATTACAATTTCCTTTCTAATAATATTTAATTTTCTCATTTATAAAGTAAATTAGATTAAAAAATATTATACATAATTTCAGCTTTAATTCTAATGCATTTAAACAAAAAAATCAAGAATCCCCCATCCCTTAATAAGGAATGAGGAATTCTCGATTTGAGGATTTAGCACATAGAATAAAATGCACTAAATGTTGTTATGCAATAGTAGCCCAGTCCTCGTCCTTAATGACCGAGTAAAAGAACTTGCAAAACTTAACAATCCCCATTTGGATCTGATGGTACCCGAACAACGGCTGTGCCCAGTTCTTAAAGTCCTTATTAATCTTATAGTAGCTATAATATTTGTTACTACGCCCGTTTAAGAACCCGAGCAATGTATTCATATTAATACTACCACTTGAAAAATATGACATGTTCGCAGAACAGCGTTCAATCCAGCACATCAGGTCAAACAGGAGCTTTGTATATGTTCCATCGATCCCGAACGCTTCTGCAAAAGCAGTTGTTTTAGAAAACATCTCTGTATTCTCTTTATCAGATAAAATACTCTGATAATATAATACTCTGTTTCCTAACATTCCTGCCATTGCCCGGTACGAATCACGGCTGATGCCAACTACTGGCTCCCTGTCATAGGCTTCCTCCAAAACTCTCACAATATCATCTGGAAGATGAACCTCTTTGGCTATTCCATTCCGAATAACCACTACTACTGTTTCATTCTTTTGTTTCATTTTCGTATCCTCTTTCTTATAATCTCAGTCTTCCGACTGGAAACCCCGAAAGTCTAACTCACGAGGCTATCTAATGTACTTTATATTATATCATAATTAACATAATAAGTCAAAAATAAGGAATATATTGTAATTATATTCCTTATTTGTACCATTAATATTTAATTATTATAATAATTTCATTATTTATACAAGAAATTTTTCTTTATACTTCACAAAACTAAAATAATTTTATTTATATAAAATATATACTATTATTTACTATTATAACATACTAAATATTGTACTAAATTAAGAAATTATATAATACAAAAATTATTTTTTAGCTTTACCATCCTTTTTATCAGAATTAGAATCACTTTCTACTTTTATACTATCTGTCATAGTAATAAATTTAATATCATCTCTTTTATCTTTAGAAGCAAAACTTACATAGTTATTTGAAATTTCTTCTAATTTTTCCACTCTTTTTAAAGTATTTTTTATATCTTTATTTACAAAATCACAAATTGTATTTACACCTTCTGTATTAAATTCACGTATTCCAGATGTTAATGTATTCGCTCCATCAAGAATTTGACTTGTTCCACTTGTTAATGTAGCTGTTCCATTTTTCAATTCTTTAGAACCATTAGATAAAGAATTAACCCCATTTACCATAGAAGCAGTTCCTTCTTGTAAATTTTTTGCTCCACCACAAATAGTTCCAGCAGCTTTACTTAATTCACCACTTGCCGAATTTAATTGTTTAGTTCCAGAATCTAAAGTATTAATTCCACTTACAACTTGGCTAGAACCTGATGCTAAACTTTCTGTTCCTTGAGTTAAAGCATTTGTTCCTTGATATAAGTTAGAAGCACCATTTGCTAGTGTTTCTGAACCTTTTGCAAGTTCTAAAGTTCCATTTGAAATCTCAGAAATTCCATTTGATAAAGTTCCAGCTCCATTTTCTAAATTATTTATACCTTGTTGTAAAGCAGTTAAATGAGAATATAATTCTCCCATACTATTTGAAGCATTTGTAATTGTTCCTTTTGCTCCACTTAGTGCAGTATAATTTGCTTGTAATACTGTCAAAATTGCATATGCGTTTTGATAATCTTGTGAAGTTTTATCTGGAATGCTTGCAACTAAATTTTGATATTGAGTAATTAATTCTAAATCTTTATCTATAACTTGCTGCATACTATCTAATTTTTGAATATTTTCACTTGTTTTACTTGCTTCAACTTGTTTAGATACTCCATTTACTATTTCATTAATTCCACTATGTGCTTCTTTAGTTCCTGCATATAAACTTTGAGCTCCACTAGATGTTTCTGCTAATACTCCAGAAATATAATTTAAATTATCAGAAACATTTTTTGCTCCTTCACTTACACTTTGCGCTCCACTATTTAGTTCTTTTGATGAACTATTTAAAGTATTTATACCATCATTTACCTGTGAATATTGTGAATTTAACAAATTTACACCATTTGCAACATCATTCATAGCTACACCAAATTCTTGAGTTTTTGATGTATACTCTTCCATTCCATTTTTTAATGTAACTGCTCCATCATTTAATGTAACAGCTCCATTTTGTAATGTATTAATTCCATCATCTAATTGTTCTACACCATCATTTAAATTAATTGCTCCATCATTTAATTGTATTATTCCATCTGATAATTCTACAGAACCATCTTCAATTTGTTTACTTGCTGATTGTAACTCATTTACTTTATCAAATAAATCACTAAAACTTTCTGAATTAATATCTAATTCTCCAAATATTTTTGGTGTTGAATATGATATAATATTTCCTATTTCAAATTTTTCTGTATCCATTGAAATTTCAATAGAAGTTGGAATTTCCAAACTATCAATATTAAGATTTAAACTTTCTTGTAATCCTGGCATTGTAATTCCAACAGCAATTACTTTATTTCCATTTGTTATAATTTTTCCATTTGTTATTTCAATATTTTTATTATTCTTATTATCTAAAACAACACCTGATAATACTATAAATGGTGTATATAAGCTTTCTTCTTCATCATCTATTTTAATAGAATTTATAGAACTATTTGTATAATCTAATTTTATTTTTATATGTCCAGATTTTCCTGCAATTTCTTTTGCTGTTATTTCTTTACCATTTAAATAATATGTTATTTTACATTCAATTGGTATTTGCTTATCTAAATCTAACTGAACTGTATTTGTTCCATCCTTATCTTCTGTAATTGTAGTAACCGTTGACTTATAATTTTCTCCACTTTGATTTGCTTTAGAATAAATAGTTTCTTCATTTATATATGCAAAAACTGGTGATGCATAATAAGTTAGTATTGAAGCAACTACTGTTCCAGCAGTAATTTTACTAATTAATTTAATTTTCATTTTTAAAACATTCCTTTCTTTTTTATAAAATAAATATTAAAAATAAAATCCTCTTTCTAAATATTATCTAAAATTTTTATATTCTACTTTTCTCATTCCAATTGTAGTTTTACAAACTAATTTATCAAATACCATTAATAATGATGGTAATATAAATGCAACAGAAACCATGCTAATTATAGCTCCCCTTGACATTAATACACATAAAGAACTAATTATTTCTATTTCCGAATATACACCAACTCCAATTGTTGCTCCAAAAAAACATAATCCGCTTACAAATATTGAAACGATCGAAGAACCTAAGGCATAATCAATTGCATCTTTCTTTTCTATGCCCTCTTTTCTTTTGTTTGTATATTTAGATGTAATTAATATTGCATAATCTATTGTTGCACCAAGCTGGATAGTTCCTATAACAATTGAAGCTATAAATGGAAGTACTGTTCCCTGATAATATGGAATTCCCATATTAATAAATATAGCAAATTCAATAACAATCATTAATATAAATGGAAGTGAAATTGATTTTAATATAATAAGCATTATTACAAATATAATTCCAATCGAAATTGTATTTACACTATTAAAATCGTGATCTGCTATTTCAACTAAGTCATTCATAAGTGGCCCTTCTCCAGCTAAAATTGCTCCTTCATCATATTTTTTTATTATACTATTTACACTTTTTACTTGAGAATTAAATTCATCTGTTGCCATCTCATATTTAGAAGATATAATTACTAAATTATATTCATCATTTTTAACTTTACTTAAAATATCTTCTGGTATTATCATTTCAGGAATTCCTAAATCTGAAATATTAGATATACCAAATGCCCACTCTATTCCATCAACTTCTTTAATTTCATCTAGCATTAAATTTATCTCTTCATCTGGAATATCATTTTCTACTAATAACATTTCAAGTGATACTAAACCAAACTTTTCTTTTAAATCTGTATTTGCTTTAACACTTTCTAAGCTTTTTGGTAATTTAGAGTCCAAATTATAATAAATTTCAGTTCTATTATATCCATATAAAGCAACTGGTAATGCTAATATAAATATTATTATAATTACTTTGTGATATTTAATTATAAAATTTTTTAAATGTGTAAATTTAGGTAAAATACTTTTATGTTTTGTTTTTTCAATTGCCACATTAAAACAAAGAATCATTGCAGGAAGAACTGTTACAACACAAATTACTCCAAACAAAACACCTTTTGCCATAACAAGCCCTATATCTTTTCCTAATGTTAAGTTCATTCCACAAAGTGCTAAAAAACCTGCAATTGTTGTAATTGAACTTCCAAAAACAGAACCCATTGTTGTAGTTATTGCATTTGCCATAGCCTTTTCATTATTTAAACCAGACTCTTTTTCACTCATATAGCTATGATACAAGAAAATTGCAAAATCTGTTGTTACTCCAAGTTGAAGCACTGAAGCAATTGCCTTAGTAATATAGGAAATTTCTCCAAGTAAAATATTACTTCCCATATTATAAAGAATTGCAAAACCTATATTTAATAGCAAAAATATTGGTGCTACAAATGAGTCTAGAGCTAGTTCTAATATTATTAAACATAAAATAACAGATATTACTACATATATAAAAAACTCACTATTAAAAATATTTTTCGTATCTAAAATTATTGCGGACATTCCTGAGATTTCGCATCTTTCATCTGTCATTTCTCTTATTCGCTCTATAGTTTCCATTGTATTATCTGAAGATATACTATCTTTTAAAGTTACCATCATAATAGTTGCATTTTCATTATAAGCCAAATCTTTAATATCATCTGGAAGAATATCTGGTGGAACCCCTTCCCCTAAAATATCAGCCAAGCTTGCTACTAAAGCAACATTATCAATTTTCTTTAAATCTTCTTCTAATTTTAAAATTTCATTCATTGGCATATTATCTAAAATTAATACAGAATATGCACCCATTCCAAAATCATCAGATAATATATTTTCACCTTGTATTGTTTCTACATTTTCTGGCAAATACACTAAGATATCATAATTTATTTTTGTTTTAGCCATTCCTATTGCAGATGGAATTAATAATAAAATTGCAACAATTAATATTATTTTTCTGTATTTACATATTATTTCGCCAAACTTTCGCATTTTCAAACTCCTTTCAAATTAACAATTAGTCATTTTTGTATTGTAAGATAATATCACTTAAATAAATTGAGAATAAATAATTTCTATTTTGTAAAACAATAATATAAATATATTGGAAATAAATAATTCTGCATTTTAAAAGTAATATTACTCAAACAGAATGACTATTAGTCATTTTTGTGTTGTAAAGTATTATACTACTTTAATGACCATTAGTCAATAGTTTTTCAAAAAATATTGACTAATAGTCATTTTTGTGATACTATTTTATTATAGTAATTAATAATAAAAATGTGAATAATAAAGGAAAGAACACATTTCTTCTTAGACTATTTTTCACAAATAAATTTTAAAATTAGAAAGGTAGATATTATGAAAGATGAAGCAAATAATAAAGAATCAAGATTACTAGAACATGCATTTAAACTTTTTACAGAAAAAGGCGTAAAAGATACTTCAATTCAAGAAATAACAAATAGTGCAGATGTTGCAAAAGGTACATTTTATTTATATTTCAAAGACAAATATGAAATTAGAGATGTTTTAATTGCAGAAAAATCCAAAAAGCTTTTTAATAATGCTCTAAAAGCTCTAAGAAAAACAGATTTAAACAAACTTACAGAGCAAGTTATTTTTATAGTAGATCACGTTATAGATGCTCTTTCAAAGAATACTCTCCTTTTAAAATTTATATCTAAAAATTTATCTTGGGGAATTTATAATGAAACAATACAAAAAATTTATGAACATGAAGGAAATGCAGAAAATGGAATGAGAAATCTATTCTTAAAAGGAATTAAAGAAAAAAATATAAAACTTAAAAACCCAGATGTTACTTTATTTATGATAATAGAATTAGTAAGCTCAACATGCTTTAATTCAATTTTATATAATCAACCTCTTCCTATTCAAGAATTTAAACCATATCTTTATGAAACTATAAAAAACTTAATAAATGAATAATCTTTGATATTTTTATAAAAATGTAGTATAATTTAATATGGTATTATGCTAAAATTTATTAATTTTCTTTCTTAAGGAAAACGGAGGTTATTATGAGTAACATAATTGAACGTGCTTTAAACAATGCTACAATTGAAATTAGCAAAAAATATGGTGTATATTTTTTACCTTCGCAATTTACAGAAATTGCACGGATATACACAGAAAAAAACACTGACTTTAAATCATTTGCATTTCAGTTTGATAGTAAGCTAATTTTAGCATTAGTAAAACCAGATGGAAGCTTTTCATTAAGTGAACATATATTGGCAAGTTAAAATATTCATAATACCAAAAAGCCCCTGTAATACAAACCGTATTATAGGGGCTTTTATTTAATTTTCATTATTTTTAAATTTTTATTTTTGCTTAAAATAATTTATAATTGATTATTCTATTTATTAGATTTTGTAGTTTTAGTCTTACCTGAAGCTTTAGCTTTTGTTTCTTTAGAAGTTGTTTTTTTACTTGAGGCCTTTTTAGTTGAAGCTTTTTTTTCAGTACTTTTTTTAGTTTGTTTAGTTTCTGTATTTGAAACAACTTTTACTGAGCTTGGATCAAATACCTCCCCAGGTTTTGGCGCATTCCATGAAATATAACTACAACCTTGATCAACACCTTTATTATTTTCACAAATATAATAATTCTTTTTAGCTTTTGTTTTTCTTACTTGAACTTTTCCTCCACAAACAGGACAAGGAACATCAACTGTTTCTACTATTGGTTTTGCATTCTTACATTCTGGGTATCCAGGACATGCCAAAAATTTTCCAAATCTTCCATATTTTATAACCATCATTCTTCCACATTTATCGCATGGCACATCCGAAACTTCAGCTTCAACTTGCACACTTTCTGAATCTGCTTCTGCTTTTTTTAATGTTTCTGAAAATGGTCCATAAAATTCTCTCATTATTTGTTTCCAACTTTCTGTACCTTCTGCTACTTTATCAAATTGTTCTTCTATTTTGGCTGTGAAAGTAACATCTATGATATCTGGAAAATTATCGATTAGATATTTATTAACGCTTCTTCCAAGTTCTGTTGGAAATAATTGTTTTTTATCTTTTTCAATATATCGTCTAGTTAAAATTGTAGTAATTGTTGGAGCATAAGTACTTGGTCTTCCAATTCCTTTTTCCTCTAAAGTTTTAACAAGGCTTGCTTCTGTATATCTTGGTGGTGGCTCTGTAAAGCTTTGTTTAGACTTTAAGTCTTCCTTCTTTACCTCTTCATTTTCTTTAAGAGGTGGAATTTTTGTAAATTCTTCTTCTTTACTATCATCTTCATCTTCTACATATAAAGCCATAAATCCTTTAAATTTAAGAGTTTGGCCATTTGCTCTAAAATTATAATCATTTCCATCAATATTAACTGTTAATGTATCATAAATAGCATTTGACATTTGGCTTGCTATAAATCTATTGTAAATTAATCTATATAATTTATATTGGTCTAGAGTTAAACTATCTTTTATAGAAGTAGGATCAATTTCAATATGTGCTGGTCTAATACCTTCATGAGCATCTTGCGCTTCTGATTTTGTTTTATAATATCTATTTTCGTAATACTCTTCTCCATATTTTGCTGTTACAACCTCTTTTGCAGCAGCTCTTGCTTCATCGGAAATTCTAGTTGAGTCAGTTCTCATATATGTTATTAAACCTGTCAAGCCATGACCTGGAAGTTTTACACCTTCATATAAACTTTGAGCAACACTCATAGTCTTTTTTATTGCAAAACTTAATTTTCTTGAAGCTTCTTGTTGCATTGTACTTGTTGTAAATGGTGGTGCTGGTGTACGTTTCTTTTCACCTTTTTTTACCTCTTTTACAATATATTTTGCACCATTTAAATCTTGTATTATTTTATCTACTTCTTCTTTTTTATGAAGTTCTATCTTTTTACCAGACTTTCCAATAAATTTACAATCAAATTTAGTATTTGTTGCAAAATCTGAAGCAACTAAAGTAATATTCCAGTATTCTTCTGGTTTAAAGTTTTCTATTTCTTCTTCTCTTTCTACAATTAACCTTACAGCTACTGATTGAACTCGTCCAGCAGATAACCCTTTTTGAACCTTTCTCCATAATACTGGACTTATTTTATATCCAACTATTCTATCTAAAACACGTCTTGCTTGTTGAGCATCTGTTAAATTTAAATCTATTGTTCTAGGATTTGAAATTCCTTTTTGAACTGCTGTTTTTGTAATTTCATTAAATGTAACTCTTGATACTGTTTTTGGATCTAAACCTAATATATATGCTAAATGCCATGCTATTGCTTCTCCTTCACGGTCAGGGTCAGTTGCAAGATAAACACATTTTGCTTCTTTTGCATCTTTTTTTAAAGAATTAATTAGGCTTGCCTTTCCTCTAATATTTATATATTCTGGTTCGAAATCATGTTCAATATCAACACCTAGTTTTGATTTAGGTAAATCTCTAATATGTCCCATTGAAGCAACTACTTTACTATTTCCTCCTAGAAATTTCTTTATAGTATTTGCTTTAGCAGGAGATTCCACAATAACTAATTTATCTATCATAAGTATATTACTCCTCTATAATAATGTAAATTTCAAATAACAAATATAACCTAAAACTTATCTTTAAGCCCAATTATCTATTTTAACTTTAATTTCTCTTATTTTCTTATTAATCTTTTCTAAATTCTTATAATTAATATCTAAATCATTTTTAAATTCTTTTTTTAGAATTTTTACTTCATCATTAGATAAATCTAATACTGTCATTTGATTATTCATAAGTTTTTCTTTTAATTCTTGAATTTTAGAATTCATATGCTACCTCTTAAGATCTTTCTTCCTCTTCTTTTTTTCCATTTAACTTCACTCTAGTTTCTTCTTTTCCAGAAACTAATTTATCGATTGTTTCATAAGCTTCAGTTCTTTCTGATACATTTCTAGATAACGTTTTTACTTCTTCAATTAAATTTGTTAATTCTACTCTATTTTCTAAGTTTTCTAATATCTCTAAAACTCTATCACATTCATATATTAAAAATTTATTTTCTATTTCGCAAGCTTGATTAAAACTTGGATGATCTATTATTTTAGAAATAACATCTTGGAGTGAAACTTCATAAGCCTCTTCTTTAGTTTCATATTCTCCTTCTGAAAAATATTTTTTTCCTCTTTCAAAATATTTTCCTTCAGAGATATGAGTTACTAGTATTTTCATTCGTTCTTCTTGCTCTACATAAACTCTTGAATTAATTTGTCCAACTGTTGCTTTAAATCTACAAAATAGTTTATCTTTTCTTTTTGAATCATCATCGCCAACAATAACTTCGTTTATCTGGCTAATTAATTCCAATCTTCTTGAAAGTCTATCATCCAACTCTTCATAACTATTACATTGTAAAATATCGGCTACTATAGTAATTGAATATCTACTTTTCAATAATTGCATTAATTTATTCATTATTTCTTTACGTTGTTCACTTTGAGATTCATCTAATAAAAAAGATGGAACTGAAAATGATTTATGATCTGAAAGAGTTTCTATCAAAACTTGATTTTCATTTTTTCTATATTCAAATGCTTTTCTTGTTTCTCTAAGTGTTGTTAAATTTTTATATTTATTATTTTTAGAATATATTCTTTTAACATCATCTTCTTTTATAACATTTTCTTCTTCTTTATCTATTAAAATCACTTGAACATTTGATGTATCTATATCTTGAGAAGATTCTATATCATCTTTTTTAGCTTTAAATATATCATTATCTTCACTTAAACTTTCATTTTTTTTAGCTTTTTCTATTCTTTGTTGTTTTAATTTTTCTCTTCTATCTTTTGCAGTTTCTTTAACTTTTTTTGGCATATTATCATTCCTTCCAAGAAATAAGGTTTATATCAATTTATATCTACTATTGTATTTTAAACTATAAGTGTAAAAAAAGTCAAGTTATTAATGGAGTATAGATTTAATTTCATTATAAATTTTTTCTTCTGTATTTTCTGGGGCAAGTGTTTTAGCTATTTTTCCCATTTCTTCTAATCTTATTCTATCTTGAATTATGAAATCAATCATTTCACTTAAATTTTGATAATCTACTACATTATTAGAAATTATTTTAGCTGCTCCAATTTTTTCTAATACTTTGGCATTATCTTCTTGTCGATTTGCCATTTTGCTTGGAAGCGGAATAAATATTGCTGGTTTTCCTACTATGCTTATTTCTGTAATTGTCATAGCTCCACTTCTACAAATTAATAAGTCTGAAATATTCATCATTTCATCCATATTATATATGTATGGTAATATTTTAACATTATTTAATTTTTCTATATCAATACTATCGTTTTTTAAAGCTGTTTTTATTATGTCAAATTGCTTTGGACCAGTTGCCCACACAATTTGGTATTTTTTATTTAAATTGTTCTTTATTATATTATAAACACTATCATTTATTTTTTTAGCTCCTTGACTTCCTCCAAAGATTAAAACTATAGGTAAATCGTTTTTTATCCCTAAATTATTTAAAATTTTTAATTTTTCTGTATATGTAATATTTAATTTTCTTACTTTTGTTGGAGTTCCAGTAACAACAACATTTTTGGCATTTCCTAAACATTCCTTTGTTTCTTTAAAACCAACTAAAACTCTATCAACTTTTTTAGCATACAATTTAACGCTTCTACCAGGAAATGCATTACTTTCATGTAAAAGAGTTGGAATTTTACATTTAATTGCAACTCCAAATACTGGCACACAGATGTACCCTCCTGTTCCTATTACTATATCTGGTTTAAATTCTTCAAAAAATCTTTTCACATCTTTTTTACTAGAAAAAGTTTTTAATACATTTCTAAAATTCTCTATAGAAATTTCTTTTTGAAATCCATATGCCTCAATTATTTTTAATTGATAACCAGCTCTTGGAACTAAATCATTTTCTAGCCCTCTATTAGTACCAATAAAAACTATTTCTGAATTAGGATCTTCTTTTTTTATTTTATTTGCAATTGCTAAACCTGGATTAATATGTCCGTCCTGTACCAGCAGCTGAAATAACAACTCTCATAGCACTTCTCCTTTTATATTAATTTAGCGAAAGATTTTAAACAAAAAATCTCACGCTATTTTTACTAATTATATATAAATTTATTTAAGAGTAATAAAATTATAATTTTTACTTTTTCTCACTCTTCGAAATATTTAATAAAATACCCACTGAAATTAAATTAACCATTATTGCAGTTCCACCATAACTAAAAAATGGTAATTCCATACCAGTTACTGGCATTGTATTTGTAACAACTGCTATATTTATTATTGCTTGAAGACCTATTAATGTAACTATTCCTATTGCAATTAAACTTCCAAATGTATCTTTAGCTCTCATTGAAATTACTATTCCTCTCCAGATAAAAACTAAAAATAATATAATAACAAATATACACCCCATATATCCAAGTTCCTCTGCTAATACAGCAAAGATAAAATCATTTTGTGGTTCTGGTAAATATAAATATTTTTGCTTGCTTTGACCAAGTCCTGAACCAAATAAACCACCTGAACCAATTGCATATAAACTTTGAATTATCTGCCAACCTTCTCCTGTAACATCTGACCATGGATTTAGCCAAGTTTGAACTCTTGTCATTCTAAAAGAACCAGATTTTGCTGTACTTGTTTGATTAGCATTTTTAATATTTAAAAATGCTCCTATTCCTGTAAGTCCAATCATTCCTAATATCACAAAATGACTAAATCTAGTACCGAGCTACAAGCATTTGAATTGCTGTTACAGCACATATTATAAATGTTGCACTAAAATGATTTTGAAGAATATATATTGATACTATAATTGGCACTAAAAATATTAATGGAAATATAAGTCCCCAACCAAAATGTCTAATTTTATCTTTTTCTTTTATATCAGTTAATAAACTTGCAAAAAATAATATTAACCCAATTTTAGCAAGTTCTGAAGGTTGAAAATTAAAACCTGCTATATTAATCCAACGTTTTGCTCCGACCAGCAGACATACCACTAATTCCAACAGCAAATAATAAAACAACTACAACTACATATATAATCCACTTAAATTTTCTATATATTCTATAATCAATATTTGAAAGCACAAACATTCCGTACTAATCCTATACCTGCCGCCATTGCTTGCTTTTTAAAATATTTATAACTATTTCCAGATTCAGAAAGAGCAGTCGCAGAGCTGGCAGATAAAACCATTATAAGACCTAAAGCCAGTAAAATAATTACAACAATCCAAATGATATAATCACCAGAACCTTTGGAAAAAAATTTAATTTCTTTATCTTTTTTTGCCATATTTTCCTTTCACTTCTTTCAATATATTTTAGGCTAAAATCCCTATTATAGCCATTACTAAAGTAACAGCAGAAAACACTACAACTACTTTATTTTCTCTCCATCCTGAAAGCTCAAAATGATGATGAAGCGGTGCCATCTTAAATAATCTTTTTCCAAGGAAGAAACCAGTTAAAACTTGTAATATTACTGAAAATGTTTCCATTATAGGCACAATTGCTAAAATAATAAGTATTAATGGATTTTGTAAATAAATTATCATACTAGATATAACTCCACCTAGTAAAAGAGAACCAGTATCTCCCATTATTACTTTAGCTTTATGAAAATTATAAATTAAAAATCCCATACAACTTCCACAAACTATACTTCCAAATATTGAAACACCAAAAACTTCGTTTTTAAATGCAATTACTGAAATAGCTCCAACAATTATTGCTGCAACACTTCCTGCTAGCCCATCTACTCCATCAGTTAAATTAATCGCATTAGTAGTACCTAACATTACAAATACCATAAACATAACATAAAACCATGATGGTAATTCTACAATTTTATCTGTAAATGGAATTTTCATATAAGTTTCTAATTTTGTATAATTCATTAAATACATAATAAATACTACTGATACTATAAGTTGACCTAATAATTTCAATTTTGGGCTTAATCCATCAGTATTTTTTAAAACAACCTTTTTAAAGTCATCTACAAAACCTACTAATCCAAATCCAACTGAAGCCAATGCTACTGGCAAAATTGTAGTAATTAAATCATTATTTATTAAAACACATACTATTGTTAGAATTATAATAGTTATGATAATCATAATTCCACCCATTGTAGGTGTCCCTTGCTTTTTTAAGTGAGTCCTTGGTCCATCTAATCTTTCACTTTGACCTACTTTAAGCTTCTTTAAAATTGGAATTGTAATCTTTCCAAGTATTGCTGTAATTGCAAATGCTACTAAAAGATACATTATTTCTGTTAACATCCTTACCAACTATCTCCTATTTCAACTATTAAATAAATCTTTATTATTTAATAATTTTTTAAATTTTTATCATTTAATAATTTTTTAAATTTTTATCATTTAATAATTTCCTAAATTTATTATTATTTAATAATTCTTTACTCTATTTAATATAAAATCGAGTGAAATTTTTCTAAAATTTAGAAAAATTTCCCACGAATCTCTTTTATTTTTTTACTTCTTTTAAAATATCTTTTACAATTTCTCTTTCATCAAATGAAATTTTCTCTTTTCCAATCTCTTGATATTTTTCATGACCTTTTCCAGCAATGACTACCATATCTTTTTTATTCATCATAGTTATTGCTTTTTTTATTGCTTCTTTTCTATCTACTATTACTTCATATTTTCCTTTTGTTTTAGAAATTCCTACTTCTATTTGAGCAATTATGTCTTCTGGTTTTTCTGTTCTTGGATTATCTGTAGTAACTATTGTATAATCTGCATATTTACCAGAAACTTCTCCCATTAAAGGTCGTTTTTCAGTATCTCTATCACCACCACAACCAAATACACAAATCACTCTATCTCTTGTATATGTTTTAACTGCTTGTAATATACATGACAAACTTTCTGGTGTGTGTGCATAATCTATCATAATTGGATAATCAACATTATTACTGATAAGCTCACTTCTTCCTGGTACAGCAATTTCCTCCATTGTTTCTTTTATATTATCAAGAGTTGCACCTAAATCTAAGCATAAACTTATTGCAGCTAAACTATTATATACACTAAATCTTCCTGGTATATTTACTTTTATTCTTTCATTTTTAGAACCAATTTTTACTTTATAGTCTACACTAACATTTGTTATAGTAACATCTTTAGCAAGTAAATCACATGTATTATCAATACCATATGTTTTAAACTCACATTTTGGATTATCTTTAATTAAAATAGAAGATTTAAAATCATCACTATTTACATATGCTTTTTTACACATTGAAAATAGTTTCTCTTTTGATTTAAAATAATCTGCCATATCACTATGTTCTTTTTCACTTATATGATCTCCACTAAAATTAGTAAAAACTCCAATATCAAAATATGTTCCTAATACTCTGTTTAATTTTAGACTCTGAGATGAAACTTCCATAACTACATAATCTACTTTTTCTTTTGCCATTTCCTTAAATGTTCTTTGAAGTTCTATACTTCCTGGTGTAGTTCTAGTACTTTCTCCTAAACAATTATCTCCTATATAATTAGCTATTGTTCCAATTAAACCAACCTTTTTACCCATTTTTTCTAATATAGATTTAATCATATATGTAGTAGTTGTTTTTCCTTTTGTTCCAGTAACACCAATTAAAGTAAATTTTTTTGATGAATTTCCATAAAAATTGCAAGCTGCAATTGCTAATGCTATTCTTGAATTTTCTACTAATATAACTGTTATTTCAGAATTTAATTTTATTCCTTTTAAATTTGCATTTACATCTAAAATAACAGCAACTGCTCCATTAGCTATAGCTTCTTGTACGAAATTATGTCCATCAAAATCATATCCACTAATTGCAATGAATAAACTTCCTGGTTTTACCTCTTTTGAATTATCTTCAATAGATGATATATCTATTTCTAAATCACCCTTTGATTTATAATTTTCAATTCCATTTAAAATTTTTTTAAGTTCCATTATAGATTCCTCCAAACGAAATATTTTTTCAATGGTATTATATATTAAAACAATAAAACTGTCTACCAAAAAAAATATTTTTATTAAATTATTTCACATACAATATAACTTTTCCTGAAGTAGAAATTTCAATACCAGACTCTGGGATTTGTTTATAAATACTAGAATCCTTTGTGTATTCTCCATCTGAAATTATCTGAATTTCGAAATCTTTTAGAATTTCTTGAGCATCTTTTAAACTCATACCTTTTACATCTGGAACAGGAATAGTTTGTTTTTCATTTTCATTAGATTTTTGAATTTCTAAATATGGTAATACTTCTCCTAAAATCTCTCCTGCAATTGGTGCTGCGACACCACCTCCTTGGGTGATTTTGACAACACAAAATTAATATTGGCTATAAAATGCAATTTTTTCAAACGAATCAAGTAAAAGTTTTTTCTTAAGCCATCCTCTTAAATTACTTTATTATTTTCTATATACTCTAACTTGTACATTCTACTTAGAAATCTTTTTTATAAAAATATATATCATCTTCATTAAAATTACCTTCAAATACTCGAGCATATTTTATCTTTTCATAGAATTTATAATCACAACATGAATCTGTATTTACTCCTACATTTGCAACACTAATCTTTCTTAATTTATTTTCTACATATTCTATTAATTCTTTTCCTACTCCTAAACCTCTTTTTTCCTTATCAACCATTAGTAGTGTTATTTCACTCTCACAATAGGTCTTTCCATTATATGCATTTTCAGTACCAAAATAATATTTATATAGTCCCTTTTTTTCTTTCTTTGTAATAAATAAGCAAAAAGTTTTCAAGGCTATATTAGATATAACTTTTTTCAAAGCCTTCTTTTTATGATAGTCTATTCCTATAATTCCTAATAAACCATTATCATCTTTGTATACATATACTTTATCACTACTACATAGAGTTCTTATAATATATAGATTCATACATCTTCTTTTTTCTAATTTACTTTCATACGTACCAAAGCTACATCTTTTGTATAATCCTTTAAATTTAATATAACCATTTCTTCTTTATCTGACTTTTTTATACTATCATCTATGTTTGAGATTTCCATTAAAATTTTGTTGACATCACTAATTTCTTTTATTTTCATTATAATTTTTCTCCTTCTTTATATTACCTTAGTCCTAACTTTTACTTATCATATTTCATTTTCTCTAATTTCTAATATCTCCTTTTCACTAAAACCACATAATTTTAATCCTTCGTCAGTAAACCAATAAAATGAACTATGATGTTCTTGTATTATTTTCTCATAGGCACTTATAAATAATGTAATATCGATTTCGTCTTTTAACAAACTACTCACTGCTTTTAATAATCTATCGATACCTTTTAAATTCCCATCAAAATATTCCCAATTATCATAATCAAAAACATTGTCATAAAGAAGTTCGTTATTGTCATTTATTATATAACCTGGACCTTGCATATCAGAGGTATCAAAATTTCCTCTACTTAATCTATCTTGAAACTTATCATTCCAAGTTATCAAATTGTCTAATACAAATGGAAATTTTTTATAATTTAAAATATGCCCTCCTGCAAAAGGTGTTTGAGATGTGGCAATTAATAAATCTCCTCTTTTAAATGGTGTTGGTATGTTTAAACAAATACCATGAATATCTAACCATTCATTATTAAAATCATATATGTTTACCATTTCTAACTTTCTATCTTTATTAAGTTTATATTCTGCCACAATATTGTATTTACTGTCTTTTGAGAATTCTCTCTTTCTAATTAAAAAACTAATAATTTCTTGTTCTTTATCTTCTTTTAATTCATTATCTATCTCTTTTTGTACTTTCTTAAATGTTTTATAAACATCTCTATATTCGTCTTTTCCAGTTGTAATAATATTATCTACACAATTGCACCAATAATTATATGTATAAATTACATCTTGTTCTTCTTCCTCTAGTTTTTCTTTTAATTCTTTAATTCTTTTTATTTCTTCTTTTATCATTACTTTTACACTATCATAGTGTTTGCAATTTATTCTTTCTATTACTTCCATATCTGGATAATCTTTTATTAATTCTTCATATGCACTTATCTTTTCGTCTATATTCATTATTTTATTTCTATAAATTAAAACTGCTAATTCTTCTGTATTAAATTTATGTTCTATTTTTCGACAGTATTCACTAATTGCTTTTGAATTTATTAATTCATATATATCTATCATTATTTTTACACTCCTACTTTTTACTTGTTTCTATTTTAATAACTTCCCATTTTCTATTAAATATCACTTTACAATAAGCATATTCATCAGAAAAATAATGTTTTTCTATTATTATTTGTATATCTTCATATTGATTTGTATATTTTATTGGTGGTTCTTTTTTTAACGCTTCTATTGTTTCTTCAATTGTCATATAACCATTTCTATTTAAAATATTTAACTCATCTTCTAGAAAATAAATTCTATAAAAATATACAGAATTAGTAGTGGCATTAGGGTCATAATCTACCACATCATTATTATTTTTCATAAAATTTTCTACTGCTTTCTTTTCTTTCATAAAATGAACTTTATTTTTTTGTTCTTCTATTTTTGAAATATATTTATCAGAAGCAATTTCAAATTCCGAATCTATAATTGCTATTTCAAAAGCCATATCCATCATTAGACAAATTGTATCTTCTGTTATTCTTCTACGAATATATACATCTGTATTTGATGTATCTATATCTGTACATTTGTAAAAAACATGATATTTATCATATTGCTCTAAATCTTTGTCTAATAAATATATATCACTAATAGATATATGTTTTTTATTATCTATTAATTCTGTAATCGTTTCTCTTTCTTCTATAGGTATTCGTTCATGTGGATCATAATCATATTCTAATAACTTATTATCACAATATGCTTTATCCAGTTCTAGCCTAAATTTCAATACACTCTTTTCATTAAAACGACCGCCTGTCAAAATAGTATCTATTTCGAATTTCTTAATTGCTTTTCTTTTTATAATTGCTGTGTCTAAGTTTGAAAACCATAAACCTAAATATTCAAATTTCTTACTTTTCAATATATCTTGACTTACTTTTTTCATTATATAACTCATTTTCTACACATCCTTTTCATATTTCTCTAATAATTTCTCTAATTTTTTAATAATTTCTATACGTTCAATATTATCTAAATTCATTTTCTTTATATATATCCATTCAAAAACTTCTACGATAACTTGATATAAGTTATCTAAATTTAATGTTTCTATATCTTGTATTGCTATACTTATATTTGTATCAAAATAAAATTCCTCTCTTTCTTCTATTGCATTCTTTATTGATTGCAAATCATAAATAGAATTTTTAAATAATTCTACTGTATATTTTTTAAATTCTTCCAAAGTCAATTTTCTTTTATTTTCTTCTATATTTGTTTTTAAATATAAGCATATATTAAAGTTTCTTATACTAAAATATAGTGAATTTATAATATTACTCTTATTAACATTTTCTTTATTTTTTGCCCATACAAAACCGATCACATCGCGAATAATATCATACGCTTTATATGGATAATAATAAACAATATCCATCAAATAATCTGCCATAATTTTATACTCCAAATCCTATTCTTCTTTTATTTTCTACAGTTTTAATTTTATCTACCACATTTTTTATGTCTTGTGGTGTTATTGTATATAAATCAACACAACCCTTTTCTTTGATTCGCACAGCTTGTTCAAATTTTATCTTTTCTACTAGATTTCGTACTAAACGCCCATTTGCAAAATTCTCTTTTTTTAATTTCACTTCGTTTTCAAAATAGTTGGTTACAATTTCTTTACAACCTTTTTCTAATTTAAGAAAATCTTCTTTAATTTGTTTTAAAAATATTTCATATAATTCTTCTACATTATAATCTGGAAAATCTATAAAAAATTGTATTCTGCTTTTTAAACCTGGATTTGCGTTTATCAGTCTTTCCATTTCTTCTGGATAACCTGTTAATATAACACACAAATCTTCTCTATAATCTTCCATTTCTTTAATTAATGTTGCTATACACTCATATCCATAGTCATTCCTTCGTCCATCTGGACCTTGTATTAGTGAATATGCTTCATCTATAAACAAAACACCACCTATTGCTTGTTGTATAACCTTTTTTGTTTTTGGCGCTGTATGTCCTACATATTCACCAATCAAATCTTCTCGACTTGCTTCTACAAAAATTCTTTCAGTTCTTAATACATTATTTTCTGCAAATATATCGCCAATTATTCTTGCCACTGTTGATTTTCCTGTGCCAGGATTTCCACACATACACATGTGTAGCATAGTCATCCCTTCTCCACCTCGTTCTCTGTCTACTTCAACATAACTCAATATTTTCCTTATTTGTTCTTTTACATCAGTTAATCCAATTAAAGAATTTAATTTACGTAATCCATATTGTGAATTTTTATCTGTTTCGGGATTATCCCATTTAAACAAAAAATCGTCTACCCCAAAACAATCTGTATTTATTTCTTCTAATTCTTGTTTATTTGCTTTAATACAAGCTCCAATAAGTGTTTTATCTATTTCTATCATTGAATCTTTTGCAATAGATTTTATTATCCAATCTTCTAAATTTATTTTTAATCCATTTTGTTTTGCTACACTTTTTATATATTGCATCTTTTCTTCCAGTGTAGGATCTATTATATTTAGTTCCCAATAAAAGTTTCTTTGTAACAT
The DNA here is from genome assembly GCA_022790975.1 of Clostridia bacterium. Classification (GTDB taxonomy): domain Bacteria; phylum Bacillota; class Clostridia; order TANB77; family CAG-508; genus Scatovivens. The sequence continues at coordinate 12,389 of JAAVYF010000025.1, read as the reverse complement.
CTCTAGTGTGTTATCTTTATCTCTTTTTGACATTAATTTTGAATCTTTTATGATAACAACAAATATACAAGTTGGATTATTTTTAATGATTCTTTCTAATTTTCTATCTACTCTATTTTCATCATCTATAATATAAAGTCTATTTTTCTCTAATTCGATATTTTTCAAAGAATATAAGTCATTAATAATTGTTATGTTGTCATCTTCTATTATGTTTTCTTTTATTAATATTTTACTAATTATCTCTACTTCTTTTTCGTAATCTTTAGAAGTGTTATCACAGAATAGTATAATATTATTATTTCCTATATTTATCTTGTTTTCTTTTTTTAGTCTAATATATTCTACATATTCTTTTAGTTTCTTTCTAAAAAAAGTTACACCATAACACTTATCTAAACTTTCTAAAATATCTTCTGTAGTTTCTTCTTTCATTATTATACTCTTTTTTTCTAAATTTTCCATTTTTATTCCAATTCCTTTCACAACTAAAAAAATCTTATCTACATTATTAGTATATAAGATTTTTTATTGATTGTAAAACACATTGGTCATATTATGTATTTACATTATATTGAATTCTATTTAATATTTTTTTAGTATTTCTTTTAAGTTATCTATTAATTCCTCTCGAACTGATAATGGTTTTAAAATTTCCACATAATTCAAATATTGCATAATCCACATTTTTAACCCTTTAGGACAAACGTTTAATGTCACTTTAAAATGATGCTCATCCATTTTTTGAATTTCTATATTCATTCCGAATTTTTCTATCACTGCATCTAATATTAACATATCACATTTTAATTCTATTATTTGTCTTTCTCCTCCAAACATATATACAGAACTTTGTACAAAATCTTTAATTGATTGATTAGTTTTAACATTTGGTATTTCAGTTGATTTGATATTTTTAATTCTATCTAATCTAAAATATGACAATTCATTAAATTTCTCGTTATAAGCTATTAGGTAATAAAATTCATTTTCGCAAAGAATAGCATAAGGGCTTACTTTTTTTGTTTTTTCTAGTTTTAATTTTTTATTGATATCATATTTATAATATTCAAATTCAACTTTTGTTTTAGCTTTTATATTATATGATAATACTTCTATGTTATTTAATACTTCTTTGTTTATTGTCTTTATATTTTTGCTGTATACTTCTATTTTTTCTGTTTTGCTAATTGTTTCTTGCTCATATTTGCTTAATAAACCTTTTAATTTTTCTGCTATTTCAAGTGAAAATGCTTCTTCCATAAATTTTGAATAATGCAGTAAATCTATCATCATTTTTATTTCACTAAACTCAAATTCTTTCGTTCTTAAATAATAACCTTGTCTATTTTCTTTAAATGTTTCTATATCTATATCTAATTTTTCTATTAGCACTCTTATGTTTCTTCTTACTGTTCTATCTTCTATTTCTTCATCAAATTCTTCTTTTACATATTTTATAATATCTTTTACACTTAAAATATGATTCATATCTGAATGCTTTTTTAGAACATCATAAATATAGATTATATTTCCCAAATTTGTATGTAGTTTATCTTTCATTTATTTTTCCTCTTTTATTGTAATTATTAAAATCCAAATGATCTATTATTTAACTTCCACATATTCTTCTAATACTTTAATTAAATCATTATATACTTTTTCTACTGTTTCTATAATAACTTTCACTAATTCATTACCTGTAATACTAGGTAAACATTCCATTTTGTAATTTAAAATTTTCAAAGCTTTCTTTTCTTTTTTTAACTTGCAATAGTTTTCGTTTTTTTGTGCTAAATTGGTATTTAGAATATCTATTAGTTCTATTTTTCTTTCGCTTTTTCTTTCATATTTTTCTTTATTTTTATTACATAATTTTGTGTATGACATATAATTACAATCTTTTTCTTCACACATATTTAATACTACAGATATTTCTATTTTGCTTGAATCGATCCACTCAATATCTATACCCCAATGACTTTTTTCTATCAGTTCTTTTTTTTCTTCTATATATGGAATGTAGTTTTTTATTTCATTTTTTATATTTTTATCTATATTAATTCTTGTTTTATATGGTTGTTTTGAATTTCCATCTGGTCTAAAAAAAATTATTACTCCATCATCTTCTTTGCTATCAAAATCAAAAGTTTTTCGTAAACACTCATCTAATTTTTTTACATCTTCGTAATTTAATTTTTCTAATAATTTTTTTGTGTTTTTTTCATCTATTTTTAGATTTTCATAGTATTCTCTTATCATTTGCAATATTATATTATCTTTAACATCTTTTAAAGCATCTAAAAAATCATCTATATCTCTCCTATGAATTTCTATGTTCCTGTTTATTTGAGGATTTTTTTCATATTCTGCTTTATAAAAGTCAAAATTATAAAAATATTGCATCTCGTAGTTTTCTTTAGTTTTAAATAAAATGTACATAATGTTGTAATCTGCTTTCTTCTTATCGTTTATCGCTCCATTTATTTCTCGATCTAATTGTCCTGCAACTTCTTTTCCTATTTCCTCTCCATATATATTTTTTTCTTTCTTAATTCTTGGGTGTAAAAATGTTTCAGTTTTATCCTCAATCAATATTAACCAATTTTCTTTTTTATTTTCTTTTTCTATCTCTATATCCAAATAAATATCTATATATCCATATTTTGAATATTGCTTAATACTATCATTATTATTTTTTAGGTTGTTTATTTCTTTTACTTGTATATTATCATCTTTAAAAATAAACTTTTTTATAAAATTAATTGAACATTCCTTTTCTTCTTTATTTTCGCTATAAAAATTTTTAAATATATAACATAATATTGCATCTTGTGATAATTCTGATGTTGCATAATTAAATAAATTGCTTTTAAATTTCATACTTATTTTCCTCCTATAACTTCATTCAACTTTTCCCATATTTTAACCATAGCATAAGTATCTAATTTGCAATAAACAAAAAGTCCTTGTCTTATTTCTTCTTGCTCTTCTTTTGTTTTTTGGTCAAGTGTTGCAAATACACTCATTGCCTCTCCACCATTATGTACTAATGGTAAATTATGATAGCCAAGTTCTGGATTATCTAGAAATAGTGCTGGTAAAACATATTTAATAGAATATGAACCTTGCATCTCTTTACAATAATACATTCTATCTACAAAAGGAATCATTAGGTCTTTTATATTATTATGTATTATTAATAAATCTTCTCTTAAATCTTCATATAATTCTGCTAAGTTTTTTATTACCATTTTTTCAAATTGCATGTTATATGCTAATACACAAGCATTTCTTGGAATATAATTTACTAATTTTTCAGCTAGTTTTCTTCTTGGATCAATTCCTACCTCTGCTAAAAATTCTTTATGTTTAAGTTCTTCATTTTCATTTTCTATATAATGCAAAGAATATTGAAAAGGTATTTGCATATATGGTCTTATTCCATCATATTTTGGAATTGGTTGTTGGAATGTTTCAAAATCCAAAAAGTATAATGAATAATATAAATTCTTCATAAAAGCTCTAATTTTTTTTTATCTATTACAGGCTCTTTATTTAATTCTTCAAATTCCACTTGTTGCTTAAATTTCCAGTTTATATCTTGATTTAATAAATCTTTAAATTCATAAATACCTTTATTATATAAATTAAATTTTTGTTCTTTTTTCATTCTTCTAATTTTGAATACGTTGTTTTCTGGTAACTTTCTTGTACAATAATTCCAATATTCACAATTATATGGATTAAAACAATGTGTTCCAATTTCTTGTGTTGGTTCGCTTTCTTGTTCCATATAGTTATTAATTTCTTTGATTTCTTCTTGTTTTGAAAATGCAATTTCTGTTACATCTTCAATATTAAACAAATTGTCTAATTCAAGTTCTCCATTTCTTACATATTGATTGTTAATGTACACTATGCTTGCTTTTTTTACTTTATATCCTAAATTAAGAAGTACATATACTTGATATGAAATATCATCCAAATAAATATCATTTATTGAAGTTGAACTTTTTACTTCATATATTTCTATTCCATCCACATCATTTTTTAAAATATCTACACTACAAAAATTTTTGTTATACTCAAAAGATGCTTCTGTAATAATATTAGGCTTTTTTCCTATATATCGTTTTGTCTGTTCTATCATTTTAGATAAATCACTTTGATATTCAATATTGATATATTCTCCAAATAGTTCTCTTGCAAGTTCACCTACTTCTGTTCCATTCTCTAAAACAGCTTCACTTGCTGTTTTTTCAGCACATTCTGGCTTGTATTTATTTAACCATAGTATTTTATTACATTGTTTTGCTTTGCAGTATTTAGATTTAGACAAATGTACCTTATCCATATAATCCCTTTCTTTCATTTATTTTCTTTTATTTTATCAAACATTATATATTCCATCCACTATTTTGGTCATAAAATGTATCTATACTTTTAATTTATTTTTTCTTTTACATATTACTAGTTATCAAGATAATTGTACCATAGAATTATCCATTAATCAAACAAAAGAGAAAGCAATTTTATTACTTTCTCCTGATTTGATAGTTTATATCATTATTGATTTTGTGGTAGTTTTAGTGTGTGTTGTTAAAATTACCCACGCACCTCCTTGATTTATTTAAACAACACAAAAATACTTCATATAATTATAAAGTAAAACTAATTTATAAACTAAATGAATGTTTAAGTAAATTTTAATTTAAACAATTCATTATTAGTATACTTTATCTAATATATGAAGTATTTTAATATTTTCTTTAATAATTTTTTTATATTTATTTTCTTTTATCAATTTTTATTTTAATTAATAAAATTGATGAAACTAATACAACAGCTCCTATTACTATTAATACTACTGGACTTTTACCGCCTGCATATGGTAAAGATTCAGAAAGTGAAGTATTATTTTTATTAGCATTATTCTTATTTGCATTTGTAGTTGGAGTTATAATTGTAGTTTGATTTGAATTATTTGAATTTTGTGTATTATTTGTATTTACATTATTAGGAGTTTGAATTGTATTTGTATTTTGTACTGTATTATTTGGCTTTTGAGTTGTATTTGTATTTTGAGATGGATTATTAGGGTTTTGCGTTGTATTATCTGGTTTTTGAGTTGTATTTGTGTTTTGAGATGGATTATTAGGATTTTGTGTTGTATTGTCTGGTTTTTGTTGTGTTCCTGAACCAACTGCTACTTTTATATTTTTAGATACATCATTAAGTTTAAGTAAAGTATCTCCATCTGATACAGATATATTTTTTAATGATACATCAAAATCTTTTTTACTATCAGATTTTATTTTAAATTTCATTGTAAAAACTACTTCATCACTTTTTCCAACTGAATCTCTAGTAAGTGCCATTTTTCCATTTGAAGCATTATATGATGAAGAACCTGCCTTTGGAGTTTCCCAACCATTTTTCCCTTGCATTTCTTCTAATTCTAAATTATCGTCATACTCAAGAGTTGCTCCTAATGAAATTATACCATTATCAGTTTTTACATTTAATAATTTAACATCAACTGTAAATTCATTTTCTTTAACATCAGATGATACCATATCTACCTTACACTCAAAAGTTGCATATACATTTCCAATCATAAGAATCATAATCAATAATATTAAGCTTAATAATCTAATTACTTTTTTCATAATTTAAAATCCTCCTCTTTATATTTATAAAATCAATTAAAATTTAATCATAAAACTTTTAGACAGTCAATAAATTTTATAAAAATAATTTTATTTAATTAACTTTATAAAAATAATTTTAAATTTTTTACCATACATAAATTTATTATATCATATTTTTAATATTATGTAAATCCTTTTTGGAATTTTTGCCATATATAATTATATAAATAATTTTAATAAAAATATAAATATCTTAAATTTATTTACTGCACATAATTTTAATAATAACATAACAATTATCTAATTTAAATATATAATCTTTTATTATAAATGTATAAATATTCTAAAATATAATCAATATTTCTATATAATATTAATAAAAAAATAGCTAGAAAATGAAGTGAACCATATAAGATTCACTTCAAAATTCTCTAACTATTTTTTATTTTATGATTTTAATTTTATGATTTTTAGTCTATTACTTTCAAACCAATTATTACTAATTTTACTTGAGCAATATCGTTGATAGTAATTTCTCCATCTGCATCTAAGTCTGCTGCCATCAATTCCATTTCTGTTTCTATATGTTTTGCATCAATATAATGTAATTTTATCTTTGCAAGTTCAAGAATTGTAATTTCTCCATCTCCATCTAAATCTCCAATTACTATAGATTTAAATTGAGTTGTCTTTCCAACTTTTATTTGCATTCCTGTTCCTAAAATAGCATTTTCTTTTAAAACATTTCCATCTTTATCTAAAACTACTATTTCTTTATTAGCTGTAATGTTATTTTTAAATTGAGCTACTGTTGTATTTGGTGCAATTCTTGAAATAATTTCAGATTTTTCATCAATAACATATTTATCTGAAGTAATTTCAGTTGGTTTTTCATGTAAATCTAAACCAATTTCTATTTCTGAATCAGCTGTATAAATTGGAACCTCTCCACCACTTGCACTAATTCCTTTTATTTTAATTACAGTTTTATTTTCACTTTCAGCTGTATCTTTTACTTTAAACTTTATTTTTAAAATATCTGATACAACATTTACTTTTTGTTCATTTTCAATAATAAATTTAAGATTTTCTTCATTAAATGATTTATTATCTAATGTCCAACCATTTTGTCCTACAATCTCTATTCTTTCTAAAATTTCAGAATCATATTCTAATTGTCCAGCTAAAGAAATTAAACCATCATTTATATTTCTAATATTATTCAAATTAACTGTTACTTCAAATTCTTCTGAATTTTGAAGATTTGTAGTTTTATTTGATGACATAGAAATATTAAATCCTTTAATTGTTACTACACATGGTGTACTTACTGTTTCTTCACTTAATGTATCTACTGTTGTTGTAACTTTTAAAACATAGTTTCCAGAATCTTCAACTTTACAATTTTCTATTTTTAAAACTTTATTTGTTTTTCCTTCTAGTTTTACATCATCTTTGTACCATTGATATGTTTGAATTCCTGATGTTTCTGATACTTCAGGAACTATTAATAAATCTCTATTTTGTGATAAAGTTGTTGATGGTAACATTTTTATTTCTGCTGGAGTAGCTGTTGGTTGTACTAAAGTTTCACCTTTTTGTACTTCTTCTTCAACTACACTCTTGGCAACAAATTTTGCATCAACAATACAATTTCCATCTTTAACATCATTATAATTTACATTAATATTCATTAAATCTTTATTTGTTACTTCTACTGCATTACCAAAAATTGTTACAGATTCAATTTCATATCCTTCTTGTGGTACTATATTAAGTTCAGCAGATTCATTTTCTGCTAAAGTAATTATATTTCCTTCATCTCTATTTGCACCATTTACTTGGCCACCTTCCGTTGCAGACACAATAATCGCTTTTTCAGTTTGTACATTTGTTCCATCATTTTCTACTGCTGCTATTGCAAATGGACTAAATGAATTACAAGTAACTATTAAACCATATTGTGTTACAATACAAGGAATTTCTTCTACTCCTGTTACTTCTCCTGATGCATTTGTTATAAAGTGATATGCTTTAAATGTAACTCCAGCATCATCTGGACCATATCCTTTTGGAAATCCAAGAGATAATCTTAGTTTATGTCCTGTTTTTACAACATATTTTTTACATACATTTAATGAAATATTATATGTTTCACTTGTAATTAATTCTTGATCTCCTAATTGTTCTTCCATTAAACCATTCATTGTATCTTTTTCTGTTTGAGTAGTTCTTGTTGTTACTAATGCAATTCTAGATTTTAATTTTTCTGATACTTGTTTTCCATCACTAGTTACCCATCCATTCATTGATAAATCTTCATTTTCAAGAAGTGTTGGTCTAGCAAATACATCCCAGCTTTTTGCTGCATTCATACTGAAAGAACATGCTATTAAATTATAGGCTCCATAAGAAATGTAGTTTGGTTCTTTATTACTATTTTTTCCTACTAAACCTGTTATATAAATTCTATACATAGCATCGTCATCTGCAAACATTTTACTAAATGTTAAATCAAATGTTATTCTATTTTTTCCATCAAAAGTAAAGTTTTCTATTTTTGATTCAGCAACACCTGTTGCTCCTGTTGATTCCATTCTATAACCAGCTTCTGTTGCTCCATTAGCTAATATTAAATCATCAGTATAAGTAACATCAACATGATAAGTAGGTCCTACTGTAAGTGTTGCTGTTGCTGCTGGTGTTTGAGTTTTAATATAAGGTGCAGCTTTATATGTTCCATTTGGATTATATAATTTTCCTGATTGTGCTACAAAATCAGAACCATCTCCTTGATATGATAAATATTTAATATCATTTTTGTAATCTCCTGGTGCTAAAGTTGTTACTGCAAATTCAACATATTCTGAATTTGGTACACTTACATAAACATGATCATCATAATCAATAAATCCACCTGCATATACATCTGGTAAGAAATATCCCCATTTTCCTTCAATCCATTTATCATCACCTGGTCTATATTCATGATATTTCATTAATATATATTTTCCATCTTTTGTTGATTCTACATATCCTTTATTATTATAACTAATATAGAAATCTCCTGCACGATATTCTTCTGTTTCTGTACCTTCTTGTTTGAATTTTACTAATAATCCATTATTATTTACTACTGTATCAATACCATAGTCTTCTGAATATAATTCTGGATATATAAATGTATAATTACCTGCTGCTTCTACTGTTCCTAAAGCAACATGTTCTTTATTCATAGTTTCTGTTCCAACCATACAATATCTTGTATTTTCAAAACCTTCTGTTATATCGCTTCCTGGTATAAAATCTGGATGTGTAGAATCCATAGTAGTATCACGTAAAAATGGATCATCTAATGTTGCATCTATTGCATACCAAACTTTCTCTGTGCTTCTTGCAACTGTTTCCTTTTCTATTTCTACATAATTCCACATATGAGGAACTGCTGCATAACCTTCTGTTTGATGAGTTCCTTGTACAAGAATATTATTGATTCCCATTTTATCTAAAACTACTTTTAATGCTCTTGCATATCCTTCACACACTGCTTGTTTTTTTACAAGAGCACCATAAGGTGTAGAAATAAATCCCTCGTTTCCTGGTATACAATCACTTTCTAATCTGTATCCAGTATTGTTGATAATTTCGTTATGAACATATTTTATTTTTTCTATTACACTGTTTTTTCCATTTTCAATATTAAGATTATTGGCACCATTTACAATTTCATCTACTTTGTCATTAAATTCAACTATAGCCTCATCTACTTGAGTCTCACTTGTAAAACCTTCTACATAATAGCTTTTTAATTTTCCTGAACCAATATTTGCATGATATCTATTTTCACTGTCTTTTGTTACTCTTAAATCAAGACATTGAAAATTTACATAAAATACTTCTGGATAGTCTGCATAAAATGCATATCTTGCTGCATTTACAGCAGCTTTTAATTCAGTACTTCCTTTCATGTAATCTTCAAGTTGTTGTTGAGTAACATATTTATCGTCTGCTGCAATATCATATGTTCCGTTTCCTGTTTTTAAAATTCCTTGAATATACATGTCGTAAATTCCATTATATACTTTTTTAGATAAATCATTAAGTTGTTCATAATGGAACTTTTGATTATTTAAATCATTTGACTCTTGTGCATATACATAGTTGTTAAAAGAAATGAAACTTAATTGCGATATAAGAATTACAATTAACAACATTCCTATAATTAACTTTTTAAATTTCATAAAATTAAATCCTCTCTTTCTTTTTAAATAATTAATGCACATAACACTTTTATTATAGCATATTTTGGAAAAATGATCAATATTTTTCATATATTTCTAAACCTATTTTCACATAAATACACATTTTATTATAATGCTCTATAATTAAAATTAGTACCATTTAATTTTAAATTTCTAATAATCTAATATTTTCTTTTTAACAATTTATTATAAAAATTATTTTATATAAATTGAAAAAATATAATTTGCTATATTTTTTGAAATTTAAAAATACCTTTAATATGATTAATATCTTTTTGGTAATTATTTTCATTTCTTTGTAATAAATTTTTACATAATATTAGTTAAATAGAATTTTTATATAACAAAAAAGCCAGAACTTTTTTATTCTGGCTTTTTTATAATTTATACTAATTTAATTCTCTCAACCCAATTAATAGTAATTTAAATACTGCCAAATCATTTATTGTAATTTCTTCATCACCATCAATATCTGCTGCTTTTACTGGAATTTCTTCTAACAATTTCTTTTCTATATAATGTAATTTTATTTTTGCTAAATCATTAATTGTTATTTCTCCGTCACAATCTATATCGCCTTTTACTATAATAATATATTCTTTTTCTCCTACTTTTAATTTTGAGCCTGTTGTAACAATATTATTATCATCTAATTTAATTCCATCTTTATTTGAGACAATTAACTCTTCTTTTGCATCTATATTTTCTTTGAATTCTTTTACTGTTGTTCCTTCTTTTTCATTTAACTTTGGTCTTATTTGTGAAATAAAATCATTTTCAATCTTATATTTTTCTGAAGTTATTAAACCTGAATTTTTATTTATCCAAGTCACTTTTGCAGTTGCACTTCCAACATTTCCTGCTTTATCAACAAATTTAAATGTAAAGGTTCCATTTTCTGTAAATGTATACTCTTTGCTTCCATTATTATTTGTTATTGTTATTTCTTCACTTTCATTTACCAATGTTGCTATTACATCTTCTTTAGTTGACCCTGTTATACTATAACTAATTTCTGCTGTTGGTGCTTCTTTATCAATCCAGTCTACTGTTGCTACTGCATTTCCAACATTTCCTGCTTTATCTCTAAACTCAAATGTAAAATTTCCATTTTGAGTAAATGTATATTCTGTACTTCCATTATTATTTGTTACTTCTACTTCTTCATTTGGAATTAATATTGCTTTTACCGTTTGATTTGTTGCAGTCATTATATTATATTTTATAACCCCTTGTGGTGCTGTTTTATCTATCCAATTAACACTAACCAGTATTACTCCTCTATTACCACTTTCATCTATATATTCAAATGTAAATTCTCCATTCTCTGTAAATGTATGAGTATTAGCTCCATTATCACTTACTATTCTGTAGCCTTCTTCTAATTCTAATGTTACAGTAACATCTTGATTAGTTGGTTCTGTTGTTGAATATGTTAATGTATATTCTGGTATTTTAGAAATCCAGTTTACATTAGCTATTGCGGTTCCTGCATTTCCTGCTCTATCTACAAATTCAAATGTGAATGTTCCATTTTCTTCAAATGTATATGACATTTCTCCATTATTATTCAAAACTGTTACTTCTTCACTTGGATTCATTGTTACAATAACTGGTTGATCTGTAAGATTAAGTGTACTGTAAGTAAGCTCTGCTGTTGGAGCTTCTTTGTCAATCCAATCTACTGCAATTGTTTTAGTTCCTACATTACCTAATTCATCTGCAAATTCTAATTCGTATGATGCATTAGCTTCGAATGTAATAGTTTTACTTTTATCTACTGGATTTTCAGCAATTTGCACATCTTTTGAAAGTACTGTTATATTTTCTTTACTAAATGTTATTGTTGCTACTACGTCTTCATTGGTTAATTCAGTTGTACTAAAAGTAACTTCTGCTTCAGGTGCTATTTTATCTATCCAATCTACATTGGCTGTTGCACTACCTTTATTTCCTTCATCATCAACAAATTCAAATGTGAACTCACCATTTTCTGTAAATGTATGAGTTTTGCTTCCATCATTATTTGTAACAGTAATTGGTCTATTTTCATCTACTAACTCTGCTATAACATCTTTATTAGTTTTATTAGTAATATTATAACTAATCTCAGCTGTAGGTATTTCACTAGCTGATGGATTTTCATATAAATTAATAACAGCTATTGAAAAATAATGTTGAAGCCCTGATTGATAAACCGATGGGCAATGAATTTTTACATACTTTGCCTGTTTTGCTTCTTCAAAAGTTATCTTTTTCAAATTATTGTTATTTGCTAAATTATTACCAACTGCTGCAAGCTCCCAATTTGTACTATCCATACTTACATAAATTTCTAGCTTACTCGCCTTTCCAGTTGGATATCCTCCTGTTCCTGTTGCCTTTGCATCAGGAACATAATCTACTTCTGCTACATATCTAGGTTTATCTAGTTCTATTACTACATATGAAGGCTTATATGCTCCTCCCAAAC
>JAAVYF010000024.1 GCA_022790975.1 Clostridia bacterium | reverse complement strand
TTAAATAAATAATTAAATAATTAATTAAATAATTAATTAATTAAAAAAACAATTAAATAAATAAATAGTTAGTTAAATTACACTTATCCACAGTGCAAAAAGATATCCACAATTATATAAAAGTGCAAATTAATGAAAATATATCAAAAGTGGTTGACATAACACTAAAGATGAATTATAATAAAAATATGTGTTTAATTGAATAAGTTTTAAAGCAAAAGTAATAAAAATTATACAAAGGACAATAATAAATTTGTAAAGTTTATAATTGGAGGTTATAATGCTACAATATTTGATGAAGCAACAAATACTTATTCAATAATAGTAGATAATTATTTGACAGAAGCTGATATAGAAGTAAAATCAGTATCAGATAAAACAAACTTAAATATAAATTCAAATACAAATATAGGATTACTTGAAGCAAAAGTAAACTTAGATGGACCAGATACAGAAAAGATAGTTACTATAATTGCTCAAGCAGAAGATGGTACTCAAGAGTTATATTATATTAATATAGTTCAATTATCATAAGATGTTGCTTTAAGCAATATAAAAGTAAACAACATAACAGCAACTAGAGTAGATGATACTAAATATGAGGTAACTATATCAAATAAAGATGATATTGCAGAAATTGTAGCTTATTCTCAATTAAGTACAAGTATGGTTTCAATTGCAGGTGGTATAGCTGAAATGGGTTCTAAAACTAAAACAATGCCTGTAAAAGGACTAGAGATGATTGAAACATCAATAGTTATTACAGCAGAAGATGGAATAACATCTCAAGAATATACTCTTACAATTTATATACAAGACCATAATAATGATATAGAACATGTAATTGTAAATGGTGAAAATGTTACAAAATATGATGAAACAACAAATACATATTCAGTAATAGTTGATAATACATTAAATGATACAGACATTGAAGTAAAATCTGTTTCTAAAACAGCAAATATTAAAATGCAAGAAGAATCTGAAACACAAATTATTAATAAAAATGTAAGTTTAAATGGAGCAGGAAAAAATACTGTTGTAGAAGTATTAGTTACAGCAAAAGATGGAACTCCAAAAACATATTATATTAATATGATTCAATTATCAAAAGATGTATCTTTAAACAAGATATTAGTAAATAACGTAGAAGCAAAAAGAGTTGCAGATGCAGGATATGAAGTAACAATATCAAATGCAGGTGGAATTGCAGAAATTGTAGCATATGCTTTTGAGAACACAAGTATGGTTTCTATTGATGGAAATACACCAACACAAGAAGTAAATATTAATAGAATGACATTAAATGGTGTAGAAACAATTGAAACAACAATAATTGTCACAGCAGAAGATGGAGTTACAACTCAAGAATATGACCTTACAATTTTTGTACAAGATAGCAATAATGATATTGATTTTGTAAAAGTTAATGGATTAACTATAACAGAATTTGATGAAAATACAAATACATATAGTACGATTTTAGATAATACTTTAACAAATGAAGATATAGAAGCAAAAGCAATATCATCAAGAGCAAATATTACAATTCAAGAGGAAACTTCATTAGAAATAATAAACAAAAATATAAATTTAGAAGGTCAAGGAAAAACAACGGCTATAAAAATCTTAATTACAGCAGAGGATAGTCAAACTCAAGAATATACATTAAATATTTATCAAAAATCAAATGATACTACATTAGATAATATAACAGTTAATGGGGAAACAGCTATATTAAATGAGAATAGTGGAATTTATGAAATTGAGATAAAAGATGATGTAGATATAGCTGAAATAGTAGCAACAGCTGGAGTTAATACAAGTAAAGTTTCAATTGATAATGAAGAGGCATTATTGAAATTTGCAACTAAAACTTTAGATATAAATGGACATGAAGTTTTTGAGGTTAAAATTACAGTTACATCAGAAGATGATAAATCTAAAGATTATAATTTAAAAATAACAGTAATTGAAACAAGTAGAGAAACTTCATATGTAAAAGTAAATACTGGAATAATAAATCCAGAAGAAGATGGAATAACTTATAAAACATTTATTAATTATGATAGCATTGTTGCTGATATTGAGATAAAAGCAGAAAGTGAATATGCAGATATAGTAATTAGAAATGATGAAAATTTAGAAATATCAGATGAAAATATTACAGCAGGATTATTAACATTTAAAATAAAAACTCCTGAAGAAGTAACAGTTATTAACTATACAGTAATATCAGAATCTGGTGAAACAAAAGATTATTCTATTGAATTAAAGAAAATACTACTGATAATAGTTTAAAAGAATTATATGTTAATAATACATTAATACAAGCTGATAATAATGAAAATTATTATGCAGACTTTCAAAATCCATTACAAGTAGATATAAGAGCTATAGCTAATAATGAATATGCAAATATAAGAATTGGTTATGGTATAGAGCAAAAACAAGAAACACAAGCTAGTATGTATGCAGAAGATGCCTCTACTAAAGTAATAATTACAATAACTAGCCAAGCAGGAGTTGCTGCTAAATATAATTTATATATAAGAATATTAGAAAACAATTCAGAATTAGATAAAGTAATTGTTGATGGTACAGAAATATTAGATTATGAAGAAGAAACTAGTAAATATATAGCATTAATAGATAACAGTAAAGAAATATATGAAATTTTCTTAATGGCAGTAAATGATAATGCTAAAATAGAATTATTTGATAATGATGTATTAATTTCTGATGGTATGGGAAGTTTAACAGAAACAGTAAATATTGATATTGCAAAAGAAGGTCATATTTATAAAGTTAAAGTAAGTTTAGACGAAGAAAATTATAATTACTATACATTAGAGCTTATAAGAATGTCAAATGATACAAGTTTAAAATTAATAGAAGTAAATGATGTTCCAAGAACTCCTGAAAATGAAGAACCATATCCTTATGTGTATAAAGTGGGAATACCTAAACTTGCAGAAGTAGCAAAGGTAAAGGTACAAACAACAAATAGTTATGCAACAGTACAAATTGGAGATGATGAAATTGTTAAAGGTGGCTCAACATCAATTATAGATTTAAATTTAGATGAAAACAGAATAACAGTTCCAGTAGTAGTAACTGCTGTGGATGGAGTTACACAAAATACATATAATATTTTACTACTTAGACAATCTAATGACACTTCTTTAGATAGTGTAATTGTAAATGGTAAAGAACTTGAAAATATAGATGATGTATATACATATTATATGGAACCAGATGAATATTTAGCAAATACTAAGATTTCAACAGCAGATAATAATAATGCAACAATTGAAGTTGATGGAAATGAAGGTATAGGTTATTTAGAATTTGATGAAACGTTTGAACCAAATACAATAAAAGTAGAAAAAACAATTAAAGTTACATCAGAAGATGAAACAATAGTAAAAGAATATACATTAGTAATAGTTAAGAAAACTCAAATAACAGGAATTATTACAACAGAAAACTTTGAAGGAAAATATTTAAGTTTAGCTAGCTTATATAAATCTGGAGAAGAAGAGGTAGTAACACAAGTAGAAACAAATGAAGATGGAAGTTATGAATTAAATATTTATGAAGTAGGAAATTATAAGGTAGTTATAACAAAACCTGGATATTTAAAATATACAGTTGAAAATATAGAGATTTTACCAGGAGATATAATTGATTTAGGAGAATATGCTCTAATTGCTGGAGATACAGTGAAATCAGATGAAATTGAGATTGACGACTTAGTTGGAATTAATGATAATATTGGGGTAGTTATTACAGATGAAAACAAAGAAGAAAAATCAAGATATGATTTAAATGAAGATGGTATTGTAGATAACAAAGATAGAGATATTTTAAAATCAAATTATACAAAAGAAGCTGAAAAAGTAGAATGGGTAAAACCTATAGCTTTAATGTTAATAGATGATGTTTGTAATGATGAAGCTATATTGAATACTGATACAATAGAAGAAAATAGTAATAACAATGGTATAGAAGAAAATGGGGATTCTTCTATAGATAAATTGATATTACCAATGAAAACACAATATGTTATAACATCAGAATATGGATATAGAACACATCCAACAACAGGAGAATATAAAAAAAACATACAGGTATTGATATATCAGGAATTTGGCACACTGAAATAGTTTCTGTCTTTGATGGAGAAGTAGTGTTTGCTGGAGTTGACAAAGCATTTGGAAATTGTGTAGAAATAAAACATGTTGTTAATGGGGAAATAATATATAGTTTTTATGCACATTTATCTGAAATTAATGTTCAAGAAGGGCAAACAGTATCTCAAGGTCAAGTGATAGGACTAGAAGGTGGAGATATAAGTGATTCAAATCCAGGATATTCAACAGGACATCATTTACACTTTGAAATAAGGTCAGATAGTGGTTATGGCAATGATATAGACCCAAATAATTATATTAAATTCTAATTTCTAGAAAATAAAAAACAAAGCAATTTTGTATGAAGTTGCTTTGTTTTTATGATTTAGATGCTAGTTTCTAGATATTAGATATTTATTATTAAATATTAGTTATTAATATTTAGTAATTAATTATATTTAATATTGTAAAAAAATAAACTCAAATTATTAAAATTTTTAATAATTTGAGTTCAATTTTAAAATTTAAATTTAATATTAATAGTTATCGTTATATTATATGATTATACTATTTATTTCTTTTTTGATTTTACTTTTGTTTTATTTGAAGTTATTTTTTCTTTATTTGCAACATTTTCAATTTCAATAGCTTTTTTAGATTTATTTTTATTATTTAAATTGTCTTTAGCTACTGTCATTAATAGTTTAATTCTGTTTGTTTGATTTGTTTCGCTTGCTCCAGGATCATAATCTACAGGAGAAATATTTGCTTCAGGATATTTTTCTCTTATTGATTTTATTACACCTTTTCCAACAACATGGTTTGGTAGACAAGCAAATGGTTGAACGCAGATTATATTAGGAACATCATTATGTATGTATTCAATCATTTCAGCCGTTAGAAACCAACCTTCACCTGTTTGATTTCCAATTGAAAGTATATCTTTTACACTATCTTCTAATTCCCAAATATCGGCAAGTGGCATGTAGTTTTTATTAGATTGAGCAAGCGCTTTTTTGTAATCTCTTACTAAAATATTTAAAAGTTTTATTACTACTTTAAATATGTATGCCATAGTTTTATTTGTTTTTATTAATGTATTAAATGTTATTTTATGAGTTACCATGAAATATATGAATCCCATAAAATCTGGCATTACAACTTCTGCACCTTCTTCTTCTAATTTTTCTATTACGAAATTATTTCCAAATGGATGGTATTTAATTAAAATTTCTCCAACAACTCCAACTTTAGGTTTTTGTATATTTGGAATCCATTCTATTTTTTCAAAATCTTCTACAATGTCATACATACTTTGTTTGAATTGTTTGTAAGAGCCATTTTTTATTAAATCTTTGATTTTTTCCATCCATAATTCATAAAGTGCTTGACTTTCACCTTTATTTTTTTCATAAGCTCTATTTTTATATAGAACTTTTTGCATTAAATCTCCATAAATAACAGCTTTTAAAATATTTTCTATTAATTTTGGAGTTAATTTAAATCCATTTGTTTTTTCCATACCTACTATATTAAAAGATACAATTGGTACATTTTCAAATCCAGCATCTTTTAGAGCTTTTCTTATAAATCCGATATAATTTGTTGCTCTACAGCCACCACCAGTTTGGGACATAATCAAAGCAGTTTTATTTACATCATATTTACCAGATTGAAGAGCTTCTATCATTTGTCCAGTTGTTAATATTGCAGGATAGCAAGCATCATTATTTACATATCTTAAACCTGTATCTACAGTATGTTCAGTACATTCTTTTAAAACAACAATATTATATCCACAAGGCTTAGCAGCAGATTCTATTAAATCAAAATGTATAGGAGCCATTTGAGGACATAAAATAGTATATCCTTCTTCTTTCATGTCTTTGGTAAACATTACTTTTTTAATTCCGTATTCTCCAGAATCAGTTGTAGAATTTTTAGTGCCTTCAAATTCCTTCTTTAATTGTAATTTTTTATTCATACTTGCAAGTAGAGAACGAATACGTATACGAATTGCGCCTAAATTATTTATTTCATCTATTTTTATTAAAGTATACATATTATCATAGCTTTTTAAAATTTCTTCTACTTGGTCTGTTGTAACAGCATCAACACCACAACCAAATGAATTTAATTGTATTAATTCTAATCTATCATTTTTTCCAACAAAGTCTGCTGTTGCATATAGTCTTGAATGGAACATCCATTGGTCTACAACTCTAATAGGATGTTTAGCTTCAGATAAATTTGAAATACTATCTTCAGATAATACACATAAACCTAAGCTTGTTATTAATGTATCTATACCATGATTTATTTCTGGGTCTACATGATATGGTCGTCCAGCTAAAACAATTCCTCTGCTATCTGTTTTTTCAATATATTCTAAAACTTCTTTTCCTTTTTTATGAACATCATTTCTATAATTTTGGTATTCAGCTTCAGCAGCTTCTGCTGCAGAAAGTAATTCTTTTTTAGTAAATTTATATTCTTTAAAACAATCTAATTCATAAATAACCTTTACTAAATTTTTTATATTATCTATTGGTAAGAATGGATTAATAAATTTTATATCATAATGTTTTAATTCTTCAACATTATTTTTTAGTACTTCTGAATATGAAATTACAATAGGGCAATTATAGTGGTTATCAGCATTTTCAAATTCTTTTCTTGAATAAGGTATACAAGGATAAAATATGGTTTTTATTCCTTGTTCAATTAAACTCATTATATGACCATGAGAAAGTTTTGCTGGGTAACATACAGATTCTGATGGCATTGATTCAATACCTTTTTCATAAGTTTTTCTGGTACTTTTTTCAGATAAGATTACTCTAAATTTTAATTTGCTTAAGAAAGTAAACCAGAATGGATAATCTTCATACATATTTAAAACTCTAGGAATTCCAATTGTACCTCTGGTTGCTTCTTTTTCTGATATAGGAGTATAATTAAATAATCTTTCATATTTATATTTGTAAATGTTAGGTAATTCTGTACTTTCAGCTATTTGTCCGCTTCCTTTTTCACATCTATTTCCTGAGATAAACGTTTTTCCATTTCCAAATTTATTTACAGTTAATTGGCAATTATTTTCGCATTTTCCACATCTTACATGTGATATTTTTATATCTAATGAGTCTAATTCAGATGTTTTTAGTATTGTAGAATAATATGTCATATCTAAATTGCTATTATACTGTTCTTTTGAAAGAAGAGCTACACCATAAGCTCCCATAAGACCAGATATATCAGGACGAATGACATTTTTTCCTACTATTAGTTCAAAACTACGAAGAACTGCATCATTATAAAATGTTCCACCTTGAACTACTATATTTTCTCCTAGAGTAGAAACATCTCTTACTTTCATAACTTTTTGAATAGCATTTTTTATTACAGAATATGAAAGTCCACTTGAAATATCTCCAACAGAAAAGCCTTCTTTTTGGGCTTGTTTTATTTTTGAATTCATAAAAACTGTACATCTTGAGCCTAAATCAACAGGAGATTTTGAATTAATAGCTTCTTTAACAAAATCTTCTATTTTTAAGTTTAAGCTTTTAGCAAAAGTTTCAATAAAAGAACCACATCCAGAAGAACAGGCTTCATTTAGCATGATATTATCTATAGCATCATTTTTTAATTTTATGTATTTCATATCTTGTCCACCAATGTCAATAATACTATTAACTTTTGGCAAAAATTCTTTTGCAGCAGTATAATGAGCAATGGTTTCTATTTCATTTAAATCAATATTTAGTGCTGTTTGAATTAATTTTTCACCATATCCTGTAACTCCGCTAAATCTTAATTTTGCATATTTAGGTAATACAGAATATAATTTTTTTAGCATATTTATTACACTTTTTAAAGGATTTCCTTCATTACTTCCATATAAAGAATATAGAAGAGCTCCTTCATTATCTATTAAAACTAATTTTGTTGTTGTTGAACCAGCATCTATTCCTAAGAAACAATCACCACTAAAGTTTTCTAAAGAACGGGTTTTTACTTTTGCTTTATTATGACGTTCTTTAAATTCTTGATACTCTTTTTCACTATTAAACAAAGCAGGTAAAGGTTTGCTATCTGAATACTTTGTATTTTTTAATTTATCAAGTTTTTCTTTTAAGTCTGTACTTGAAATTTCTGTATTTTTGATAGAATTTAAAGTAGCACCTTTTGCTACTATTAAATGAGCATCTTTAGGTAATATTATTTCATCATCTTTTAGCTCTAAAGTTTCAATAAATCTATTTCGTAATTCAGATAAATAATTAAGAGGTCCTCCTAAAAAAGCAACATTTCCTCTTATAGGTCTACCACAAGCTAAACCACTAATAGTTTGATTTACAACCGCTTGAAATATTGAAGCAGAAATATCTTCTTTAGCAGCTCCTTCATTTAAAAGAGGTTGAATATCTGTTTTTGCAAATACTCCACAACGAGAAGCAATAGGATATATATTTTTATAATTTTTAGCATATTCGTTTAGACCTGTGGTATCAGTATTTAATAAACTTGCCATTTGATCTAGAAAAGCTCCAGTTCCACCAGCACAAGTTCCATTCATACGTTGTTCTATAAATTTATCAAAGTAAATAATTTTGGCATCTTCGCCACCTAGTTCAATTACAACATCAGTTTCTGGAATATAAGTTTCTACGGCTTTTTTACAAGATATAACTTCTTGTATAAATGGTATTTTAAGTAACTTTGAAATTTCTAATGCACCAGAACCAGTTAAAGTTATTTTAAAATTATGATCTTTATAGTCATTTAATAATTTATTTAATACATGATACATTGTATTTTTTGTATCTGAAAAATGTCTTGTATAATTTGTATAAAGAACTTCTTGTTTTTCATCCATTACTACAATTTTTATTGTAGTTGAACCAACATCAAGTCCTACACATAGTAAATCTTTTTTCATTATGATTCCTCACTTTATATATACGTGTAAATTATGTAATTTACTTAATATAATATATAATGTTTAACTCCTTTTGTCAATTGTTTATATTTCCAAAATATTAATAAATTTACCATTTTTAGATTAAATGAAAATTAAAATTTATAAAGATATTTTAATTTATTATGATACTTTTTAAATAAAAAACAAATATTCATAATAATTTTTTTAATATAGTTATTCTTTATTAAATATCTTTTTAATTATTACTTAAAACATATTTTAAATATAGATTAAATGCAAAATAATTAATGTAATATTATAAAAATATTTTGCATAATATTTCTTAAAAAGGAGGAAAAGCTATGGGAAGAAAAATTATGATTATAGTATTTATTATTATTTGTATTATTGGACTTCGGGTATATGATTGTTGTAAATACAGTTTTAAATAAAAATGATGAGATACTTGATGAATATATTCCAGAAGTAGAAATTTCTGATGAAGAATTTAGAAAAACGGTAGTAACACTTTATTTTGAAGATGAAAATGCAAATAAGGTTAGTTCAGAAGCAAGAATTATAGACCCTAAAGAGCTTTTAAGAGAACCATATACAGCATTAATAGGAATGTTACTTAGTGGTCCAAAAGATTCTAATTTAAAGTCTATAATTCCAGATGGTACAAAAGTATTAGGAACTACTTTAAATGGAAGTTGTGTAACAGTTAATTTATCTAAAGAATTTATAGAGAAGGCACCTGATGATGTAAATAGAAAATGTGATATGATATACACAATTGTAAATACATTAACAGAATTAAAAGAGGTAGAATCTGTTAAATTTTTAATTGATGGAGAAGAAGTAGATGGGTTTGAAGAAAAATCTATAAGTTTAAAAAATCAATTTTTAAGAAGAAATTAGTTATACCAACCAGAATAGATATAAATAAAATAAGATATTTAATAATAAGTATAAATGAATTTTGGAAATTTTTATTTTAGTTTAATAATGTTAAAAAATTAAGAATATAAAATACAGTAAAACATAAAAATTTAAATCAATTTAATTTATTGATATTTTGTAAAGTATCTATTATAATATAAAACGTAATTAATTTTATTATAAAGGTTAGAGTATGGAAATTAAATTAGAGGAAAATGAAATTATAGATGACTTAGAATTTAATGGGCTAAAAATTATACAAAATAAAAATTGGTTTAAATTTGGTATAGATAGTGTATTGCTTTCAGATTTTGCAAAATCTATAAAAAATGGAGCAATTGTTTTAGATATTGGTACAGGTACAGGAATTATTAGTATTTTATTATCTAAAAAAACAGATGCTAAAAAATTTGTTGGTATTGAAGTTCAAAAAGATGTAGCAAATATGGCTATTAAAAGTGTTGAGCTAAATAATTTGCAAAATAAAATTGAAATAATAAATGATAATATTAATAATATAGAAAAGTATTTTAATAAAAAATATTTTGATTGTATTGTTACAAATCCTCCATATCAAAAAAATAATACTGGATTAAAAAGTGAAAACGAAAAGCAATTAATTTCAAGACATGAAACAATGTGTACACTTGAAGATATTATAGAAAAAAGTGTTAGCCTTTTAAAAGATAATGGAGAATTTTATATGGTACATAGACCAGAGCGTTTGGTAGATATTATGTATTTGATGAGAAAGTATAAATTAGAACCAAAAGAGCTTAAGTTTGTTTATCCTAAATTTGGAGAAAAAGCTAATCTTATTTTAATTAAAGGCGTGAAATATGCAAACGAATTTCTAAAAATTCATAAACCTTTAATAATATATAATAATGATGGAAGTTATACTGATGAAATTTTAAAAATATATAATAAAGGTAAATAATTTATTTGTTTTAAATGATTTATGAAGTATTTTAGAATATTTAATTATAAACTAAAATACTTTTTTATTATAATTCATAAAAATTAGAAAATATTTAACGTATAATATTTTTGTTTAAATAATTAAATTTATAAATAATAAAATTAAATTACAGTTAAATAATTAATGACTAGTTAAAAAAGTAAAAGCAATATTGTTAAATAATCAATTTTAAATAAAATGTAGAAATTAAGTTAATATCATGATAAAATAAAAGTTATGAAAGGGGAGATTTGATGGCTGGAAAATTATATTTAGTAGCTACACCTATTGGAAATTTGGAAGATATAACATTTAGAGCAATTAGAATTCTTAAAGAAGTAGATTTAATAGCAGCAGAAGATACACGTCATACTCTTGGCCTTTTAAATCATTTTAATATTAGTAAACCATTAATTAGTTATTATAAACAAACAGAAAAAAAGCGTAGCTTAGTATTAATAGATAAATTATTAGAAGGAAAAAATATTGCAATTGTTTCAGATGCTGGAACTCCTGGAATCTCTGACCCAGGTGAAGAGATAGTTAAATGTGCTATTGAAAATAATATAGAAATAATACCAATACCTGGATGTGTTGCGTTTGTTAATGCATTGATTGCTTCTGGAATGACAACAGATGAGTTTACTTTTATTGGATTTTTATCTGCAAATAATAAAGATAGGAAAGATAAACTTGAATTATTAAAATATGAAACTAGAACTTTAATATTCTATGAAGCTCCACATAAACTACGTAGTATGCTAGAAAGTATACTTGAAGTATTAGGAGATAGAAAAATTGTTTTAGCTAAAGAACTTACAAAAATACATGAGGAATATATTCGAGGAAATGTATCCACAATATTAGAACAACTTGTGGATATTAAAGGTGAATTTGTAGTTTTAGTACAAGGAAATAAAATTTCTAAAGAAGAAGCACAAATAGATAAATTAAATGAAATGAGTTTAGAAGAACATTTTAATTTTTATGAAAATCAAGGTTTAGATAAAAAAGAAATTATTAAAAAAATTGCAAAAGATAGAAATGTTAGTAAAAACGACATTTATCAATATTTTATATAAAATTACAATTTTAAATAGAAAGTAAATTATTCAATAAAAATATTGGATAATTTATTTTTTTGTTTAAATTAGTCTGGAATGTATTTTATAATATCAGAAATTTCGCAGTCTAAAACATAACAGAAAATTCTTAAATATTCTGTATTTATAAGAGTAACTTTTCCAGAACAATAGTTACATATAGTATCATATCTAATATTTGTAATTTTGGATAAAGCATATTTTGTTATATTTTTAGAATGTAGTATATCTAATAAATGAAATTCAAAGTGTCCTTCAGCTTTTAATAAATTATTTCCTATAGTTTCGATATCAAATTTACTCATATTTTTAATCCTTTTTTATTTATTATAAAATAGCAAAATACAAAAACTTCATTTGCCTTATATTACTAGATTAGCAGATTTGTAGCGATTTGACATTATACGTTCGAAACGATATAATAAAATTAAGTATTGCGTCTGAAACGCTATAGTATAAATGTTATAGAAATTTTATATAAATAAAACTAGTATTATAAAACAAATATTACAAAGGAGGAGAAAATTATGAGAAATAGAGGAGTAACGTTAATTGCATTAGTAATAACAATAATAGTATTGTTAATCTTAGCAGGAATATCTTTGAATTTTGTAATAGGAGAAGGTGGTACTGTAGAAAAAGCAAAGGAATCTTCCTTCAAAGCAGAATTAACAGAGGTAAAAGAAGATTACTCATTAGATAAATTATCAAGATTATTTAGTGAAGATAAAAGAATAGCTAATATTGATGAGATTATAAATAATATAGAAAATGCAATTGCATTAATTAAAGATAAAGAAGATAAAGAAAATGAGATACATGAGATTTTACAAAGAATGGGAGAGCTTACTATTCAGTGTACAAATAATTTACAGCAAGCAGATGAAATAAAAAGTGAACTAGATTCATTAAATAATGAAATAAATAATATGATAAATGATATAGGAATAGTAAATAAAGAGGTAGTTATAGGATTAGATGGAGAGATTATTAAAATTGAAATTGATCATGATATAACATTAGATATTAATTTATCAACTCTTGAAAATTGTGAAAACACTTTAAAATTAATTGAGACTACAATTGAGAAAATATCTGATAATAGATCGCATTTAGGTAATAAGCAGAATCGATTAGAGTATACATTAGAATATTGGAAAGGAATAAAAGAAGTTTTAGAATGTAAAATAGAAAATGAAAAAACAGAAAATATAAAATTATCATTAGTAGGACTAAAAAATATTCAAAATTGTTTAGATAGAATAGGAGAGTTAATATTTATAGCAAAGAATGATACTAATACAGTTCAAGATATTAAAGGTATATATGAAATAAAAGAACTATTAACAGAAATTAATAGAATAGCACAATATACAAAATCAAGAAGTGATGTAAGTTTATTAAATGGAGAATACAACAAAAATGTTAATGTTTTAAACATTTTAAGCCTATCTGAAGAAACTTTTAATAGTTCTGAAAGTATTGATGAAGGAATATCTAAAGTAGATGAAGCAATAAATAAGGTATCTGAATTAAGACAACAATTGAGTGAAGAAGAGGTTTCATATATTATAAATGAATATAATATACCAGCAAAATGGGCTGATAAATTAAAAATAATTGATGGAGAAATAGTATATATAGGAACAGACGAAACAGAAAGAAAGTGGGCAGAGGAAGTAGGAATAAAAGTAAGATAGATATTTATTATATAAATAAACTTGTAAAAATGAATAAATACAATTTAGTGAATTTTGACATAAGAAACTTGTGATGTTATAGTTAATTATAAGAGGTAGATTATTATAGTAAAGGGGGAATAAGTTATGAATAATAAAGGAATAACATTAATTGCACTAGTAATAACAATAATAGTACTATTAATATTAGCAGGAGTTAGTATAAGTTTTGTATCAGGAGATAATGGAATAATAAAAAAGAGTCAAGTAGCAAAAATAAAAACAGAACAAGCAAACATAGTAGAACAATTGCAAGTGATAATAACAGAAAAGATGATGGAATTAAAAGCGGAAATGGGATATAAAAATACTTTTCTTTATGATAGACCAATGACAGGATTATTGTTAGCTCAGCCAGTATCGATTGGTGCAGTGATACATGATACTTTAGCTACAAATGTAAGTCTTAAAGAGTACAGAGTATATATAGATTATTTAACAGAAAAAGGAATTATAAGAGAAGCAAAAATAATAGAAGATAGTAATTCACAAAATCAAGGACAGGGAGTGTTATCAGGATTATTGTCAGCTCAACCAATATTAATTGGAATGCATGTAGATCATAATACATCAACATCATGTTATTATATTTTAAATGTAAATAAACTAGTAAAAGATGCTCAGACAGGAAAAGGTGATTTAGAAAGTGGAGATGTATATTATATCTTAGATGGAAATTTATTCTATCTTTCAGAAAATAAAGAATGTATTTTATTAAAGGAATTAATTAGAATTGAATGGGAAACGGAAATAAATGGTGATAGAGATACTGAAATGGCAGAGGATATGAATGCTTAATTTAAAGTTAACATCACATAAGAACGTAAAAATAATGAAATATAATAAAATATTTTATAAACAAAGGAGGAATTGGCTATGAATGATAAAGGAATAACATTAATTGCACTAGTAATAACAATAATAGTACTACTAATATTAGCAGGAGTTAGTATAAGCTTTGTATCTGGAGATAATGGAATAATAAAAAAGAGTCAAGCAGCAAAACTAAATACAGAACAAGCAAATATAGTAGAGCAATTACAATTAATAATATCAGAAAAAATGATGGAAATAAAATCAGAATTAGAAAATGAAAATGATTTCTCAGACGATAAACTATATATAGATTATTTAATAGAAAAAGGAATTATAAAAGATACAAAAATAGTAAATGGTGGTAATCTCGGTCAAGAAAATCAGAAACCATTAGTACAAGCAGGTCAGGGAACACTTCAAGAATTAGAGCAAGGATTAGAAACGGTATCGCCATCAGATGAAAAAGTAAAAAGTAAATCTCAAATAAATAATGAAATGGATTCAGGGCTAATTGATTTTGTCATAGTTTACTATATTATAGATGTAAATAAACTAGTAGAAAATGCTCAAACAGGAAAAGGCGATTTAGAAAGTGGAGATGTATATTATATATTAAATGGAAACTTATTCTATCTTTCAGAAAATAAAGAATGTATTTTATTACAAGAATTATTTGAGATAGAAATACAAGATGTAGGAAGTATACTCGGATAATGAAGACTATGATTTTCAATTATTAGATTAATATGACAAAATAAGATGTAATATTATTAAGCACTTATATAAGTAATTATGAAATATAATTAAACAAATGAATTTATAGTGTTTGGAGGGATGAGTTATGAATAATAAAGGAATAACATTAATTGCCCTAGTAATAACAATAATAGTACTGCTAATATTAGTAGGAGTTAGTATAAGCTTTGTATCAGGAGATAATGGAATAATAAAAAAGAGTCAAGCAGCGAAACTAAATACAGAACAAGCAAATATAGTAGAGCAATTGCAATTAATAATATCAGAAAAAATGATGGAAATAAAATCAGAATTGGAAAATGAAAATGAATTTTCAGATTATAAAATATATATAGATTATTTAACAGAAAAAGGAATTATAAAATATTCACAACCAGTAGAAAGCAGTGATTTGCCTCAAGCAGGTCAAGGAATGTTAGTAGCTCAGCCAATATTAATGGGACTACAGATACAGAATAATCTAAATAAAGCTAAATATTATATTTTAGATGTAAACAAACTAGTAGAAAATGCTAAAACAGGACAAGGTGATTTAGAAAGCGGAGATGTATATTATATTTTAGGTGGAAATTTATTCTATGTTTCAGAAAATAAAGAATGTACTTTATTGAAAGAGATATTTGAAATGACTCCACAAAAAGCAGATAGTATATTAGATGGTGAAGACCGGAGAGCTTCAATTATTAGGTTAATGTTTTTATAATGAATAATAATATATTTTATAAACTGATACAAAAAGTTATAAAGCAAAATTAAATAATTTATAAGCAAAGGAGGGTTAAGTTATAAAAAGAACATAAAAAATGAGATTAAGTTATAAATTTAACTTTAATCTCATTTTTTTTGCTATATAAAATAAATTTTTAATTTATATAATATTGTAAGTTTTATTAATGTATTCTAATTAATAAAAAACATCATATAATTTAGTGGGGGGAATAAAATGCTAAATTTTATATGGTGTTTTTTTATTGTTATTTCTATCATATTTGGGATTTTTAAAGGTACTTGTGAAAATGTTAATTCAGCTATTTTTGAATCAATTGAAAGTACTGTTTCTTTAATAATTACTTTATTTGGTAGCATTTGTTTTTGGAATGGGGTTATGAATATTGTAAAAAATACTTCATTAATAAATAAAATTAAGAAAGCTTTGAAACCATTAATAAAAATAATCTTTAAAAATATGGATGAAAATGATAATGCTTTTGAAGATATTTCTATGAACATAACATCAAATTTACTAGGATTAGGTAATGCATCAACACCATGTGGATTAAAAGCAATGGAAAAAATGCAGAAAGAAAATCCTAATAAAGAGAAGCTATCTAATAATATGATGCTTTTTATACTTATTAATACTGCTTCTATTCAGCTTATTCCTACTACAATTATTTCTATTAGAATGGGGCTTGGTTCAAATAATCCGTCAGGAATAATTTTAGGGGTTTGGTTTGCAAGTATAGTTACTTTTATTTCTATGCTTTTAATTACTAAATTCTATTTTAAGCTACGTAAAGTATAAAAGGGAAGAGGAAACGATGAGGTTTATAGAATATTTTAGTAAAACAGCAATTATATTTTTTATATTGATAATAGTTTTATATGGAATGAAAGAAAAGAAAAATGTTTTTTCGTTATTTTTGCAAGGGGTTATAGAAGGAGAAAAAATAGTTATAGAATTATTTCCTACATTATTAGCATTGATTGTTTCTGTTGGAATGTTAAATGCCTCTGGAGTTATAGATGTTATTTCTAAATGGATTGCCCCAATATTAAATATATTTAATATTAATAATAAATTAGCTCCTCTAATTTTATTAAGACCGATTTCTGGAAGTACAACAACAGCAATAGCTACGAATTTAATGAAACAGTATGGAGTGGATTCAAGTATAGGATTAATATCATCTTGTATTATGGGGGCTACAGAAACTACAATTTATGTTGTTTCAATTTATAGTTCTAAAGTAAATATTAAGAATGTTAAAGAAGTAATTATAATTGGATTAATAGCAGATTTTATTGGTATATTGGCTTCCTGTATGGCGTATAGATTACAATTAATTTGAAATATGGTGTTTAAATGTTATGTAAATTAGTATATAATAAATTTATTAAAAAAATCAGGAGGAATAATTATGAGAAAACGGGTATGCAAAGTAGTAGTTAAAGGTCTGAGATTTTTAAGTGCATTTGTAGTAGGTAGCTTTGTAGGATTAGCTATGTGAGTTACTATTTGTAACTTTTTAGAAACCAGAAAGTGGCAAGAAAATTGCCATAACTAAAAGCTAATCATATAATGGAAACTTTAATTTGTAAATTTTTAAGCTGTAATTGAAAAAATAAGAAAAATCAATTTTAGTCAGTAAAAACCGTGGTGTGGGAGCGAAATGTCACTCCCATTAATATTTTTGAAAGATATTATTGACTAATGTCAAAGAGCATGCTAAAATAATTGCAAAACATATAAAGGAGGGAAGAAATGATATTTAAATTAGTATGTATAATTTTATTATTTATAGTGATAAGAAAATTATATATTAAATTTTCTGTTAATAAATTAAAGAAAATTTTGAAGTTATAATTTTAATAATATTATTTTTGTATAATTAATTTTATTATTATAAATCTTAGCTGTAAATTCATATTGTAAATCTTTGTAGTAAATTTATATTATAAATCTTAGCTATAAATTTATATTATAAATATAAATAATATAATTTATAAAAAATAAAAAAAAGATTATAAAAAATCTTTACGATATATTTATAATCTTACTATGTTTATCTCTATTAGCAACACTTAGTCTTAATTCATTTAAATCTATATTACTATTTTGCAATTCTTCAATAACCGTTTGATAAGCTAATTCTGGAAAATTATTTTCTTTACTTAAATGTCCTAACATTACCTCTTTTAAGTCTGATTTTATTAATGCAGATATGGTTTTTCCAGCAGTACTGTTAGATAAATGACCTTGTGGACCAGAAATTCTTTGCTTTAATATGTATGGATATTTCGAACATTTTAATATTTCTGGATCATAATTTGATTCGAGTAATATGAAAGAACTACCTTTCATATTGTTTATTAAAGTATTGTCCATATGACCTAAATCTGTTGCTACTGTTAGTTTTGATTTATTATTAAATATGTTAAATCCACATGGGTTTGCTGCATCATGAGGAATTGAAAATGGGTATATTGCTAAATCACCAATATTAAATTCATTTCCAATTTCAAATAATTTTTGGTTTTCTATAGATATTTTTTCTTTTTGTTTTGGCATAGCTTCTAATGTTTCAAAATTTGTATAAACTGGTATATTAAAACTTTTTGATGCATTTCCTAAACTTTGAACATGGTCTGAATGTTCATGAGTTACAATAATAGCATCTATATCTTCAATTTTTCTATCAATATTTTTTAAGCCTTCTGTAATTTTTTTTAAGCTAGTTCCGCAGTCTACTAATATTTTAGTAGAGTTTGTTTCAATGAACAAGCAATTTCCAGAGCTTCCACTGTATAAACTGCAAAAGTTTAGCATATTTTTCCTTTCGTTTATAAATAGCTTATATTATGAATTTTAATAATTATATTAAGCTGAGCTATTTATTTTTATAATAAAAAGTTTCCAAGAGAAAAAATCTCTTGGACATTAATTATTTAATCATTTTCAGAAACTCTTTGAATTTTAGCTCCTAGTTTTCTGAATTTTTCTTCTATATTTTCATATCCTCTATCTATATGAGTTAAATTATAAACTTCAGTAATTCCTTTGGCTGAAATTCCAGCTATTATTAAAGCGGCTCCTGCTCGCAAATCTGTTGCAGTAACTGGAGCTCCAGATAAATGTTCAACACCTTCAAAAACAGCAGTTTTTCCTTGAGGAGTAATATTTGCTCCCATTTTATTAAGCTCAGCTGTGTATTGGAATCTTGATTCCCAAATACTTTCATTAATTATACTTGTTCCTTGTGCTTGAGCCAAAACAACGCCCATTTGAGGTTGTAAATCTGTTGGAAAACCTGGATAAGGTAATGTTTTAATAGTTGCTTTTGTTGGTCTTTTTGTATACCATACTCTTAAATGGTCACCATTTGCATCAACATTTCCACCAATTTCTTCTACTTTAGCAATTATTGATTCCAAATGTTTTGTTATACAATTTTTTATAGTTATATCTCCTTTTGAAGCAATTGCAGCTAACATAAAAGTACCAGCTTCTATTTGGTCTGGAACAATTGAATATGTTGCGTTTCCTTTTAATTCTTTAACTCCATTTATTTTTATCATATCTGTTCCAGCGCCTCTAATATCAGCTCCCATTGTATTTAAGAAGTTTGCTAAATCAACAACATGAGGCTCTTTAGCTGCATTATCTATGATAGTTGTTCCTTCTGCTAAAACAGAAGAAATCATAATATTTATTGTAGCTCCAACTGAAACAACATCCATGTATATAGAAGCTCCTATTAATTTTTTTGCTTTAGCTTTTATATTACCTTGAGCTACTTCTACATTAGCTCCTAGAGCTTCAAATCCTTTTATATGTTGATCAATAGGGCGGTTTCCTAAATTGCATCCACCTGGAATTCCAACTTGAGCTTCTTTACATCTTCCAAGAAGTGCACCAATTAAATAATATGATGCACGGAATTTTCTTGTAATATCTAAAGGTGCTATATGAGAAGAGATGTTTCTTGCATCTACAGTTATTTCATGAGGTGTATTCCAAGTTATTTTTACCCCTAAAGATTCTAATATTTCACAATATAATTTTACATCACTAATATTTGGTAGATTTTCAATTGTACATACTCCATTAATTAGTAAAGTTGCAGGAAGTATTGCTACAGCTGCATTTTTTGCTCCGCTAATTACAACTTCACCTTTTAAAGGAGTTTTTCCTGTTATGACTAATTTTTCCAAAATGTATACCCCCATAGTTTTTGTACTAATAGCTAGTAGGGTAAATACCCTAAGCACAGAAATCATATCATAAAAGAAAAATATTTACAATACATTTTTCGTTAATTTTTTTTGTTGAATAGTTCAATAAGTTTAAATTTAAATTTTACATCTTGATTATTACTAGTTATTAGTGTATATTCTTCAGAATTTAAATTAGATTTTAAAGTCTTTTCAGCATTTTTATCTATTATACCATTTGAAACATCAGTAAAACATAATGAAGGAAATAAACTACACCACCAATTTTTTCCTTCAGCTTTTCCTATTTTTATACGAATTGCATCATAATTTCCTGCTGGCATTGAAACATTTCCATAATACTTTGTAGGAAAATAGAAATTTCCGAGTTCAACTGTTACATCATAGTTGTATCCATTTTGAGTTATAGTTTTTTTGGCAATTTGTACAAGCTTATCTAAATTAGAAGAAACAATAGAAATAACTTCATTTTTTGTTTTACAATCTGAAGTTAAAGTTTTTATATATTTTATAATTTCATCTCTTACTTGTAATTTTAACTCTTGATCTTCATTAGAATCGCTGTTAGCAAGTATATGAAGTCTAAAAACATTTTCAGTTAAATTTTCAAAAATAGAATTGGCATATGATTTTGCTGTAATAAATATAAATATCATTAATAAAAATAATATTAATAATACTCTTAATAAATTAGATTTCATAGTTTTCCTCCCTATATATCAATAGTTTTAAATTTAATAAACTAAAAATATGTATATATATTAATTTGTTTTAATAGTGTCAATAGAGATATTTATTATTGAGTTAATTGATTTTTAACAGTTTGCGCAGTATTGGAAAAATTATGCAAAAAAATTAAATAAAATATTTTATAAAATTATAAAAAAATCTAAATATGATGTCGAAATTTTGAGTACGTTTTTGATTGACGTTTTTAGGTTAGAGATATAAAATTTATATAGATTAAATGAGAAAGGATTGTAGAGATATGTATAATTTAGAAAATAAGATTTGTTCTTTTAATGTTAATGAATATCATCTAGTTACAATACTTATACCATACATATATGAAACAATTAATGAAGGAAAAAAAGTAATTACATTTTTTGAAAAAGATTTAAATGAAGTTTGTGAAAAAGTATTAAATACTAATAGTTTATTTTGGAAAAATAAAAACATTTTTAAAGAGTTGGAATGGGGAAAAGTAGAAACAAATAAACTTTCAGAAAAATTTGTTGATGCAAATGAAAGTGATATTGTTATAATTGCAGGAAAAGAAGAGTTTATAGAGAAAATTAATGCACTTATTTTGAATTTTCACACAAATTTCACATTAGTCAACTGTTTTGAAATTAATGAATTTAATGAGAATTTAGAAATGAAAATGAAAAATTATAGCAAAATCTTGAATACAAAAGGAATCAAAGAAATTAAAGAAGCTTATTTAGTTTAAAATTTTTTAAAATTAAATACGGAAAATTAATTTTTGAAGTCTTTTAACTCTATTGACTAAAAATTAAAAATAGTATATAAAATATATTGTTAAATTTTAGGGAAATGGCTAATTGCGAAAGGAGATAATTGTAACATGAAAGATAGGTTAGAAGAAATTAAAAGTAAACTAAAGGAGTACAATCAAGAACATTTATTATTGTTTTATGATAAATTGAATGATACGCAAAAAGAAGAATTATTAAATCAGATTGAAAATATAGATTTTGATTTAATGAATGAACTATATGAAAGTACAAAGAAACCTTTAGATTTAGAAGATACTGTAATTGAGCCAATAGAGCATACAGATAAATCTAAATTAACAGTTGCTGAAAAAGAAATGTATGAAAGCAAAGGAATTGAAGCAATTAAGGATCATAAATTTGCTGTTGTTACAATGGCAGGAGGGCAAGGTACAAGACTTGGACATAGTGGGCCAAAAGGAACTTATATATTTTATCCAGAAGAAAATAAATCAATTTTTGAGGCATTATGTGATACTCTTATAAAAGCTTGGAAACAGTATCATACAGTTATTCCTTGGTATATCATGACTAGTAGAGAGAATAATGATGCAACAGTAGCATTTTTTGAAAGTCATAATTATTTTGGTTATCCAAAAGAAGCAGTTAGATTTTTTAAACAAGGCGAACTTCCAATGCTTGATATGTCTGGAAAAGTTTTGCTTGATGAAAATGGATTAGTAAAACAAGCAGCCAATGGGCATGGTGGAACTTTACATTCAATGGAAAAGTCTAATTTAATTTCTGAAATGAAAGAAAATGGAATAGAATGGGTATTTATTAATGGTGTTGATAATGTTTTAGTTAAACCAGTTGACCCATTATTAATAGGTATGTCTATTACAAATAAAGTTTTAGGTGCTGTTAAGTCTATTGAAAAAACAGATCCTAAAGAAAAAGTAGGTGTATTTTGCAGAAAAAATAAAAAAGTAGGTGTTGTTGAATATACTGAAATATCTGAGGAAATGGCTAATTTAAGAGATGATTATGGAGCTTTAGTATTTGGAGATGCTAATGCAATATTCCATTTATATAATATTAAAGGATTGGAAAAAGTTTCAGAAGTAAAACTTCCATACCATATTGCAGTTAAAAAAGCTAATTATATAGATAGCAAAGGAAATGTAGTAAAAGCAGAAAAGCCAAATGCATATAAATTTGAGATGTTTATTTTTGATTCTTATGAAATGTTTGAAGATGTTGTAGTTTTAAGAGTTAAAAGAGAAGAAGAATTTGCTCCAATAAAAAATGCAGAAGGTGTAGATAGTCCTGAAACAGCAAGAAAATTATACAAAGATTATTTTGCTAAAGTTGAATATATGAAAAAATATAATTACTGGTGTACAAATCCAGTATTTGATGATGAAACAAGACAAGAATTATTATTAATTGCTGGTAATGATTCTGAAATAAAGGATAGATTTTATAAAGATTTAGAATTTGGAACTGCTGGAATGAGAGGAGTTATAGGTAATGGTACAAATAGAATGAACATTTATACTGTTACAAAAGCAACTCAAGGATTAGCTAATTATATTTTAAAACAAGGTGGAGAAGAAAAAGGAGTTGCTATTAGTTATGATTCAAGAAATATGTCTTCAGAATTTGCAAAAGAAACAGCTTTAACTCTTAATGCAAATGGAATAAAAACATATATTTTTGATTCATTAAGAGCAGTACCACAATTATCATTTGCAGTTAGAGAATTAGGATGTATTGCTGGAGTTATGATTACAGCAAGTCATAATCCACCAGAATATAATGGATATAAAGTATATTGGGAAGATGGAGCTCAAATAGTATCACCTCATGATAAAGGAATTATTGAAGAAGTAAATAAGGTTACAGATTATAGTTCTGTAAAAAGATTAACTTTAGATGAAGCTATGAAAAAAAGACTATATAATATAGTTGGTAAAGCATTAGATAAAATGTATATTAAAGAGATAATGAAACAATCTATTAATCCAGAAGTAATTAAAGAAATGAAGGATTTAAAAATTGTTTATACACCACTTCATGGTGCTGGAAATATTGGTGTTCAAACTGTTTTAGAAAAGCTTGGGTTTGAAAATGTTTATGTAGTACCAGAACAAGAATTACCAAATGGAAATTTCCCAACAGTTGAGTATCCAAATCCAGAAGATAAAAAAGCATTTAAATTAGCATTGAATTTAGCTAAAAAAGTTGATGGAGATATTGTACTTGCAACAGACCCTGATAGCGATAGATTAGGCGTTTATGCAAAAAATAGTAAAACAGGAGAATATATGCCATTTACAGGAAATATGTCTGGACTTTTAATTGCAGAATATATTCTTTCAGAGAAAAGTAAAAGAAATCAAATTCCATCAAATGGGGCTTTGGTTACAACTATTGTTTCTTCAAATTTGGCTAAAGCAATTGCAAAAGAATATAAATTAAAATTAATAGAAACTTTAACAGGATTTAAATATATAGGAGAACAAATTAGAAATTTTGAAAAAACAGGAAGCAATACATATATGTTTGGATTTGAAGAAAGTTATGGATGTTTGGTTGGAACTCATTGCAGAGATAAAGATGGAATTGTAGCTGTAATGCTATTAGCAGAAGCTGCAGCATTTTATAAAAAACAAGGACTTACATTATGTGATCAAATGGAAAATATTTATAAAAAATATGGATATTATAAAGAGGGAATTTTAACAATTACTCTTAAAGGTGCTGATGGTGCTGAAAAAATGAAAGAACTTGTAAATATGTTTAGAGAGAAGCCTTTAAAAGAAGTTGCTGGATATAAAGTTGAAAGCTTTAGAGATTATAAGAAAGGCATTATTATAGACAACAAAACAAATAAAGAAACAGCAACAACCTTACCAAATTCAAATGTTTTATATTATGAACTTGAAAATGATGCTTGGTGTTGTATACGTCCATCTGGAACAGAGCCAAAACTTAAATTCTATATGGGAGTTAAAGAAAAGTCAGAGAAAGTTGCAGATGAAAAATTAAAGAAATTAAAAAGTGCTATGGAGTCTTTAACATAAAATATTAGTAATTGAATAAAAAGAACTATTTTTGATATAATAGATTAAGTCTTAAATAGTTCTTTTTTTATATATATAAATAAAAAATTAGTACAAAAAATGTGTATTAATGTATATTGTCAATATAATATAAAATAATAAATAATGTGAAATTTGTTATTTGTAATTTGATTTAAATTTAAAATATTAAATTTAAATTATTTATTAAATATGAATTTTGGACAAATATTAATATAAAAATATTTAATGAAAAATTATATAAATAAAATTTAATCTAAAAATTAAAAAAAAATTTAAAAAAAGTATTGACATTTTCATAAAAAAAGAGTATTATAGAGAAGCGTTGAGATTACTTGTAATCAAAATGCATGGTGATGGGCTATTAGCTCAGTTGGTAGAGCACTTGACTTTTAATCAAGTTGTCCCGCGTTCGAATCGCGGATAGCTCACCAAGAACTTTTATTTAAAAGTATTTAATAAAAGTTCTGATATGGCCCCTTGGTCAAGCGGTTAAGACATCGCCCTTTCACGGCGGAGACATGGGTTCGATTCCCGTAGGGGTCACCAAAATAAATATAGAATGCCACTTTAGCTCAGCTGGTAGAGCAAC
>JAAVYF010000003.1 GCA_022790975.1 Clostridia bacterium | reverse complement strand
CTACTAATAATTTTACAATATAATCTGGAATATTTGGTACACCAAATATCATATTGAAACCACTACCATTAAATATCAATGACAACAATACAATAATTCCTCCAAATATATAAAATCCTCCTATAAATGTTATGACTTTTGATTCTTTCATATTTTCTTTCTCCAATCTAAACAAAAAATTACTATTTTTCTTTTACAATATTATCAAAAACAATACTTATTTTCAACTTATTATTTTAATATACATTAACAAATTTCAAAAAAATTTTATTTTTTCACATCAACTTTTCCTTGATATTTCAACACTTTCAAACAAATGTTGCGTCAGACGCAATATTTTGTGTTTTTTGGCATTTTTTATCAATTTTTGAGTAATTTTTTATAAAAATAGGGGTAAAAATGGCACTTTTTGCCTAAAAAGTTGCATACAGTGCAAATTTTGTTGCATAGGACGCAAATTTGACTTTTTTGCTTTGTTTACATAAAAATGTTATTCTTGTATTGTAAAAAGTAAACAATTCAAATTTATATAGATTTCTTATAAGAAAATACAAAAGATATGTAACTTATTTAATAATATACGCGTGATTATTAGATAACTTACAGAGAATTGCTTAAAAGAAAAATTGGCTAGACAATTTTTCTAACATCAAAAGTCCTCTACTTAAAGGACTTTTGATATTAAAATAAATGATAAAACTATATAATGTTGCAACTTATATATGTTTTGAAATTTATTTTAATTAGCATAATCAAATTCTATACTATTCCTTTATATAGAGAACTTAAATTGATTATGCTAGGGGTTATTAGGGGTATCCCCTAATCATACAGAGGTCTTTTGAAAAAGTCCTCTAGTATGTTATAGCAAAAAAATTGCTTATGTAATTTAAGTCAAAAGATAAAGCTAAAATTTTAGCACTACTTCGTAGGCTTACTTAAAAAGTGCACTTTTACAATTAAATATTCTTGTGAAAGGAAAAAGATATATGAGTTATGCAATAATAAGAAATGCTAAATATACAATGAACAACTTAAATGTAATCTTTAGGCATAATGAAAGGAAAAATACAAATTATTCGAATAAAGACATCAATAAAATTAACTCTATAAAAAACTACTCAATAAAACCTTGCAATGTTCCGTATTCAAAACGATTTAATGAAATAAAAAGACAATATCATTTAAAAGGACAAATTAAAAAAACAAGTAATGTTGTATGTGAATACATAATCACATCTGATAAAGAGTTTTTTGAAGAAATTGGAGAAACTGAAACTAAAAGATATTTTGAAACTGCACATAAATTTGTATGTTCATATAAAGACTTAGGAGAACAATATATTATTTCAAGTAAAGTACATTTGGACGAGAAAACTCCTCATTTACATTTAGTATTTATTCCAGTTGTTCATACTAAAGATAAAAAAACTAATAAATCTATTGATAAAATATCTTGCACAGAATTTTGGAAAGGCAAAAACAGCTATAAACAACTTCAAGATAGATTTTATTCATATATGATTAAAGCTGGCTTTGGTTTAGATAGAGGTAGAACTCGTGAAAATGCCCATATTCCTATTAAAGAGTTAAAGGCTATAACTAATCACGAAGTACAAGAATTTGAGCTAAAATCGCTTAATATTGAACAGGAACTTAACACAAATAATATAGATTTATTAAGAGAAGATTATAGAAGAATAATAAAAAAATGTAATACTTTAACAAAACAATATACAAAAATAAAAACAACTACTGATAAAACTTTGGAAAATTTAGAACAATTAGAGCAAAATTATGAAGAATTGAGAAAAGAAAATTTACACTTAAATAAATATATCAATTATCTTAAATATTATTTAGACAAGGCTTTTGAATATACCAGTTTACTATTCGATTTTCCAAAGGAAAGATTACGAAAACTTGTAAAAGATTATTTGAAAGGAATTAGAGATAATGAACGAACTAGATAATAATATAATTGATACAAAAGAAAAACTATCATTTGAAGAAATACTTGCAAAAGTTGCAATAGATAAATTAGAAAAACCATTTACCACCTTAACTGTAAAAGATGTTGCAAAAGATTTAAACATAGGTAAAAATGCTAGTTATAAAATTTTTAAAAGAAATGATTTTCCTTCTGTAAATTTAGGTCAGTCTTGGCACATAACACTTATAGCTTATACTATATGGAAAATGCAAAGAAGAGTTTAGGAGGTGTGCTTATGACAACTAAACAAGCTCAAGGTAGTGTTTTCTATAATAAAGATAGAAAAAATTGGATAGCTTCTTATGCTATACAAGACCTAACTACTGGCAAACCAAAAAGAATAAGAAAATCATTTGCAACAGAAAAATTAGCAAAAGAATTTTTAAAAGATATAAATCTACAAAAAAATAGTTCTATATTTATTCAAAATAATGGTATTCCTTTAATTAAACTTATTAAAATGTTATTACAGAAAAAAGTTGATTCTAATTTAATAACTGATAGAGCATATGCAAGAACTATGGACACTATACGAACAATTGAAAAATCTTATTTAGCTGATAAGAACATAAATGAAATAACAACAGATGAACTTCAATCATATTTTAATTCTTTAACTGAAATTTATAGTAATTCCTCAATTCAAAAAAACTATTTTCAATTTAAAAGTGCTTTTGAATATGCTTTAAATAAAGGTTACATACACGAAAACCCTATGTATGAAACAATAAAGCCCAAAAGTAAAAAAGAAGATAAAATATGTAGCGCATTAGAAGTTGAAGAACAACAAAGATTAACTGATTATTTATTAAATGTTGATACAAAAAGTGTGCCTTACAGAAATGTATTTCTAATTCAATTATATATGGGACTTCGTGTTGGCGAAACACTTGCATTGCAAGCTAGTGATTTTGATTTTAATAGAAATATATTAAAAATAAGTAGAACACTCACAACAGACAAAAATGATAAAGTATGTATAGGAAAAACAACTAAAACTTATGCTGGAAAAAGAGATTTACCAATACCTGATTTTATATTACCATATATTCTTGAACAATTAGAAATTTCAAAAGATAATAAAGATAATATGCTATTTTTAACACCAAATAAAAAATTAGTTTTACACTCTACTATTAACAATCAACTAAAAAACATTGCTAAAAAAGTTGATATTACACACCCTATTTCTACACATACCTTAAGACATACTTATGGTACTCGTTGTATTGAATCTGGTATGAGAGCTGTTGCACTTCAAAGATTACTTGGTCATACTGATATAAATGTAACATTAAATACTTATACATCTGTTTTGAATAAATACAAAGAAAAAGAAATGGAAAAATTAAACGACTATTATTTAAGCAACGATATATTTAATAAATCAAGAGAATTAAGTACAATAAATTATAAACTATTAGACGACAATAATGATTTAACAAGATAACTTTAAAAGCAGTATTCATAAAAATGAATACTGCTTTTCCCATTGTATATTTTTATGTATTTTTCAATACTTTTATAAAATATTAAATAATGTTTTTTTAAAAAAATCACCACCTACGCTCCACTTTTTAATACTTTTATGTAAAGCAAGCAAGTTGTCAACTCTTATATTGCTTAATACTGTAAGAATACAAAGTTATTTTGTCAACAACTTGTCAACACAATTTTTTGTGTTGACAATATTGTAGACAATTTTATGTTTTTAAAGCGTTTTAATATTTCACTTTCATTTTGTAAAATGCTTATTTTATGCGGTTTATAGGGACACAGTAAAACAAAAAAAGACGCCATAAAACGCCTTTATTGGAGCGGGTACCGGGAATCGAACCCGGGCTATCAGGTCGGAAGCATGACATTCTACCACTAAATTATACCCGCATTTCTATATTAATTTAACATAAAAATAATAATATTTCAAGTAATATTACAAAAATAATTTATTTAATATGTAGGTTTGTCAAACATATGTCACACTCTCTTAGAGTCGTCTATACTTGAAATACCTAATATGATATTCTGTTTATTGCAACTTCGTTGCAGTACTTAAGAAAACTAATAAAATGTCACATTTTTTTCACTTTCCTTAAGTTCCTATTCTTTTAGTTTTTCATTTGGACTTTTCCAACCTAATGGTTTCATTGGAAAATTATTGTACTCTTTTTCTTAATATTTTAATCTGTTTTTGAAATCTTCAAAACTGCAAAATACTATATTGCAATAAAATCTTTCTTGATCTTTTCTATGACTTCTTTCTACTTTTCCATTATGACTTGGTGTTTTTGGTTTTATTAATTTATGCCTTATTCCTAATTCTTCTAATTTCTTTTCAAACATTGTTTTTTTCTTTGTTCCTTGCCAATTTAATTTATTTGTAAATTCAAATCTGCTATCTGTTTGTATACATTCTATTTCAAATAGAAATTTCTTTCTTATTATTTCTATAAATTCTGTTAATGCACTTGTACTTTGTTCTTTACTTACCAATAATATTATTTTTCTTGTATATTCATCTATTGCTGTATATTGATAATATCTTCCATCTTTTTCTTTTATTAAATTCTTTGTTGGTACATATTTTACACCTACCTACACTCGTTATTTTTGGCTTTATAATTTTTTATTAATTTTTTTCTTTTTCTGTGTGTTGCTTTGGATGACTATTAAATTATCTTGGAGGCTTTTGCCCTCCAAGATTTCTATGAACCTTTTTAGGCAACCATAGTTACAACTAAATTTATTATACAACATTTAAATAAAATCGCAAATTTTTAACCAAAAAGCATAAATAAAAAGTCACTATACTAGACCATTTTCTAATATAATGACTTAATTCAAATGGAGCAGGTAGAGGGAATCGAACCCTCATAGCCAGCTTGGAAGGCTGGAATTCTACCATTGAACTACACCTGCATTTCTTATTTCCTTTTATAATTATAAATTATAACCGAATTATTTAATTTTGTCAATCAAAATATAAAATAATTTAAAATTATTTTTATATTATTTATTCAATTTTATC
This sequence comes from Clostridia bacterium, assembly GCA_022790975.1. GTDB lineage: Bacteria > Bacillota > Clostridia > TANB77 > CAG-508 > Scatovivens. The sequence continues at coordinate 11,067 of JAAVYF010000003.1, read as the reverse complement.
TTTATCTAATTTTTCTTTTTTTAACTCATTTTCTAAATCTTCATTTAGTTTTTTAGCATTTTCATCTATAAGCTCTTTAGAATTCTTTGAAGCATTTTTATCGTTTTGTAATAGCATTGCTCTTCCATCTTCTTTTTCTAGTTCACTCATAATATATTTTCCTTTCATTTTATAATTTCATATATTTCATTTTTAAGTTTTAATTCTTCTTTTTTCAAGTCTTCTGAATATTTTTTTAAATTTTCAAATTTTTCAATATCTAAATTAACTAATTCTCCTAAAATATTTTTTTCTCCTATTTTACCAATTCCACTACTCATAAAAATTTCTCCTAAATATTTTCAAACATTTTATCAATTTCATTAGAGAAATCAACCATATTTTTCTTTATTTTAGTTAAATGTTTTTCAAGAGTTTCTATTTTCATATCATTAATTCTACTAGCATATTCTCTTAAAACATGTTTTGAAAACTCTTTATACCCATTAAATATATTTTTAATTCTTTTAAAAATATTATTATTTTTTATAATAGTCAAGCCTTTATTATTTCCAATATCATTATTGCTAAAAAGTTCTTTAAAATCATTTTCTCTTCTCATTCTACATGCTTCAAATTCTTCTTCGCATCTGGAAATTATATCTTCATATGAATTTATTTGTTCTTTACATTTTTTAATTCTATTATCATATTCATTTAAAATTTGTTCATTTACTCTATTAGTTAATATACATATCTTTTTGCCATTACTTAATTTTTTGGTATTAAAAATTAATTTTTTCTGATTTTCCTGTGCTTTTTGAAGTTTATTTTTTATATTTATATACTCATCATTATATGATTTCATAAATTTATTTATTTGTTCAATATAAGAATATATTATACTTTCTTGACGAACAATATATTTTTCTGGTGATACGCCAAAAGCTTTAGCTTTATTTGCCATATTAGTTTGTATTTCTTTAATATTATTAATACGTAATTCATCATTTGTTTTTATAAATATTGCTGACATAACAGAAGCCTTTTCTTCATCAATTTCAGCAAGTTCTTTTAATTTATCTATTAAATTTTGATTTTCCAATTTAATTTGTTCTAATTGATTCAAAATTTTCACCTCATCATTGGTATTTTATAGAATATATTTTATTTTAAATCTATAAAAAAATCAATAGAATCAAGAAAATATTTTATTATTTTTAAAATTTTAGTTATTACTTAGCCAAAATATTAAAAATAAAATTATTTAAAAACTTTTATATAAAAATTTCCAAAAATGGTTAAATTTAAAAAATTAACCATTTTTGGAAAAATCTTATTTCAAATTCTCTACACACTTAGAACATATCGTTGGGTGTACTTTATCTAATCCCACTGTTGGAGAATAGCTCCAGCATCTCTCACATTTTTTGCCATCTGCTTTTGAAACTTTAATTCCTAAGTCTACTTCTTCGTCTTCATTTCTTCTATTATTTTTAACTTCTACATCTGATACTATAAATAATTCTTTTAATAAATTTTCTTTTCCATTTAAAAATTCGTATTGCTCACCTTCTGCAAATAATATAACTTTAGCTTCTAATGATGTTCCTATTTCTTTATCTGCTCTTGCTACTTCTAATTTTTTAGAAACTAAATCTTTTACTTTTATTAATTTATTCCATTTAAATTCTAAAGTTTCATTATTCCACTTATCATTTACAGTAGGATAATAATTTAACATTACGCTTTCTAAATTATCTTCTTTTTTATGTGGCATATATTTCCAAACTTCTTCTGCTGTAAAACATGTCATTGGAGCTAATATTCTTACTAATGCAGATAATATTTCATACATTACAGTTTGTGCAGCTCTTCTTTCAATAGAATCTGTTTTTGAAGTATATAATCTATCTTTTATTACATCTAAATAAATAGCGCTCATATCTACTACACAAAATTGATTTAATGCTCTATATGCACCATTAAATTCATATTTATCATATGATCTTGTACACTCATCTATTAATTTATTTAATTTTGTTAATGCCCATTTATCAATTTCAGTTAAATCATTATAATCAACTGGCTTATTCACATCAAAATCTGAAATATTTCCTAATAAAAATCTAACTGTATTTCTTATTTTTCTATATGTTTCGCTAACCTGTTTTATAATATTTTCTGAAACGCTAATATCTGAAGTATAATCAGAAGCTAACACCCATAATCTTAAAATATCAGCACCATATTTATTTATCATTTCTTGTGGCTCTATACCATTTCCTATAGATTTTGACATTTTTCTACCTTGTTCATCTACTGTATAGCCATGTGTTAAAACTTCTTTATATGGAGCTTTTCCTTTTGTTGCAACAGAAGTTAAAAGTGATGATTGAAACCATCCTCTATATTGGTCACTTCCTTCTAAATAAAGATTTGCTTCTGGTAATCCTCTTTCTTCTAAAACAGAATCATGTGTTGAACCTGAATCAAACCAAACATCCATAATATCTGTTTCTTTTTTAAACTCTGTACATCCACATTCACATCTAGAATTCTCAGGCATAAGTTCTTTCTCGCTTAAATCAAACCAAGCGTTAGTTCCTTTTTCTTTTACTATTTGTTGAACTTTTGCTAAAGATTCATCTGTTACATATTCTTTTTCGCAGTTCTTACAATAGAAAATTGGTATTGGTACTCCCCATGTTCTTTGACGAGAAATACACCAATCATTTCTATCTTCAATCATTTTAGTAATTCTTTCTTCACCCCAAGAAGGAATCCATTTTACTGTTTTTACAGCTGATAAAGTTTCTTTTCTAAACCCATCAACAGATGCAAACCATTGAGAAGTAGCTCTAAAAATAACTGGTTTTTTACATCTCCAACAATGTGGATATGAATGGTTTACATCTTGTTTTGAAAGTAATAAATTATTTTCTTCTAACCATTTTACTATTTCTTTATTAGATTTAGCATAATACATATCTTTAAATGGTCCAGATTCTTCACCTCTTTGAACACCTTTGCTATCAACAGTAACTATTATGTCTAAGCCATTTTTTATTCCACATAAGTAATCTTCTTTACCATAACTAGGAGCTGTATGAACTGCACCAGTACCAGTTTCTAATTCAACTAATATTGTGTCTTCACTACCAAGTACAACTTTTGAATCTCTATCTAAAAATGGATGTTTACAAATTACACCTTCTAATTCTTTTCCATCAAATTCTTTAATTATTTTATATTCTTCTATACCAGCTATTTTCATAACTTTTTCAATTGTTTGGGTTGCCATAATTACTTTTTCTTTACCTAAATCTACAACTGCATATTTGAAATCTGGCCCTATTGTTATTCCTGTATTTCCAGGTAATGTCCAAGGTGTTGTTGTCCAAATTACAACATACGTATTTTTTTCATCAAATAAACCTTTACTATTTTTTACTGGAAATTTAACATATGCTGTTAAAGAATTTACATCTTTATATTCAATTTCTGCTTCTGCTAGAGCTGTTTCACAATCTGTACACCAATAAACTGGTTTTAATCCTTTATATATATATCCTTTTTTATACATAGAAGCAAAAACACCAATTTGTCTTGCTTCCATTTGTGGTTGATATGTTATATAAGGATGTTCCCAATCTCCTAATACACCTAAACGTTTAAATCCTTCTGTTTGTTTATCTTTATATTTTTCTGTAAACTGCTTACAAGTATCTCTAAATTTAGTAACTGGTATTTCATCTCTATTTAAACCTAACTTTTCAATAGCTTTTTTTTCTGTTGGCATTCCATGAGTATCATATCCTGGAATAAAAGGTGTATAAAATCCTTTTAAGTTTTTATATCTTACAATAGTATCTTTTAAAACTTTATTTAATGCATGACCAATATGAATTTCACCATTTGCATATGGAGGTCCATCATGTAAAACATAAGGTTCTTTTCCCTCATTCTTTTTTAACATTTTTTCATACAATTCTTGTGTGAATTTATCATTTTCAATTTTTGGCTCATTTTCTGGCAAATTTCCTCTCATTGGAAAATCTGTCTTTGGTAAATTTAAAGTACTATTATAGTCCTTTTTTTCTTGCTCACTCATTTTAAACTCCTCCTTTTATTATAAATGAATAATTATCTAGTGACATTTTCATTTTTATTTTATATTAATTAAATTTAATATATCTTTAATAAACATATTAAAAATATATTTTATAAAATCAAAAAAGCACTTCAATCCATAAAGGACGAAATGCTCCGCGTTACCACCTTAATTAAAAAGATACTTTTTTATAATAAAGTCTTTTTCTCTCAAATTCCTTTAACGCTGGAAAAGCGAATTGTTTTACTTAAAGTTTCAAACAATTAACTCCAAGGTGATAATAAATAATTTATTCTCTTACTAAAATTTCACCATTCATTTAGCTCTCTAAAAGTTTTATTATTATTTATCGTGTCCTCTTCAAAGTTTTTAATATTTTTATTTATATAAAATTTTATATTATTTATAATACATTGAAATAATATAATTGTCAATACATAAACTTAAATTTTGTTACTTTTATTTTTTGGATTTTACTTTATATTTTTTTGTTTGAAATTTTATTTTAGCTTTTTCTTTACAGAATTTAATTTAATTTTCCTCTTAAATTTTTATTTTTTCTTACTTTTAAATTACTATTCAGTTATATATTTAAAAATATTATCTTATCTAATCAAAAAAGCTTAAAATTAATATTAATATTAATGATTAAATTTAAATTTACTACTAGAGATGAATATTAACTTTAAATTTAAGGTTATTAAAAAAACTAATTATATTTTTATTGACATACACTTTTTTCTCTGCTATATTAATTATTAATATTTTGTTTTATTAAAAATATTAGTTAAGTAACAATAATTAATTCAAAACAATGGAGGTTATACTATGAAACGGAAAACAATGAAACAAATATTAGTAATTATAATGGTCACTCTAAATTTTATACCATATGTTTACCTAAATACAGCTTATGCAATAAATACAAATGAACTTTCTGTAGACACATCTAAATATTGTTATTATCAATTAACAGATACTGAAAAAGAAATATATAACAATTTTATTAATTCTAAAGAAAAGTTTATTAATAACCAAGAAGTTTATTGTACAAGGATTTCATATCAACCAGATTATTATGAAGTACATAAAGAAGCTTACAATTCCACGTTAAGAGCAATGCAAGCTTATCTAGCTGATAATCCTGATGCTGAAATTTGGGTTAAAAATTTCAAAACATGTGAAAAACTGGTAAACAATGGAGATGATTATTATTATGATGTATCTATAATTCCTTTTGGTAATGGTTATGTAGAAATTAAACCAGAAGAAATTAGAACTTCTACTGTAGAACTAGAAGATAAAGTTACTAAATTTGTAAAAACATTACATGGTACTGATTATGAAAAATTACTACAAATTCACAATTGGTTAGTTAAAGATTCTACTTATGATATGATGAAATCCAATCCCAACAGACGAAGTGCTTATGGTGCAATTATTCAAAAAAAAGCCACATGCTCAGGTTATTCATATGGTTTTAAATACATTGCAGATAAAGCAGGTCTAAACGTAATTTGTGTTTCTGGTACAGCTACTAATTATGATGGTGTAACAGGAAGACATTCATGGAATTTAGCTTATATTGATGGAACATGGAAATTAATTGATGTAACATGGGATTTACAATCTAAAAATAAAAAAGAATTTTTTTGTAAATCTATCGATGTAGAAATTAAAAGTGGAAGACATATACCAGAAAAATATTTCTTTAGTTACCCTCAATGAAATGGGAGTTTATCCTTATTGCAGAATTTGCAATAAGGATTTTCCCTTTTTATTATGCGACTTTACTAAGCTTAATTAATTCTTTTGCATTATTTAATGCAATTTTTCCTGTATTACCACTAGAAATTCTGGCAATTTCATTTACCAATTCTTCATTTTCTAATTTTTTTATATTAGTTTTAGTTTTGTTATTTTCTACCTCTTTATAAGCAAATAAATTATTATTTGCACTAGCTGCTATAACTGCTAAATGAGTAACTACAAAAATTTGATGATTTTTAGAAATTGTTTTCATTTTTTCACTTACAGATTTAGCGGCTATTCCGCTTATTCCTGTATCAATTTCGTCAAAAATTAAAGTTTCAACTTTATCGATATTAGTTAATACTGTTTTTATTGCTAACATCATTCTTGAAATTTCTCCACCTGATGCAATTTTAACAAGAGGCTTAAAATCATCTCCTGTATTAGTACAAATTAAAAATTCCACTCTATCTCTTCCATTTTCATTAAATTTATCATTTTCTATTTCTTTAACTTCAACTAAAAATTTACTATTTGACATTTCCAAATCAGCTAACTCTTTATTTATTTTTTCTGAAAGAATTTTACTATACTTAGTTCTGTATTCATGTAAATTATGTGCATATTCTTTCATTTGATTTTCTACTTGTTTCAATTCTTTACGAATTTCATCATTCTTTTTATCAATATTTTTTAATTCAAAAATTTCTTTTTCTACTTCTAGCTTATATTCTAAAATTTCATTTATATTATTCCCATATTTTCTTTTTAAGTTACGAATTAAATCTAATCTCTTTTCGATTTCTTCTCTAGAGCATGAATCAAAGTCTAAATCATATTTCAAATTATATACATCTCTTCCAATTTCTTCAAGATCATATGATATTGACTTTAGTTCTTCTAATTTTTTCTTATATTCGTCATTTAAATTTTCTATTTTTTCCAATGCTCTAATAGTAGTTTCAAACCCATCTATTATATTTGAATTTATAATATTTTCTGCTATACTCAAATTTTCATTTATTTTATCTTGATTTGCAAGTTGTTTACTTTGAAGTTCTAATTCCTCTTCTTCTCCAGATTTTAATGAGGCTTCTTCAATTTCATTATATTGATATTGCAATAAATCTAATTTTCTTTGTTTTTCTTTTTCATCTCCATAATTATTTTTAAGTTCTAATTTTAAATTATTATATTTTAAATAAAGTTCTTTATATTTAGTTAAATAATTAAAAATTTTATTTCCAATAAAATCATCCAAATATTTAATATGAGAAATAGAATCCATAATATTTTGATTTTCATATTGCCCATGAATATCTACTATTCCTTTCATAAACATTCTTAATTCATTAACTGTAACTAATCTACCATTTATTTTACATATATTTCTTCCATTTAATGAAAGTTCTCTTGAAACTATAATATTTCCATCAATAGAATTTTCATTTTCTGGACTATAAATACTAATTTCAATTAATGCAGAATTTTCTCCTTTTCTAATCATTTCTTTAGAAAACCTACCTCCAGAAATTATTTCTATAGAATCTATGATTAAACTTTTTCCTGCACCAGTTTCTCCTGTTAAAACATTAAAACCATTTTCTAAATTTAAAGTAATATCTTCAATAATTCCTATATTTTTTATATGTAAAAGTGATATCATATACAAACCTCCGTTCTTAAAAAATCTGTTCGTAAATATAATATCACAAAAATTTGTTTTGTCAATACTAAAATTAAAATTTTATGAATTTGATTTAATAGCTAAAATGTGCTATACTATTATAGAAAATAGCTTTTAGCACAAACAATGTTTTCATTTCTTGTAATGACAAGAAGAAAGGATGGTTATATGGAAGGCTTCTTTATCTGCAAAATTGACGATATCAGCTATTATGCTGAAAAGGTTCCTGGAAAGGGAACTTCAGTATTCGAGTTATGGAAAAAAGATGCTATTAACCACCGGGCGAAGGTTATATCCTTCACTCAAAAGGCTTATACAGCCTGGTATGGGAAAGCAACCAAATATGTAGCAGTGCTCGCTGGCTCTGATAACAGGACGCCTGATGATAAGCTGGCTACAGACGAAGCTATCGCTTTTCTGAACCAAAGATATGGGACACCTTAATGGTGTCCTATATTTAATTTATTATTTATATAATTTTACAAAAACTACATCTGTATTAAATCAAAATTCAAATAATCTGAGCTAACTAATTTAAACTCAATGCCATATATAACTCCTTCTATTGCCTCTTTATGAGATTCTCCATGTAAATGCCCATAATAACATCTTTTTATATTATATTTTTTCATAAGTTTTATAAAATCAATTTCTTCTGGTACTTCCTCTTTAAAAAATATTGGATAATGAGTAAATACAATCATTTCTTTATTCTCTCCATATTTTTCTAGTCCATCTTTTATTGAAATATTTAATCTTTCACATTCTCTTTTCAATATTTTGTAATTTTCATCTCCCTTAAAATTTAATGTTGACCATCCTCTAGTTCCAACTATAATTTTATTTTCTATAAAAAAACTATTATTATACAAAAAATCTATATTATTAAAATTATTTTCTTTTAAATATCTCTTCATACTTGTAACAGTAGTCCACCAATAATCGTGATTACCTTTTAACATAATTTTATTTCCTGGTAAATTATTTAGATATTCAAAATCATTATATGTTTCATTCAAATACATAGCCCAAGAAAAATCGCCTGGAATAATTACTGTATCATTTTCTTTAACTTTGCTTATCCAATTATTTTTTATCTTTTCACTATGGTCTTCCCAATTTTTTCCAAAAATATCCATTGGTTTATTTGAACTAAAAGATAAATGTAAATCGCCTATTATAAAAATTGCCATTTTACCTCCTATTATAAAAAATAATAATTTTTTAATATCTAATAAGAAATAGAAAAACCAAAATAGTTTTTCTATTTTTATCACTATTTCATTAAAATACCATTAAATTTTATTCTTTTAATGATTTTATAATTTTAAGTTAGGAACCGCATTCAAATCAAAGTTTGAAAAATTTCCTTTTAAAAATTCGTAATATCCACTTGAAGCAATCATTGCTCCATTATCTGTACAAAGTATACCCTCAGGATAATATACTTCTATATTCATTTCCTCAGATAATTTGTCAAAACTATTTCTTATATAAGAATTTCTTGAAACTCCGCCAGCTAAAACAATTCTATTCTCTCCTAAAGTTTTTAATGCTTTTTTCACATTTGAAATAATCATTTCTGTTACAGATTTTTCAAAACTTGCACATAAATTTGCTTTATTTAAATCTGGAGTTTTATGATTTAAATTTATTACTGCTGTTTTAATTCCGCTAAAACTAAAGTCTAAATTATCAAAATGAGTTATTGGAAGCTCTATATTTGCTTCTCCACTTTTGGCAAGATTATCTATTTTAGGTCCTCCTGGGTATCCAAGATTACAAACTCTTGCCACTTTATCAAAAGCTTCTCCGAATTGCATCATCACGTGTTTTTCCTAAAATTTCATATTGATTATAATCTTTAACATTTACTAAATATGTATGTCCACCTGAAATTATTAAACATAAAAATGGTGGTTTTAAATCTTTGTGAGTTATATAATTTGCACAAACATGACCATTTATATGATTTACTGCAATTAAAGGTTTTCCGACTTGCATAACTTAATCCTTTAGCATAAGAAACTCCGAACTAGCAATGCTCCTACTAAGCCAGGTCCATATGTTACTGCAACTGCATCTATATCTTCTAATTTAATTTTGGCTTCTTTTAAAGCTTGTTTTGTAACTAGATTAATAACTTCTGTATGGCATCTTGAAGCTATTTCAGGAACTACTCCGCCATACTCTTTGTGTATATCAATTTGAGAATTTATAACATTAGATAAAACTTCTCTACCATTCTTTACAATAGCTACAGATGTTTCATCACAGCTTGTTTCAATTCCCATTATATAAATATCTTTATTTGTATTCACTTCTTCACCTTTTTCTATAAAAATAAATTAAATATATTTGCAACTAATAAATTTAAACCTGATAATATTAGTTTAAGTATAGGAGTAACTATTATATCAAGTAAATTAGTTATCCATAAAACCATAAATACAATATATATTATTTGCATATTTCTATCAATCCAATTATTTGCATTATATGGTAAAAATCTTCTAAATACTTTCGAACCATCAAGTGGTGGAATCGGAATTAAATTAAATACTCCAAGTCCAACATTTACTGTAATTGCACAATAAATTATTGTAAGTACAATTTCAAACCAAGACCATGTAACATCCACGAAATACCATAATGCATAATAAATTACCATAAATATAAATGCTAAAATAAAGTTCATTACAGGTCCGAGCAAGTGCTACTAATAATTCACAAGTTGCCCTTGATTTATTACTTGTAAAATTGTTAGGATTAATTTCTACTGGTCTTCCCCATCCAATATGAGCAAATAATAATAAAATAATTCCTACAGGGTCTATATGGCTTACAGGATTTAGCGTTAGTCTTCCTTGAGCCCTTGGGGTTGTATCTCCTAACCTATCTGCCATCCATGCATGTGCATATTCATGAAATGTCATGGCTATTATAACACCTGGAATTGTAAGCAAAAGTGCACCAAACTCACCTGAAAGAAGTAATGAAATTACTATACAAGCAAGAAGTACCATTCCAACTGTTCTTCTATCTATATTTCCAAAAAACATAAAATTTATCTCCTTTTACTTTACATTTTATATTAATGATTTTTATTATATCATTATATATTTTTTTGCAAATTAATTTGAATTTTATTATATATTAATTATATTAAAATTACCTTTAATTTTTATTATTAAATTAATTTTTTATAATTTCATATTTTATAATATAAAATTCATTTATTTTTAGTTAGTAATCTACAATTCATCTATTTTAAATACTGAATATCCCTCATATAAATAACTATTATCTATACCTTTCATATAGACTTCTCTATCATTTATCTTATTAGTTAAACTTTGTTTTAATAATTCTTTAATTTCTATATCTTTTATAGGGCTACGTTCCATTGCAAGTAAGTAATCTGTTTTATCAACACTACTCCAATCAACTACTAAATTCAATTCTTTTTTTAAAATTAAATCAAGCCATATTCTTGTACTTCTTCCATTTCCTTCTCTAAATGGATGTGCAATAT
>JAAVYF010000023.1 GCA_022790975.1 Clostridia bacterium | reverse complement strand
TTTCCTTCTCTAAATGGATGTGCAATATTCATTTCTACATATTTTTCAATAATTTCTTCATATGTTGATTGTGGCATTTTTTCAATATTTTTTATAGACTCTTCAAGATAAACAAGAGGTGTAAATCTAAAATTTCCTTTTGCAATATTTACTTTTCTTAAATCTCCAGCAAATTCATATATTTCTTCAAATAAAAATTTATGAATTTTCTTTAAAGTTTCAAACGTTCCTGGCTCTAATGTATTCAAATATCCTGTTTCAAACATTTTTTTTGCACGTATTTTACTAATTCTTTCTTCTTCTCTTGCTAGTTCTGCTTGATCGATAAGATTTAACTTATTTTCTAAAACCATTTTTACCTCCTAGCTTTTATAAATTAAATTAATAAGTTTCTTATCTAATTTTATATTCGAGTTAATTTTGCTTCCACAAAATTACCACGATTATAAAATCGGTTTCATCGTAGGAAATAAAATCACATCTCTAATAGAAGCAGAATTTGTAAGTAACATTATTAGTCTATCAATTCCGATTCCCATTCCACCAGTTGGAGGCATACCGTATTCTATTGCCATACAGAAATCTTCATCCATCATATTAGCTTCATCATCTCCTGCATCTCTTTGTTTTAATTGTTCAACAAATCTTGCTCTTTGGTCTACTGGGTCATTTAACTCAGAATATGCATTTCCATATTCTCTACCATCTATAAACAATTCAAATCTTTCAACTAATCTTTTATCTGATGGTTTTCTCTTAGTTAATGGAGAAACCTCTACTGGATAATCACATATAAATGTTGGCTGAATAAGAGTTTCTTCAACAAATTCTTCAAAAAAGCTATTAATAATATATCCTCTAGTTTTCTTTGAATCTTCTAATTCAACCCCCTTTTCCTTAGCAATAAAAATTGCCTCTTCATCAGTATTTATTGTATTAAAATCAACTCCTGTAACTTCTCTTATTGCATCTATCATAGTTACTCTTCTCCATGGAGATTCTAAATCAATATCGGTTCCTTGATAGTTTATTTTACCTGTTCCTAAAACTTTTTGAGCTACATTTCTAATTAATTTTTCAGATATATCCATCATATCATTGTAATCTTGATATGCTGCATAAAATTCTATATTTGTAAATTCTGGGTTATGTTTAATATCCATTCCTTCATTTCTAAACATTCTTCCCATTTCATAAACTCTATCAAAACCACCTACAATTAATCTTTTTAAATATAATTCATTTGCAATTCTTAAATACATATCCATATCTAATGTATTATGGTGTGTAATAAATGGACGAGCTGCTGCTCCACCTGCTATTGTATTTAATATAGGTGTATCAACTTCTAAATATCCTTCATTATCAAAAAAGTTCTTTATTTCTTTTAATATTTTACTTCTTAGTAAAAATGTTTCTTTTACTTCTGGATTTACTATTAAATCTACATATCTTTGTCTATATCTTAAATCTATATCTTTTAATCCATGAAACTTTTCTGGTAAATCTCTTAAAGATTTTGTAAGTAAAACAATTTCTTTAGCATGTATTGAAATTTCTTCTGTTTTTGTTTTAAATACAAATCCTTTTAAACCTATAATATCTCCTATATCAAAAGTTTTAAATACTTTATAGCTTTCTTCTCCTAAATCATTTATACTAACATAACTTTGAATTTTTCCTGTAGAGTCTTGAATTGTACAAAAAGATGCTTTTCCCATTATTCTTTTAGCCATAATTCTTCCTGCAACTGATACATCTTTTCCTTCATATACAGCATAATTATCTTTTATTTGTTTACTGAATTCCGTTCTGTCATATTTTGTTATTTCAAATGGGTCATGTCCAGATTCTTGTAATTCTTTTAACTTTTCCATTCTTACTTGCATTAATCTATTAAGCTCTTGCTCATCAATTTCATTTACTTCATTTTCATTATTTTCATTCATAAAAATCAAAATCCCTTCTTATTTTTTATTTAGACTTTTATTGGTTAGCCTATAAACCATTTATATTTTTAAATCTAATATCAAATAACAACCTTAAAATTTTATTTGAAGAATTAGGATAATAATTTATTTCATTCTTCTTAAAATCCAATCTTCTCCTATTTCAAAGTTTACATCTGGTTTATTTAAAATTACTTTTTGTTCAGCTTTTCCAGGATTTACAGTTTGAATCTCTTCCTCAGTTTCATCATTCCACAAATTTTCTATTTTAAAAATCACAGGTTTAATTTTTCCTGGAACTATTAGTTCCAAAGTATCTCCTAAACTTAACTTATTTCTGATTTCAATTAAAATTCTATCTTTTCTATCCTCAATTACTTTCCCACCAAATTCAAAATTATTGTTATATTGATGTCCTCCATAATCTTGAATATCTTGATTATTTCTATCATTGAAATAAAATGTTGTTAAACCACGAGTTTTAGTTTTTTCTAATTCTTTTAAATATTTGTTAAAATCATAATTTTTAGGGTCTTTATAATAATCATCAATAGCATTTCTATAAGCATTTATAACTGATGCTAAATAATATTCTGTTTTTAATCTTCCTTCAATTTTTATACTATCTACACCCATTTCTATAATTTCTGGAATTTCTTTAATTAAGCATAAATCTTTAGAAGAGAATATATATGTACCTTTTTCATCATATTCAACAGGCATTAAATTTCCTGGTTTATTTGTTTCTTCAACATAAACATTAAAAGCCCATCTACAACTTTGTGCACAATCACCTAAATTTCCGCTTCTTCCAGCTAAAAATTCACTTAAAAAACATCTACCAGAATATCCAAAGCATAATGCTCCATGAGCAAATATTTCAACTTCTAAATCTTTAGGTTTATTTTGAATTAATGTTTTTATTTCTTCTTTAGTCATTTCTCTTCCTAATATTACACGTTTAGCACCATTTTTATACCAAAAATTTGCTGAATGATAACTTATGGTATTAGCCTGTGTACTTATATGAATAGGAGTATTTGGAGCTACTTTTTTTACTGCATCTATAACTCCTCCATCAGACATTATAATTCCATCAACACCCAATTCGCCTAAAATTTTGGCTTGTTCTATTATATCATCATATGTTTCATCTTTTGCATATATATTAATTGCTGCATGCACACGTTTGCCGTTTGCTATGAGCATATTTGATAGTTTTAACTAAATCATCATCATTAACTTCACTCCTAGAACGAAGTGACAACTTTGGTGTTCCAACATATACAGCATCTGCACCATACATAAAAGCAATTTTTGCTTTTTCAAAAGAACCTGCTGGTGCTAATAATTCAATTCTATCCATCTCTTCCACCTTTTCTATAATTTAATATAAAGACAAGTTTAATTTTATAAACTAAATCCTTATTAAACAAATGGATTATATCATAAATACCTTTAAGTTTCAATGCTAGTACATAATTATTTTACATTTATTGGTAGACATGTTATAATAAAGAGTATACAACCGGAAGGAGGTTTAACAATTATGGGAATTGTTAAAAAGTCTATCCGGCAAGATAACTATAAGAATATTCAACTAATATGTAATTACGAAGTTCAAGATATTACTTTAGTGTATTATTCTTACTATAATCATGTCGGTAGAAAAAGACTAAATTACTTTGTTGAAAAAGTATACTATGGAATGGCAGAAGATGAACTTTTAATTTATTCTCCTATCGTTTATTACACAAATCAGTGTAATAAAAATGTTTGCGTAATGGATAATAAAATTATAACTTTATTTCATGGTACTTTTCCAGTCAATCTGTTTGTAACTCAGTGTGGTGTAATTATGATTTGGCAATTACATAATCTTTTAATTAGTATTGATATGTGTTCTTTCAAATTACCAAAACATTTAAAAGAATTTATCCTAAAATATGATATATGTGGACTTTATGATAAAGAAGGACATGACTATCTAACAGTCCTTAATCATAAAACAGGTCAAATGGAGAAATTCGAAATTATTTGCACGATTGATCTTACCAAAAAGGATTTAGTCAATATTGAGCTTTTTCCTGTTTTTAATTAAGCAAAAGTTTTAATTTGCTTGTCAACCCCACGAGTATTTTAACTACTTGGGGGTTGACAATTATTATTATTAAAATTTTTCTATTGTATAATGTCCTGTTGTACTATTTTTTACTAATTTAACTCCAAACTCTAGAAAAACTACTGGGCGGAAGCCGAGTTGTGCTGTTATAGTAACAACCGATCACAGAAGCTCTGTATTATTATAATCTACTATTGCTTCATTTATTAAATCAACTGTTATATCTCCTACTTCATATGATAACTCTTCATCTATTATTTTTTCTAATTCTCCATTTTCACTTATTCTATATGTTCCTTCTTCTAAAACTACTTTTATTGGTAAACTTTCTCCCAATATTTTTTCATCTGGATTTTGTTTTATTATATTTTCTTTTAATTCATTTACATCTATATTTAAGTCTTCGTCTAATGTTCCTACTACTAATTCTAACTCTTCTATTTCTTTGTTTGTTTCTTCTTTTGCTTTTTCTGTTTTACTTAGTATTCCACTTTCTCCTGCTATTAAATTTATACTTACATTGTTATTATCAATACTATCAGCGTTATTCCTCTCTTGTTTGCTTTTTTCATTTCACTTTTTTCCTTCTTTTTTTATATATTTAAGTTTTACCTATAAAATCTTTTTACTTATTTTTTATGCTTTCTTCTTTTTTAAAGTTTTACTTATAACTATTTATAAATAAACCATTTTTACATAGAAATTTTTTGGCTACCAAAAAAACGTTAAAACTTTTAAAGTAAATTTTTTATTATACTTTTATTTAAGTTAGTATATCGTTTGTAAAATATATATTATATATATTTATAAATTTCTTTCAATATATATTATATTTCATTTCAATCACATTTTTCATATCACTTTACCGAGATTTTATATTAAATTATAAATAAAATTAATATAGCACAATTCTTCTATCATCCTTTCAATTTATATAGTGTAATTTTTTATTTAAAATAAAAATATAAAAATAGCGATTTCAAAATAATTTAATTTCAAAACCGCTATTCTTATATTAATATATTATCCTTCTAAAATACAAAACTAAGTTCTACAAAAGAAACTTATTATCCTTATGATTATTAACAATACAAGCATTACTATTAATACTATTAAAGCACTTAATGCAGTTAAAATCGCTGCAGAAAATACAGCTCCTAAAATTAAACCTATTACTGCAGCTAAAGCTACAACTAATATACCAAGAATATATTCTCCACAACAACGTTTTTTTCTAGGTTTCATACAACAAATATCATCATAATTATTACTGTCCATAATATAACACCCCCTATATTGTATACTAATATATTATATACAATATATAATATTTATGTTAATCATTTATAATAATTATTTTTAAAATAGACTACAGGTTAGTTTAAAATTAATAAAAAACCCAGTGCTATTTTTAAACACTAGGTAAAACTTAAAATTATTAATTTTATTAGTTATTTTGGTTATTTTGATCATCTTGATTTGCCTTATTAGCTTTTCTTTTTTGTCTACATTCTTGACATCTAACTGGATTAGAAAAACCTTTTTGTGCATAAAATTCTTGTTCACCTTCTGTGAATACGAATGTATTCCCACAATCTTTACAAGTTAATTCTATATCTGCCATTTTATAAAGACCTCCTTTTTTAAAAATAGATTTGAATAAATTTTAAAGAATACAAATCACTCTCTAAAAAAGAAGGATATTGTTACTTAAAAAAATAAATTCACACTTGCTTTAAAAGCACTTAAATAATATCACAAAACAATTTCAAAATCAATAGTTTTTTATGGAAATTTTTTATAAATCTAATTTTTATAAAATATTATATTATAAAGATTTCAAAATATATGCATATTTATTACTAAACTATAGATATTAATATTTATAGCTTAATTAAAATCACAAATTTTATTATAAACATTTAAATTAAACTAACAATTACAAAACATCTTTTATTGATTCTCCTATCATTTTATTAATATCTGCAATCATTAAATTAAATTTAACTTCTTTATCAAAATATTCTTTAACCTTTGGTTCTTTAATTAAAATTTCATACAACTCTTGCAATTTTTGAAGTTTAGCTTCATTTTGTTTTTCTCCTTGCATAGCAAGTAATTGTTCTTCATATCTAATTTTTTCAAATTCATCAACTTTATCTTTTAATTGTAATTCATTATGAACTATATTTTTTATATCTCTAAATTCTAAATATTCTTTACTTTCTTTTATACTACAAGCCAAATCTTTGCATTTTTCATAAACTTTCATATTATCCATTTTTTACATCCTTTCTTTTATGACTTATTAGTCACAAAATTAAATATAAATTTTATAATTAATCTCTGGAAAGATATCATCTTTTTCTTCAATATCTTCTAAATACTGTTCATTTATTTTACCTTTCTTTAGTTCATAATATAATTTTGTAAATCTACCAACACGCTCTTTTATAGCCTTATGAGCATATTCTACCATAGTTCCATTTGTAATTATAAATAACCAATCACTACTTTGAAGTAAAAGTAGCTCTCTTGCACATTGGTTTAATGCACGTATTTTTAATGGGTCAGTTTCATCTTTAAATTCCCATGCTAATTCACACATTCTGTTTCCTGTTTTATGTAGATGACGATGAGCATAGTCATTACTTGGATTTAACCAAACTTCACTATATCCATTTGCTCCCCAACTTGACCTACAAGGTTGTGAAAGCTGAATATTGGGAAACTTATCTATATATTCACTTGGAGTAATTAGTTCAAAATTACACTTATCATAATATATTTTTTTAAATAATATATATAACCAATATGGCCCTTCATACCACCAATGGCCATAAAGTTCTGCATCATAAGGACATGTAATAATTGGTGGCACTTCCATATAACTTGATAAATGCTCTATTTGAGCTGTTCTACAATTCATAAAATGCCCTGCTTGTTTTTCTGCTGAATCTTTAGCCCATTGTACATCGTAATAATCTTTATTACAATCTTTTCCTGTAATTCTATAATATTTAATTCCAGTATTTACTCTTGCACCATTTACAGCAATATAAGGTTTTATATAGTCATAATCTAAGTCATATCCAATATCTCTATAAAATTCACGATAATTATAATCTCCTGGGTAACCATTTATAGAACTCCAAACTTGACGTGAAGATTCCATATCTCTACCAAAAACGACCATATTTTGTGGCGAAACAATTGGAGCATATGTACCATATACAGGAACTGGGTCTGCATATAAAATTCCATGAGATTCCACTATTGCATACTCTATTCCAAATTCTCTTAAATATTTATCTGCTTCTGGAACATAACCACATTCTGGAAGCCAAATTCCGTCTTGGATTCTTTCCAAAATATTTTTTATAATTTTCTACAGCTACACCTATTTGAGCTCTAACAGTTTTTTCATTTACATATAATATCGGAAAATATCCGATGTGTTGCTCCACATGTTATAATTTCTAAAAATCCAGCATCTTGAAAATGTTTAAATGCAGATATTAAATTACATTTGTAAATATCTTCAAACACATGTAAATCATTTGTATATCTATCTAAATAATATTTAGATAGATTATTTAATCTCATATCATAAGTAGTTCTCTTTACTTCCTTTTCACAAAGTTCTATATGTTTTTTTAAATATTTTATATATCTTTCTTGAAGTAACTTATTATCAAGCATATTTAAAAGAGGAGGAGTCATGGTCATTGTAATTCTAAAATTAACACCTTCTTCTTCTAATTTTTGATAATTTAAAATAAGTGGAATATAGCATTCTGAAATTGCTTCAAAAAGCCATTCTTCTTCTAGGTATGTATCATTTTCTGGATGATGTATATAAGGTAAATGTGCATGTAATACAAAATTTACGTAGCCTTTTATATTTTTCATATATTTTTCCTCTCTTTTGAACGTTTAGAGCCATATTTATTTCTTCAAGTAGATAAATAAATTTAAAATTAATATATTTTTTAGAACATTTATATTATAGTAAATATTTCTTTAATTGTTACTAAAAAATGTTATAAAATATTTTTATTTAGTTAAAAAATAAATTTCCTATTATTTAATAAATACTATAAAACAAAAGTCTTATAGTATTTATTATATTTAAATTATATGCTTATAATTTAAAAAATATCTATTTTCTAAAACCTGATGTTGGCATTTCTCCAGAACTTGGATTTGCAATATTAAATCCATTATCTATTTCAAATTCATTTCCATAAAGTTCTTTATATAAATCTTTAAGATTTGCTTTTGGATATGATTCTTGAATTTTAGAAATTAAAGAACTTATGTCTTTATTAAATTCATTTCCATTTTTTGCATTTCTATATGTTACTTGATTTGTTAATTTCTCGAATAAAATGTGATCATTTGGAGATTCTAATTTATTAGAATCTGTTATAAAAATAAAATCATTTTGAAGATTAATTTGTTCTTCGTGAACAATTTCTGCACTTGCTTTTTTGGCTTCTTGAACATTTCTAAACTTTCTTCCTAATTGAACTACATATTTTGTTTTTGAATCTTTTATATCTAAATACCAACTATTTGCAAAATCATTAATTGGAACTTCAAAAGTATAATTTAATTCATCATTATGTATTAATAAAACTGGATATGTTTTTTCAAAAAAGTCTTCTCCAAAAGCTTTTCTATACTTTTCTTTGTCTTTATCTGAAACATCCCAGTATACAAATAATCTTTTTGGTGTTTGAGCTAAAATTGTAACTACTGTTTCATCATATCTATATGGTAAATCATAATATTCCATTAAATATTCTTTTTTAGAATTTTTCTCTTTTTTTAATTCTTGCTCTTTTTCTTCTTTTTCTTTTCTTAAATCTGATTCTTTAATTATTCTATTATCTTTTTTTGCCTCTTTTTTTTCAGCCCTTATTTTAGACAAATTAGATTTTGTTTTTTTATCTTTTGATGTTTTTACAGAGCTAACACTTAATTTTGAATTATCTGTTTTTTTATTAACTACTGCTTTGCCATTTTTACTAGTTTTATTTAAATTAGGCTTTTTTGAAGTTGCTGTCGTAACTTTATTTTCCTTTTTTAAATTTTTCTTTTCTTCAACAACTTTTGGCATAGCTTCCTCCTTAGTATATTCTAAATTTCTCACACCTGTTTTTATCTCTTAACAATATATATTAATATATACTAAAACAAAATAAAAAACAATACCTAAAATGAAAAAACTTTAAATTATTTTTTTATTTTTAATATATATAGTTATATAGTAAATTATTAGTAAATTTTTAAATTATCTTATTTTATAATAGCTTATTTGATTAGCATATTATCTTAAATTATTTTTCTTTTTACTTTTCATTCTTCATTTTAAGTATGAAATAATATGGATAACTAGGTATAGAGAAATTAATTTCATATGATAGACGTCTGAGTATTTTAACGTCTGACGGAAACGAGTGCCTCGCTTGTATCTTATATACTTTTTCTACCTCCTTGCTGTCGTCCTTGCTAAAGCAAGCACTCCATTCGCCCTTCGGTTGGTCGCTGCGCGTCGTACGAAAAAGTATATAAGATACAAGCTTTTTTAGTTTTTTTCTATATCATTTTTTATATATTCATTTTTTTATATATTTATTTTCTATATATTTAGTTTTTATATATTTAGTTCATACTTAAAGTTATCTTTAAAAATATCAAATAAAATATTTTATTCTATAAAAAAATTCATCTTTAATAAAAAATAATCTAGTACAAATTTAAATTTTAAGTAATAAATTCTTATCAAAATCTTAGAACTACTCTTATTAGTATTATACAATATATTCTATAAACATGAGTTCTAAATGTAACATAAACGTAACATTTAATTTATCAAAAATTGTTTACTTTTACATTAATTTCATATAAAATGTAATAAAATTATATGTGAAATAAATAGTACAAAAGAAGTGAATTTGAAAGGAGTACAATTAATGAAAATATTAATGCTATCATGGGAATATCCCCCAAGAATAGTTGGAGGAATTTCAAGAGTTGTTCATGATTTATCTCATAAATTAGTAAAAGATGGTCATGAGGTTACTGTTGTAACTTATAGAGATGGAGATGTTCCTTATTATGAGGATGACGATGGTGTTAGAGTCAATAGAGTTGATAATTTCATGATTGCATCAAATAATTTCATTGATTGGATATTACAACTAAACTTTAATATGGTTGCTAGAACTGGTGAAATTATTGCAAAAGAAGGAAAATTTGATGTTATTCATGCTCATGATTGGCTTGTTGCATATGCAGCAAAAACTTTAAAAACATCTTACAATATTCCAATGGTTTCAACTATACATGCTACCGAGGCTGGTAGAAACAGTGGAATTCGTACTGATGAGCAAAGATATATAAACGATACTGAATGGATGCTAACATATGAATCATCAGAAGTAATTGTTAATAGCAATTATATGAAATCTGAACTTCAAAGACTATTTGGTCTTCCATTTGAAAAAATTAATGTTATTCCAAATGGAGTTAATTTAAATAATTTTAATAATGTTTACAGAGATTATGACTTTAGAAGACGTTTTGCTATGGATAATGAAAAAATTATTTTATTTATGGGACGTCTTGTTTATGAAAAAGGAATTCAAAACTTAATTTCTGCTATGCCAAAAATATTAAGTCGTTATCATGATGTAAAACTTGTTATCGCTGGTAAAGGCGGTATGATTGATGAACTTCGTAATCAAGTAAATTATTTAGGTATTAATGAAAAAGTTTATTTTGCTGGATATTTAAATTCAGCTGATGTTAAAAAAATGTATAAATGTAGTGATATATCAGTATTTCCTAGTACTTATGAACCTTTTGGAATTGTTGCTATTGAAGCAATGCTTTCTGGCACTCCAGTTGTAGTTTCAGATATTGGTGGGTTAAATGAAATTGTTGAACATGGTGTAAATGGTATGAAATCTTATGCTGGAAATCCAAACTCTTTAGCAGATTCAATATTAACATTATTATTTGACCATAAGCTTTGTGATGAAGTTGTAAAAAATGCAAAAGTTAAAGTTAAAGCTGAATATAACTGGAACAAAATAACTAGTGATACTCATTTTGTATATGAAAAAGCAATTGTAGAAACTATGGCAGAACGTCAAGCAAAACAAATTGCTCAAGAAAAAGTTTCTAAAGAAAACAAAAAAATCAAAGAAAATTCAAAATCAAATACAATTTCTAATCTTCTTGACTTTAACAAAAAACGCCAAGCTTTGGCTTAAAAATTATTCTAAAATATAACTAAAAAACTATTTTAAGATTATTTTGGAAAATTAGTAATTATCCCATAGAATAACTAAAAGATTCTATATATTTTAAAGAGCTAGTAATTAAATACTAGCTCTTATTATATAATAAATATTTAATTAACATCTTCTACTTCTACTAATTCATAATCTTCTATGTTTGGTAATTCAAATTCTTTATCTTCAACTTTATTTACTTGAATATTATATAAAACATAATAAGTTCTCCCATCATTGTCATATCTAATTTGTTCAACTGGATATCCATTTCTTGCATCTGCTATACCACAGACCAAAGTATCTTCTTTTTCTCCTTCTACAATCCATTCACTAAAATACAAATTAGATTTTCTATAAACTTTTGTGCTTAGAGAAAACGCAAACATTAAACTATCTAAAATATTATTATTATTTCCATCTATAGTTTTAAAATCTCCTAAATTATATACAGAATATGATTGTTTAATATTAGCTTTTTTATAAGTTTTATCTTTTTCATTAAATATATATTCTTCTCCTGTTTTTAAATCTCCATAAGTAATATTATCATTAATTAAAACTTTATATTTATCTCCATTTCTAAAAAATTTACGTTCAGAAGCAATACCAATATCTTCATCTAAACTATTTGTACTAATATAAGATATTTTAACATAATAATTATCGATTTTATCTAATGCATTATTTTTTGATACCATTATTCTAAGAATGACAAATTTTTTTATTGAAATAACTAAATATATCAAAATAATTATTAAAATCAATGTCAATATAATCTTTCCTACTTTCACTTTTTTACTTTTTTCCATAATACCATATATAATCCAATTATAAAATTATTGAATTAATTCTCCTTTCTTTTAAAATTTTATATAATATACTTATCACTATGAATTTACTCTACACCTAACAAATTTATCCATAATCATAAAATATATCTTTAGATATTAATTATAGCATTTATATTATACATATGTCAATTATTTTGAATTTAAAGAGCCAGTAATTTAATTACTAGCTCCTCATTAGGGTGAGAATTTTTACATTAAAAAGGCAATTTTATATTTTAGTTACTATCATGAGCGATTTTATTAATCGCAGATTTTTACCATTGCAGTTCCTGCTATCGGATTTCCACCTTCGATCCACTCGAACTCAAACTTATATGTTCCTGGTTGTGCATACCCAAGAGTAGTCAATCGATTATATCCGTCACCACCCGTAACATACCTAACAATCCAACTTCCATCAGGTTTGATTATTTTAACGGAATAATAACATCCAACATTGTTAGCAACCTGAGCCCAAATGTCAGCAAATGAATTACCTGAACTCAGGTTAAGCACAACCGTTGCTTTTTTCTGAATGAGTTCAAAACCATATGCTAATATATCTCCATTACTGCGAGATACATCCTCTGATGTTGCTTCAATAACTTTATCTTCTGGTTCTGACTCAGCCGCAAATACTGCTATATTAGCCAGCATTGTAAAGCACAAAATCAAAGATAAAGCAACAGTCCGTCTTAAAAAAATTAGCTTTGTTTTCATATTTCCTCCATCCAAAAAATATCTCACCCTATATTTCAAAAAGAAGCTTAACAAGAATCTTAGCCTCTTTATTGAAATCCAATAAATAAAAACTATCTATTAGAATATTACTACATTAATAAATATACCAAAAAGACAATACTTTGTCAATATACATTTGTGTATTGACAAAGTACTTATTGTAGGTTTGTCAAACATATGTCACACTCTCTTAGAGCTGTCTATAGTTGAAATACCTAATATTCATGTTCTGACCTTCGCAACTTTGTTGCAACACTCAAGAAAACTGATAAAATGTTCCATTTTATGCATTTTTCTTAA
>JAAVYF010000073.1 GCA_022790975.1 Clostridia bacterium | reverse complement strand
TATTTACCATTTGTCTTTTTTATTCCTGTTTCAATTTGTTTTACAATTTTTTCTGGATCTTCAGTTCTTGGATTATCTGATGTGATAATTGTATAATCCGCAATTCTTCCAGATATTTCTCCCATAATAGGACGTTTTCCGTGAATCTCTATCTCCTCCACATCCAAATACACTTATTACTCTTCCGAGGAGTATATTCTTTTACAGCTGATAAAATATTTTCTAAACTTTCTGGAGAATGCGCATAATCTATCATAATATTAAGCCCTTTTGTGTTCTCTACAAGTTCTGATCTTCCGTGGAACTCTTACTACCTCTAAAGCAGTCTTTATAGTCTCCGCATCCACACCAAGTTTTAATGCAACACTAATTGCTGCAAGTGCATTATATACACTAAATCTACCAGGAATTCCAACTTTTACTCTCTCATTTCTTTCTCCTAGCTTTACTTTAAAATCAGCATAAGTATTTGTTATTGTAATATCTTTTGCAAGTAAATTTGCACTATTATCTATTCCATATGTCTTAATATCACAGTTTTGAATTTTAGCAACCTTTGCTCCATGAAGATCATCTACATTAGTAAATCCAGTTTTGCACAGGTCAAATAGTTTAAGTTTAGACTTATAATAATCATCCATATCAGGATGTTCCTTATCACTTATATGATCCTCAGAAAAGTTAGTAAATATACCAATATCAAAACTTAAACCATAAACTCTATCAAGTTTTAAACTTTGAGAAGAAACTTCCATTATTACATACTCTACACCAGCATCTACCATTTTTGCTAAAATTTCTTGAAGTTCAATACTCTCTGGTGTAGTTCTTGATGAATCTTCAAGTTTTTTTCCTGCAATATATACTGCAATTGTACCAATTAATCCTACTTTTTTCCCTTGTTTTTCTAATATTTCTTTTATCATATAAGTTGTAGTAGTTTTTCCTTTAGTTCCAGTAACACCTATTATCTTCAACTTTTGTGATGGATTACCATAAAAATTACTACTAACAATAGCTAAAGCCTTTCTTGTATCTGGAACAACTAAAATTGTTATATTCTCTAAACTAGCAAGTTCCTTTAAATTTGCACCTTCCTCTACCATTATGGCACTAGGTTCTTTTTTTATAACATCTTTAATAAACATATGTCCATCTGTTTCAAATCCCTTAATTGCAATAAACATTCCGCCTTTTTCTACTTTCCTTGAATCATTTGTAACATTTTTTACATCTACATTTACATCACCTTTTGCCTTTATTCCTTCTATTCCTTGTAAAAGTTTTTTAAGCTCCATACATACAGCCTCCTATTTTATATTTATGTAATAACTTCACTTTATATTTATAATTTTTCAAAGAACATTATATAATTAAATTTATCTTTTGTACAGTTTATTTTAT
>JAAVYF010000066.1 GCA_022790975.1 Clostridia bacterium | reverse complement strand
GTTGTAGAAGATGATGTAAATAGTTTAAATGTTAAAACTGAATTGCAAAATAGTAAAGCTAAGTATACAATTACAGGAAATGATGATTTAAAAAAGAATGATAATAAAGTTGTTATAGAAGTAACTGCTGAAAATGAGGATAAAAAAGAATTTAAAAAAGCTACAATTAATGTAGATAAAAAATATATTAGAATTGGTTCTATTGTAGTAGTTGTGATAATTTTAATAGTGGTAATATCATTTGTTATTAGAAAAATTAATGATAAGAAAATTGATAAACTAGTTGATAAAATGTAAAAGTTGACTCTTCTATAGATGAAGGGTTTTTTTATTCATGATATGTGTAAGAAATTATCAGAATTGTAAATTACTTTTATCATGACTAAAAGAAGTAGATAGTTGTAGTTTAAGATGCGTAAGCTTTAATTTGGAAGATGAATAAAAATAATTTGAAATATTGAGAATTATTTTTATTTTTTTACTGACATTTACTTAGAAAAACTTGTACTAAATTAAAGATTAGTTAACATATAATTTTATAGGTGATTAACTTGAAGAAAAGAATAACGATTTTTTTAATATTATTAATTTTGATTTGTCCTATTCAGGTATTTGCTATTAGTGTTAGTGCTCGCAGTGCTTGTTTGTTAGATACAGATAGTGGAAGAGTGATATATCAGAAAGATAAAGATACCCCGAGACTTATTGCATCAATTACTAAGATAATGACAGCAATACTAGCTTTAGAGTCAGGAAGACTAGATCAGGAAGTTACAGTTGGAGAAGAAGTGTTAACTATGTATGGATCTAATATTTATATAGAGTTGGATGAAAAGATGACACTTTTAGATTTGGTTTATGGTTTAATGCTTAGAAGTGGAAATGATGCTAGTGTTGTTATTGCTAAATATGTTGGTGGTACAATAGAAAATTTTGTTACGATGATGAATAATAAAGCTCAAGAAATTGGAATGAAAAATACAATATTTAATAATCCTCATGGTTTGGATGAAGAAACACAGAATAAATCAACTGCTTATGATATGGCACTTTTATCTAGTTATGCGTCTAAAAATGAAGATTATATGAAGATTGTTGGTACTAAGAAATATAGTGTTACTTCTTCTAAAAAAAGTTATCTTTGGTATAATCGAAATAAATTACTTACAAGTTATAAATATACAACAGGTGGAAAGACTGGGTATACACCAAGTGCTGGTAGGACTTTAGTTACTAATGCTAGTAAGAATGGACTTAATTTAACTGCTGTAACTTTGAATGATGGAAATGAGTATACATCACACGAAAATTTGTATGAATATGCTTTTAATAATTATAAAAGTTATAAAATTTTAGATAAGAAACATTTTAGTATAGATAGTAATTTTTATGATCAAAAAGTATATATTAAGAATTCTTTTTCATATCCTTTGACTAATGCTGAAAAAGAAAATATTAGAGTATTAGTACAAATTACTAAGCTTGAAAAATATAAAGATGGTGATGTAGTTGGAAATGTTAAGGTTCTTCTTAATAATCGTGAAAT
>JAAVYF010000072.1 GCA_022790975.1 Clostridia bacterium | reverse complement strand
AGTTAGTGCTTTAGCATCTTCTACTCACAAAATAACTAAGATAACAGGTGAATCTTGGTACAATGTTGAAGATTATGGTATTGCACTTGCACAAGCACATGGTGCTGGATACACTCTACAAGAGTTTGATGAAAAAGTTGCCAGTGTTGATAAAATTAGTGACGAAGAACGTAACAAAATTATTGAAAGTGGTAACTACTCACCAAGCTACATGTGGAATGTTAATGGATGGTTATGTAATAAGTTAGGCTTAACTGTAAAAAGACAAACTCAAAAATGTATTCCTGAAACATATAAAGAGGATATCTTCTCACAAACTTTAAATATGACAATTAAACAAGGTGATGCAACTGGTATGAGTGCTGTTGTAACCACTGAAACTGAAGAAGGAATAACTTTAGAAACAAAATGCGTAGGTAAAGTTTACGCTAAAGATGAATTTGATAAAAACGAATGGACAATCCATGGAGAACCAGAAACTACTTTAGTTATCAATAGACCCGCTACTGTTGAACTAACATGTGCAACAGTTGTTAATAGACTACCTGATTTATACAATGCTAAAGCTGGATTCATTGGTACATTTGATATGAATGAATTAAGTTATCGTACAAAGCCATTAAATGAATATATAGATTAAACTAAAATAAACCACGCTTCATGTATATTGAAACGTGGTTTTATAATCAATAAATAGACTTAAAAATCACATAAAAGTACTAATTATATTAGGATTTTTTTAGTTTACTTTAAAACTAATCAGCAGCACAATTTCATATATTATTACCACTTATTTTTATTAGTGCAAATTTAATTACATCATTTTGACACAACACTCAATTTTCTACCCAATAAAAAAGAAGAAAGACTATCAATTTTCCAAACAGTCTAAGAACAGTAATTTGTTCTTTTTAATTTACTCTAAAACCTCACTCTTTTCAACCTCAAGATTCTTCTCAAAAATAGTTAACTTTTCTTTACTATCACAAATAACTAATATAATATTATCTAACTCCGTATATCCATTATTAGAAAGTCTCTTCATAAGCCACTTCTCATCCTTATTTATCTGTTTCAAATTATTATGCATAATCTTCCCATCAATAACTAAATTACTACAAAGTCCTTGATAATCAGCTTTAATCTTCATATCCTTTAGAGTCGGTTGATTATATTTGCTTTTAAGAAGAAAACTAATTCTACCATTAGGTTCCATAATAGCATACTCAATTTGACTTATATCAAAATATCCATTATTTCTAGCCTCTTGTAACAACTCATTAACATCTATCTTTGATTCCTTTAAACTATTATATAAAATTCTACCATTATCTATCAAAACAGAAGGACTACCTATTATAATTCGCCTACAAACAATACTTTTAGATGTAATCAAACTTATCAAATAAGCAGAAAAACCATACACTAAAACAGCGGCCATCCCTTCTAAAAACTTAACATCTTTATCAAGAATCATTGCACTAGCAACTGACCCTATTGTAATACCAATAATATAGTCAAATAAATTAAGCTGTCCAGCTTGTTTTCTTCCTATTAATTTAGTTACTAAAAATAAAATAACTAATGATCCAAAACTTTTACCTATAATATTAAAAAATTCCATACAATTCACCTAGAATTAGTATGGAATAAAATTTCTAAAAAATACCAACAATTTCGCCATTCTCATCTATATCAATATTCTCGTAACTAGGTTTCTTAGATAATCCTGGCATTGTCATTATATTATTAAGTAAAACAGTAATTATCTCTGCACCATTATAAATATTAATATCCTTAACTAAAACCTCAAAATCCTCTGGAGCACCTAGTTTTTTACTATCATCACTAAAAGAATATTGTGTTTTTGCCATGCAAACTGGATATTTATTAACACCTATTTCATCAATATTTTGAAGCACCAACTTTGCTTGTTTAGAATAAGTAACTCCACTTGCACCATATATTTCAGTCACAATTTTTTCTATTTTAGTAGTAACAGAATCCTCTAAATCGTACAAAAACCTAAAATAGAAAAAATT
>JAAVYF010000022.1 GCA_022790975.1 Clostridia bacterium | reverse complement strand
TTATTTATTTAATTATTTAATTATTTATTTATTTAATTAATTATTTATTTAATTATTTATTATTTATTTATTTAATTATTTATTTAATTATTTAATTATTTATTTATTTAATTAATTATTTATTTAATTATTTATTATTTATTTATTTAATTATTTATTTATTTACATTTATAAATTAAATCTTAATCTATACTATTTCATAACTTTTTATTAAATATTAACAAAAAAAATAAAGTCTAAATATTATAGACTTTACTTGGCGTAGGTGAGAGGATTTGAACCTCCGCGGCCCTTGCGAACCCTACAAGTTTAGCAAACTCGCCCCTTCAACCACTTGGGTACACCTACATATAAAATATTTAATTATTATACTAAAGCTAGATATCTTTAAATATCTAGCTTTATTTATTTGGCGGAGAGGGTGGGATTCGAACCCACGGTAGGCTATAAACCTACGCCAATTTTCAAGACTGGTGCCATAAACCAACTCGACCACCTCTCCATTAGTGTTGTTTTATTAACAACACATATATATTAACACACTCAATTTGTATTTGTCAATAAAAATATCAAAATAATTTCATTTTTAAATAAAACAAATCAAAATTGAATTTAAACCTCTTTTTCAATTTATTTATAAAACTAATCAATATTTTTATAAAATCGTCTTATTTTTAATTTTAATGATTAGTTTTCTTTATACAACTGATTATTTTTATGTTTTGCAATAAAGTTTTTATTTTGTTCTGCAATTTCTATTGCATATTCTTCTTCTTTAGATAATTGATAAGAAGATTTTCCATTTTTTATAGGTTTAGCATATATATTAGAAGAATCTGAACCATATAACCCATTAAATACTACACCATTATCATTATTATCTAATAATGCTATAGCAAAACTTAAATCACTTCCAACATCTTTAAATGCATTATATCTAACTAATCCTATTTTTTGAATACAAGAATTTAAATCATTATCAAATTTAGTATAGTAAGCCTTTATTTCTGAATTATCTTTCTTTATCTGATTTACATCATCTAAATATTCTTTTAACATAGTATCTAAATTATTGCCATTTCCAATTTTTTTCATAAATTTAATATATTCTTTATTCATTCTAAATACTTTAATTATTAATATCAAAATAAGAATTATAAATATTACATTTAACAAAAAAGAAATTAATAAAAAATTGTCAGTTTTAATAAAATCCATTAGGTTTTCCATTTTATCATCCTATCCTTTAATTAAATCTAAAATGCGCTCTAAATCTTCATTTGATGTATATTGTATAATTATCTTACCTTTTTTTGGTCCTGCATCTAATTTTACTTTTGTTCCAAAAAATCCTTGAAATGAATCTTCTATATCTCTATAAATAGCCTCATATTTTTGTTCTTTTTTCTTTAATTTTTTCTTTACTTGTGTTTTCTTTTCTGCATCACGTACTGTATCTCCAGATTCTATCATATTTAAAGCAATCTGATATTGTTTTTCATTATCATCAATTGACATTAAAGCTTTACAATGTCCTTCTGTTAATTTACCCTGTTTTGCAAATTCTATTACTCTTTCATCTAAATTTAATATTCTTACAGAATTAGCTATACTACTTCTACTTTTACCCAAAATCTCTGCTACTTCTTGTTGAGTTAAAGAATACTCATCCATTAATACTTTTATTCCTCTAGCTTTATCTATAGGATTTAAATCTTCTCTTTGAATATTTTCAATTAAAGAAATTTCTTTATTTTCTCTTTCATCTCCACTTCTTACAATTGCTGGTATCTCTATAATTCCAGCTTTCTTTGATGCTCTCCATCTTCTTTCTCCTGCAACAATTTGATAAAAATTATCTTTTTTTGCTACAATTATAGGCTGAATAACTCCATATTTTTTTATAGATTCAGCTAACTCATCAATAGATTCTTCATTAAATACTTTTCTTGCTTGTAAGCTATTTGGCTCTATATCTATTAGTTTTATATTTTGAACTAATTCTGTAGGAACTTTTTCTTTTTCTTCTATAATTGATCCACCAAACAAAGCATCTAATCCTTTGCCTAGTCCTGTTTTTTTATTAGTCATAATATCCTCCTATTATTCTATACTACTAGCAATATTTTCTTCCTTTTTTGCTGTTTTTTGCAAAATTTCTTTTGCAAGCTTTTCATAACATCTAGCACCTTTAGATTTTGGATCGTATAATGTAATTGGCATTCCAAAACTTGGGGCTTCACTAAGTTTTATGTTTCTTGGTATTACAGTCTTATAAACTTTATCATCAAAATATTTTTTTACTTCTCGTACAACTTGATTAGAAAGATTAGTTCTAGCATCATACATAGTAAGAACTGCTCCTTCAATTTCTAAATTTTTATTAAGATGTTTTTTTACCAAATCTATTGTGTTAATTAGTTGTCCCAATCCCTCTAATGCATAATACTCACATTGTACTGGTATTAATATAGAATCAGCAGCTGTAAATGCATTTAATGTTATTAATCCTAATGAAGGTGGACAATCTATTATAACAAAATCAACTCCATCTTTTATTTCATCCAGTTTTTCTTTTAATCTTTGTTCTCTTGACATTAGTGAAACTAGCTCAACCTCAGCACCTGCTAGACTTACGTTAGATGGACAGATTTTTAATGTTTTTACACAAGTATCTTGTAATGTAGATATTATGTCTACTTCACTTGTCAAAACATCATATAATGAATTTTCTACTTCTTTATCTAATCCTAAACCGCTAGTAGCATTCCCTTGTGGATCTGCATCTATTAATATTACTCTTTTTCCCTTTTTAGCAAGGATTGTACTTAGATTAACTGAAGTTGTAGTCTTTCCAACTCCACCCTTTTGATTTGCTATTGCTATAATTCTTCCCAATGTAACCCACTCCTTTTTTATATCATATATAATATAAAACTTTAAAGAATCTGTCAATGTATTTTACCAAAAAATATAAAAAATGCTGAACATTATATTCAGCATCTATATAAACTATATAATTCTTGTATATATAAGGTCTTTGCGTCATTCATATTTAAATAAATTTTTTAATATTTATTATTTTTTATATAAAATTTATTGTACATTTTCCAAAATATTTATAACAACTTTTAGTATATTCATTCTATACTAAATAGAAAAAACAAAATATATTTAAATTTAATAAAAGTAATATTAAATCTCAAAAAACTTTTCTAGAGTTTATCAAAAAAACTGCCTATTATTATAGTGGCTCTTTTAATGCTTTTCCTTGCCCTCTTGGATATTTGTTTGGAGTATTCTTTACTTTTTTTATTACAATAACATTCCTTTCAAATTCTCCACTAATATTAAAATTCTCAATATAGTCAACTCTTCCTCCTAATAAATTAATAGCACTTCTACTACTTTCCAATTCTTCATCAATCTTTGGGCCTTTCATACAAATTATTAATCCTCCAACCTTTACAAATGGAATTAAATATTCAACTAATGTAGACATATTAGCAACAGCTCTAGAAACAGCTATATCAAAGCATTCTCTATATTTATTATCTCTAGCTAAATCTTCTGCTCTAATATGTATTGCTTCTATATATTTCAAATCTAATTTTTCAATTACATCATTTAACACTTTTATTTTTTTTCCTACAGAATCAATCAACGTAATTTTCTGTTCCACGTTAAACAACTTTAAAGGAATACCTGGAAAACCAGCACCTGTTCCTACATCTATTATTTTATCTTTATCTTTTACTAAATTATTTATTATAAGAGAATCAACAAAGTGCTTAACTATAAACTCATTTTCCTCCTTTATAGCAGTTAAATTTATTTTTTCGTTCCAATCTAATAGAAATTTCATATAATTATAAAATTTATCAATATTAATAATACTACAAATTTTATTTTTTTCACACTCTTCTTTAAAAATTTTTTCAAATTCTATATATTCCATAAAATCTACTCCTATTTTTTTGTTTGTAAATATATCAATAATACTGATATATCAGCTGGTGAAACCCCTGAAATCCTTGAAGCTTGTCCAATTGAATATGGTTTAATTTTATTAAGTTTTTGTCTTGCTTCTAATCTCAAGCCTTTTATTTCATTATAATCAATATTTTCTGATAATAATTTTTTTTCAAGTTTTTTAAAATTTTCAACTTGTTTTTCTTCTAAATTAATATAACCTTCATATTTTATCATTATTTCAACTTCTCTAGTTACTTGTAAATCCAAATTTGGTCTATTTTTATCAATTTCTTTTAAATTTTCATAATTTAATTCTGTTCTTTTAATTAATTCTGCAAGCTTAACTCCTCCATTAACTTCAGACGTTCCATATTTTTTCAAAAATTCATTTAATTCTAAAGAAGGCTTTATATTAGTCTTTTTTAATCTTTCAATTTCTGTTTCAATTTGTTTTTTCTTATTTAAAAATTTTTCATATCTTTCATCTGAAATTAATCCTACATCATGTCCAATTTCTGTCAATCTTAAATCTGCATTGTCTTGCCTCAATAGTAATCTATATTCCGCTCTTGATGTCATCATTCTATAAGGCTCTGCTGTGCTTTTCGTCACTATATCATCAATTAAAACTCCTATATAAGCTTGACTTCTATCCAATATTATAGGTTCCTTTTTTTGAATCTTTCTAGTAGCATTAATTCCTGCTATAATTCCTTGTGCTGCAGCTTCTTCATATCCAGATGTACCATTTATTTGACCAGCAAAAAATAATCCAGAAATATTTTTTAATTCTAAAGAACTCTTTAGTTGTGATGGCTCAATTGCATCATATTCAATAGCATAAGCTGGTCTTGTAAATTCACAATTTTCTAAACCAGGTAAAGTTCTATACATTGCAATTTGTACATCTTCTGGAAGCGATGAACTCATACCTTGTATATACATTTCATCTGTATCTATACCAATAGGTTCAACAAATATTTGATGTCTTTCTTTATCAGCAAACCTAACAACTTTATCTTCAATAGACGGACAATACCTAGGTCCTGTTCCCTCTATTATCCCTGCATATAATGGTGATCTATGTAAATTAGCCTTAATAATTTCATGTGTTTTTTCATTAGTATATGTTAACCAACATGGAACTTGTTCTTTATTTACTTCTTTATTCTCAAATGAAAATGGTTCTACATTTAAATCACCTAATTGTATCTCCATTTTAGAAAAGTCTATGCTTTTTTTATTAATTCTAGCTGGAGTTCCTGTCTTAAATCTTTGAATTTTTATTCCTGCATTTTTTAAGCATTCAGATAGTTTGTTTGAAGGAAAAACTCCATCTGGACCGCTTTCAAAAGAATTCTCTCCTATAAAAATCTTTCCCTTTAAATATGTACCTGTGGCAACAATTATACATTTTACATTATAAATTGCTCCAATATTAGTAATTAAACTTTTTACTTTTCCATTTTCAAAAGTAATATCAACAATTTCAGCTTGTTTTATAAATAGATTCTCCTGCTGTTCTAATGTATGTTTCATTTCTATTTGATATTTTTTTCTATCAGCTTGAGCTCTTAATGAATGTACAGCTGGTCCTTTAGATGTATTTAACATTTTTAATTGAATTAAAGTTTTATCAATATTTTTTCCCATCTCTCCACCAAGAGCATCTATTTCTCTTACTAAATGTCCTTTTGACGATCCTCCTATATGAGGATTACATGGCATATTAGCTACACACTCCAAACTAATAGAAAACAATAGCGTCTTCATGCCCAATCTACTACAAGCTAAAGCAGCTTCACACCCAGCATGTCCTGCACCTATAATTGCTATATCATAATCACCTGCATTATAACTCATTTCTTATCCCTCTTTCTATTGTATATATTTTAAATAAAAAATTAATTATTTATTTAATTACTTATTTATTTATTATCTATTTATTTAATTAATTATTTAATTAATTATTTATTTAATTATTTATTTAATTATTTATTTAATTATTTATTTAATTAT
>JAAVYF010000071.1 GCA_022790975.1 Clostridia bacterium | reverse complement strand
TGTGGAGAGCAAAGAGAAAAAGCTGTAAAGTATATAGAAGATATAGAAGTAACTTGCGAAATATTTGAAGAAATTTCTAACATTGGAAGAGTTTTAGAGAACAATGGCTTTCACTATGTAGAAGAATTTACATTAGATGATATATATTTATATGATTCTCATACCAAGGGATTTGCACCAAAAGGCGGAAAGATTACAGATACATTAATTATTCGATATGTGAACGAAGATGATAAAAAAATAATTTGTAAAAAGCGTAATTATGATGAAAATGGATTTGAGACAAGTACAGATAAATATATATTAAGAATAAAAGATATAGAAGAAGCCCAAAGAACATTTAATATGCTAGGTTATGTTCAATATCTGAAAATGGTAGATAAAAACTATATGTATGAGAGTGATAAATACATAGCATATATACAAGAAATAGAAGACTTAGGAACATTTTTAGAGTTGGAAGCTAAGAGTAAAGAAATAACAGCAGAACAATTAATAAAATACTTAAAAGGCTTTAACTTAAAAACTGGAGCAAAATTTGATGTTAGAAAAGCAGAAATGCTATATAAAAAGGTAGGAGAGAAAGCAGAGAAATAGAATAAATACTAGAAAAACTTTACAAAGTATACATAAAAATGCTATAATAACTCTATGGGAGAGTATACTTATGTTAGATATCAATTTAAATCTATATAAAACGTTTTATATGGTTGCTAAAATGGGAAGCATTACAAAAGCTAGTGCAGAATTAAATGTAACGCCACCATCAGTTAGTCTGAGCATTAGTAAACTAGAGGAGTTGTTTGAAGTAAAGCTTTTTGATAGGAATAATGATGGAGTAAGTTTGACTGATGCAGGTTATGAATTATTAGAACACGTAAAAAGTGCATTAGCAACATTAGAAATAGGGGAGAAATTAATTGTACAGAAAAATGATTTAGCTACTGGCAAACTAACAATTGGGTGTCCATCACATTTAGCAAGCTTTTATTTAATGGATTATATTGTAAAAGCAAGAAAAGATTATCCGAATTTGCAAATAAGCCTTATTAGTGGAACTAGTTCAGAAGGAATGCTAGAGCTAATCAAAAATCATAAAATTGATTTTATTATAGATACATTAGCAATATATCAGGCAGAAAACTTTACAGTAGAACAACTACAGGAAGTAGATAATATATTTATCTCAAAATTCCCAATTAAGATAGAAAACTTAGAAGAACTAAAAAGTTTGAAATATATTTTAAATGTCAATGATACAGTAACTACTAAAAAATTAGTTGAAACACTTTCAAAGCATAATATTTCTATTGAACCAAGCATGGAAAGTGAAATTACAGAAGTGAGAATAGATGCTACGAAGCGAGATTTAGGTGTTGGATATGTTATGAAACAAGCTGTAAAAAAGGAATTAGAAAGAAAAGAGATATATGAAGTACAACTTCCGATAAAATTACCAAAATCACAAATCAATTTAATTTATTCTAAAGAACAATTAACAAAAGCCGCAAAACAATTTATAAAGCAGTATCTAAAAAACAATTAAATAAATGAAATAGAAGATAGCACTTTTATAAGTGCTATTTTTGCTTTTAATATCATTTAAGGGCAGTTAAGTTTTTAGTAATTTTCAAATAGTATAAAAAGCGATATAATTTTAATGCATTAAATCATGAAAAGAGGATACAAAGATGAACAAAAAGAGAGTATGCTGGAATATTACAGCAAAGTGTAATCAAAATTGTAAATATTGTCACAGATTTTTAAATATTAATGACCTTACCTATGAAGAAAACAAAACTATTTTAAATAATTTAATTAAAGACGGGATAGATAATATTACTTGGACAGGAGGAGAAGCTCTATTATATCCAAACTTAAAAGAATTATTGAAAATAGCACAAGAAAATGGTATTAAAAACAAATTGATAACGAATGGGTTAGTTTTAGCACAAAATCAAGATGCAAGAGAAATTATAGACTATTTAGATTCGTTAACATTATCATTAGATACAG
>JAAVYF010000021.1 GCA_022790975.1 Clostridia bacterium | reverse complement strand
TTATTTATTTCTTACTTTTCGCTTTTTGTATGTTTGCACATACCTTTGGTTAATTTTTAATTCTCTTAGAATTATTTTCAAAGGATATTGTAATTTATTGTTTACTTTTCAATGTACTTTTTATTTTTGTTCCTATTTGCTCGGAACGAGTTTTATTATAACACCCACTATATTTTTTGTCAACAATTTTTTTAAACTTTTTTAACTTTTTTTATTTACATTTTTTTATAAATCTTTTCTATTAAAAAAACATAAAAAAATAAACCCTATTTATTCTTATTTTTTCTTCTACTAGGTCTTTCTTTTGTATTCTTATTTTATTGTCCAGTCGACTTCTTCTCTAAATCGACTGGACTTATATTAAAACCTTATTTTTACTTTGTCAAGATTATTTTTATTATTTTATGTAACATTTAAAACCATAAATATTATCATCGTTATAATATTTTGACTTAAACACTATTCTTACAGTATCTCCTGGAATTTCTATAACTTTATTAGCCATCACTTCACATTTATCATTTCTTGGATATATTTCATTATTGTTTTTATCATATACAATTATATCACAATCCCACTTTATTTCAGTTTCACTAGAAAAATTTAATTTAATATTTTCTGCACCATAAATTGTTTTATTATATACTTTTATTCACCTACATAAGGATGTTCTGTTTCTATATATAATCCATTTTCATCAGCTTTTTCTTCAAATTCAGTCGCTTCTATTAATGAAAGTCTAAATGCATTTGATGCAATATCAATATTTTCTTTATTAGAAACATAATTCACTTTTGACAATGATATACAATTTTCAAACGCATATGCTTCTATACTCTTTTTCCTATACTTGTTATTCCTTCTGGTATTACAACTTTAGTTAAATTGTTGCATCCAGAAAATGCGTAATCTTCTATTCGAGTTGCACCTTTTTGTAAAACAATATCTTTTATTCCTGTAGTTGAAAATAGACCTTCTATGCTTGTTACACTGTCTGGTATTATTATTTCGGTTAAATTACTACAACAAAAACAAAAAATGCATATTCTTCTATACTTGTTACTCCTTCTGGTATTATTACTTTTGTTAACCCATTACATTCGCCAAATGCAAAACTTTCTATTTTAGTAGCACCATTTAATAAAATAATATCTTTTATTCCTGTTCCACTAAATGCACATTTTCCTATACTTTCAACTCCATTCGGAATATTAATATTTGTTAATCTAATAGACTTATCAAACGCGTTATCTCCAATAAATTTTAAAGAATTTGGTAATGATATTGATGAAACGTTTTCTAATATTTCAAAAACATTTTCTTTTATAGAAACTACACCTTCTGGTACAGTAAGTTTTGTTCTTTCTGTACCATCTGAATTATATACTAATCTATAACTGCCTCCACAACCATACCCACTACCGCTTCCTATATACGTATCATTTATTGCAATTATAATTGTTTCTTCTTCGTCTTCATATATATAAAAGTCATCTGGCAATGGTAAAGTATTATTTCCTCTTTCTTTAATATAAATCTTTTCAGAAGCATCTATCTTATGTTCTTCATTATAATATTCAACATAATATTCTTCACTTTCTCCTGTATCTTTAAAACGTATTACATATATATATCCATCATTTATTGAGCCTTTGCCTAATTTTAATTTTTCAGTAAATAATTTATCTACTTTTAATACATAAACAGTATAATCATATATGTCACCATTAAAGCCACTATATTTGTCATAATAATCTTTATTACTTATATACCCTTTATCAATTAAATAATTTACAAATCCTATATTTCCATCATTATCATTATTTTCACTATTATTATCACTTTCTGTATTTCCTGCATCCTTATTTAGTAAATAATCTGAAGCTTCTAACTTCATCTTTTCTACTACTTTTCCAATTTCTGTTCTGTTTCCTGCTTTTATTGCTTTAGCAATAATTCCATTTTCTCCCACTATATTTGAAATTGTTATTCCTGCTAAAATTAGCAATACTATTATTGTTATTACTAGTGCAAGCAATGTTATTCCATTTGCTTTAGTAAATTTATTCATCTTATTTTTTGATTGTTATTTTTGTTACTTCTCTTAATTCATTTTTTCCTGTTTTGCTATTATATGTTAAAACCCTATCTCCTTTTTGAATTTGAGCTATTGGTTTTGTATTTCCAAATAAATCTATTTGAATTAAACTATTTCTATCTACACAACAATTATGTACTAACACACAGTCAAAGCCTACAAAATAATTGTGATTATCTTCTACTTCTAGGTTATATACTTTTATTGTTCCTATACTCTTTACTCTATCTATTTTTACTATTTCTAGTTCCTCATTACTATTATTAATTAGAATGTTTCCTACTTCTAATTTTTCTGCTTCTATCCATTCTTTATTCTTTTCATAAAATTTATGATTTAATGTTGCTTCTACACTTGAATCTTTTGTATATATTTTTAATGTATCTGATTTATAATCACTTTCAAATGTCTGCAATACCTTTTTTGTTTCTATTTGATTTGTTTCTTCATTTCTTGAATATACATAATCTCCTACTTTTAAATTTTCAATACTTACATATCCATCTGGTGTTATTACTTGTGTTCCTTGTACAAAACATAAATCTTCAAAACATGCTTCTTGATTTTCTCTATTTTTGTATTTTATATCTGCTGATGCTATTTTATCTTTTGATTCCTTTTTTCTAGAAGCAGTTGCTTTTTCTACTATAACCTTAGAATATTGTTGTTCTAATTCTAAGTTATATTTATATATTTCTAAAATCACTATTCCAAGAAACGTTGCTATTATTACTGCTAAAACAATAATAATCAAATTTTTTCGTTTTAATTTTTTCATTTAAAAATTCCCCCTTTTATTTTTATAAAAATACAAAAACGAGAGATAGTTATTTACTAACTCTCGTCTACATTATTAATAAAGCTTTTACTAGCAATTTAACGTCTATTAAATTATAAAGTGTGTATACAGCCACAACATTTTTGCATCTTTTATTCATTTGTTTTTTCATTTGTTTTATTAATATATAATATTTTATATATTAATTTTAAAAATTACAAGACTTTAGGTTGTTTTTTCTTCAACTTCTTCTAAGAATTTTTTAAATTTTTCTATTCCATAATTTTCATATATATTAATGTATGTTTCATATGAACTTGTTACTTTTTGAACTCCCTCGATTTTTTCAAATTCATTTATAAATTTTCCAAAATATTTACTATTAATATCATCTATACTATTTAATTCTATTTGTACAATATATGAATTAGGAAAAACATTGTTTTCTCCTTCATATCCTTCTAATAAATTGTTATTATCTTTAAATCTTTCTTTCATAATTTCAAGAGCATCTTCTTTTGATATAAATTCAGCAGATATAACACCGTTAATATTTAATATTTCATCTTTAAGCTTATGAACATCTGCATCATCTTCTAAAAATATTGAATATTTTGTTGCATCTTGAAAAATTTCTACTAATTCTGCCTCTTCTTTTTCTTTTTTCAATTTTATATCTATTTTTTCTTTCAATTTAATAATAAAAATAATGCTTAATGTCAAAATTATTATCAATACTATTAATAGCAATATAGTTAAGATAGTTCTTTTTTTCATATTTTACTCCTTGAAAATTCTATAAATTTATCAAATAATCTTTGAGCTTCAATACTTTCTTCAATAATCATTTCTGGATGCCATTGAACTCCAATTGCAAAATCATTTTCTTTCAGTTCTATCGCTTCAATAATTCCATCACTAGAATATCCGAACTATATCAAATCTATTAGTTTTAATAATATTACATTTATGCTTACTATTTACGACAAATTCTTCATTTTTTACAATACTATATAAAAAGCTATCTTTATTTACATTAACTTTATGTGCAAACTTTTCTTCAACCTTATGATTTATACCATTATTAATAGGTTCAATTATTCTTTCTTCAAAACAGTCAATAGAAGCCATAGTTTGCATACCAAGGCAAACACCAAGTAAAGGAATATTATTATCAATAGCATACTTACATATAAATTTATCATATTCAAAAATTCTATGTCCACCAGGTACAATAATTCCATCACAAATTTTAAGAATTTGAATTAAATTTTGTTTTTCATTTTCAGCCATTTCTAGAATACTTTTTTTATCACTTACTGAATATGAAATATCTTGTATTGGAAGAATTGCTAAGGGAATTCCTCCAAATTTAATTACAGCTTTTCTATAATTATCTTCTACATGTATAACTTCTCTTTCAATTTTAGAAATGTTTTCTCTTCCAACAATTCCAATTATAGGTTTGCTCATAAATAATAATTCTTCCTTTCATACACAAAACATTTAGTCATACTAGCAAATAAAATTATTTTATTAATTCATTAATAGAAGTCATATATTCTCTAATTACATTACAACTATTATTAAGTTTTTCTTGATCCTCTTTAAATAATTCTAATTCTAATATTTCTCTTGCACCATTTCTATTTACTATTGCTGGAACTCCAATATAGATATCTTTTTGACCATATTCTCCATTTAAATAAGCTGAAACTGTCAAAATTTCATTTGTATCGTTTAATATTGTTTTTATAATTTTAGTTAATCCAAGACCTATACCATAATATGTAGCTTTCTTTTTGGCTATAATTTCATAGGCTGCATCTCTTACTTCAACATAAATTTTATCTAA
This sequence comes from Clostridia bacterium, assembly GCA_022790975.1. Classification (GTDB taxonomy): domain Bacteria; phylum Bacillota; class Clostridia; order TANB77; family CAG-508; genus Scatovivens. Next base: position 91,572 of record JAAVYF010000021.1, on the reverse strand, counting down.
ATCAGATAAAGGCTTATTTGCACCTTTTAATATATCTTTAACTTTTTTACAACCAACATAAGCATGTTCCCAAGGAACAAATGAAGAATCTCCATGTTCACCCATTATATAAGCATGAACATTTTTATTTGAAACATTTAGATATTCTCCTATTAAAAATCTTAGTCTAGCAGTATCTAATGAAGTTCCAGAGCCAATTACTCTTGATGGTTCAAACCCTGAAACTTGCTTAACAACATTTGTCATTAAATCTACTGGATTACTTGCAATTAAGAAAATTCCACTAAATCCACTTTTTACAACTTTAAGTGTAATATCTTTCATAATTTTTGCATTTGCTGCTGAAAGTTCTAATCTTGTTTGGTCTGGTTTTTGATTTAATCCAGCTGTTATAACTACTATGTCAGCATCTTTACATTCATCATAATCTCCTGCTTTAATTTTCATATGACTTGAAGAACAAGGAAGTCCATGGCATAAATCCATTGCTTCACCTATTGCTTTTTCTTTAACAACATCAATTAAAACAAGTTCATTAACATCAACATTCTGATTTAATAATGAATAAGCCATACTCATTCCAACAAATCCTGTTCCTACTAATACTACTTTTCTTTTTCCTATCATAGCTTCATAATTCCTTCCTTAAATAATTTTATTTTCAAACATGAATTATTATACAATAAAATATAACAAATTTCAATTATAAATTATTCAGATATTCAATTTTTAACCAGTTTAATCAATTTTAGAAATTTCTTTTTATATATTTATTTAATATATATCTATGATATTCAAAATACATTTTATCAGCAATTTCTTCTGGTTTTACCCATACTAGTTCATGGTCTTCTTCAATTGGATCACAAATTTTTTTATCTAACTTTGCTTTATAAAAATCCATTATTGCTAATTCATATTTATCCATAACATCTAAATAAAAATAACAACCTAGATTATCAACATACTCAATATCTCTTAAAGAATATCCTATCTCTTCTTTTGTTTCTCTAATTAATGCTTCTTTTGACGTTTCTTTTTCTTCAATTTTTCCACCAATTAAATTGTACATATCATGCTTTCTTATGTATGCAACCGCAATTTCGCCTTTTTCATTAAATATTAACCCATAAGATGTTTTTCTTTCCTTATATTCTTTATTATCAATTTTTTCCCCTATATATTTCATATCTCTTATCTTCCATTATAATAATTTTTATCTATATAATCTATAAACAGTTTCTCTTGAAGAATTTACAGCATCATATAAAAATTCATAATTTGTATATCCTGTAGCTTCCATAACTTTTTTCATAAGTTTTTCTGGAGATTCATCTAACCAGTTTTTTATTCCTAAAATAATTTCATCGTCTTCTTCAAATTCTTTAAAATTTGATAAATATTCTATATTATAAGTATCTACAATCATAGATTCTTTATATTTAATAAATTCTGGTAAATCTTGCAGATGTGTAAATTTAGATGAACATATTAAAACAAATCTATTATCTTTATACTTATCTGCTATTTGTAAATATTTATCATATCCTTTATATAAATATTTTACTGGATTAGTTAATATTCCGTATGTAGAAAAAACCACAGAAAATATAGTTAAAATTATAGCACAAGATTTCTTATGATTTTTAAATAAATCATCTACTAATATTAAAAATATTAAAGCTATTATAGGTAAAATATTCATTACATATCTTACAGACTTATATGGTGACATTTGCACAACCATTGTAAAATCAAAAATTATTGGAACAACTAAAATTATGTACATACCTTTTTCTTTACTTTTTATGAATTTTATTATTAACAAAATAAATATAACTACAGAAATTAAATTTCCGAATATTATAGTTTAAGCTAAAAGCTAAATATGTGTTTTTTAAGAAAGCTTGAAAGCCTTCTAAAAATGAAAATGCTCTACCTTCGCCTCCAGCACCTCTATATGAGAAAAATATATGATAAATACTTGGAATAAATAATATTACTCCAATAATTCCAGCTCTTACATATTGTAAAATATAACTAACAATTTTGTTTTTTTCTTTTCTTTTTATTAAAATAACAATCATACAAATTGCAAAAAATGCTGCATAAAAACAAAAATAATATTGTGTTAAAAATCCCAAAATTGTAACTATACAAAGTTCTATTTTTAACTTTTTATTTAATTCGAAATTATTATAATAAATTTTTAAATTAGTATATAAAAACCAAACAGTAAAAAATGTAAGCATCATATACATACGCTGAAACATCACACTTGAAATGGCACCAATACTTGCTCCATACAAAATCAACCCAGAAATTGCTAAATGCTTTCTATTTAGTTTTATAAGTATTTTTCTAAGTAGCAAGCATGTACCTAAAAAGAAAATTAAATTTATGTAAAAAATCATATATTTTGAAAAATGCCCAAAAAATAAAATTGACACAATATGAACTGCAAAATAAAAAAGTGGAGGATGAACATCTTTTGCTGTTCCCCAGTATACAGAGAAAAAATCTAATGCTTCTTTTAAATTATCTATTTGTAAATATTCTGTTGCTTCTTCTCTTGTTCTCCAAATTGGTACATATTTAGTTGTTCCAATTGTTTTTTCTTTTTCTAAATACTCATCTGGATGAAAGACTCTATAATATATTAAATTTTTTAATGTTTTTAATATACTATCATCTTTTAAAATCAAGTCAATATTATCTGATTTTGCATAAGCTAAAAATGTATTTCCTAATGTACTATTTGAAGCACCATAAGAAAAAATCTCATCTTCATGAAACCCTTCTTTTTTATCTATATAATAAAACATTATACATGTTAATATACTCATAACTAATAGACATATAATTAAATTTAAATTATTTTTAATTTTTTCCATTACTAATCCTTTATATACTAATTAAAGTATTATACATTTTTACTATATATTTATCTGTCATTCCTGATAAATATGTAATTATAGCTTTTTTATAATCTTTTTCATTTGCAATATCAAAAATAATTTTGTTATTATATTTTTCTTCTTTTCTCTCATCAATTAAGCTATAATTTGAAAGCCAAAATAAAAATTCTGACATAAGTTCAGGATAAAAACTTCTCATTTTTCTTAAATTTTTAACTGTATTTTCACCATCAAATTGATCTTTTAATATTGTAAATAATTCATTCATAAATAAAGTGCAATACCTTACCATTGGTTTTAATATATCATGTTTATATATTTTCTCATTATTAAACTCTATTAATTTATTCATTGTATCATTTGCTTTTTCAGAAAATTTAAGACCATCTTTTAAACTACTATTTTCACATAAGTCTACAACTAAGTAATTTATTATATTTGTATTTGTAATTTTTACATCTTCAACTAACGAATTAAATTTTTGAACATCTTTATCTTTAAGAACTCCCATTGTTATTGCATCTTCTATATCTCTTCCTATATAGGAAATATTATCTGCAATTTTTACTATGCATCCTTCCCATGTATATGGCATATATTCTGCAGACTTTAAAAAGTTATTTAAATCAATAAATTCATCTCTTGGTTTTAATCCTTTTTTTGGAAAAGAACCACAATGAGAAATTATACCATCTCGAACACCATAACATAAACTTAAATTTCTTTTTAAGCCTTCTGTATCTCTTAAAAGTTCAAAATTATCAACAAGTTCTAATCCATTTTTTCCATGCCAAAATTTTTCTAATCCTTCTCTTACTGAAATTTCATTTAAAATTTTTTCTCCTTGATGCCCAAATGGAGTGTGTCCTAAATCATGTCCTACTGAAATTGCTTTTGTTAATTCAACATTTAATCCTAAATAATTAGCAATTGTATAACTTATTGATTCAACTAAATTAACATGTTCTATTCTAGTACAAATATGATCATCATCTGGTGCAAAAAATACTTGTGTTTTATTTTTTAATCTTCTATAAGCATTGCAATTTATAATTCTAGTATAATCTCTATCTAATTCACTTCTCATTGTATCTGTACCAAATGTTGGAGAATATAATTTCTTTTCTCTTGAAATTACATTTTCCCATTTTGGATTTTTATTGTTCATTTGTACACTTTCAAATTTTTTCATAAGTAAATCTGTAGCTCCTTATAATATTCCATTTCACATTTTAAAGAATAATTTATTTAAAGTTTTTTAAATAAATTAATTAATAAAATTTAAAATATTAAAATTTTTGAGGTTCTGGATATATTTCTCCAAATGTTTCTACTGTAACTTTTTTCATCACTGGAGGCTCAACTGGTCTATCCTTTCCTCCTCCAAATGGACTTCTTGTAACTACTCTTGATTTAACTATTTCATCAACAGTTGACATTCCTTCTATAACACTTCCAAATGCAGCATATTCTCCATCTAAAAATAAAGAATCGTCTGTTACAATAAAAAATTGTGAACCCGCACTATTTGGCTGACCAGACCTTGCCATTGAAACAATTCCTCTAACATGAGAAATTGGATTATCAAATCCGTTTGATTTAAATTCTCCTTTAATTCCATATCCTGGTCCACCAGTTCCATTACCACTAGGATCTCCTCCGCTGAGCCATAAATCCTGGAATCGTTCTATGAAAAAATAATCCATCATAAAACCCTTTTTGAACAAGGTTAACGAAATTATTAACTGTTTCAGGAGCTTTGCTTGGATATAATTCTAATTTTATAATTTTACCATTTTCCATTTCTATTGTTACTATAGGTTTATTCATATTTAATTTATTCCTTTCTCTAATCAAAATTTCTATTAAATTTTATATATTATAATTTACTAAATTATTTTAATTACTGCAATTTTATTTATTCTATAATTAATAGAATTTAATATTTATAATTTAATATATAACTTTATATAATATAACAATTTAATACATAACAAGTTTTATATATTTACAAATTTTATAAAAATAAATATAAACAAGTTTTAATTTTAAAATATCATATCATAAAACATACTTTTTGAAAAGAGTTTGACTAAATTATGTGTCCTTTTTATTTTTCTAAAAATAGTAATTTAATTTTACTATTTATATTTTAGATTTATATTTTTTATTCATTTGTTAAACTTTTGATTTTATATTTAAATTTATTTGTTATATTTAAAATTATACTATTATTCATAATTTAATACCTGTATTTTTAAAATATTTGTTATTCTATCAAAATAATAAGATAATTCTGTTTTATCTAATGTTATTGCTATATTATCTACAATATCTAATTCTGAAGCTTCAATTTCATATCATTCCCAAAAGATTTTTGTATATGGGTTAATTTTAATATAGAATTCTACTCTATAATTTATATCATTTACTTCCATCCCATTTACAATTATATCATTATCATTAATTTTTCCAGATATTGTAGCATAAAATGTGTCTGATTCTAAAAATTGCTTTCTCATAGCTTCTTCACTTCTTTCGTATCCATCAAGCATAATATTTAAGTGACTTATTTTATCTTCCTTTTTTAATATTATTATTAAAAATATTGTACTTTCAATTATAAATATTGTTACAACAATTAAAAATATTATTCTCGCCCTATTTTTTTCCATAAAACACCTTCTTTATTTTATATTTTTTGGTTATTTATAAAAATAACAGATATACTATAAAATAATTGCATATCTGTTATTTGAATTTATAATTTCTTATTATATTTCATATTGAAAATCATCCACTAATCTTGTTTCATTAATTTCACTAGAAATATTAACTACATAATACATTTTATTATCTTTTGAAGAATAGTAATAATAACCATCTTCAATTTTTACTTCAGTTTCAGAACTATAAGTATCTCTAATTTCATTTATAGTCATTTTTTCATAATAATCTGCTTTTGTTAATCCATAACAAGTTTTATTTCCTCCACCTGCAGTTCCATACCAATAATTAGCTCTTTCTGAAATTTTAGAAGTATCTTTTCCGTCAGAATGTACAATTCCCATAGTAAAAGCATAATCAAACGAACTATACGAAAAAGCTTGAGTATGCGTACAAAGTATTACAAAAACAATAATTAGTAATACCATCAATTTTAAATATTTTCTCATAATTATTAAATTTTTCTCCTTATTTTTTGGAGTGATAGCCCATTATAAGAAGATATTTCTATTTATTAATCTTTTATAATATCTCCTAGGAATTTTATATCATATATGGATTTTTTGCCAATATACAAATGTGTTTTAATGTAAATAAATTATAAAATCCATAAAAAGCTATTAAAATTACAAAAAAAGCGGGAGAACAAAAATGTTCCCCCACTCGTAACACAAGCTCAAATCCAAAAAAATTTAGGCCCTAGATTCAAGTCTGTGTCCGGCTATCCACATTGACCTAAGGATTCAGCCGGTACTGCCGCAGCCACTGCTGCTGATCCATGTCATACGCCCTGCGCCATCCGCGCTCTTCGAATTTTCTGTGCTCTTGAACATACTATTAGGTCCTCGTGTCATGTTACCTCCTTCGATCACAGTTACATGTTACAGTTACAACTACAGCGATTAATTTCTCGCCATCACTAATTAAGACACAAAATAGGCGGTGCCCGTGTCCTCACCATAACATACTCCTTTTCTTTATACGATCGATTTTACAAAAAAGCGACGATTCTAAAAGAGTATATTGGTAGGTGACCGGATTTTTACCATATCCCGTACCTCCTTGATGGTATATTTAAAAAGCTTCATGCCTTTCACGAAAATTATTATACAATATATTTTATAAAATGTCAATACATTATTTCATTTTTATTTCATTTTTATTTCGTTTTTGTTACGTATATACCATTATTATAAAAAATAAACAAGAGAACAAAAAACATTCTCCTGCTCACATATTGTAGTCCATCATACTCAAATCTATTGCACTATGAGTTTGAAGTGTGAATTTGTAAAATTAATATATATACAAAAAATTAGTCTTTAAAATAAAATCTAAAGACTAATTTTGGTTTTATTTGCATTCCTTTTGACTTGCTTCTGAATATTTTTTTAATTTTTCACTTACTAAATAATTTACAGTTCCGAATGGGAACTTTCCATTTTTGTCTTTCGTTCCAGCAGGAACACCTGTTAAAATTTCAATTCCTTCATTAATTGTAGAAACAGCATAAACATGAAATTTTCCTTTTTTTACTGCTTCTATAATTTCATCTGGCAAATGTAAACTTCTAACATTTTGAATTGGAATTATAACTCCATGTTCTCCTGTTAATCCTCGTAATTTACATATTTGATAAAATCCTTCTATTTTTTCATTAACTCCACCTATAGGTTGAATCTCACCTTTTTGATTTACTGAACCTGTTACTGCAATAGATTGTGAAATAGGAATTTCAGATAAACTAGATAAAATTGCATACAATTCTGTACTTGACGCACTATCTCCATCTACTCCTCCATATAACTGTTCAAAACATAAACTTGCTGTAAGAGATAATGGAAATTCTTGAGCGAATTGGTCACCTAAATATCCTGTTAAAATCATAACACCTTTTGAATGTGAAGCACCAGACATTTCAACTTCTCTTTCAATATTAACAATTCCATTACTTCCCATATAAGTATTTGCTGTAACTTTAGCTGGTTTTCCAAATGAATAATCTCCAATAGAAATTACTGTTAATCCATTTATTTGACCTTTTTTAGAACCTTCTGTTTCAATAAGTAAAGTTTCTTCTTTTACCATTTCTAAATATTTAGTATCATATTTTTTTATTCTTTCAATTCTTTCATCTAAAGCTTTTTGAACATATTCTTTAGTTACAATTTTTGATTTTTTTAGTTTTGCCCAAGTTGCAGCTTCTCCAACTACTTCATTTATAGTATTAAAATGTGTAGAAATTTTTTCTTTATCTCCAGCAATTTGTGAAGCATATTCTACAACTTTTGAAACTGCTTCTTTATCTAAATCGATTAATTCTTCTTGTGTGCAAAAGTTACGTACAAAATTTGCTAATTTTTCAACATTTTCTGAAGTTTTTGGAGCATCATCTTCAAATTCAACTTTTATTTTAAACAATTTTCTAAAATCAGTATCATAATTTAAAAGTGTATGATAAATATCTGAACTTCCAATTAAAATTACTTTTAATTTTAATGGAATTGGCTCTGGTTTTAACGATACCATCATCATAGTTGAATTATTATCAACTACAGACTCTATTCCCAATTGTTTAATTCTTAATGCCTTTTTTAATCCTTCATAACAAGCTTGATTTGCAATTAAATCTTTTGCTTGAAATACTATATAACCTCCATTAGCTATATGCATAAGTCCTGGCTTTAGCATAGTAAAATCAGTTCTTATCGCTCCATAATGATTTTCATATTCAATACCACCGAAGATATTATTATATAAATAATTATTATCTATAACTACAGGTGAACCTTCTATTTTACTATTATCAACAAATAAATTAACTCTATAATTAAGCCATGGTGAATTTACTTCTGGTTTTTGATTTGGTGGGACTGGCTGTTTTGGATCTTGCTCTGGAGCTAAAAATAATGAAATATTTTTTAATATATCTTTTTTTATATTATCTAAATATTGTGAAATCTTCTTATTTCTCTTATAATTTGCTTTTATTGAATTTATATGAACATCAATAGTTAAATGAGCAATACTTGCTTGCCACTCTTCTATTTTTTTATCTGATTCTCTTTCTAAGCTCTTTATTGAAGCTAAAGCTTCTAATACTTGATCTTGAACTAAAACTGAACGTTCTTCAAAATCTCTTTTAACAGCTTCATCTAAAGCCTCAAATTCTTCCTCTTCTAAAGTTTTTCCATCTAAAACAGGCATCATATAAACTCCATTTGCAGTTGCTTGGACTTTATATCCTTGAACCATAGTTCTTTTATTTAATTGTTCTAAAAGAGCTTCTCTTTTTGATTCATATTCTTGTTTTATAGATTTTTTTTCTTTTTCAAAATCTTCATTATTAAAAGTTTTCTTTATATCTCTTCTTATATCTTTAACAAAAGCTTCCATTGTGCTTTGAAAAACTTTTCCTTGAGAAGCAGGAAAACTAACTGCTATTGGTTCATTTGGATTATCAAAATTATATATATAACACCAATCACAAGGAGTTTTTTCTTTTGAAGCCCTTTCTTTTAATGACCTTTTTGTATAAATTGTTTTTCCAACACCAGTTGTTCCTTCAAGATATAAATTATACCCATCTATATTAATATCTAACCCAAATTTAAAAGCCTTCATAGCTCTTTCTTGACCATATATTAAATTATTTGAACTAGGAGCAATAAGTTCTTTAGTAGTTTCAAATTTAAATTGATTTGGATTACAAATATCTTTTAAATCCTTAGGCAATAGCTCATTATTCTTTCTCATTAAAATTTTATCCTCCGTAATTTTATGTTTTATCCATATGTAAAATTTTTATATATAGAAATTTTATATCAAACATAAAAATAATGCAATTATTTTTTATAAATTTTATATTATAATTATGTTACATTTAAAGTTAAAATATTCTATTCAAAATAATAACAAATTATTAAGTATCTTAATATAAATATTTATATTAAATCAAAGCTACTTTTTTAAATTAAAATTCATAATAATAGCATCATCTTTATTGTTATAATATCTTTTTCTAATACCAATAACTTCAAAACCAAATTTTTTATATAAATTTTGGGCTGGTATATTATTTGAATTAACTTCTAATGTTAAAATTTCTAAATTTGTTTGTTTAGCTAAATTTATTAAATTTTTTAATAAAATATTTCCAATACCCATTCTTCTTTTATTTTTCTTTACAACAATATTCATAATCTGAACATCATCTAGTGTAACAAAAATGCCAGCAAACCCTAAAATTTCATCTGCTTCTTTAGCAACAATATATTTACAAGAAGACTTCAAAAGCTCGCTTTTCAAAATATTACTATTCCAGAACTCATCATATTCATCCTGAATAATATTTTCTATTTTATTAAAATCATCTATATTCATTTCCGATATTTCTACTTTTTTTAAATTGACCATATTCATTTCTAATATTTCTACTTTTTTAAATTGTTTATATTCCTTTCTGATATTACTAGTTTCTTAAATCATTAATATTTTTTTCTAATATTTCTATTTAAAAACATATTATTTTCTTAATTATTAACTTAAAATATCTGATTATAAAGATAATTAATAATTTATTTTAAGTTAATTTATTTATCTTTTTTTCATTCTTTCTGCTCCGAGATTTTCTCAAATAAATTGGTAAAATTGTATCAGCAGTTTTCAAATTATTTTCTATAAATTTTTTATATCCAATACGTCCTGTATTTACAGCAATTTGAGAATTAGATTCTGAAAATTTTATATCTGCAATTTTTTCTTTTAATATATTTTCATGTAAAATTGCACCATTTCCACAAACAGTAATATTTTTATATTTAGCAACTTTTTCTGTTACAACACCAATTTCATCTGTTAAGTATTCCTCTTTTAAATTATTGTCATTATCAAAAATACCACAATATACTTGATTATTTCTACAATCTATTAGTGATACTTTTGTTTCAGATACATCAATATTTTTACTAAGTGCTTCTAAAGATGTAACTTCTGCAACTTTAATTTTAGTGACCTCAGCTAAAGCTTTAACTAATGCTACCCCTATTCTAATTCCTGTAAATGAACCTGGTCCAACATTACAAGCAATTAAATCGATATCTTTTAAATTAATATTATTTCTTTTTAAAATTTCTTCAACAAGTGGCATTAAATTTTCCGAATGAGTTTTTCCATTATTTAAAGAATTATCGTCAATTAATTTCTCATCTTCTAAAAGAGCTACTCCGCAAATTTCTGATGAAGTATCTATTGCTAAAATTTTCATTTTAAAATCCATCCTTTTCTCGTTTTTCAAATAAATATTATTTTTATTCTTCTTTATTAATTTTTATATCTTCACATGTTAAAGTAATATATTTTAATTCTTGTCCATTTTCTTTATAAACAGAAAAAATCATATGAACTTCATAAGTTTTATTATTTAAATATAACTCTTCACCTAAGTAACATACATAACTTTTTCTAAAATCCATCTTTTCATTTTCAATAATCTTAGCATTTTTAAAAGTTACAATTACAAGCTCTTCAAATTCTGTAACTAAACGCATTTGATAATCATTTTTATTTTCTTTAAATGCTCTAACTCTAGAATCATAAAAATAATCAAATTTATCTTTTATTTTAGATGGAATATGCTGACTATCTAATTCTTTTTGTGCACTTTTTCTTATTTTATCTAATTCTTTTTGCCTATTTTCTTGGTCTAATTTTATTTTCTCAAAAATGCTTTTTGGCAAATAATTTAATGCTAATATTCTTTTATCTACTTCTTTAAAAACCCAATCAGGAAAATCATGACATCCATCATTTTCTAGCATAAACTCATAATTTTCTTTAAATTCTTCTACAAACTCTTCCTCATTAAATGGTGGTCTTTCTTCAAATCTTTTTAAGGCTTCTTTTTTCTCACGTTCAATATAATTTAAAACTTCTTTTTTTGTTTTTGGAATATGCATTTTACCTGTTTGTTCATCTACATATATAAATTCATTAAAGTCTATATTTTCAGCATTAGTCAGTTCTTCTTGCTCTGAAAAATCTGGTAAAGCATTATACTTTTCTTTTTCTTCTTCCATTTCAATTTTTAATCTCTCATTATATAATTTTTCAATATCTTTAGCTGTATATTTCTTATCTGGAATAACTTGAATATCATTTATAAGCACTATGCCTTGAGCAAGTTCAAAATATTTTTTATCAAAAAACTTCATAAATTTTCTTATAATCAATTATATAGAAATATTAATTTATGTAATTGATTAATCCTTTCTTATTTTATTTAATTATTATAATTATCTAAAAAATGATATATATTATCTTTTTTTCTATATGATATTATAGTATCTAAATTAACGTTTTGAACACTTCTAAAAATATTAATATCTATATTATCATAAACTTTTTTTAAATCTTTTATAAGTGTTTTCATTTCTTCTCTTTTTGAACTTCCATCACTATTATTACAATTTGTATAATTTTCTGTGAATCTACAAGCACATTGTATAAATTCTAAATTATTTCTATTTACCCATCTTATAATATCTGCTTCTTTTATATAATACATAGGACGAATTAGTTCCATACCAGGATGTGATGTACTTTTAACTTTTGGCATCATAGTTTGCATCTGAGCTCCATAAAACATTCCCATAAGAATTGTTTCTATAACATCATTAAAATGATGACCTAATGCAATTTTGTTACACCCTAATTCCTTTGCTTTTTCATATAAATACCCTCTTCTCATTCTAGCACATAAATAACATGGATGGTCTTGTATTTCAGCTACACTATTGAATATATTGGTTTCGAAAATAATTATTGGAATATTTAAAAGCTTAGCATTTGAAATTATTTTTTGTCTATTTATTTGATTATATCCTGGATCCATAACAATAAATTGTACATCAAAATTCATTTTTCTATGTTTTTTTAATTCTTGAAAACATTTTGACATAAGCATTGAATCTTTTCCTCCAGAAATACAAACAGCAATTTTATCTCCTTCTGAAATCATTTCATATTCAGTTATTCCTTGAATAAACTTTTTCCAAATTTCTTTACGATAACTTTTGGTAATTGTTTTTTCTATCTCCTCATATTTTTCCATTATTTACTCCAATACTATTTGTAGGATACTTCTTGTTTTCTAAATATAAAAACTTCTAATAAATATAATAATTTTCTATTATATAATATTTGGATTTTATAGTTTAAAAGTTCTAAAAGTTTTCACTCATATATGTATTTATTTTATCTTCATCAACTCTCATAGCCAAAATAGTTTCTTCAATTACTTTATCTAAATCCCATCCAAGCATTGAAGCACCACTTTCTATAACTTCTCTTGAGCATCCAGCCGCAAATTTCTTATCTTTAAATTTTTTCTTAACAGATTTTAACTCCATATCCTGAACACTTTTTGATGGCCTCATTAAAGCTGCTGCTCCAATTAATCCTGTTAGTTCATCTGTTGCATATAAAATTTTTTCCATTTCATGTTCTGGTTTTACATCAACAGTTAAATTATAACCATGACTACTTGTAGCATGAATAATTTTTTCTGAGATTCCATTTTCTTTCATAATCTCCTGAGATTTAATACAATGCTCATTAGGATACATTTCAAAATCTAAATCATGAAGTAACCCTACAATTCCCCAAAAATCTTTATCATCATTATATCCTAATTTTTCTGCAAAATATTTCATAACTCCTTCAACTGTTAATGCATGTCTTATATGAAATTTATCTTTATTATATTGTTTTAATAAATCAAATGCATCTTCTCTTGATATTTGCTCCATTTTTATTTCCTCCATTTTTATTTTTGAAAATTTTAAACTTTTTAAATTATTTTAATGTTTATATATTTTATCACACAAAAAAAGCTAAATCCAGTAATATTAAAATTTGCTATTAAAGCCAAATAAAATTTATAACTAACTGTTTAATTAATTGATTTTACTTCAAAGCCTGCATCTTTTATAACATCTATAATTTTTTGATTATCTATTGGTTTGTTTGATTCTACAATAGCATTTTTTTCTTCTAAATTTACAGTAACTTCTACTACTCCATCAATTTCTTTTAATGCCTTTTCTACACTCATTTTGCAATGATTACATTGCATTCCTTCAATAAATATTTTTTTCATAATTTTCTCTCCTTTTATATTTTCTATTTTACATTCTTTTTGATTTTGAAAACTTTCTTGTTTATTTTCAAGAATTGGTATTGTTTTAAAATTCTTAAGTCTTAATGCATTTGTAACTACACATACAGAACTCATACTCATAGCAAGAGCTCCAATCATTGGATTTAATTTTAATCCAAAACTCAAATAAAATACTCCGAGATGCAATTGGAATTCCTATAATATTATATATAAATGCCCAAAATAAACTTAATTTAATATTATTTATAGTAGCACGACTTAACTTTATGCTATTTACTACATCTATTAAACTATTTTTTATTAAAACTATATCTGCTGATTCTATAGCTATATCAGTTCCGGAGCCTATTGCTAAGCCTACATCGCTTCTTACTAGTGCAGGACTATCGTTAATTCCATCTCCTACAAAAGCAACCTTTTTACCTTCTTTTTGAAGTTTTTCAACTTCCTTTTCTTTATCTTGTGGTAAAACTTCAGAAATTATTTTAGAAATTCCTAATTCATTTCCAATAGCTTTGGCAGATTTTTCATTATCTCCAGTTAACATTACCACTTCTAAATTCTGCTTTTTTAAATTTTTTATCGCATCATAACTAGTTTCTTTTATAGTATCAGATACTGCAATAATTCCAAGAACTCTATTTTCATCTCCAAAATATAAAACCGTTTTACCCTGATTTAAAAATTCTTCTGCATTTATATTATCTATATTAATGCTATTTTCTTTCATATAAGCTAAGTTTCCGTCCAAAGTATTTTTTATTTTCTATTAAACCGACTAACACCTCTTCCAGAAACTGCTTTAAAATCTTTAACATTTATACTATCTAAATTTAGTTCTTTTGATTTTTCTAATATTGCTTCTGCTAGCGGATGCTCAGAATTTTTTTCTAAACTTGATGCTATTTGTAATAACTTTTTTTCTTCAATATTACTAACTATATTAGTAACTTTAGGTTTTCCCTCTGTTATAGTACCAGTTTTATCTAAAACTACTGTATTTATAGAATGCAAATTTTCTAAACTTTCTGCTGATTTTATTAAAATACCATTTTCAGCTCCTTTTCCTGTTCCAACCATAATTGCAACAGGTGTTGCAAGCCCTAATGCACATGGACAACTAATTACTAAAACTGCAATTCCAATACTTAATGCAAACGCTATAGACTCTCCATATATTAACCAAAAAATTGTAGCCAAAATACTAATTGTAATTACTATTGGAACAAATACTCCACTTACTTTATCTGCTAACCTTGATATAGGAGCTTTAGAATTTCCAGCTTCTTCTACTAAGTTTATAATTTGATTAAGTGTAGTATCTTCACCTACTTTTGTAGCTTTCATTTTAAAAGAACCATTTTTATTAAAAGTTCCAGAAATTACATTATCTCCAATTGTTTTTTCTACAGGTAAACTTTCTCCTGTAATACTTGCTTCATCAATACTTGAATTTCCTTCTATAATTAAACCATCAACTGGTATACCTGTTCCAGGTTTAATTATAATGATATCATCTTTTTTTATATCATCTACTGAGGTTTCTATTTCCTCATTATTTTTTAAAACTAAAGCTGTTTTAGGAGCTAAATTTATTAATTTAGAAATCGCATCTCCAGTTTTTCCTTTAGATTTTGCTTCGAGATATTTTCCAACTGTAATTAATGTTAAAATCGTTCCTGCTGATTCAAAGTACAAATCCATAACAAATTCTTCTACTAAATTTATATTATTATGACCTAAACCATATCCAATCATGTAAATAGCGTAAATGCCATAAATAATAGCAGCAGAGCTTCCAATTGCAATTAGTGAATCCATATTTGGACTACCCTTAAAAAGTTTTTTAAATCCACTAATAAAATAATTTCTATTAACATAAACAATTGGTATTAACAATAAGAATTGAGTAAATCCAAAAATAATTCCGATTTTCATTTCCGTGAAAATACTCTTTTATAAAATTTGGAATTGGAATTCCAAACCACTCATTAAACATATGATACATTGCAACATACATAAGTGGAACCCAAAAGATTATTGAAATAATTAATCTTTTTTTCATTGAATTTATTATTTCTGAATTATCAATAAATTTTTCTTTTTTGGTATCTACTTTTTTATTATTCTCTAAAATTTTGCTTGCTCCATAACCAGCGTCCTGAACAGCCTCTATAATAATATTACTATCAATAACAGATTCATTATATTCAACTATCATCATATTTTGTAGTAAATTTACATTAATGCTTTTTATTCCATTAAGTTTTTTTACTGCTTTTTCAACATGAGAAACACAACTACTACATGTCATTCCTTGTATATTAAACTTTTCCCTCATTAAATATCTTCTCCCTTTTAATTTCAAAATCTTTATATAAATTTATTTTTATACTATTTTATATTTTTTAATCAAAAATATTATATCATTCATTATTGGTTTTGTAAATTGATTTAATTTTTATAAAAATTATTGAATATTTTATTAATTTATTGATTTTTTATAAATTAAAAACAAGATTTTTTAGAAATATTTTCTTTTCTAAAAAATCTTGTTTTATATTTAATATTTATTTTATTATTATTTAATATGCTTCATCTAAGCTCCATCATCTTCTATTCCATACCAATCTGCATATGTATAACCATCTTCATCAACTTCAGCCTTCACAATTTCTGCAATTATAATAACAGAAATATCTTCTTCTGAAAAATATATTGAATTTTCATCTGGAACATCAAGGGTAAATGTTATTTCATTTGTTGTATTTCCATCTTTTATAATATCACTATATTCATAATATCCATCTGAACTTTGATACCAATTATTATCACCGTCCAAAATTAAGATCTACATTTGAAAATACTTTTGTTCTTACATATGAACCTTTTGCACTATTTGTATCATCTACAGATATTTTTGTATGATAAGTCCAATCTGAAAATTCAGATTGTATTTTAGTAAATTTTGAATTTGTAGTACTTATAGATTCTCTATTCCAGTTTTCTTCATCTTGATTATAAGTAAACAAGTCTGTTGCAACACTTCCTTTTAATTTGTAATTTTCCTCATAATTACTAAACTCACTATAAATTCCATCTCCAAGACGTATATCAGAAGTTATTATAGGAATACTCGAAATAAAATGAGTTCCACTGTATACCTGTTCAATTTCAAATCTATCTATTAAAGCTTCAAAGTTACCTATATCAACTAATGTTTCAATTTCATCAACTATTACAATATCTTCTAATACGATATTATGTTGTTGATTTTCTTCTGATAAATCACATACCATACTTACAAACTTTGAAAATACTTGTTCATCCCCTTTATATGCTCTTATATTATATACAAATGTTTCATTATCTCTTACTGTAGGATTAATTACATTATTATAAATTTCTATTGATGTTAATATTTTCTCATACCAAAGAACTGACGTATCAAAATCAAAGCAATATGTATTTTCATTTTCATATAAAGCAGGAACAAATATATAAGATGGTGAATAATATTGATAATAATCTGTAACAGTAAAGTCAAATGTAATTAAATAAACCCCATTACCTTTTAAATATGTTTTTTCTCCCTCTTTAATATTTTGAAATTCAACTCCACGTTTATCTAACTCTTCTTTTAACATATAACATATATCTGAACATCCTCTGCATTTGTCATTATCTGATGTAACTGCTGTTGTTGTTATATTTCTAATACCTTGTCCATATAGTTCTTCTCTATATATGTATTTATCATTATCTTTATCATAAGTTGCAACTTCATAGATATTAATATTAAATAATTCAGAATTTTCATGTAAATATTCGGTATAATCGTCAACCAAATTATAATCATTCAATATATATCCTAAATTTTTAAAAGATACACTAATTTGGCTGTTAGAATATTCTTCATAATCAGATATTCTCTTTTCATTTTCATGTGTTATTAAATCTGCTGGTCCACTTGAAGGTACTAGATAATTATATTGATGAGAAATTGTCCAAACATTCTCTTCTCCGTCAATAATATCACATATATATGTACCAAGATTATACCCTTTCATGGATTCTTCTACAACATAATATGTTCCTGCTTCCAATGTATTATCAGTTACATAACTATGTATTCCATCATAATCATCAGATGTTATATTAATTCTTTTTACAAATTCTGTTAAGTTTTCATCTTTATAAATAGCTAATACACAATCTCCTTTTATTACACCAGCATCATATTCTGGATAAATGTCATATACTGTCAAATCAATAATAAGCTTTCCGTTTTTTTTATTTCCATTATCTTTAAGTTTTGAATCAAGATCATCAATATCTTTGGTTTCTTTATCTGCTGCTTCATTATGTTTATCTGTCGCTTGTTTAGCTCTTCCTATTAAATCTGAATCAAAAAGCGCATGTATTGATATTGTAGCTAAAATAAGCAAAATAATTATTGTTATAACTAGTGCTACCAAAGTTATACCATTCTGCTTTTTTAACATTTTTCTTTCCTCCTTTGTTTATAAATCCATTATATTAAAAGTAATATATATATTTATAATAACACTTATTTCACTATATTTTCAATAAGATTTCTATTACTTTTTTATTACAAAAAAAACAACATTTAAACTATACAATTTAATAAATAATTTAATTAATATATATACATTTTTACTATTATATAAAAATAAAATTTATTTAGCATTTTAACAAATACAATTTTTAAAAATAAAAAAAGATTTCCAGAGTTAACTAGAAATCTTATTGGTTGATAATTAATGTCTTCAGTAATTAAAAAATTAGCTTTTTCAATCCCAAAGAACATAGTAACCTATGATTAGTATAATTATTAAACACTATTTTTGATAATAAGTCAATACTTTTTCAAAAATTCTTTAATTTTGTGTCTTTTTACTTTTATTAAAACGGTAATTTAATTTTACTATTTATAAAGTTTTTTAATTTTGCTTTTTTAAATAAATTTCATTAAATTTATTTTTTAAGTCAATTTTTTACATTAATTCTACTGCTTTAATTTTCTATCTTTTATTTAAAAAAACTTGCTTAATTGTTATTTTACTATATTTTTTATTATACTTTAAGTACTCTTAGTGCATTTAAAATTGCTATAACAGATACTCCAACATCAGCAAATACAGCTTGCCACATATTTGACTTACCTAAAGCACTTAAAACTAATATTAAAACTTTAACAAAAATTGCAAATATAATATTTTCTTTTACAATTCTCATAGTTCTTTTTGAAAGTGATATTGCTTCTCCAATTTTAGAGGGTTCATCTGTCATAATAACAATATCTGCAGCTTCTATTGCAGCATCAGAACCGCATAGCTCCCATTGCTATTCCAATATCTGAAATTGCTAAAACTGGTGCATCATTAATTCCATCTCCAACAAATACAAGTTTTCCTTTTTCTGATTTTTTATTTAATAGTTCTTGTATCTTTTCCACCTTTCCATCTGGTAAAAGTTCACTATATACTGTATCTATTTTTAAACTTTGACATACATTTTCTGCTACATCTTTTCTATCTCCGAGTTAACATTACAGTTTGTTTTATACCATTATTTTTTAAAACTTCTATTGTTTTTCTAGCATCTTGTTTAATTTCATCTGCTATTAAAATATAACCTACATATACTTTATCAATTGCAACATATAATATTGTTCCAATTTCTTTACATTCTTCATATTTTATATTATTTGAAATCATAAGTTTAGCATTTCCAATTAAAACTTCTTTTTCATAAACTGTAGTTCTAATTCCCTCACCAGAAATTTCTTTAGTGTTTAAAATTTTAGTTTTATCAATTTCTTTTCCATAAGCATTTTTAATTGATTTTGCAATTGGATGATTAGAATAATATTCTGCATATGCACTAAATTTTATTAGTTCTTCTTTTTCTATTTGCTTTGCTTCAACTTTTTGAACTTCAAATACTCCTTTTGTTAAAGTTCCAGTTTTATCAAATACAGTAATTTCTGTGCTTGATAATGCCTCAAGATAATTACTTCCTTTAATAAGAACTCCTATTTTTGAAGCACCTCCAATTCCTCCAAAAAAGCTAAGTGGAATAGAAATTACTAATGCACATGGACAGCTTACAACTAAAAATGATAAAGCTCTATATAGCCATTTTGAAAATTCAGCTCCAGATATTATTAATGGAGGAACAACCGCTAAAACTACTGCAATTATTACAACAGCTGGAGTATAATATTTTGCAAATTTTGTAATAAAATTTTCTGATTTAGATTTATTACTACTTGCATTTTCTACTAATTCTAGAATTTTACTAACTGTTGATTCTCCAAATTCTTTAGTCACTTTAATTTCAATTACACCATCTTGATTTATACATCCACTTAAAACTTCATCTTGAATTTTAACTTTTCTAGGAATTGCTTCTCCAGTTAAAGCTTTTGTATCAAGCATTGAAGTTCCATCAACTACTATTCCATCTAAAGGAATTTTTTCACCAGGTTTTACAAGTATTATATCTCCTATTTTAACTTCATCTGGGTCAACTTTTTCTATTCCATTTTCTTTTTTCAAATTAGCATAATCTGGTCTAATATCCATTAAAGATGATATAGATTTTCTGGATTTATTAACACTATATGATTGAAACCATTCTCCAACTTGATAAAAAAGCATTACAGCAACAGCTTCTGGAAACTCTCCTATTCCAAATGCACCAATAGTTGCAATTGTCATTAAAAAATTTTCATCAAAAACTTTTCCTCTAAGTATATTTCTTAATGCTCTTTTTAAAATATCTAAACCAACAATTAAATAACTAATTATGAAAATACTATTAGAAATCCAAATATTATTTATTTTTTCTATATGTGATATAATAATTGCTATTATATAAAAAATAAATGCTATTATTATTTTAATTCCTCTCTTTTTCATAATATTTTTAATTCCTTTCTTTTTTATAACATATAATAAAATACTTTTTAACTACTATTTTTTATAATTAATTTAAGTAATTTATTTTATATAATGAAATTTTAAATCTATACTTATAACTTTATAAATTCATTTTATAATTTTCAAATTTCTTTCATTATAGCGTCAGGTTCTTCTTTTTTTACAAGTTTTTGAATTTTTTTAATTACTTCATCTTTTTCATTTTCTTCACATTCAATAATCATTTTTTCAGTCATAAAACTAATAGATGCTGATTTTACTCCTGATATTTTTTGAATATCTCTTTCTAATTCTGCTGCACAATTAGCACAGTCTATACCTTTTATTCTAAAATTATATTTCATAATAAATCACATTCCTTTCTTTTTTGGCATACTTAATAATTTTTTCAAATTATATCTATTAAACTATATTTCAATTATTCAATTCAACATATAGTTCATAATAAATTATATTTTATTAAAACCTATCTTCTATGCTCTATATGTTCAATTCCAACTTCAAAAACCTCTTTAACATGTTCATCATCTAAACTATAAAAAACTTCTTTTCCGAACTTTTCTACATTTAACAATTCCAGTTCTTCTTAGTGTTCCTAATTGATGAGAAATAGAAGATTTACTCATATTTAAAACATTAGCAATATCACATACACACATTTCATTTTTATCAATAGCAAAAAGAATTTTTACTCTAGTTGTATCTCCAAGAATTTTGAAAAACTCTGCAAGTTTATTAAAAACATCTTCATCTGCCATTTGTTTTTTGGTATTTGTAACAATATCTTCATGTATTATATTGCAATCACATACAAATTCATTTTTTGACATATAAAATTTCATTCCTTTAGATATATTTGGATTTTTTTAGGTTACCCATAAACCTTTTAGATAATTATATTAATTTACAATATAATCGTCTATATTAGTACTATGAACTTTAACTCTTAATAGTAAGAAATATTTTTAAACTAAATCTTATTATATACTATATTATGCATTAGTTGAGTATATGTTCAACCTTTACTATATTATAGTTGAATATATGTTCAATTGTCAATATTTTTTACAAAAATGTAATATTAAATTGCTTATAACCTTAAATTCATTTAAATATTTAGACATAAAAATATCCATACTTATTAAACTTATTGTATAACAAGTATGGTACTATTCTTAAAAACATAAAAATCTACATCTTTTTTAAGATTTTAGTAACTAATTCAAATTTTAAAATTGCCTAAAATAAAAAGCAAGATGTTAACTCATCCTGCTTTCTTTATGAGTAAAGGTATAAAACTTTTACTTAAAATACAACCCATTATCCTGAGAAAAAGCGGTTACTGTCATATTTTCATAAATTTTCCCATTAAGATATTCATCAACAATTTTATCTTCTACTAAATTTTGAATTAATCTTCTAATAGGCCTTGCACCATATCCGTGAATCTTCTATTGAATCTATTATTAAATCTTCTACACTTTTTTCAAAATTAACAGTTATATTTTGTTTTTTTAATCTTTCTGAAACTTGATTTAACATTATTTCTGTAATTTTTTTCATTTCATCTTGATTTAATTTTTGAAAAACTATAATCTCATCTATTCTATTTAAAAATTCTGGTCTAAAATTATCTCTTACCTCTTTTAACACATCATTTTTTAAATTTTCATATTCCTCTTCTTGTTTTATTTTTTCTGAAAAACCTAATTTCTTTTTACTAAGTATTTGCTTTGCTCCTACATTTGAAGTCATAATAATTACAGTATTTTTAAAACTTACTGTTCTTCCTAAATTATCTGTTAATCTACCATCATCTAAAATCTGTAATAAAATATTCATAATATCAAAATGAGCTTTTTCTATTTCATCAAATAAAATTACTGAATATGGCTTTCTTCTTACCTTTTCTGTTAAGCCACCATTTTCTTCATAGCCTATATATCCTGGAGGTGAACCAATTAATTTAGAAACAGCATTTGCTTCCATATATTCTGACATATCTAATCTAATAAGTGCTTCTTCATCATCAAACAAACACTCTGTTAAAGCTTTTGTTAATTCTGTTTTCCCAACACCAGTTGGACCTAAAAACAAAAATGAACCTATTGGTCTTTTTTCATCATTTAAACCAGTTCTCCCTCTTCTAATTGCTTTTGCTACACTTAAAACTGCTTCATCTTGACCAATAACTCGTTTGTGTAATTCTAATTCTAAATTTCTTAATTTAATATTTTCTCCTTCTGTAATTTTATTTACTTGAATACCAGTGCTATCTGCAACAACAGTTGCAACATCATCTCTTAAAACTCTTATTAATTTTACCTTACTTTCATTATTCCATTTTTTATTTTCAATATCTATCTCATTTTTTAAATTATTTATATCATCACGTATTCTTGCTGCTTTTTCAAAATCTTGTACATTTATTGCTTCTTCTTTTTCAACTTCTAAATTAGCTATACGTTCCTCTAAATTTAATAACTCATTTGGTTTTTTTATTTCACGAAACTTAGCTTTTGCAGAAGCTTCGTCTATTAAATCAATAGCTTTATCTGGCAAAAATCTATCATGTATATATCTTGATGAAAGTTCAACAGCAGCATTAATTGCTTCATCAGTTATTTGTGTATTATGATGAGCTTCATATTTATCTCTAAGTCCTGTTAAAATTTCTTTTGTTTCTTCTACTGTAGGCTCATTAATTAAAATAGATTGGAATCTTCTTTCTAATGCACTATCTTTTTCTATATATTTTCTATATTCATTTATAGTAGTTGCACCAATCACTTGAATTTCTCCCCTTGCAAGTAATGGTTTTAAAATGTTTGCAGCATCTATAGCTCCCTCTGCAGCTCCTGCTCCAACAATTATATGAATTTCATCTATAAATAATATTACATCTGCTAAATCTTTTACTTCTGCTAAAGCCTTTTTTATACGTTCTTCAAAATCACCTCTATATTTAGCTCCTGCAACCATTGATGGAATATCTAAAACCACAATTCTTTTGTCTTTTAAATTATTAGGTACTTCTCCTGCAACTATTTTCTCAGCCAGTCCTTCTACTACAGCCGTTTTTCCAACACCAGGTTCCCCAATTAAACATGGATTATTCTTTGTTCTTCTAGATAAAATTTCTATTACTCTTTCTGTTTCTTTTTGTCTTCCGTATTACTGGATCTAATTTTCCATTTTTTGCTTTCAAAGTTAAATCTGTTCCGTATTGATTTAATGTTTTTCCTAAAGACTTATTATTTTTATCATTTTTAGAATTATCTGTATCTCCATACTCATTTAATACATTTAAAATCTCATTATACATTTTATCCATATTACAGTTTAATTCTATTAAAATTTTAAATGCTACACTATCTTCTTCTTGCAAAAGACCAATTAATAAATGCTCTGTACTAATATAATCTGAACCAATTTGTTTAGATTCAACATATGCATTTTCAATAATCTTTTTACTTCTAGGTGTAAATCCAACTCCATTACTAATTATTATATTAGACTTACCTATAATCTCTTCTATTTTTCTTAATATTAAATCTGCATAGATTCCTTGCTTTTCCAATACTTTATGAGCTACACCATTTTTTTCTTTAGCTAAACCATATAAAATATGTTCACTTCCAATATAATTATGCCCTAAGTAAATCACCACATCACTAGCATTCTCAATAACTTTTTCTCCGCTTTTAGTAAACTTATAAACCATAAATTATAAACCTCCACTATTCATATTTATAATATTCACTATTCTGGAAAATTTATACATTTTATATTGAAAAATTTGTGATTAAAATTTATTTAAGTCGTATTAGTTTTAAATTTTATTTTTAAAATTTATTTATGTCATACTAGTTATAAATTTTATTTTTTATTTAAACTTTCTTAAATATATTCATAAAAACAAAAACAGCCCCAAATCATTAAACTTTTTGTCTAATAATTTGGGGTTATTTTAAACCATATTTATAATATTTTTTAAGATACTCTAGCAAATGTTAACTTGTCTTTAAATATATAATAACTATTTAGAAAAACTCTTCCTGTTGTTACAGTATTCATACTTAAAATTAAAGAATATTCATGATTATTATCTCTATATTTTACTCTAGCTTTCAAAACACCATCTACATATTTTATAATTTCTACTTTATCTACAACAGAATCTTTCAGAACTTTAATTTTATCATCATTTTTAGCTTTTTGCCTTAAAGCTTCTGTATACCTATTACTAGATTCATTATTTATTAAAATATCAGCAACTTTTTCAATTTCTAATTTTAAATCTTGAATAGTATATTCTGGAAACTCTTTAAAATATCTATCTTCTGCTTCTTTTGATAAAATACTTGCATCATCTTTAACTTTATATTTTCCCTTTCTTATATAATCAATTATTAAAACATAAGAAATTAATATACTAATTGTAATTATTATTAAACTTATTGCCAATTCCATATTTTTACCCTTCTTTTGTAACCTAAATCTTTTTAAATTTGTAATCCGAATTTGTTAAGTCGTGAATTTGCATAATATATCCTGTGTAAATTCCACCTTCACTACTATTTAAATCAATATTTAATGAAACTCTACAATAAAATTTCTCACCAAGATTATTTTCAATATTTATTGTAAAAGAAATTTTATAGTTTAAATCATCTAAATTAATATTTAAATATTTTAACATAGAACCATTTAAAGAAAATGTTTCTTGAGAATTAGAAACATCTTCATTTTCAACTATATTTTCATTAACATATGAAATTATAATTGGCTCAGAACAGTCTGTATAAAATGTATTTGGCTCTTGATGTTTTTCTTTATCTTCATTTGTATGAATAACAGAATAATCAATTCTATTTACATCTTCATTTATTTTTTCGTATTTGCATAAATTATTTATATCTTTATAAAATATTTTTTGATTTCCAATATTTGATTTTGTTACTGAAATTTCATCAATATAAATATTATTTATTGTATTTTCTTCTGTTAATTCTGAATTTAAAATATTATTATCTAGATATATTGCAAAATCTGTAAATTGAGAAATATTAATATTAGAAAGATTTTTATTTTCGCTTAAATCTTCAACATTTGCATCACTATAAACTAATATTTTTTCTATTTTAAAAACTGGATTATTAACCTCATCTGCATATTTTTCAGATTCTATTGCAAAAATATTATTAATTCTATACATGCTAATTATTTTGTAATACACATATACAATTATAGCTATAATTACCAGCAAGATAATTATAGTGAGAATTTTATTTTTTTTTAAATTTATGTCCAAAATTTCCCCCTATTTATAAAGCTGAATAAATATTTTTCATTGTATTATATACTTTATTTGCCCATTCTGTATCTGAAGCATATCTAGTATTTACTCCTGAAACAGTTGGACCATTAAAATATGTACCTGATGCAACATCTCCACTATTTAAAACAGTACCAGCTGAATTAAGATATTTAGATGCAAGCCAACAAGCCACTGTATCTATTCCATTTGCATAAGATTCAAATGTCACAGCTGATTCATATGGAGATGAATCATATGCACCAAATCCAAACAAATTAAATTTATTTGTTGCAATTAAAGATCTTCCCCAATTACTTTCATGTATTGCTATTGATAATAAAAATACACCATTTATTCCATACTTTTGCTCAGCATCATAAAAGGCTTTATAATTTTCTTTAAAAACATTATTAGTATCCTGAATTTGAGCTGACAATATTTTTTGATAATCACTTTCAAGTAATCCGCTTGGCTCATTTAAAGGTATATCAAAATTAACTCTATTTAATATTTTTGCTTTTCTACAAATTTCAACAATTTCTGGAGTCAAAGTTTCTGAAGTTAAAAATTCACATAAAATATAACCAGAAAATTCTTCATACTCTACTTTTACCCATAAATCATCTACTATCTCTAAAGTTTTAACATCATAATATGCAGGAATAGTAGTTAAAGCTGTACCTTCTGAATTTGCTATTTCTCTTAATTCTATATCTTGTGAAACATATAATTTATCATTAATATGTATATTATATTGTTTTAAAAGTTCAGATGTTCCTACTTCTATAATTTCCTTTTGTGGTTCAGAAAATATAGTTTCACCAATAGAATTTTCTTCAGTTATTCTATGATTCTCATAGCTTCTAACATATGTAACACGTTTATTTCCAACAATACCATTTTGAATAACATTTATTTCATCTTTAGGCATGTTCTTATTTTCTATATATTCAGTTTCAAATTCAATTTCTTCATCTCTATCAAAAATTTCCTTTTGATATGTACTACTAATATTTTCGGAAATTATAGCATAAACATCACAAGGTTCTTCATTTTTTTCAAAACTACCTATTGCCTTTTTTTCTTCATCAATTTCTAGATCTTTAGCAAATATATAATTTGATGAAAACATTGAAAATGATAATAATATAATCAAAACAATTAAAATTAACTTTATATTATCCATTTTTGTTCTATGTTTAACATGAAATAAAAAACTTGTTTCTTCTTTTTGTTTATTAATATTATTATATGTTTCAACTTGTCTATTTCTAGTTTGCTCTAATTCCTTAAAAACTTCTGATAGAGATTTTTGATGACTATTATTACTTGTCATAAATAAACTCCATAAATTTGTTGGTAATATTTAGATATTAGATGTTAGAGGTTAGATATTAGAACACAATTTATGTATTAATTTTTAACTTAATATTTAATATCTAGTCTAATTTTATCCTTAAATTCATTTATTGTCTATAGATTTTTATGGTAATTTTTTATTTTATACAGAAATTTCCACCCCATTTAAATATTCTAAAATACTATTATTTCCATTAAATCTAAATTTTATTTTATAACTTCTTAATTCCTGAAATTTTTTTCCAAACTTCTTATTAATTTCTGAATTACCATATTTTCCATCCCCTATAATTGGATATCCAAAAAATGAAAGATGCGCACGAATTTGATGAGTTCTACCTGTATGTAAATTTATATCTAAAATTGCTGTATTATTTTTAATATTCTTTTCAATTATTGTATATTCTGTAATTATTTCTAAATACCCCTTTTTAGGAATATTTGAAACATATACTATATTTTTTTTACTATCTTTAAATAAATAATCTTTTAAAATTTTATGTTCTTCTTTAGGAATACCATAAACCATAGCTTTATAATGTTTTTCAATTTCATGACTTTTAAACTTTTCAAATAATATCTTTAAACTTTCCTTATTTTTGGCAAACAAAACTATTCCAGATGTATTTCTATCTAATCTGTGACATGGCTCTAAATCACTTCCAAATTTTTCTTTAACTAATTTAGTTAGAGTTATACTTGATGAACCACTTTTTCCCGACTCTTCTGTTACAGAAATCCCTTGTGGCTTGTCTATTACTAAAATATTTTTATCTTCATATGCAATATTAAAATCAATAATTTCATTTCCAAATAATAATTCATCAGATATAAAAACTTCTATTACATCATTTTCATAAACTATTAAATTCTCTTTAACCCTATTTCCATTTATTTTTATATCTTTTTGACGAAGAGCTTTAAATAATATATTTATATTTAAATTTTTAAATATATCTAATAAAACACTATTTAATTTTTTATCATTATATTTTTTATCTACTATAATTTTTCTCATATTTACCTTTTAATTACATATATATTTTTTCACATCAATAATAACATAATAATAAACACATTTCAATTAAAATTAATATTAGAAAACTTTAATTTTAATTAAATACTAAAATGTAAATTTTATTTTAATTAAAACTATATACTAAAATATGAATTATCTTTTAGTAAAGCTAAATAAAAGATATAGTATTTTTTTATTAAAACTACGTACTAAAATATGAATTTTATTTTTATTAGAATTAAATATTAATATGAATTTATAATAAAAGCTTTAAAATCAATGAAGTGAATCCAAATTATTAAACAAGATTAAGTTTAATAAGAAGGATTCACTTCAATTATTCTAAAGCTTTTTTGTTTCATTTTTTATAAAAGAAAAAGCAAATTAAAATTTAATTCTATTCTTCAAAAAATTTTTCAAATTCTTCACTTGTAATTTTTTCTTTTTCCATTAAAGCATATGCAACTTTATCTAGTACTTCTCTATGTTCAGATAGAATTTTTTGAGCTGCAATATAAGAATTATCTATTAAAGATTTTATTTGATTTCCAACTTCATTTACAACTTCTTCTCCAAAGATTTCTAATTCATAAGCTTTATCAACTTTTAAAGAAATAGGACCTAAAGAATCACTCATACCATAAACTGTTAGCATATCTCTGGCAATTCCAGTTGCAACTTCTAAATCATTACTTGCACCAGTTGAAATCTCATTTAATACTAATTTTTCTGCTGCTCTACCACCCATTAATGCTACCATTTTTTCTAATAATTCTGTTCTTGAAACATAATATTTATCTTCTGTTGTTTTATACATAGTATAGCCACCAGCTACACCTCTAGGAATTATTGAAATTTCTTTAACATCATTTTGAGATGATAAAAATCTACTAACAACAGCATGTCCAGCTTCATGATATGCTGTTAATTTCTTGTCTTTTTCAGATACTACTCTATTATGTTTTTCTAAACCAACAGTAATCTTTCTTACTGCATTCTCAATATCAATATTTTCAATAGCCTCATGTCTTTCTTTTGTTGCAAGAATTGCAGCCTCATTTAATACATTTGAAAGTTCTGCACCTGTAAAGCCTGCTGTATCTCCAGCAATTGCTTTCAAATCTACATTATCAGCTAATTTCTTATCTTTACTATGCAATTTTAAAATTTCAACTCTACCATTTAAGTCTGGAGCTGGAATTGTTATTTGTCTATCAAATCTACCAGGACGAAGTAAAGCTTTATCAAGCATCTCAGGTCTATTAGTTGCTGCTAAAACTATAATTGTTTCTTTTGTTTCAAAACCATCCATCTCAACTAATAATTGGTTTAAAGTTTGATTATTTTCACTTTCAGCCCCACTATTACTAGTTCTTCTAGAACCAATAGCATCAATTTCATCAATAAATACTATACAAGGTGACATTTTTTTTGCTCTTTCAAATAACTTTCTAACTCTAGACGCCCCAAGACCTGCAAACATTTCTATAAATTCAGAACCACTCATAGAAATAAATGGAACACCTGCTTCTCCAGCAATTGCTTTTGCTATAAGCGTTTTTCCTGTTCCTGGCTTACCATATAATAAAATTCCTCTAGGAATCTTAGCTCCCATTTTAATATATTCATCTGGCTTCTTTAAAAAGTCAACAATTTCTACTAGTTCGCTTTTTTCTTCTTCTAATCCAGCAACATCAGCAAATTTAACTTTACTCTTTTTGCCGTCATCTCCACCATAAATTTTTCCGCTATCTCCTCCAAGACCTTGCATCTTAAACACTAATAGAATTAATACAACTAATAATATAGTTGGAACATAAGCTACTATATTTCCTAAAAATGACATAAATGCATTTGGAGTATTTTCAACAATTTCAACATCTACTTCTTTTTTATCAATTTTATCATTTACCCATTCCATAAAAGCCTGAAGGCTAGGAACATTTGCTGTTTCTGTTCTATCTGCTTCCTTTTCGTCGCCTTTCATTATTACTTTTAAAGTTGTACTACCAACTTCCATTTCAATTTTTTCTACTTCTTGATTTTGAATTGATAATAATAATTTATCATAAGCCATTGCATCTTCAGATTTATTTTCAAAAAAACTATATATTAAAAATCCGTATCACTATACATAAAGCTAAAATTGGAACCATTACAATATAAAACTTATTATCTTTATTTTTATTGTTGTTATTACCATTTGGTTTATTATCAGCCATTTGCCACTCCTTTCAATTTAATCTTCCATATTGTCAAACTCATCATCATCATCTTCTTCGTCTAATTTATCTTTTAATTTTTTCTTTTTATAATCATCTTTTTTATTATCTTCATTTTCTTTACTTTCATCATCTTCATTTTCTTCATCAGAATCTGTTTTCATGACTTGACCTTCAACAGTAACTGCTTCTCCTGCTGTATCATTAAAATTATCTTTCATAATCATAATTGCAGCAACCATATAAATATAGCTAATTAACATATACATTACTGAAAAATAGCTTATTTCAAAATCATAAAATGCACTTACAACAGCATAAACTGTACTTAATATAATAGACAATGTTAAAGAATATATTGCAAGTGATGCTGTTTGAGAAAACTTTAATGTTACTCTAGTTAATCTAGCAGCAATCCAACCGAATATTGCAACAATTAAAACATCTTGTATTACTATTTTTAAATTTATAAGATATAATGATAAAAATGCATAAACCCATACTATTATACTTATATCTCTTCTCATATTTGAATTAAAGTATTTTTGTATCATTTCAGATTTAGTTATATTAGATATTTTTAATGTATCCATAATACTAGTATAATGAGTTTCTTTTTCTTCATTACTTAATTCTTTTACTCTATAAATTACTTTATCTTTTAAAAGAATTATTGAATACATACTCTCTCTAGATTTATCTTTATAAGCTTTTAATGTTTCTTCACTTACTTCATCACTAGTATCAACAATTAATTTCATATCATAATCTTTATCATATGCTTCTAATTTTTTTTCAACTTCTAATTTTCCATCTTTTATTGAAAAGTCAGGAAATTCTGATTCTACATAATCTAGCAATCTAGAAATATCTTTATTTAACTGTATTGCTGAAACTATTGATAATATAACAACAGCAATAGTTATAAGAATAAATATATATTTAATTGCTTTCGAAAATTTTTCATTTGCAAATGTTTTGTAATTCTCTAAATTAAATACTGAAAGTTTTATTCTTTTAAAGAATCCTATTTTTTCCATATTTTCCACTATTTAATGTACTCCCTTCTAATATTTATATTTGCATACATTGGAGATATATCTAATATAACTTCATCACCTATATTTAAATTATCTCCTTTTGTAATATCAACAATTGAATGATACATTCCAAGTCTTCCTATTATATTAAAAACCTTATTATTTATATTAACAGTTAATTTAGGTCTTGTAAATACTTTTTTTATTTCCATGCCAATAGATATAATATTATCTATAAATCCAAAAGTATCTCTACAATTTTTTAGATTAAGTCCATCCATATATCCGAACTGGTATAACTGCAATTTTCATGTTCTTTTTTGCTTTAAATTTATTACCATAACTAATATTATATCCTTTTTCTATTTCTTTTATTGTAACAATTTCAGATTTAAAATTTCCAATTTTCTTTAATTCTAAATGATTTTTAAGAACTCTTCCCTGAATACATGAACCAAGTCTTACTGCGTCTAAATTCATCTCTGGATATAATAAAGCTGCTGTTGAACTTGAACAATGAAAAATAACTTCATTATTTATTTCTTTTATTTTAGAGATTAAATTTGTAAACCTTTCAAATTGGATATGTGTCCATTTAAAATTTATAGACTTAGAAAAATGTGTATAAATACCTGTAATTTTTAATTGTTCAGATGATTTTACTGCTTCTAAAATTTCAGAATCATTTTTATATATAAATCCGATATCTTCCAAAACCAGTATCAATTTTTACATGAGCTTGTATAACTTTTTCCTTTTTTTTAGCAATTTCTTCAATTTTGTTTTTTTCTTCTAAATTACCAATAGTTAAAATTATATCATTTTCTATCAATTCTTCAAGCTCTTTTTCAGAATAAATTTCAGAAAGCATTATTATATTAGCAGTTATTTGAGCTTTTCTTAACTCTATTGCTTCAAAAGTATTTGCTACTGCCAAAGTTTTAATATCATTTTCTATCAAAAATTTAGAATACTTAATTAAATCTAAACCCATTCCATTTGCTTTTACAATTGCTATAATTTCAGTTTTTGATATATCTATTTTATTTTTTATTTTTTCTAAGTTTTCTTTTAAATCTTTTTGGTTTATTTCAAGCTTTTTCACTTTCATTTTCCTTTCAAGAATAAAAGTTTATATTTTTTATTTAGTATAATAAATTCTAATTTATTTTATAATAACAAAATCTTTAACTTATTTTATAATAATAAAATTTTTAATATATAAAGTTTTTAATTTTAA
This sequence comes from Clostridia bacterium, assembly GCA_022790975.1. Lineage (GTDB taxonomy): Bacteria > Bacillota > Clostridia > TANB77 > CAG-508 > Scatovivens. Next base: position 58,581 of record JAAVYF010000021.1, on the reverse strand, counting down.
TCTATTTCATAAATTTTTTCTTTAAACTTCTAAATGTTCTAAATGTTTTTTCTGCAAATTTATATAATTTATATTTTAAAGGTTTATATGGTAAATAAACTTCACCAATAAACTCTACAAAACGTGCATTAAATCCTTTTTTAAATCTGTATAACCCATATTGTGGATGATTCTCATCTACAACTCCTGAAACACCTCTAAAATCATACATATCTTTTCCTTGTTCTATTGCTTCTTGTATCATTGTCCATTGTAATAAATAATTTGGCATAAGATTTCTTTTAGAATTACTACTTGCTCCATATAAATACCACATTTTATTTCCATACATAATAGGAATAATTCCAGCTATAGGTTGTCCTTCATAATATGCCATTACTAATTTCATATGATTTGGTGCTAATTCATCATACATTTTTTCAAAATATGATAATGAGCGTATTAAGAAATCGTCACGTTTTCCTGTTTCAACCATTATTTTATGAAAATCTTTTAAATCTTCTTTTGTTCCAAACTTAATTTCAACGCCTTTTTTAGTTGCTAATCTGATATTATATCTTGTTTTTTGATGAAATTCTTTAAAAATAGTATCTTTATCTTTTCCTCTTAAATCTAATTGAAATACAAATCTTGGTTGAATTTCATCTTTAAAGTCTTTACTATCATCTTTAATTTTAAATCCTAAATCTGTTACTATTTCTCTAAACTTTTCATCATTTTTTTCTACATCTGGCTCCATTCTTAAAACAAAAGCATTATATTTTTTGGCAAGTTCATTAGCTCCACATAAAAAATCTTTAAATATTTCTTTATCATGTAAATCACATACTGGACCTCTTGAAACATACATAATATTTCCAAAAATAGGAATTTTTCGAATCCATACACATAAACTTCCTCGAATTTCTCCTTCTTTATTTTCTGATAAAATTACTTCTTTTATCCAAGAATCTTTAACATTTCCCCATTCAAGAGATTGTTGGAAATTGCATCTTTTATGTCCTTCTAAAAATTCTTTATATCTTATTTTATCTTTATCTTCTAGTAATTTCATTTTGGTTCCTTTAAAACTTTATTTAGATTTTTGGAAAATCTATAAACCAAACTTATTCCATATAGTTAATTTATAAAACTATATGGAATATATAATTTTAATCTTAAAATAATATTAAATTAAAGATACTATTGTTCCATTTTTTGTGTCTTTGACGTTGTATCCATTTGAAATTAATTCATCTCTTAATTTATCTGATTCAGTCCAATTTTTATTTTTTCTTGCTTCATCTCTTAATTCAACTAATTTTTGAATTTTTTCTGGAAGTTTATTTTCTTCTGGTTTATAATTTTTTAAATCTAGTCCTAAAACTTCATCAAACTTTAAAAGCAATTTTTGAAAATCTTTAGATTTTTTAGTATTTTTAATAACATCCCAAACAACACTCATCGCTACTTGCATATTTAAATCATCATTTATAGCATTTAAAAATTTATTTTCATATTCTTGAATTTCTTCTAATGGAATTTTAATTTCTCCATTACAATGTTTTATATAACCTTCTCTTAATCTTCCTAATGCTATTTTAGCAGAATCCATTGCTTCCCAAGTAAAATTAATTTGGTTTCTATAACTAGATGTAAAATTAAACATTTTATATACTAAAGGTTCATATCCTTTAGAATTTAAATCTTCTAATGTATATAAATTATTTAAACTTTTAGACATTTTTTCTCCATTAACTAATAGAAAATTTACATGCATCCAATAATTTGCTGGTATTTTTCCTGAAAAACCTTTACTTTGAGCAATTTCATTTTCATGATGAATTGGAATATGATCTATTCCGACCTGTATGAATATCAAAATGCTCTCCTAAATATTTGTAACTCATTGCAGAACACTCTAAATGCCAGCCTGGATATGACTTTCCAAAAAAAGAATCCCATTTCATTATGTGATTATCTGGCGCCTTAATCCAAATAGCAAAATCTGATATATTCTTTTTGCCATTATCAAATTCAACTCTTGCACCAGCTTTTTGTTCATCTACATTTCTATTAGATAAAACCCCATATTTATCTAATTTTGAAGTATCAAAATATACTGTGTCTTCTGTTTTATAAGTATATCCGTTTTCTATAATTTTTTTTACATATTCTTCCATAATATCTATATGCTCTGTAGCTCTTGCAATAATTTCAGGTCTATCAATATTTAATTTATCTATATCTTTTAAGAATTCATTCATATAAAAGTCTGCTATTTCAAATGGATTTTTATTTTCACGTCGAGCAGCCTTTAACATTTTGTCTTCACCTTCATCACTATCTGAAGTTAAATGCCCAACATCTGTTATATTCATAACATGTTTTAAATTATAACCATTATATTTTAGAACTCTACGTAAATTATCCATAAAAAGATATGCTCTTAAATTTCCAATATGTGCATAGTTATATACTGTTGGACCACATGAATACATACGAACCTCTTTTTTATCAATTGGTGCAAACTCATCTTTAGTTCTAGTTAATGTATTAAAAACTTTCATATGATTTCTCCTTTCTTTAAACCTATCGTATATATAATTATTATTAGAACTTAATACAAATTAAATTATTTATTAACTATAAATTATATTTATCTATAAACTAAATTATATTAACTTTTATATTAAGTTCTAATTAAAATTAATCTTCATAAGGATAACTATCAGCTCCATGAGGACAAACTTCAGTTGGAATAGCTACGCCTGCATTATCACCATAAGTTGTATTCCAATTTCCAGAAGCTTCTGTAACTGGTATATTTAATCTACTTTGTTCACTATAATTTTGACAATACTCACTTGCTAAAAGGTTTGTTTCATTACAAATTTTAACTGTAGTATGTCTATCACAAACTCCTGGCTCTGTTCCTGAAACAAATATCTCTTGATAAGTTTCTGAACAACCATCTCCAGCAAGCATTCCTGAATATTTACATACTGTTTTTGTTACTATATTATTTGGTTGCTCAAAATGACTTTCTGGAAGGTCACTATGAATATCTTTCATAACATTTGAACATAATGTTCCTGCAGGGTTCCACGTTTTACTCCAATAAACCTCTGCATTTTTCTCATATCCAAACCAACATGCAGCTGCATAATAATTAGTGAATTCTACAAGCCATCTATCAAAGTTATCGTTTGTTGTTCCTGTTTTTGCTCCAACATCTTTTCCTGGTATAGCAGCATATGGTGCTGTTCCTCCTGGATGATTAACTGGACCTGTCATAACATTTTTAACAATATATGCATTTGCTGCACTCATTACTCTAGTTGATCTATCTTCAACAGATTTTGGTTCAACAATTATATTTCCACTTTTATCTGTAACTTTACTATAAAATGTTGGTTCAATATAAATACCATTATTTGAAATCATTGCATAAGCTGCTGCCATTTGAACTGTTGAAACTCCATGAGTTAAAGCACCTAATGCAAGCGTAATTCCTTCATTTCCTGTAATATCATCTAATCCAATACTTTGACAGAATTTAGCAGAATTAGCTACTCCAATTAAAGACATTGCCTTTAAGTTTGGAATATTTTGAGAAAAGGCAATAGCTTCTCTTAATGTCATGTAATAATATCTGTAAGCACCTTCATTTTTGAAAACTTTTAAAGTTCCATTAGCATTTTTTACTCCTGGGAAAGTAGTAGGTCCATCATAAAAAACAGATGCTGCATTTATTTTATTATTTTCAAGCCCTGCTGCAACAACAGCTAATGGTTTAATAGAAGAACCTGTTTGCTTTTTTAAATCTGTTACATAATTAAAGTAACCTAAATAAGTTTTAGTTCTATCTGCTCCAATTCCAGCGCTTGATGCAACAACATTACCAGTTTTTGGATCTATTATAGTCATTGAAGCCATAGATGTTTGACCAGTTTCTTTTGATGTTATTAAATAATAATCTTTAGACATCTCTTCTTCAAGTCTTGCTTGTATACTTGGCTTTTCTGTTGTATATATTTTATATCCACTACTATATAATTTAATTTCAGCTAGTTCTTTTGAAATATTCATTTCTTTAACCATCTGGTCTAAAATTTCTTCCAAAGCAGCTTCTGTTTGATAAGAAACTTGTGTAGTAATACTTGTATCTCCATTATTAAAATGAAGTCCTTCATCTACTTCTTTAACTGCTATATCGTATTCTTCATTTGTTATATATCCTAATGATTTCATTTTTGATAAAACAGTTTTAGCTCTTTTTTCTCCTTTTTCTATTCTTTTTTCTTTATCTCCTTCTTTATCTGATTCTTTATCAAAAGGGTTATAACTATTTGGTGTATTGTTTATAGCAGCCATATATGCACATTCTGCTAGGCTTAATTCTTTAACATCTTTATTAAAATAATAAACTGCACCTAAAGAAACTCCATTAACATTTTTACCACCAACAAATATAAGGTTTAAATATAATTCTAATATTTGTTCTTTTGATAAATAATGTTCAACTTGAAGTGCTTTAACCATTTCTTTTACTTTTCTTAAAGCAGTATCTTCTTTATCGTTTGTTATATTTTTAACAACTTGTTGTGTTATTGTACTTCCACCAAAAGAAGATTTTCCACCATGTGTAATAAATGTTACAGTAGCAGCAGCAGTTCTTTTAAAGTCTACTCCACTATGGTCATAAAATCTTTCATCTTCTATTGCAACATAGGCTTTTGGAAGATATGGACTCATTTCATCTAAACTAACACTTACTCTTTTTGTTCCTGAACTTAGAACAGCTATTTCATTTCCATCAGCATCATATACCATTGAATTTTCAGAACCTACAACTAATTCTGAAATATCTATTTGATAATCATCTCCTAATAAATCAAAGAAATTATATCCTCCCCATATAGCTCCAAAAATAATTCCTGCTACAATTATTACACATAGTAATAATATTATTAAAATTATTCTTATAATTGTTGTAATTCTAGGGTGTCTATCTTTAAATTTCTTTTTTTTCTTTTTATCTTTATTTTCATTTTTTTTATTTTTAGATTTTTTTAAATCGTCTTTTAAATTAACTTTTCCAACTACTTGTGTTTCAGAAGATGATTTAGTAGGTTTTGTTTTTGCATGTTTATTAACTTCTTCTGAACTTAATCTTCTGGTAGCCTCATTTTTTTTATTTTTTTCACTACTCATATATGTACCTCTTACCTCTAAAATAATAATACTAGGATATTATATCATTATATTTTTTAAATATAAAGCTTTTTTTTAATTTTATTATAAAATTTATTTAATTTTTATTTATATTAATTTATTATTAAATTATTATTAATTTAATTGTAATTTAAATATCTTAATAATAATCTTTAATAATTCTTATATCTTATATTAGAAATTAATAGCTCATAATAGGCTTTAAAAATTCTTATATTAGAATTTAATAATTCAAATAAACTATAAATAGAATTTAATAACTAAATAATAAACTTTAAAATTTTTATACTAGAATTTTAATAACTAAATAATAAACACTTTAAATTTTTTTATAATATAATTTAATTTAAATAACTTAATAATAAAATTCATTTATATTATAAAACTAACTGTACTAATAAATAATTATCATAATAATTTTATTCTAAATTATTTTTTATATTCATCACAATATTTGTTTACTGGGCAATTTTGACAGTCTGGTTTTCTTGCATCACAAAAGTTTCTTCCATGCCATACAAATAAATGGTTCACATCATAAAAATATTCATGTGGGAATGTTTTTATTAAGTCTTGTTCAATTTTACTTGGCTCTGTTTCTTTTGAAAATCCCATTTTATTTGAAATTCTTTTAGCATGTGTATCTACTGCAATTCCACAAGGTTTATTAAAAGCTTCTAGCATTATAACATTCGCACTTTTTCTTCCAACTCCTGGTATTGTAATTAGTTCTTCTATGCTACATGGAACTTCTCCATTATATTTTTCAATAATAACTTTACTTGCTGAAATAGCATTTTTAGCTTTATTTTTATAAAAACCACATGGATGTATTATTTTTTCTATATCTTCTAATAATGCGTTTGCCATTTTTTCTGGAGTTCCAAATTTAGAAAAAAGTTCTGGAGTAGTTTTATTAACTCTTTCATCTGTACATTGAGCTGAAAGCATTACTGCTATCATCATTTGAAATGGATTTTTAAAATCTAAACTACATGTTGCATCTGGATATGTTTTTTTCAAAATTTCTATTATTTTTATTGCTTCTTTTTTATTCTTCATTTACTATTTCCTTTTTACTTATTATAAATTTTCAATATAATATCAAACATTCGTTTCTTTGTCAAGTGTATTTCTAACATACATATAAAATTCAATATTTAATTATATATTTTATTAACAATGTAACTAAAACATAACATAATTAATATTATATAATAATAAAAGAAGTGAGGAGGTAGAAATTAATGTTTAGAAGAATGAAAAAATTAATTGCAGGTATATTAATTGGATCTGGAATTGGCATTTTATTAATTCTATTTCTTCCATCAGATGCTTGGCTAATTCTAATAGGAATTGGCTTAATTATATTTGGTATTAATTACCTATTTAAATGCTAAAAACATACAAAGGACGGTGAAACATATGACTATAGTTGTTAGAAAAGCTCCAAAATGCCTAAGAGGATTCATAAAATTTATTTTTGGAGTTAAAGAAAAATAGTTACTTTAATAATTTTAACTCAAAATTATTGAAAGAAAATTTTATTATTAAAATTAGAAAAGTGGTCTTATATTTATTTTTAGACCACTCTTCTAATACCAACTATTCTATAAAACTTTTAATATTAATCGCAAAATTGTTCATTATTCACTATTAATTATTATTTTCTTTGTTATCTTCTGTAACTTCATCATTTTTAGTTTCATCATTTTTAGTTTCAGGCTCTTGACTTTTTGAAGCATTTATATTTTCTTCTTTTAAATCATTTTCTTTTATTTTTAAATCTTCTACATTCTTTTCTTTGGAATCGTTTTCTTCTAACTTTTTCTCAATTTCTTTTTCTTCTTGCAATTCTTTTATTTCTTCTTTTATTTCATTTTTTATTTCTTCTCTAAGTTCTTTTTGATTATAATCTATTTCTGTACTTTTTAAATTATTGTCTGATTTTTTTTCTCCCTGAACTTTTTTCACCCTAACATTTGGAGTAAATATAACTGTCATCATTGCCCCAAAACCACTAATTCCTATTATAAAATTAAATATTCCAACAATTATATATCCTATACTTCCAAGTAAAGCAAAATATCCAATTGCTTCAACACCTAAAGCAATAATTATTGTCATAAAAAATACTTTTATTTTAGAAATTTTATTTGGACTTCTACCAATTCTAATAGAAAATGCTATAATAAATAATGCTTTTCCCAAAAATGCAAGTACTATAGAAAGTGCTATTAATAAAAATGCATATCCTATTCCATGACCTATTAACATTAATAATATTGCAATTGCAAAACAAGCAAATAATTCTAATAAACCTGTAAAAAATGTTTTTACAAAATCTCTTAAATGTAATTTACTATTAACTTCTGTAAATTTAGGAAATCCTCCTAAAACAAATCCTGCAATAACTAATATTATTATAATACTAGCAAGTGATTCAAATAATTTAAATCTTAAATTATTATTAGGAGTAAATTTAAATGTTCTTAAATCTGTAACTTTTAATTCTTCTAAAACTTCACACTCATCAGAAATTTCAGCGTCATCTGTTTCAATATATCCATTTCCCCAAATAGTAGTATCTTCTAAAATTTCAACTTTTTCAGATATAATATTAACATCTCTTCCAACAACTGAATTAAACTTAACATTTTCCCCTAATATTCTAACATCATTACTAATATGAGCTAATTTTTTAAAATTGATATCACCACCTAAAGCATATACTGATTTAGCTCTTCCATCAAAAACAATATCATCTGCAGTTAAAAACGCTGTTCCTTCTATTATACATTTTTCATCATTATTAATAAACTCAATTTCATCAGCAAATATAATAATATCTCCAGCTATTTGGCAATCTTTTATTGTAACTTTTTTACCACCAAATATAATCACATTTCCATCTATATAACAATTACTATATTCTATATTTTTATTATTATAATCTATTAAATCTTTTGAAATTTTTTCAGAATATGCATTTGGTCCTCCAACCCATTGATACTCACCTAAAATTTTATCTGAATCATTTTTATATGTTTTATCACTTTCATCTTTTATTTCTGTATTATCTTTAGATGATTTATCATTTTTGTCTTTTGTTTCTGTATCCTTTTTAGATGACTTATCATTTTCATCTTTTATCTCTGTATCTTTTTTTGATGACTTATCATTTTCTTCTAGATCTTTAGAATCTTCATCTTCTATTTCATTTACTGATTTTTTATTTGATTTACTTTTTTCTGTTTTATTATTTACTTCGTTTTTTTCATCATTTAGTAAATCATCTTTTTCCTCATCACTTATAATTGTATTTTCTGATTTTTTTGATTTTTTCTTATCCTCTTCATTATTTATTGCAAATGATACTACTGTTAAAGAACAAATTAAAATCATAACTAATAAACTTATTAATACTTTTTTTGATTTCATATTTTCCTCCTTATTTTTATTAAGCAATATAGATATTTGTTCTATTTTATTTTTAAATATAAAAATATTCTAAAAATCATATTTTTTTAAATTTCTAACTGCTTCTTTTGGATTTTCTGATTTCAAAATGTAACTTCCTGCAACTAATATACTAGCTCCAGCATTTACAGCTTCCTCAGCTGTTTTATCATTTATCCCACCATCAACTTCAATATCTAAATCTAAATTATTTTTATCTAAATATTCTTTTAATTCACTAATTTTTTGAGTTGTTTCTGGAAGATATAATTGTCCTCCTTTACCAGGCTCAACGCTCATTATTAATACCATATGAATAAATGGCAAATATTCTTTTATTTCTTCTATCTTTGTATTTGGATTTATTGCCAAACCAATTCTAATATTATTCCTCTTTAATTCATCTATAATACTAAAAACTCTACTTTTTTCTCTTATAGCTTCAATATGAAAGCTTATAATTCTAGGTTCTAAATCTATATATTCATCAATATATTCTTCAACATTTTCAACCATTAAATGTACATCTAGTCCTAAACTACTTATATGAGATAAAGCCATAGCATAATCTTTCATTCTTTTAGATGTATTATTTTCTACAAACTTTCCATCCATAACATCTATATGAAAATAGTCTGTTTTTGAAGTTTCTAAATTATAAAGAGAATGTACATAGTCTTCTTCAGATAAGTTTAAAAGTGATGTCGAAACTAAAGTCATATTTTATTTTCTCCTCTCAAAATAATTTTTTAATTTAAAAATAGCTATCTTATAACTTAAAATTTCGAATTACAAGATAGCTAAAATTTAATTATTTTTTACTTATTTCTATAACTTGATTTGCTTGACTAAAATCAATTTTTTCTTTATAAACTATACTTCCTCCAATAGAAATTATTACTTCTCTATATCCAGAATATTGTAATGATTCATATTCATAATTATTTTCAGAAGTAGAAATTGAAATTGTTTTTTCATCACGGTTGTCGATGTTAATTACAACAGAAACATTTTTTTGCTTACTACTTGATGTTGAAGTTGAAGAAGTATTTGTTGTAGTATTTTCAGTTGTGTTTGAAGCTGTTTCTACATTACTTACCTCTGGTTCTGGATCTGGATAATAAGATGCTACATTAATTTTAAATTTAACACTATTGCTTGCAGGCCATTTATTAACTGTTAATGTAATAGTGTCACTTTCTTTTATTACTTTTCCAGCTTTAATATCTTGACTTAAAACAATTCCATCAGATTTAGAAGAATCATAATCATATTCAACATCTACAACTAAATTTGATGCTTCTAATTTTGATACCGCTACATCTTCAGTATCTCCAACTACACTAATAACTTCAACATCAGCATATTGACTTCCACTACTTACAACAAAACTAAGTACTGTTGATTTTACAACTTGTTCTCCTTCACTTCCATCTGGTTCAATTTTTAAAATCATTCCCTTTTCAGATGTTTCACTAGTTTCATATGTGATTGTTGGGTCAGGTAATCCTAATTTTTTTAATTCTTCAGTAACTTCATCAATTTGTTTTCCAACCATATTAGTTGGTAATGTAACAATTTCTGGACCTGAACTTACTGTAATTGTAACTCTAGTTGTTACTTTATGTGTAATGCTATCATTTGGTTCTTGTTTTATTACAAAACCTGCTTCTACTGTATCACTAGTTTCTCTTAAAATTTCATAATCTGTGAATCCAGCTTCTTTTAATTTTTCAATAGCTTGTTCTTCTGTTAACATTTTATCTGCTTCTTCAAAAACAAGCTGAGGAATTCTACCATCTGCTGGAACAGATTTTTTTATTCCACGCATTACTCCAAATGCTACTCCTATAAATATCATTCCAAGTATAGCAAGTATTAATAAAGCTCTAATAAATTTATGTTTTGAGAAAAATTCTAAAACTTTATTTTTCTTCTTCTTATTTTCTTCATGACTTTCTTCTCCAATTTTAGGAGCATTTCTATCATTATTTTTTTCCATTTCTAATTGATAAATAGTTGGAACTTTTTGAGTAGGAGAATCATCATTTCTTAATGCTAATACAACAAAATCTTCATTTGGTCTTTTTAATGCCATTGTTAAATCTTTTATCATATCTGTTGCATTTTGATAACGAAGAGATGGGTCTTTTTGCATTGATTTTAATATAATTCTGTTTACACTAATTGGTATAGTATCATTATATGTAATTGGATCAACTGGTTCTTCTTGAACTTGTTTTAAAGCAACTGAAACTGGAGTATCTGCATCAAATGGAACTTTTCCTGTTAACATTTCATACATTACAACACCTAAAGAATATAAATCAGATTTTGCATCTGTATACCCTCCACGAGCATGCTCTGGTGAAAAATAATGAACAGAACCTATTGTAGTTCCAAATGCAGTAATTGTAGAATTTGAAACAGCTTTTGCAATTCCAAAGTCTGTTACTTTAGCCATTCCATCTTCTGTTATTATTATATTATGTGGTTTAATATCTCTATGAATTATATTATTTTTATGAGCTGTTTCCAAAGCTGAAGCAATTTGTATTGCAATATTTACAGACCACTTCCATGGAAGTTTTCCATCCTCATTTATAATTTCCTTTAATGTTTTTCCTTGAATTAATTCCATAACTATATAATAAAGATTATCTTCATTACCAACATCGTATATTGAAACAATATTAGGATGAGTAAGACTAGCTGCAGACTGTGCTTCTGAATTAAATCTTTTTATAAATTCACTATCTGTTGTAAATTCATCTCTTAAAATTTTTACAGCAACAAATCTATTTAAAACATGACACTTTGCTTTAAAAACTGTTGCCATTCCACCGTTTCCAATTTTTTCTAAAATTTCATACCTATTATCTAACATCTTTCCTATAAGATTCATCATTCTATCTCCTTAAATATTAAACATTATCAATAATAATTGCTGTAATATTATCAAGTCCACCTACTTTATTAGCTTCATTAATAAGTGCTTCAACTGGTTTATCAGGATTATTTAATAATATATTATATATTTCTGATTCTTTTAACATATTAGTTAAACCATCTGAACACATAAGAAGTATATCTCCTTTTAAAAAGCCTTTATAAAACACATCTGGTTTAACCAAATTATTACATCCAACTGCTTTTAAAAGCATGTTTTTATTGGGATGGTTGTAGGCTTCTTCTTTAGTTATGCTTCCATCTCTAACTAACTTTTCTACATAGCTATGATCCATAGTTAACTTTCTAATTATATTTTTTCTAACTCTATAAATTCTACTATCACCAACATGACCTATAAAAACTTTATTATTGTATAAAATTGATACATCTAAAGTAGTTCCCATATCTTTAAGTTCTGGAATTTCTAATGACTTTTCATATACTATCATATTCGCATATTCAATAGAATTATTAATTAAATTTAAAATATCATCTTTTTCCTTCGGAATCTTAGAAAAATTATTGCAAATGTAATTTTTTACACATGTAACTGCTAAATTACTAGCAATTTCTCCTCCTTTATAACCACCCATTCCATCTGCTAAAATATATAGTTTTATATCATCCTTTTCAAGATTACTTATGTAGTAAAAATCTTGATTCATTTCTCGGGCTTTTCCAACATCCGAATTTGCTAAAATTCTCATTTTTCCTCCTATTTGTCGTTATATCGCCTTGTTGTTTCTTTACTTTAAATTTTGCTTTCTAAGTTGTCCGACAAGCAGCATTTATATCAGAGCCTAACTCACGTCTTATTGTTGCTGTTATTCCTTTTGAATTCAAGTAATCTCTAAATTTTATTATATTTTCGTTTGTGCTTTTTATATAATTTCCATTATCTATTTTATTAATTGGAATTAAATTAACATGAGCTAACATGCCTTTTAATAAATTAGCTAATTCTTTAGCATCTTCTAAATTATCGTTGTTATCTTTGGCTAGTGCATATTCAAATGAAACTCTTTTATTTGTTTTTTCTATATAATACTTACAAGCTTTAATCAGTTCTTCAATTGGATATCTATTATTTATAGGCATCATTTCACTTCTTTTTTTATTGTTTGCACTATGTAATGAAATAGAAAGTGTACATTGCATTTTTTCATCTGCCATTTGATAAATTTTAGGAACAATCCCACTAGTTGAAATACTAATGTGTCTAGCTCCAATATTTAATGCTTTAGGGTCATTTAAAATACTAATAGCTTTCATAACATTATCGTAATTATCAAATGGTTCTCCAATTCCCATAAAAACTATATTTGAAATTGTAATATTTGAATCTTTTTCAACTCCTAAAATCTGTTCTACTATTTCTCCTGAAGTTAAACCTCTTTCAAATTTTATTCCTGTTGAAGCACAAAATTTACAACCCATTTTACATCCAATTTCTGATGAAACACAAATTGTAAAACCATGATGATATTGCATTAAAACACACTCTATTAAAGAACCTCTTCCATCATTTATATCAAATAAATATTTTTTAGTTCCATCTGTAGAAACAAGTTTTTCTACTATATTAAAAGTTCCAAAATTAAAATTTTCTTTTAGCTTATTTCTTAAATCAATTGAAAGATTTGTCATATCATCAAAAGAATTTACTTTCTTTTTGTAAATCCATTCATAAACTTGTTCTGCTCTGTATGTTTTTTCATTTAACTTTTTAAATTCTTCTTTTAATTCATCTATACAAAAATCTTTAATATTTTTTGCCAAGTTTACCTCCATTTATACGGTTATACTTATATCACATAAATTAAATTTTTTCAATAGATTTAATGAATTAATTTTCTAGGATTTTCAATTTTACATACTTTGAATTATAACTAAAATCAATAAAAATTATATAATATACAATCTTTATAATTATAATATACATCTCTTAAAATAGAAATAAGAGATATGCTATATGCATACCTCTTAACAACTCCAAAATATATTACCAAAAGTTTATATTATAGTCGTTCTTTTTTGCTTTTTCCAAAAAATGTAATTTCTTGAAATAAAAAATCATGTAATTCTGGAAATTTAACTTCTTGAAATAAGAAATCATGAACTTCATTTAACACCTTTTCTTCTTTTGGTGTTAATTCAAGAACGATTGGTTTGTTTAAATCTATTTCTTGAAACAAGAATCCTTTAATTTTTGACCAAATACCAATTTTGGCTGGTACATTACTTCCTGCTTGTTCATTTTCATTTAATTTAAATTCTTTCATTTAGCTTCCTCCTTAGTATTGGAACTTAATAACTTTATATTATTTATACTATATAACTAATTTAAAATCAATATATATTGACAAAATATATATTAAGTTTTAATTACCATTTTTTTACAAAAAAGTAACGCATTAATTTTCTACTATCTTGCCAATAAGTTCCAGATTTTCTCTGTTTTCTATTTTTACATTAAATATATTTCCACTCAAATCGTGTTTTGATTTTACATTTACCATTAAAAAATTTGCTGTATGACCTTTGCAAAAATCTGCTTCCATTTCTTCGAATAATACTGATACTGTTTTTCCAATATAAGAATTTAAAAATTCTATTTCATTTTTATCTGACAGTTCTAATAAGATTTTGCTTCTTTCTTCTTTCTTTATTGGAGATATTTGCATAGGCATTGTTTCTGCTTTAGTTCCTTTTCTTGCAGAGAATTTAAATATATGCATTTTATAAAATTTAATTCTTTTTAAAAATTCATAAGTCTGTTTAAATTCTTCTTCTGTTTCACCTGGGAAGCCGAACTATTATATCTGTAGTTAATATACTATCTGAGAAATAATTTCTAATCATATTTACAATTGTTTCAAATTCATCTATTGTATACCTTCTGTTCATTCTCTTTAAAACTTCTGTACATCCACTTTGCAAAGATAAATGAAAATGATGGCACATTTTTTCTAATTTAGAAAATCTTTCTAAAAATTTTTTTGTAATTAAAAGTGGCTCTATTGAGCCAAGTCTTACTCTTTCAATATTATCAATTTTATTAATTTCTTCTAATAAATCTATTAAACTATATCCATTTTTAAAATCTTTTCCATATGAAGCTATATGAATTCCTGTAATTACAACTTCTTTAATTCCCTTTTTTGCAATTTCAGTAATTTCAGAAATTATTGAAAATTTACTTCTACTTCTAACTTTTCCCCTTGCATATGGAATTAAGCAATATGAACAAAATCTATCACAACCATCTTGAATTTTTATAACAGCTCTTGTTTTTTCTGTATATGTAACACTTCCAAAATCTGTATATTCGGAAGTTTTAAAAACATCATCAATATCTATTTTTATTTTTTCATTATATTCTTCTATATATTTAACAATATCTACTTTTTCATTAGTACCAAGACAAATATCAATTTCTGGAATAGACATAACTTCTTCTTTAGCTACTTGCACATAACAACCGAACTGCAACAACTAGTCCTATCGGATTAATTTTTTTGGCTTGTCTTAAAAACTGACGGGATTTTTTATCTGAAATACTAGTAACAGTACAAGTATTTACAATATATATATCTGCAAATTCATTAAAATTAACTATTTTATATCCAGCTTCCTCAAATTTTTGAATCATGCCGATTTGTTTCATACATATTAACTTTACATCCTAAAGTATGAAATGCTACTTTATTTTTTTCTTTCATTTTAAATTTCATTCCTTTCTTTCTCTGCTTAAAAACAAACTATTAGGCAATTTATCCAAACAGTTTTAGCTACATGTAATACAATTATAATGAAAGAATTTATATGTGAAAAAATGTAAATTCTTTCACATTAATCTTTAACTTCTAGTTATAATACTCAAAATGCCAATCTAAAATTCTTACAGTATCTCCTTCACAAACCCCATTTTCTTTTAAACTATCTTCAATTCCAAGTTTCTTTAACATTTTTTGTAAATATGCAAATGATTCATTATCTGCAATATTTACTCTCCCCATTAGTTTTTCAACCGCAGGTCCTGAAACATAATATTCATTTTCAGAAGTCTTTTCAACAGTAAACCCTGCTTCTTCTTCCTCTAATGTATAAATTTTATCTTCTTCACTATCAAAAATTTCTTCTTTTGGAAGTGTTTTAACTATTTTTGCCACATAGTCCATAAGTTCATCTAAACCTTCTTGACTTATAGAAGAAATTTTAAAAAATTCTAAATTTTTTTCTTTTACAATTTTCTCTAATTCTTCTAAATTTTCATTATCTTGCATAATATCCATTTTAGTTGCAACTACTATTTGTTTTTTATTTAATAATTTATCACTATATTTTTCAAGTTCATTATTTATTTTATTAAAATCATCTATAGCTTTTCTTCCATTTAGCCCTGAACAATCAACCATATGAAGTAAAACTCTAGTTCTTTCAACATGCCTTAAGAATTTAAGACCAAGACCTACTCCATTACTTGCACCTTCAATAATTCCTGGAATATCTGCTATAACAAAACTCTCTCCATGTTTAGTTTTTACAACTCCAAGATTTGGGTCAATAGTAGTAAATGGATAATCTGCAATCTTAGGCGTTGCTGCTGTTACTTTTGACAAAAGAGTTGATTTTCCTGCATTTGGAAATCCCACCAATCCAACATCCGCAATAGATTTAAGTTCAAGAACTATTTCTAATTCTTTTCCTTTTTCACCATCAATAGCAAAATCTGGAACTTGACGAGTTGAAGTTGCAAAATGCACATTTCCTTTTCCTCCTCTTCCGCCTTTTAATACTAATTCTTTTTGACCATCTTCACTTAAATCACAAATAAATTTTCCAGTTTCAAAATCTTTTATAACTGTTCCTTTTGGAACCTTTATAATTAAATCTTTTCCTGATTTTCCAAAACAACGATTTCCGTGATCCATTTTCGCCATTTTCAGCTTTATATTTTTTATTATATCTAAAATCAATTAAAGTACTTGCATCTTTATCTACTTCAAAATAAATACTTCCGCCATTTCCTCCATCTCCTCCATCAGGACCACCTGCTGCAACATATTTTTCTCTTCTAAAAGATTTGGCACCATTTCCTCCATCTCCCGATTTAATTATTATTTTTACATAATCTACAAACATACTGTTCTCCTTTAATATAAATCATTATTCTTTCCTTCTATACCATCTTGTTGTCTAAATGCAGGATTCATAACTAATAGTAATCTCATTTTACCTGCAAAAACAAATTCTGTATTTGGAGGAATTGCAATAAGATCTTCTTTTTTTACATTATATATTTTTCCATTTATAGAAAACTTTCCTTCTCCATCTACAACATAATAAAATTTGCTACTATATTTGTTTGTATGATATTTATCATGTCCTTTAAAGCAATCTTCTATAGTAAAACTAATATTATTTGAATTAAAAGAGTAATTATATCCACTTAACCCTTCTTGTTTAAAACTAGCTTCATTTGGTAATTTATATACATAATTATTATCCATAATTTTCTATTTATGATACAAAAATATATCATAAGTTCCTTTCAATATTTTATATAAAATGAAATTAATATTACTTTTGACTAAAGAATTTTTATTATAATTTAATTTAAATTACATATTAAAAATATAAAATAAAATCATAATTTTATTTTATTTTATTTAATTTAATGTAATATAAAATGATACTTTCTTTAATTTTAATATAATTAATTAAAATAATCTAATTTCATAGCTTTCTTTACATCTTCCATTGTTTGTTTTGCTTTAGATCTTGCTTTTTCTGTTCCTTGTATGATAATTTTATCAACCTCTTCTGGTCTAGCTTCATAATAAGCTCTTTTTTCTCTCATAGGTCTTAAAAATTCTATTATATTATTAGCTAATTCTTTTTTACAAGCAACACATCCGCGTTCACCTTTTCTACACTCTTCACATACTTTTTCGTATTCTTCTTTTCCAGTAAATAAATTATGATAATATGCTACCATACATATATCAGGATTTCCTAAATCTGTTTTCTTTATTCTATTTGGGTCTGTAACTGCACTCATAACTTTTTTTGTTATTTCTTCTTCAGAATCTGATAAATAAATAGCATTTCCTAAAGATTTTCCCATTTTCTCATTTCCATCTAAACCTTTTATTCTTTTAGATTTAGATAAAACAGCTTCTGGCTCTACTAAAACTTCTCCATAAATAGAATTAAATTTTCTAACAATTTCTCTACATTGTTCTATTAATGGAAGTTGGTCTTCTCCTACTGGAATAATTGATGCATGAAATGCTGTAATATCTGCTGCTTGACTAACTGGATATCCTAAAAATCCATAAGTTACACTTTCTCCAAATAATTCTTTTTTTTGTGCTATTTCTGTTTTTACTGTTGGATTTCTTTCTAGTCTTGCAATTGTTACTAAATTAGAATAAAATACCGTAAGTTCTGCGATTTCAGGAATCATAGATTGTATAAAAATTGTAGCTTTGTTTGGGTCTATTCCAACAGATAAATAATCTAATACTATTTCTCTTACATTTTTTCTTACTTTATCTGGATTATTAAAATTATCTGTTAAAGCTTGAACATCTGCAATTTCTATATATGTTTCATATTCATCTTGTAATTTAACTCTATTTGCTAATGAACCGAAAAAATGTCCTATATGTAATCTGCCAGTAGGTCTATCGCCTGTTAATATAATTTTATTTTCCATTTTATTTACATCCCCTTCTTTATTTATATATTAATTATTATAAATTCATTTTTGATTTGGTAATTATATCATAAATTTTTGCTTTTGTATATAATTTTACGTAAACTAAAATATCAATATTTTTTAATATTTTGAATTTTCAATGATATTTATTGACCTTTTGCTTATAAATAGATTATAATAAATATAGGAAATGACAAATTCACAAACGTGGTTTTGCCGAAATTAGTTGTAAAAACTCACACCTAACTCGCCAAAGTTACAAATGTGAGCTTTTTTTATTTATGTAGCTACGATAATTCGTAAAATTTAGGTGGCAAAACCACATCTGTTTATTATCATTTCCTATGGCTTATTCTACAATATTTTTTTTAATTTGTCCATAACGTTTATAAGTTCTCTACATAATTATCTAAAATTATTTTATTTATTAAGAAGAAAATTACTTTTTAAGTTTTGTACATATTCATAAATTTTTTCTATATAATAAATATCTTCTTTTATATTTTGTATGTCTTTACATTTTTCTAATTCTTGTTCTAATTTTTTATTTTCATCAAATATTATGTCAATATATTTTTTCTCTATCTCAAAATAAGCTGGATTAGATGTTTTTTCAATAGTATTTATAATTGAATATACACATTTAATTTTTCTAATAATAGTTTTTTCTACATTTAAATTATTATCTTCATAATATAAAATCTTATTATAATATTTTTCAAGTATCTTTAGAGAATCTTCACTTTTAGAACCTAAATAATATTTTATAATAGTATTATAATTTTCTAACTCATTATATCTTTCATAAATCATAAGTTCTTCATATTTTTTGGCTATATTACAATTTATTTCATTAAATTTCTCTGAATTTATAACTAATCCATTTCTGCTTTTAATTAATTTGCTTATATCATTATATTTATTATAATTTTCTTTGTTAATAATAAAATATATACAAATTATGCTTATTAAAATAAGTATAATATTTATTAAATAATCAATTTTAACTTTTTTATTATCAAATGTATTATTTACTAAAACTCCTAAAATCGCAAATGTATAAACAAGTATGCTTAAATTTTCCATATCTACATCAATACTACTATGAAAAATAAGCATTAAAAAAGAAAAACATATAGTTATTAATTCTAACTTATTAGTTTTTTTTAATATAATAAATAATATTAAACTTATAATTCCAAAATATGAAATAATACCAATTAACCCAAATTCTAAAAGAATTTTAGCAAAAAAACTTGGCACATTATCTTGCACGTAGTTATAAGACTGAATATCATGATATTTGCATCTCCAAGCATCTCCACCCATTCCTATAAACTTATTTGATTTTGAGAAATTTAGTGCATCTTTTATAATATCTATTCTTGATTTCGAAGTTTTATAATTAATATTTATATTTTTAATTTTTTCAACTAACTTTGTTGGCAAAAATTTATATTTTAATGGAACTCTATTTTTATTGATTTCTAAATATTTTATAGATAACATTTTTCCACTATATGGGTACTTAGAAATAAATTCTATCTTAATTTCATTTGTTGTTTCATTCGTTTTTAATGTTATATTCTTTACTCCATTAAAAGTGCCAAATTCTATTTTAGTTCTATTTAATTCATTGTTTCTTATATCTCTTTCTATTAAACTAAGTTCAAAAGTTTTGTCTATATCTTTTGGAGCTTTTGATTCTATATAGAATTCAAAACAATAATTTTCATTTGGTTTTATATTATTTATTATTTTTGCTGAATAATCAGTTTCAGAATTAACATCAAAAACTTTATATTCATCATATATATTTAATCCTATTATAATAAATATCATAACACTTACAAATGAAATAATTAAAAATATAATTATTTTTTTTAAGCTTAACTTATATTTTTCAAGAATCAAATTAGTTATATAATTTATTAAATTAATCAGTAAAAACAAAACCCATATTAAAATATAATTTTGCATATTTAAAAATCTTTCAAATAAAGCAATATATATTATTGTAAAAATTGCAGATATAAACAAATTTTGTATTACTTCTAACTTTTGAGATTTTTCCCCAATAAATAATATAAAAAATACTAAAACAATTGGAAAAATTAATAGTACACCTTTGCTATATGTTAGTATAACTCCAATAAAAATAATAAATGTTATAGTTTTATAAAATGCTTTCAAAAATATTTTTTCTGTTTTTAAATATAAACTGATATTTAAAAAACAAACACTTGCAAAATATGCAGAAATCACATTAGGATTTGAAAATATTGATGTAAGCCTATTTTCTCTATTTTGAATTTTTTCAAAACTAAAAAAGTTTAAAATATTTTCTAATCTATTTGAAGTAATTCCATCTATTCCTATTAATATAAGTAAAACTGTAATTGTTAAAATTAAATTATAAAATAAAACCCTATTTTTTTCTTTAATAGCTATTTCTCTTACAAAAATATATATGGTAAACACAAATATATATCTTTGAATAGTTTTTATAGATCCATAAAAACTAACATATGTATTCATTATAAGTGGAATACTTGTAGATATAATTAAAATTAAAACACATATATCTATTTTGCTTTTTATTACTTGAATTGGAGATTTTTGAAGTATTCTAATTATAAAATATAATATTAATATTGCAAACCATGAAATATTAAAATATAAATTTAGTTTTTGGCTATTATTAAATATGATTATAAAGTTTATAAGAAGTATTCCTAGTATTTCTATAATTTTTAAAAAAACATTTAGTAAATCTTCTTTACTAAATGTTTTTGAAATATTTTGAGTTTTCATTTTTATTTCCTTTAATGATTTTTTGTATTAATTTTTAGTTATGTCTATATATATCATAAACCTTTTCGCCATTTATCCAAACTATACCTGCTCTCCACCAATCTTCTGGTGTAGTTAAGTTTTCGTTTATTCCATTATCAAAATATAAAGTACTCTTCTCAAAGTTAAGATTAGAAAAATCATAAAAAGTATCTGGTAAATAAATATTTCTGTTATATAAATTTCCATAAAGTTTAGTAATTCCTGACGGAACTTCACATTTTTTATTATATATCCAATTAAACATTTCAACATTAAATTCATTACCATTAACATCAAAACTTATCATTTCTTGTACATATATACCTAATACAAAATTATACTGACCGATAAAAACATTTTACTTCATCAAAAATTATATCATCAGGAACTAACAAATTTCTAATTCCATTAATACTTGTGGTATGATTTCCATATGAGCAATTTATATTTTCATTTAAGCCAAAACTTACTACTTTTCCACCGTTCAATTTCTTTTGGAATTTCATAATCTCCTTCAGGAAAGTAATAGTCCGTAAATTCATCACCCATTTTATGACTAACATTCGTAAAATCCAAACCAGTAATAGCAACTGTTCCATCTGGATTTTTATGCCATATCCATGGTAATTGTTTTAATTCTTCATTTTTCTCAATTTCTTTAAATACTGTTCCTAAATCTACTACTTCTCCTCCTGACTTTTTATAATACAATTCTCCATTTGAAATATAATATACATCTCCACTTTCAAATGTACCTTTTCCAGTTGTTACACTATCTGTAACTTTTTTTACATCTATTATATAATATAAATATTCTCCACTTTCTACTTCTGCTTTTATAAACTCTTTTGTTTTAAAGTATTCTATATAATTATTATTTTCTTCTTCATTTGCCATCTCTTCATAAGCTTCTATTCTCAATTCATCTAACAATACACCCTGCTCTGTTTTTTCTTTTGAATTTCCAGCTTTTCCTATTATTCCATTTTCTCCTGTAACTAATGCTATACTTACTCCTGCTAGTATTAATAGCACAATAATTGTAATTATTAAAGCAATTAGTGTAATTCCTTTTTCATTTAAAGTATACGTGTGTGTATATATACATCCACAGTGTTTACAAGCTTTCTTTTGTTCTTTCATTTTTCTTTTTCCCTTCTTATATAAAATACTTTTTAATCCAACACCTTAGAAGTATTAATATACTCAACAATTTTAGCAATTTCATTTGCTGTAGTATCTACATATAAAATTTCTTCTGGTTCTTGTTTATCTGCAATATCATATCCATATTTATTTAAAAATCTATAAGTTTCAATTTCTATAAGCTCATTTTTTGTAATTTTACTATCAACTGGCAAATTTTTATTCTCTTTTTCATCAATTATATCTTGAACTTTACTTTCAATAATTACAAAATTTTTACTAATTTCTTTTTCAAATCCTCTTAATTCTGATATATCTTCCTCAACAAGTTCATCATCTTCATTATCTCTAATAAACATTTTTATTTCAGCCATAAGTTCATGTACACTATAATTGTAATCTAATCTTAATTTTTTGGCTAATGTCTTTTTAATTGAATTTTGTCTAACTTCAATTTGCTCTAACATAAATGCATCCATTTTATTTTGACCTGTAAATATTCCTATAAATCTCTTAAGTGGACCTTTACTTTCAATAATTTGTGTATCATCTTTTAATTTTTTTAATTCAGCTTCTCCTCTAATATCTAAAATAGCCTTTGCAATATCACGCTTAAGTTCATTTTCTTCTACTACAATCATTTCATCAAATCTATTCATTCTTGATTTTGCAATTGAAGTTTTTGGGTTATTTAGATAATTCATTAAAATTCCAATTTGGTCATTAACATCTGAAATATCAAGTAATTTTCTACTTGATAAAGTAGTATTTTTTTCTTCTTCAAGAGATTTTACTTTAAGCTTTATAGTATCAATTAAATTTTGAAGCTCTTCTGCTTGACTTTTCATTTTAAATGCATTATTTAAAGCAGAATATGATGCTCCTAAATTTCCTGCAATTTTAGCAAAGTTTTGCTGTCTAGTTATTAATCTATTTATATCATTTAATAATGTATTTACAACTATTGTATTATCTTGGCATTCTGCTTTTACTTCTTTAAGAATATTCTCGAATGTTTCAGTTGCTAAATTTTCCTTTTTTATTCTTGCAAAATTTTGAAATTCTTCTTCTTTTGAAATATTAGCTTTTTTTATTTGTTCTTTTATATCATTTTCTATTTCATAACATTCAGCCATTAAATATACTGTTATATTCTTTTTCCAATTTGTAATAAATTTATTATTACTTTTAATATTATCAAAAATATTTGCTGAATGAACTTTAAATACTTCTAATTTTTCTTTTAATTCTTTTAAATCAGAGTCATCTGCATTTTTTGCTGATTCAGAATAATCTCTTCCCATTTCTTTTCTATTTATTTCAAGTTCCATATCTGAAATTTGTTTTTCAAGTTCTCTTATACTTTCATAATTAGAAATATTTTCTTTTTCTAAACGAACTGTATTTGAAAGAGTTGTACTTACTAAATCACTATTTGAAATAATATAATTATATAATGCAGTCTTATCTGAATCTGTCATGTCTTGCAAATCTTGTTTTTCAAGTTTTAATGTATATACACGAATTGTTTTATTATTTAAATTTATTTCAGAGCCTTCAGATATTTCTTTTACTTTTGTAAATAGAGAAATTAAAACATCTCTACTTTTATCATTCAATACCTCATTTAATTTCATATATGGAATATTTTCATCTACATTAATACACATTTTAATATTATTTAAAGTATCTGAATCTATTTCTTCATTAATATCTTTATCAATATTAGCAAATAAAAATCCATCTATATATGGTTCATTTTTATATTTTTCAATTTCAGTAATAGTACTATTTTTGATGAATTTACAAGATTCTTTTTTTTCTTTTGAAAGATATGTTTTTAACATAGCACTATATAATAATTTTATTATTTCAATATAGTTTACTACACTTGATTCGTCATAATTAATGTATAATCCTTCATTTTTTTCATCATTTAAAAACTCAATATCTGCTCTACTATCTGTAATTAATAATTGATTAATATTAGTAAAACCTTTTTCCTTATAATATTTAATTGCTTCTACTTCTTCATTTGTTAATTTTAGTTCCATATAAAAAACCACCTTAAATTTATTCAAAAATATTGTATCATTTATGTAAAAATTACGCAATAATTTTATAACATTTTTAATATTTTTTATTATACTAAATTTAATCTTAAAACTTGCAATTACTCTGCAAAACTGCATTTAGTTTTTTCTTAGCATTTTCTTATACCAAAAAACGGGAGCCAGAGCCCCCGCTTTTTTCCTGTCTTTTAACTTAGTTTCAATTCATAATGCTATTTAAAATGTATTTTATCCCTTCATGATTATAAAGAGGACAAAATGCAGATCGCCCGTAATTTACAAAGTACTTGTACGCCACCTGGACATAGCAAATTGCAGATTCCATGTCTTTTTCTGATTCAAACATGCTAGGAATCACAAATGGAAGAATATCTTCTCTTTCGATAGAGTTTTCTCCATCATCCACATAATCTGCAATCCTCTCGAACCGCATCTGATCAGCATCAAACTTGGACACTATGATATTTGTATCTTTTTTCTTGTCCAAAGCGGTTATTGTTGCTGTCGGATGTACTATTGTGTAGATCCTCATTTGATCCAGCTTTCTCTCCTGAGCTGTACGAGTATCTTTTAGTATCCCTAGATAGCTTTCGCTTTCCTTCATTTCCTGCTTGATTCGACTTATTCTTGCATTAAGCTCTTCCAGCACTCTTGATATTTTTTTCATACGCTTTATATACTTATCAAGCTCCTTACTGTTTTTAGCAATCTTCTCCTCCTCTTCACTTATTGTTTTTTCAGTATGCTCAATTTCTTCTTCCTGAATTTTGGCATTCTTGGTAAAAAGCAAATCTGCTCTACGTTTCTGATACAGCTTTTGTTTTAGCAGGTCAGAAACGTTCAATTTAGCAACTTTCTTTCTATACAACAAGTGGTTTGGAGAATTATAAGCTTCTGCTAAGTCCCGCAGTGTGGTTGGTGCATTATAGGCTTCTACTAAGCCTTGAAGTACAGCTTGAGCATTTCCTTTTTGCTCATTAATAACATTTGTTTTCATTCTTTTCCTCCATAATGAAATGTTTGAAAATTTATATAATTTGTTACAATTTATAATTATATCATTAATTTACATAATTTACAATGTTTTTGTTCCTTATATCTTTATTTATATTTAATTTATATTTATTTTTATATTTTAAATTTTGCTTTAAATATGTAACTTCTCTTATTCTTATAAATTGTATTTATATTTTAATTGATACTATTTTTATTTTATATTACTTAATTTTAGGAATAGATGTTAAAATTTATTCTATCTTTTTTACTAAGTCATTTTTTATTTTTTGTATATAATAAAATTAAAATAATTTAGAGAATTTAGAACGTCTGACGGAAGCGAGTGCCTCGCTATTATTGTATTGTGTATACTTTTTCGTACGACGCGCAGCGACCAACCGAAGGGCGAATGGAGTGCTTGCTTCAGCAAGGAGTAGAAAAAGTATATAAGATACAAGCAATCCTCTCGCTCCCGTCAGACGTCAAAAAACATTATTTTTATACAAAACAAAAAAACAAAATTTCAATATAAAAATATTATATCGAAATTTTGCTAAATATAAAATATTAAATTACTTAAAAAAATATTACTAACATCCCATAATATTATAACCACAATCAGCAAATATAACTTGACCTGTAATTGCACTTGACATTTTGCTTAATAAGAAACTCACTGCATCTCCAACTTCTTCTTTATCTACATTTCTTTTTAAAGGAGCTTTCTCTTCAACAATATCTAATATTGAACCAAAATCTTTAATTCCTTTTGAAGACAATGTTTTTATCGGCCCTGCTGAAATTGCATTTACTCTTATTCCATCTTTTCCTAAATTATCAGCTAAATAACGAATGCTTGCTTCTAATGCTGCTTTTGCAACTCCCATTACATTATATCCTGGTAGAACTTTTGTTGAACCATAATATGTTAAAGCGACTATACTTGCATTTTCATTTAAAATCTCCATATTTTTAGCATATCTTGATATTGCAACTAATGTATATGCGCTCACATCATTTGCATGTGAAAAACCTTCTTTACTAGTTTCAATAAAATCATTTCTTAAATCTTCTGTATTTGCATGAGCTATACAATGAACAATTCCATCTATTTTTCCATAGTCTGATTTTACTTCATTAAATAGTCTTTCTATTTCTGAATCATTAGCTACATCACATTCATATGCTTTTGAGCCTTCAAATTCTGAAATTAATTCTTCTATTTTTCCTCTATTATCTTCTCCCATAAATGTAAAGCAAAGTTTTGCTCCTTGCTCATATGCTGACTTTGCTGCACCATAAGCAATGCTCCACTTATTTCTTATTCCCATAATTAATACTGTTTTATCTTTTAAAATCATTTTTAAATCCTCCTTATTTTATTAAAATTTTATAATTAAAATTATTACTTTACTTATTGTTTTGTTTCTTATTTTTATAAGTATTTTCAATATTGCTTAAATTTTTATGTTGTTAGTATATAAAATTTAAATTTTTAATATATTTTACACTTACTTAAAATTACAATTAATACTATGTTTTCATTAACCTTCTGGAGTTTTATATTCTCCCATTGCTCTAAATTTTTCATAACGTTTTTGAACTAATTCTTCTACTTTAAGCTTTTTTAATTCTTTTACATTTTTTAAAATTGATTTTTTTATGGCTTCTGAAACCATATTTATATCTTTTTGAGCTCCTCCATCTTCTGGTTCTTTTATAACTTCATCTATAACTTTAAATTTATATAAATCTTTTGCTGTCATTTTCATTACTTCTGCTGCTTCTTGAACTCTTTGAGAAGATTTCCAAACTATACTTGAAAAACCTTCAGGTGATAGTACTGAGTAAACAGCATTTTCAAGCATCAAAACTTTATCTCCTATACCAATAGCTAAAGCTCCTCCACTAGAACCTTCTCCTATAACAATTGCAATTACAATTGTTTTCAAATTAGCTAAATTAAGCATACTTCTTGCAATTGCTTCTCCGTTGTCCTCTCTCTTCAGCTTCTAAACCTGGGTATGCCCCTTTTGTATCAATAAATGTTATAACTGGTCTGCCAAATTTTTCTGCTTGCTTCATAAAACGAATCCCTTTTTTATAGCTTTCAGGATTTGGCATTCCAAAATTTCTTTCAATATTTTCTTTAGTGTTTCTACCTTTTTGCTCTGCAATTATAGTAAAATTTTGAGTGCCAATACTTGCTAAACCACAAACCATAGCCTTATCGTCTGTAAATTCTCTATCTCCATGAAGTTCTATAAAATCATCAAAAATTATATCTATATAATCTAGAGCTGTAGGACGTTTTGGATCACGAACAATAGATAATTTATCCCAAGCAGTTAATTTTTTAGGTTTTGCTTTTTTAGATTTTTTTAAATCATCTTTTGCAATTTCTAAATCTTTTGATACATCTAATGTTTTATCTAAAGCAAGATTTTCCAATTCTTTTACTTTGTTTTCTAATTCTTTAATATTATCTTTATTATTCAATTTTAGTTTTGGGACCTCCTTAACTTAAAACTTTATTATTAATACAATTTTTTATAACATAATTTTTCATTTGAATAGCAAAATATAATTATAAATAAAAATAATAAATTTCTTTACATTTTCTAATATTTTATTATTACTTATATGCTTAAAAATGTGTCTTAAATAACTATTTGTGAAATTTAATTAATTTTGAAAGAGTTTCTTTCATTTCTGAACGATCTACTATTTTATCTACAAATCCATGCTCCAACTGAAATTCTGCAGTTTGAAATCCTTCAGGAAGTTCTTGACCTATTGTTTGCTTTATAACACGAGGACCAGCAAAGCCTATCATTGCTCCTGGTTCTGCAAGGACTATATCTCCTAAACTTGCAAAACTAGCTGTAACTCCTCCATATGTTGGGTCTGTTAAAACAGAAATATATAAAATTCCTGCTTCATTTAATTTTGAAACTCCTGCTGTTGTTTTTGCCATTTGCATTAAAGACATTATTCCTTCTTGCATTCTAGCACCACCAGAAACACAAAATATTATAATTGGTAACTTTAATTCTATAGCTTTTTCCATACTATATGTAATTTTTTCTCCTACCACTGTTCCCATACTTCCCATCATAAAGTTTCCATCCATAATACAAATTACAACTTTTTCACCATCAATTTTTCCTGTACCACAAACAATAGCATCATCTATGCCATTAATTTTTCTTAATGTTTTTAATTTAGTTATGTATTCATCTATTTCTAGTGGATTCACTGTATCTATCTTTATATCAAAAGCTTCAAACGTTCCATCATCTATAACTTGCCAAATTCTACGTCTACCAGATAATCTAAAATGATAATTACACATTGGACAAATACTTAAATTTTCATGTAAAAATTCTTTGTATATAATTTCTCCGCATTTATTACATTTAACCCATTTTCCAATTGGTATATCAACTTTAGAATCTTTAATCTCAGGTCTTGGCATACTACGTTTTTTTAACTTATCAATTATCATTACTTCAAATCTCCTTTAAAGCTATTTACATTTTAAACTCTTTAGAAATAAAGCTTGTATCAAAATCTCCTTTAACAAATTTTTTATTTTCTAATATTTTATAAAGGAAATCTATATTAGTATCTATTCCATCAATAACACATTCTTCTAGTGCTCTTTTCATTTTTGCAATAGCATCTAAACGTGTATCACTATGTACTATAATTTTAGCAATCATAGAATCATATACTGAAGGAATTTTATAACCTGTATATACTGCTGTATCTATTCTAACTCCATTTCCTCCTGGCAAATTTAAATCTACAATTTCTCCTGGACATGGTCTAAAATTTTTATCAGGATTTTCAGCATTTATTCTACATTCTATACTATGACCTTTAAAAACTATATCTTTTTGCTTATATTTTAATTTTTCTCCGCTCGCAATTCTAATTTGTTCTTTAACAATATCAATTCCAGTATTCCATTCAGTAACTGGATGCTCAACTTGAATACGAGTATTCATCTCCATAAAATAAAATTTTCCATATTTATCTACTAAAAATTCTATTGTTCCTGCATTTGAATATTTCGCAGCTTTAACAGCTTTTAAAGCTGCTTTTCCCATTTCTTCTCTTAACTTATCATCTATAATTGGAGATGGACTTTCTTCTAATACTTTTTGATTTCTCCTTTGAATTGAACAATCTCTTTCACCTAAATGAACACTATTTCCATATTCATCTGCTAATATTTGAATTTCTACATGATGAGGCTCTTCTATAAATTTTTCTATATAAACTTCATCATCATTAAATGAAACTTTTGCTTCTTGTTTTACTATATTATAAGCTTCATCAAGTTCAGCCATTGATTTTACTAAACGTATTCCTTTTCCTCCGCCTCCACTTGCAGCTTTTATCATTATAGGAAATCCAATTTTAGATGCAACATCCATAGCTTCTTTTACTGATTTAATACTACCATTAGAACCTGGAATTACTGGAACGCCATTTGATTTCATTAAATCTTTAGCATTTGACTTATTTCCCATTAAATCTATAATACTATATGATGGTCCTATAAATTTTATGTTACTTTCTTCACACATTTTAGCAAATTTAGCATTTTCAGATAAAAATCCAAAACCAGGGTGAATACTATCTGCTCCAGTCAATACTGCAGCTTCTAAAATATTTTTCATATTTAAATAACTTTTTCCGAGAAGCTGCTGGTCCTATACAAACAGCTTCATCTGCAAGCTTGGTATGTAGTGCATCTTTATCTATTTCTGAATAAACTGCAACAGTTGCAATTCCCATTTCTCTACAAGTTCTAATAATTCTTAATGCTATTTCTCCTCTATTTGCTATTAAAATCTTTTTTAACATTTATTTCTCTCCTTGTATAATATATTTAAGGTTTTAAAGTCACCTAAAACTTATTTATTCCACTTTTATTATATAGTTTATTAACACTATAAATTCTTATCTTTAGAATTATTCACTTGTCTTAATATTTTATATTAATTAAATTAATAACATCTCATAATAATCATAATACAATATAAATATTTATTATACTAATTTAAAATTATTTATTATTAATATCTAAATCAATTTTAAATTAACATAATATTGAACTTTTTGTATTGTTGTGTTATAATGGTAAATGTACCAAATGAAGGGAACTTCATAAGATGTTTTGATGTTTTCAAACCAAAGCTAACATTATATTACTGTACATTAAGGAGGAATGTATATGACATCAGACTCTATTATTAGGAAGCCACATAAAATATGGATTCAGCAACATTCACTAGTTACGTTTTGTGGCATCGCCAATAGTGGAAAAACCACTTTGGCAAAACGGTTATTTCCAGGAGAAAAAATCATTGACACTAACCTCATTCTGGAAAATACCATCGATCAGTTAATAGACATAACTGAACACGATTTAGGTATAACAACAGCATCCAGAGTTTGGCAAAATATTGCTGTAAATATGCGAAATGTTGCCAAGCTCAAAAGTGAAGTCTTTGTGGAGCAACTTGTTATAGAGAAGTCCAAAACAGATAATATCGTTATATTGGATTCTGTTTCACACAAGCTTCAAAACCGGTTGATTACAATTTCAGATTTATTTAAATATTTTGAAAATATCTATTTAATTGTAGTCTTTCCAGATTTAAAAGAAGTACTTAGTCATACCATAAAAGATGTTACTGATAATCAAAAAGCCATGGGCTTTTACAGGCCTAATAGCAGTAACGAAGCGGTAACAGAAAACTTTAATTTAAAGACACAAATCTGTAATGGTATGATCACACTCGGAACTACAGAAACCATCATCATCACAGATTTAAATAGTGATATTGAAGTTTCAGTTCTGTAAAGCTATTTTAGCTTATCTTGCAGTAAGTTGTTATATCTTATTTTGTGGTAAATTTATCAGATTCCGAGCATATGCTTATTTTAGGCATGAGCTCGGTTTTCTGATTTTTATAATTATGGATTATCAACTATTGCAAAAGTAAGTTCACCTTTAGCTGCAACTTTTCCATCAACAGTAGCTATAGCTTCTCCTACACCAATTGGTCCTTTTGTTTTTATAACTTTAACTTCTAATTTTAATACATCACCAGGTAAAACTGGTTTTTTAAAACGAAGTTTATCAATTCC
The DNA here is from genome assembly GCA_022790975.1 of Clostridia bacterium. Classification (GTDB taxonomy): domain Bacteria; phylum Bacillota; class Clostridia; order TANB77; family CAG-508; genus Scatovivens. The sequence goes on along the minus strand of JAAVYF010000021.1, from coordinate 27,009 downwards.
TGCAAACAATGCATTTTTTCCTTTATTTTCTTCCATTGAAAGAATTGCTATAGCACCAGTTTGAGCTAAAGCTTCTACTATTAAAACTCCTGGCATAATAGGCTGACCAGGAAAATGTCCTGCAAAATGTGGTTCATTTATACAAACATTTTTATAAGCAACTGCACTTTCTCCTGGAACATAACTTTCAACTCTATCTATCATTAAAAATGGTGCTCTTTGAGGAATTATTTTCATTATTCCATTTATATCTAACATTAAAATTTTCCTCCTCATATTATATAGTTTTTTAGTTTATTTACATATGAGTATAAATATCTCTTAATTTATAAAATGCTACAATTAACACTGCTTGAACTGCATTTACTATTGCTACTACTTTATAAAATGCATATTTTATTGTTTCATAATCTTTTACATGATAATCTCTAAGCATAAAAAGAATTACTCCAATTATAATTACATAAATTAAATTACTAGGTGTAAATAAAGTATATTTTTTAGAAACTTCATGGTCTTCCTGATACAAAAAAACTAAATTTATGTACCAACTTGCTATAAATAAAGCTATATAAAGTAAAATATTTGCATATTGCCAAGTAAGTTGAGTAGCAATCCAAGCTATTAAAGCAAAAATACAACTAACTACAAAATAAATTATTTTCATTTTCTTCTCCTTTAAAATTCATAACTAACTTTATAGTAGTAAATGAATCTTTTCTTTAGTTTTGTTATTTTATAACAAATAATGGCTTTCCAAAATCCACCATCTCTTCGTCTTTTACTAGGATTTGGGTTATTTCTCCGTCGAATTCTGATTCTATTTCATTCATAAGTTTCATTGCTTCGATTATACAAAGTGTATCTCCTTTTTTTACTTTGCTTCCAACTTTTACGAAAGCTTCTGCTGTTGGAGATGGTTTTGAATAAAATGTTCCTACCATTGGTGATTTTACTATATTTTCGTCTGATTTTGAACTATTTGTATTTGATTCAGGTTCGGTTTTAGGTACTTGTGGTTGAGGTTGACTTGCTTGCCCACCTTGAAATGGCATTGGAACTCCTGGAGCAGGATAACTATATGGCATTCCAAATTCAAGTGGAACCATTGAAGTTCTTGAATCATGCATTGGAATTGGTGGATTATTTGGTTCTTTTCCATCCTTTTTTAATTTTATTTTTACTCCATCAGGATATTCTAATTCAATCTCTGTTAATTTTGACTCTCCGAAATCATCCATTAATTTTTTTATATCTTTGTAATCCATAAAAAAGTTCTCCTTTCTATAATATAAATTAGTTATTTACTAAAATTTTAACTCTTGATATTATTACAATATTTTTTGATTATTTTAATATTTTCGCAATTATCTAAAATATTAATATAAAATATATAATTAATTATTTTTCAAATTTCTTAAATACTATACTACTATTATGTCCACCAAATCCTAAAGAATTTGACATTGCATATTTTACTTCTATTTTTCTATTTTCATTAGGTACAATATCTAAATCACATTCTTCATCTGGTACTTTATAGTTTATTGTTGCTGGAACCAAGTCATCTTCAATTGCTTTAATACAAGCAATTGCTTCAATTGCTCCTGCAGCTCCTAATAAATGTCCTATATTACTTTTTGTTGAACTCATTAAAATATTTTTACTAGCTTCTCCAAATGCTTTTTTTACAGCTAATGTTTCACCTGAGTCATTTAAATGTGTTGATGTTCCGTGAGCATTTATATATGTTATATCTTTTGGTTCAATTCCACTATCTAAAATAGCATTTGTCATTGCTCTTGCACCTCCTTCTCCGTCTGGAGATGGTGCTGTTATATGATAACTATCAGAAGTAGTACCATAACCTATCACTTCAGCATATATTTTTGCTCCTCTTTTTCTAGCATGCTCTAGTTCTTCTAACATAACAAGCGCACTACCTTCTCCCATTACAAATCCACTTCTTTCTTTATCAAATGGAATACTTGCTCTATTTTTATCATTTCCACTATGCAATGCCTTCATACTAGAAAATCCTGAAATTCCTATTGGACAAATTGCAGCTTCACTTCCTCCTGCTATCATTATATCTTGATAACCATGTGCAATTGTTCTAAAAGCTTCTCCAATACTATTTGTTGAACTTGCACATGCAGAAGTAATACAATAACTTTCCCCTTTAGCACCAACACTAATACTAATATTTCCAGCTGCCATATTACTTATTGCCATTGGAATGAAAAATGGAGATACTCTATTTGAACCTTTTTCTAATAAATCATCTTCTCCTCGAGCAATAGTTGAAAGCCCTCCAATACCAGAAGCTACAATAACTCCAAAACGAGTACTATCAATTTTAGACACATCTAATTTAGAATCTTCCATAAGTTCTTTACTTGCTGCCATAGCAAATTGAATAAATCTATCTAATCTTCTAGCTTCTTTTTTATCCATATAATCTTCTGGATTAAAGTTCTTTACTTCAGCAGCTAGTTTTACTTTATAATCTGTTGTATCAAATGATGTAATTTCATCAATTCCACATTTTCCATCTTTAATTCCATTCCAAAATTCATCTACTGTATTTCCTATAGGAGTTATAGCCCCTAATCCTGTTACTACTACTCTTCTTTTCATTTAATTCATTCCTTTCTCGATTAACTTAAATGCTATATAAATTTCTTTTAAACTATCTTCTTTCTGATTTTTAATAAACTTACATTAGCATACCACCATCAACATGTAATACTTGACCTGTAATATATGAACTATCTTCAGATGATAAAAACTTAACTGCTTTGGCAATATCTTCTGGTGTTCCCATTCTTTTTAATGGAATCATTGTATTTATACTTTCTTTTTGCTCATCTGATAAAACTTTTGTCATATCTGTTACAACAAAACCTGGTGCTATTGCATTTACTAGAATATTTCTGCTTGCAACTTCTTTTGCTAAACTTTTTGTAAATCCTATAATTCCAGCTTTTGAAGCAGAATAGTTTGTTTGTCCAGCATTTCCTGCAACTCCAACAACAGATGAAATATTTATAATTCTTCCATATCTTTGCTTAACCATTAATGGAATTACATTTCTTGTCATATTAAAAGTACCTACTAAATTTATATCAACAACTTTTGTAAAATCTTCTTTGCTCATTCTCATTAATAACCCATCTTTAGTTATTCCAGCATTATTAACTAAAATATCTATTTTTCCAAGTGCTTCTACTGTTTCTCTAACCATATTTTCACACTCTTCAAAACTTCCAATATCGCCTTGAACTAAAGCACACTTAACGCCATAACTTTCAATTTTTGATTTTAATTCTTCAATTTCATCCGTTTTAGTTCTGTAATTGACAGAAACATCATAACCTTCCTTTGCCATATTTAAGCAAATTTCTTTTCCAATTCCTCTTGCTGCACCTGTTACTAAAACTACTTGTTCTTTTCTCATAACTTTCCTCCTATTTTTTTAATTCTTGCAACGCCGTTTCTAAAGATGATACATCATTTATATTAATTAATTTTGCATCCCTATTTATTCTTTTTACAAAACCTGTTAATGTTTTTCCGAGGTCCTATTTCTACAAATGTATCTACTCCATTTTCTATCATATATTGAACACTTTTAGAAAATTTTACAGAGCAAGTTACATGATTAGCCAAAATTTCTTTCATGTTATCTGATTCCTTATAAGAATTAGCATCTATATTTTTAACAACACTAATTTCTGGAAATTTTACAGTAATTTTTTCTAATTCTTCTTTTAACTTATCCGAAGCTTCTTGTAATTTTTCTGTATGAAATGGTCCTGATGTTTTAAGTTCTACAGCTTTTCTGCAACCATTTTCCTTACAAAGAGCCATTGCTTCTAAAACTCCTTCTTTATCTCCTGAAATTGCAATTTGCCCTGGACAATTATAATTAGCTGGAACTACAAATCCATTTTTTACTGAATTACAAATTTCTTCAACTTTTTCATCTTCTAATCCAAGTATTGCAGCCATAGCCCAATCTCCTTCTGGAGTATATTCTTGCATAAGCTGACCTCTAGTATTTACTATTTTTATTCCATCTTCAAAATCAATAGAATTTGCATACATTAAAGCTGAATATTCTCCAAGACTCAAGCCTGCTGCCATATCTGCTTTAATTCCATTTTTCTTTAAAACTTCTAATATTCCTAAACTCATAACTAAAATTGCTATTTGAGTATTTTTAGTTTTTGATAATTCTTCTTCTGATGATTCAAAAGTAAGTTTTGCTATATCTATTCCAAGAACTTTGCTTGCTTTATCATAAATATTTCTTACTTCTTCAAATTTATCATATAAATCTTTTCCCATTCCTACGCTTTGAGCACCTTGACCAGGAAATAAAAATCCTATTTTCATTTTGTTTCCTCCATAATATATATAATTTCTATTATTTTTTTATTATCACGCAATCATTATACTACAAAATTTTAAAAATGTAATTATTCTAGGTGGTCAGTTTTTTATTTCTTTTTTATTAATTTTAATTTCACTATTATTACTTAAACTTAAATTTTTACTATTCAATTTTTTATGAGTCTAAATACAAAGTTGTATCTTTATTATTTAATTAGTAAGTAGAATATAAACAAATGCCCTGTTCTTACTACAGAACAAGGCATTTATATTTAAATATGTATTTTTTCTAACTCAATTGCTAAGTTGATATTTACTTATCCAATAACCAGTTATAGGTTTATTATCTTTATAATTTTCATTCTATTTGACCACTTTCTATAGTTCCATCTGTTACCACTATATTTGCCCATTTATTACTTGCATAATCATACCAACCTTTTGGCATATTACTTCCATCATTTGTTATTTTATCTCCTACTTTTGGATTTTCTCCATTTTCATCATATTCTACATAGTATGTTACTGGCAGTTTATTTCCTGCTTCATCATATTCTTTTGTATTAAATCCTGTTAAATCTGGTTTATTTACTACTATTGTTGTTATTTTTTGAGTTATTGCTCCTATATATTCATTACTTACAGCATCTCTTGCTATTATATCTATTGTATATGTTGTTTTTGGTTGTAGTCCTTCATACAAATAGTATTCTCTGCTGTCTGTTCCATCATATTTTTCTCTCCATCTATATATTGTTTTTCTATGCATTTTAAACTTTATTGCTGCCTTTGTTACTCCATGTTTATAAGAATATTTTATTACTGATTGCTTATATAATATATCTTGTGTTATACTATTCATAGGAAATACCTTCTTTCGATATTAGTTTTTGTGGTTAAAAACATTATATCATATTTGGTATTTCCTATTTTTTATTTTCTTATCTTACTGTGACATATCTATCGTAAACCTGTACATTGTATATCTTTTTAATTACACAATAAAATAATAAATTACTGTCTTATTAAAATAAAAAATATAAAAGAAAAAACCACGCAAAGTACAAAAAACTTACATGGCTTTTTCTAATATTTTTGGGGATTTTATTGATTATTAATATAACAATAAAACCTTAAGTTAACCTTAAAAATATTAAATTTTATTTTTAACATTTAAATAATATTTTAAAATCATTTTATAACTTATAATTTACTATAAAAACTGTTCTATATTTAAATAATTTAAGCATTAATTTGATTATCATTATTATTTGGATTATTTTCCATATAACATTTATAAATAATATTATCTTTTTCTTCTTCTGTTAATTCTCTATTTAACGATTTTATTTGCATTTTCATTAAATTAACAGCCTTTTCTAAAGATTTATCTAAATTTTTAGATGAAAATAAACGTTTATTTATAAATATTTCTTTTTCAATTTTTTCTTCACGACTAGCAAATATATATAAAGAAATTGCTACCCCTAAAACTGCTCCTAATATAAAATATTGTATATTTCCCATAAAAGCCTCCTAAAATTCTATTTTTATTATATAATTTACTTTTTAAAACTCATTAATCATTATATTTTAAAATTATACTTTTATTATAATAACACATAATAAAAGCTTTTTGCAATACTTTTTATATATTTAAGTAAGCTTCTAAATTTTTTATATCCTTTTTTATATTAGGTACAACGATCAAATTGAATTAATATTTTTTATCTTTCAAATAAATACACAATTATTTAGCTTTAAATAAATATCATTTTATTTAATATAATATGTTTTTTAATAAATATAATTTTATTTAAAAGTATCATAATAATTTTCAATAAACAACATTTTACTTAAAAATATCATAGTAATTTTTAAATGTATATCCCTCACTCATATAATGTTCTATTATATCTGGAAGTGCATCTGCTGTAGTTTGTTTATCATCTGCATCATGCATTAAAACTACTAAACTAGTATGACCCTCTGCTGTTTCATACAATCTATTTAGTAATTGCTCTTTAGTTCTCTTTCCGCCTTCTGCATCTCCACTCAAACAATTCCAATTAGTTGTAGCAATTCCCATATTATTATTTATATGAGATTTTGCTTGAGATTTCAATGAGTCATATCTACCACCACTAGAACCTCCTGGAAATCTAAATAAATAAGAATGATAATCTGGATTTCCTAAAGCATTTTGAATTGATGTTTCTGTTGAATTAAATTCATCTACAACTGCTTGAACTGAACTATAAATAGAAGAATATGAATGTGTATAACCATGATTTGCAATATAATGACCTGCTTTAAATTCTTGTTTTAATAAATCTGGATAAAGATCCACTCTACTTCCTAAAACAAAAAATGTTGCAGGAACTTTATATCTATCTAATATTTCTAATATTTGAGGTGTTACATTAGGAGATGGACCATCATCAAATGTAAGAAATATTTGTTTTTCATCTGAACTATAAATGTCTTTTATTAATTGTACACAATTTTCATTATATACAGGTACTTTTTGTTCTGATACTGGTTTTATAACATTATTAATTTCATTATGAAAATTATTTTTTATTTCATTATTATCAGTAGTATTATTTTCTGTATCATTGCTAACTGTATTGCTTGACATATTTTCATCCTTTATATTACTACTATTTTGAACTACTTCCTCTACATCTCTAATTGATAACTTCTTTTCTTTTTTACTTTTAGTTGAATGATGTGTTATTAGTGCACTTCCTATTATTACTAAAAATGCAAATATAAAAATTGCTATAGTTATTATAACCTTTTTAATATTTAAATGTTTTTCATTTTCCTCCATTTTTTAATCCCTCTTTTATTTCATTTTTAAATTCATTAGTATTTATATACTAAAATTTTAATTTTTTATCTAAATAAAATCTCCATTACATCTATAAATGATGTATCTTCTGTACAAACAATATCAAAATTATTCTTATAAAATTCTATGTTTTCATCTATTTTAGAATCTAAAAAGCCTACTGTGATAGTTCTAGCTAAATCATCTTTTGAAACCATATTAATATCACTTAAAATATCGCCAAACAATACAATATTTTTTCGTCCCTCAATTTTATCTCCAAACTTTTGTATAAGAGCTTTTGAATTTTTATTCATTGTATGAATTACATTATTTGAAATTCCTTTTGCTATACCATTTTCAAATTTTAAAATATTACTATCTAAATAAATATTTTCAAATAAAATATTATTATGTTCTAAAACCATATTTATTACATTTCCAATACCAGCCGAAAGTATTAGTACTGGAACATTATCTTTATTCATTTTATTTAAAAATTCTATAGCTCCATTTCGGAGTTTAAATCTATTACTAGTAACATTCTCAATAAGTTCTTTTTCTTCTAATTTATATTCCAAAAGTAAATTTAAAGACTTTTCATACCATTCCTTCATAGCTTTAAATTTTTCATCTTTGCTTATATTATTATCTATTTCAATAGGTCTATATTTATTATAAAGTTTATCTCTTTCTTTTATAAAATTTTCTGATCTATTTATATTTATTCCCCAAGTGCCAATTGATTTACCACTTGTTATAGTTTGATCAAAATCACTAACTATATAATAATTATCTTTTTCTAATTTTATTTTATTGCATTTTTCCTTATTCGTAATAAATATCATTTTTTCCCTTTCATAAGCTATATTTATTTAAACCAAATCATTCATATTATAAAAACCATTATCTTTATTAATTAAAAATTTAGCTGCTTTTAATGCTCCTTCTGCAAATACAGCTCTTGATGTAACATTATGAGTTATTTCAAAGCTTTCATCTTCGCCAAAAAATAAGACTGTATGTTTTCCTGACTCAGTTCCTCCTCTAATAGAATGTATTCCAATTTCATTATTAGACCTTTTCTCTCGTTTACTATGACGATTATATTCATAAGTCATTTTATTATTTAGCGCTTCATTTATACTACCTGCAAGCATTAATGCAGTTCCACTTGGGCTATCTACTTTTCTTCTATGGTGTGTTTCAACAATTTCAATATCAGTTCCTTCTAATTTTTGTGCAAGTTCAGCTACAATTTTATTCATTACAAAAACAGAATAACTCATATTATAAGATTGAAATACAGGAATTTCTTTTCCATATTCTTTAATTTTAGATAACTCCTCATTTGTAAAACCTGTAGTTGCAACAACAATTGGAATTTTATTATTTTTTGCAAACTCTAAAATTTTAAAACTTGAAACTGGTATTGAAAAATCAATAATTACATCTGGCATTTCACCTTTTATATCTTCTAAATTTACATATACTGGAAAGAAATTGTCACCAGAGTCTTTAATATCTACTCCTCCGAATACCTCTATTCCTTCTAATATTCGTGCTTTTTTTGCAACTTCTTGCCCCATTTTTCCATTACATCCATTTATTAAAACTCTAATAACTTTCATATTCCCTCTCTTTTACCTTATAATATATATTTTATAAAAAGTCTTTAAATTAATAAAATCTATTTTAAAATTTCAAATTTTTTCATTTCATTTTTTAAAACTTCACTTTTTTCAATACTCATTGGAATAAGTGGAAGTCTTGGTTCTCCAAATTTATATCCTAACATATTTAATGCAGCCTTTACTGGTATTGGATTTACTTCTGAAAATAATGCTTTAATTAATTTTATTGCATCTAACTGCATTTTTCTACTTTCTTGAACATTTCCATCAAAAAAGTTTTGTACAATATTATGTGTATATTTAGGTGCTATATTTGAAAGAACTGAGATAACTCCAATTCCTCCAACAGAAAGTATTGGTACAATTTGATCGTCATTTCCTGAATATATATATAAATTATCTTTACACAAGCTAGCTATTTCTGACACTTGTGAAATATCTCCACTTGCTTCTTTTATAGCAACTATATTTTCTATTTCTGACAATTTTTTACATGTTTTAGGTAAAATATTAACTCCAGTTCTACTAGGAACACTATATAAAATAATTGGTAATTTTGTAGCATTTGCTATTGCTGAGTAATGTGCTACTAAACCATCTTGTGTAGTTTTATTATAATATGGAGTAACTACTAAAGCACCATCTGCCCCTACATTTTCAGCAAACTTTGTCATTTCAATTGCTTGATTAGTTGAGTTACTGCCAGTTCCAACAATTACTGGAATTCTTTTATTTACTTTTTCTATTGCAAATTTTATTGTTTCTTTTCTTTCATCTAAAGTCATTGTTGAAGCTTCACCAGTAGTTCCACAAACAATTAAACTATCTACTCCTTCTAATATTTGATCCTCAATTAATTTTTCAAATTCTTCAAAATTTACTCCACTTTCTGAAAATGGAGTTGCTATAGCTGTTCCACAGCCTTTAAAAATTATTTTTTTCATAAAAAATTCCATTCCTTTCTTTTAAGACATACTAGCCATGAAATATTTTTATTTATTTCAAACTATTATTCTTAAATAAAGAAATACTATGATTTAAAAATATAGTTATATTTTTACTTTTATTATTATATGTTATAAAAATTTAAAAATCAATTAGTTTTAATAATATTTATTTTCATTTTAAATTTTTCTTTAAATATTTAACTTTTCTTACAAATTAGATTTTATAGTTTACTTAACTAATTTTTTGTTTATATTACTTAATTTTTGGAGTAAATGTTAAAGTTTATTCTATCTTTTTGGATAAAACATTTTTTATTTTTGATATATAATTAAAATAATTTAGAACGTCTAACGGAAGCGAGTGCCTCGCTATTATTGTATTGTGTATACTTTTTCGTACGACGCGCAGCGACCAACCGAAGGGCGAATGGAGTGCTTGCTTTAGCAAGGACGACAGCAAGGAGGTAGAAAAAGTATATAAGATACAAGCTATGCTCTCGCTTATTTTAGACGTTTACTTTTACATTTCTTAACAAACTTATTATATATACCAAATAAAATAAAAATCAATAAAATTATACTAACTAAAATTAATATACCCCAACCCAAAAAATCTTTCGAATTATTAACATTTTTATCTGCATTGTCTTCTATATCATTATATATATCATCATCAATTCCATTTAGATTTAAAACATTTAAACTCAATTCATTACCACTTTTCTGAGTTCTAATTATTTCCTCCAATTTCGTTTTATTTTCTTTTTCTTTATTTATAAATATTTCCTCTTCTTGATTATTTCTCCTATACGCATCTATTTTATAAACTTTTTTCGAATTTCCACTCTGCGACGTTACAACAATTTCTATCAAATTATCTCCTATTTGTAATTCATCTTGATTAAAAATTTCAACTTTTGCATTTTCATTTTCAGGAACTGCCAAAATATTTAAACTTATAACATCATTTGGTACTTCTATATTATAATTTGTTTGATTTACATTAAAAACAGGATTTAATAAAATATTCTCAATAGCTAAAGTTTCTAAATTATTATTTTCTAATTCTGTATTATCTGTTTCTTTATCCTCTACCCCAATTGTATCTTCTACTTCATTTGATAATATAACTGCATCTTCATTTTTAATTTGAATTTCAAGTCCTTCAAAATTAGTATTTATTAATTCTCCTTTATTATCATAAAATTCCCCTTCAATATCAAAAGACGTAATTCCTTCTGACTTGGCTTTAAATTCAAATTGTGTTAAATCCTCTTGTTTTGCATTATTTCCACCATCTAAATCATACCAAACATAAATAATACAATTTCCAACTAAATTTGTATTTTCTGGACCAGATATATATTCTAATTTTGTATCATCAAAATATAAATATGATGTAAAAGCACTTGTTCTATTATCTTTTATATATAACGTTACAGATATTGTTTCATCTTTTTGGATTGTATTTTTGTTACTAGATAAATAAACTTTTGCATTTGACATAGAATAACAGTAATTTTCAAAAAATATAATTGAAATTATAAATATAAATAAAAAACAACAAAATTTCTTTATATTCAAATTAATTTTCCTCCTATTGTTCTATTATCTGAAATCCTAAAATATGTCTTTGAATAAATAATAAATCTACAGAACTTGGTTTTTTACCATCTTTTTTTATATTGCTTGCTTTTCTAAATATTTCTTCTAGTCTTTCTATTTCTAAAATATCTCTTTGTATTATTAATAAATCAATACTATTAATCTTACCATCGCCATTTGCATCTCCATATATAATAATTTTATATTCTTTTAATATTTTACTATTTTCTTTTAATCGTATTTTACTTCCTGTACCAATTATATCAGTTAATTGTAATAATTCATCTTTATTGTTTACAATTTCAATTTCTAAATCAGTTGTAACCTTTAAAATTATATCAGAAACTGTATTTTCATTATAATCTATTCCACTAACTTCTAAATTATTCACACTCAAAGATTCATCAAATAAAATCTCATTAGCTTCTATTTTTCTTACTACATTTACTTTACAACTTGCATATACATCTTGGCTTTCATTTGAAATAGCTATAATTGTAGTTTCTCCCTCTTTAATTGCTGTAATTATACCATAATTATCAACAGTTGCTATTTCTGGATTCATACTTTCATATAATATAGTCTTATCATTAGCATCTTCAGGGTAAACTTCAGAAACGATTTGAAAATTATCACCAATTTCCATATATACATCAGTTTGATTTAATAAAATATCTGTAACTTTACTATATACTGTTATTTCAATTTGACTTTGTACATCATTTTCTTCGGCTTTAACTGTAATCGTAGCATTTCCAGAACGAATCGCTTTAATATTTCCATTATTATCAACTGTGGCTACTTTTTTATTGCTAGAAGAATAAATTAAATTTTTATTAGTTGCATTTTTAGGATATATATTTACATTTAATTTTTTAGTTTCACCTTTTTCTATTATAAGACTATCAATATCTAAATCAATTCTTTCAATTTGAATTTTAGGAATTTCTTTAACATATATTTGAGAAATATAACCAACAATACCATTTTCTAGCATAACTTTATCCCACCTTTCTCCTGACTGAATACCTTTTGCTATTCTTGTCATTTTATAATTATTACTAACAGTAGTAATTATTTCATAAGAAGTACTAGGTCCAGTTCTTATATTAACATTTGATGCATCACAATAAACTTCTGTGTTAGTATTTTCAAAATCTTTTGAATTAATATCTGGACTTTCTGGTAAAGTTTTAGGCATATTTTCAAAAACAGGAATTATAAAATACATAGATGTATCTAATAAGCCAGAATTTTTATAACCATTATATATTGATTTAGACTCACTAAATGGAGCAAGTACATTTGTCATATATTGATGCCAAAATAAATTATTATCTCTATCATCATTCACATCAAATTTTTGTAAATAAATTGTATTTTGCCCAACATTAATATAACTAGAGCCAATAAAAATTGCTCCTCCTGTAATTGCCCTTTCCTTATTATTCCATGGGATTAAATATTTATTTCTAATAGTTTCACTAGCACCATTTCCATCTCTTGCATACTTAAGTCCATTTTTTATAGCTCCCATAGGCTCAGTAGAACTTGTAGCTCCTATATTATAAAAATTATATAATCCTTCATAACCTTGTACTTTTCCACTAATTGAATTATGCGTTAAAAATGGTCCTACTTCTTGCTTAATACGAGAAGCTAAATGATATGGACTAACTTTTGAAACTTGTCCACCTTTTAAAATTAAATCTGAATATTTTTCATTCATATTAATAACATTTCCTGAATTATTAAAATAAGAAACTTTTCTATCATAAAATTCAGTTCCATATAATATTTTTTCAATTCCATATAAACTATTTGTATTAGAATTATAAGATAATGCTTCAAATTGAAAAATACGAACTTCGTTTAAAAAGTTCCTTGGATCCATACAATATTCTAATGCTTTTTTTGAGCAATCTACCCAGCCTTTATCTACTTCAACATTATATTGTCCTGGAGTAGTGTTTTTCCAATTATCAGTATAATTCTTAGGAATCAAATTTTTTCCAAATACATTTTCCTCATTAATCACATAATTCCAATCTAAATTTGTATATAATGCAACAAATTTCCAATTTGGATGTTTTTTTGAAATTTCTTTTAAATATGGCTTATAACTATCGGGAAAACTTTCAATTCCTTCTAGTTTACTAGATGCAACTACTTTAGAATATATAAAAAATATTGATATTATTAATAAAAATAAAAAACTTACAAAAATAAATATCTTTTTCATTCTATTATTTCTCATACTAAACTTATACCTCTTTTGCTTTTACTATAATCCTCTTTTTTGAATCACTAGTGCATGTAATTAATGTTACTTGTTTTACATCTGTTTCTTGTGACAAAACGCTTATATCTTCTGGCATTACCTTATATAAATCATAAATTTCATACTCAACTATACCTACATTATTATCTGAAATAAAAAGTCTATCTCCTAATTCTAAATTTTTTAAATTATGAAACATATTATTTCTTTTAAAATTATGTCCAACAATACAAAAATTTCCAATTTCATTAGGATTTGCTCCCCAAAATTTTGTAACAGATATATTTAATGCTGATTCTGAATAATTTTCTAATATATAAGTTTCCAACTCAATTTTAGGTATTTTTAATTTTGCTATTACAGGATAACCATTATACTCTTTAATAACTTCTTCTTTTGGATATTCCTTTATAATTTTTTCTTGATTATTATTATCTTCTAAAATCTGAGATTCTATTTTATCAGAATTTTCTTTTTTACTCTCTTCTAAATGTTGAATAGTATCTTTAATTTTATTTTCTAATTTTTTACTATAATATTGTTTACTTTTTATTCCTTCTTTATCTTTTATTTTTTCTTCTTTATATACATTTAAAACAATATACAACACACCAATTATTATAAAAAAAATTAAAATTTTATTAATTATATTTTTCATTTTTACCCCTTGTATGTAAATAAGATGTTTTACCAAAAAATCAGCAAAACATCATTATTTATCTATTTGTTTTTATTTAAATATACATATACTCCAGCTAATAAACTTATTAATAAAGTAACTGGAACATAAATATTATAACCAGCTTTTGGTAATTTAGTTGGTACCTTTTGTTCTACTGCTTCTTGCTTATCATTTACAGTAGTTTCTTGTGTAGGATTTTTAGTTTCTGTGTCTGGATTTGTTTCTGGAACTGTAGTTTCTGGTTTGCTTTCTTCAGGTTTATTTCCTTCTGGTTTTACTGAAACTGCTTTTTCAATAACATTAAAATCAAAAGTTTTTTCTGCAATAACATTATCAGAATCATCTCTATCAATTAATTTTAGAGTAATCTTATAAGCTCCAGCTTGGTCAAATATTGCTCTTGTTTTTAAAACTTGTGATACATCTTTTCCTCCTATTTTATATCCTTGAGCATCTCCCCATCCACTTTCAATAATATCATGTTCTAAACCTGCATCATCAATTGCCAATAATTTTACATTTGCTCCATTTGGTTCTACTGCTTCTGCAACTAATCTGGCATGTTCATAAAAACGTCCCATTGGAGAAGAATAAGAAACAGTTGCTTCTTTTTCTTCTTCTTTAATAATATCACCTGTATAATCTAATTTTAATGTATAATCTTCATATTTAGGCTGGGCTGTTACATTTTTTATAATCGGTGTTGTAATATCATCAAAAGTAATAGAAGCATCTGCATTTGATAAACCTGTTGCTGTTATAGTAAATTCTGTTGGATTTGATGTAGTAATATTATCTTTTGCTTTAAATGTTATACTCATATTAGTTCTTGAATTAGTTCCACCTGTAGTATCAAAGTAAACTACTCTTACTTTATCTGTCATATCATTTGATGTTCCTCCATCTACTGATACAAATTCAAAAATATTTTCGTCATAAGAAATATCAAATGTATAAGCTCCTAAACTTTCACCAAACTCAATATCTAGTTTTACTTCTTCGCTAGGATTTACAATTGTTTTATCTATTTTAATATCTATTGCATCTAAACCTACTGCATAACTACTTCCTACAAATATAAACATAAATGCAAAAGTTAAGATTGCAATAATACTAATTGTCTTTTTCATAAAAATTTTCCTCCTTTTTTGTTTTTCATTTTTATTATTGCAAATTTTTGTCCTGATTATTTAGTCAAAAATTTCAAATTTTTTTTGGAAAATTTTATTTTGAAAATAAATTTTAAATGTGTTACTAATTAGACAACAAGTTAATTTAAGACGTCTAAAATAAGTGAGAGCATCGCTTGTATATTATATAATTTTTCTACTCCTTGCTAAAGCAAGAACCCCATTCGCCCTTCGGTTGATCGCTGCGTGTCGTACGAAAAATTATATAATATACAAGATTTTTTGAGTTCTTCTTTGTCTTCCTATATTAGTTAATATTTTAATCTATACTTTCGCTAAATAAAAATATTTTAAATTTGATAATATTAAAATGATTAAAGTAAAATAAAAAAGAATGAGTTCTGTAAATTACAAAATCATTCTTTAAAAGTAAACTAATTAAACTTAATCGAAAATTTTTAACTTTTTAATTCAAGTTTATAAGTTCTATTTTATTTGTTATTTTACATATTACATTAATGGAGCAATTAATCTTAATATTGCTTGCCAGATACCTATTAATAAATTTGGAGCAGCTTCTTTTTCACTAACTTCATGACTTTCTTTAATAGAGTTTTCTAAATCAGCTTTTATATCTTTTATAACATCTACATTTTCCAAATAAGCTCCACATTCAAAATGTAGATATAAACTTCTATAATCCATATTTATTGTTCCTACTGTTGCAATATAATCATCAGAAACAAATACTTTACTATGTACAAAACCAGGAGTATATTTATAAACTTTAACTCCACCTTTAACCAAAGTTTCAACATAAGATTCAGATAAAGTATAAACTATTTTTTTATCTGGAATTCCTGGTATTACTATTCTTACATCTACACCTCTTTTAGCAGCTAAAGTTAATGAATTTATCATATCTGTATCTATTATTAAATATGGTGTAAAAATATAAACATATTTATTTGCTTGATTTATAATATTTAAATAAATATCTTCTCCTGTTATTTCAGAGTCCAAAGGCGTTTCAGCATAAGGAACTACATATCCATTATTTAAAACTTTATCTTTGAAATCATACTTAAATTTAGTAAAGTCATTATCTTCTTTTTTAAATGCATTCCAAATACTTAAAAACATAACTGTATAATTCCAAACTGCATCTCCTGAAACTTTAATTGCATTATCTTTCCAATGACCGTATTTAGGAAAAGTATTTATATATTCATCTGCAATATTTATTCCTCCAGAAAAAGCTACTTTTCCATCTATTACCAATATTTTTCTATGATCTCTATTATTCATAATAACACCAGCTACTGGATTTAATTTATTAAATACTATGCATTTTATTCCTTTTTCTTCTAATTCTTTTGGATATGTACTACTTAAAGTTGATATGCAGCCTAAGTCATCATACATAACTCTAACATCTACTCCAGATTTAGCCTTTTGTTCTAAAATTTCTAAAATAGAATTCCACATTTTTCCATGTGCTACTATAAAATATTCAAAAAATATAAAATTTTCTGCCTTTTTTAATTCTTCCAGCATTTTAGGAAATGCTATTTCTCCTAGTGGATAATATTCTACGTCATTGTTTTTAGAAACTGGATATTTAGCAAAATCTGTAATATATCTAATTTTGCTATTATTATCTATTTCTTTTCTAATATTTTTATCTTGTATCAAATATTTTTTACTATCATTTTCACTTTTTACAATATTTTTTAATAATTCACTTTTATATTTATTATTTCCTATAATTAAAAATAATAAGGTACCTATTAATGGAAATAATAAAAGAATAATTATCCAAGGTAAAGTATATGAATAATTTTTACTATTTCTTATAAGTCCAAAAACTAATAAAAGTCCTAATATATCATAAATAACATGAATAAATCCTATATGTTCTCCTAAAAACAAATATATTATTAAAGATAATAAAATCTGAAATATTAAACCAAATATTACTACAATTCCTCTTTTTATTGCCATTCCCATAATAAATCCTTCTTCCCAAAATAAAATATATATTCTTTATTCGTATAATAGCATAAAAAATAGCCATTCGCAATTACTTTTTTCTTTTTAGTAAATTTTTGATATTACATACTTTGTTTTACTTTTACAATTTACCTATTTTCAAAATTTTTATTTTTAAAACATGCATTTAATTATATTTTATTTTTTGTAAATTAAAACTAAATAATAGCTTTTATCAAATATTGTTATCATAAATAATATATGATATAATATTTCTATGTGCTGTAGGTGGAGAATGCAGTTACAGAAATGTACTATATATTAAGGAGGACAAATAATCGTGGATAAAAATACAAAACGGTTAATAGTCTTTTTTGTCGAAATGTTGGCATTTATTGCTATTATGATTTTCGGCATCTTTTGTGGAAGAAAACATCCACAAATTTTCTTTTGGGGATTTATGCTGTTTTTTGCAGTGATTCTCATCAAAGATATCTCTCCAACATTAAGGGAGGGAATTATTCTTGTTGCTGGTATGTTTGTAATTTCAACAGTGGGAACTATTATTGACAAATTCATTTCGATTCATTTAAGCAGAGAATCATTCATTGGATTTTTAATAATATCTGTATGCCTAGCACCACTTTATTTTCCATTGTTAAATTTCTATTTAAAGATTTGCAACAAAGCAGCAAAAAGGCTTTAAAAAAAGTTGGAAGAACAGTAAGTAACACTATCTATTAGTGAATATTCTCCAAATTCACTAAAACCAAAAGCAGGGCTTAACCCCCTGCTTTTAGTCTTTATATTCAATATTTTATAATATAATTAGCTTATACTTTATTAAAAATTATTACTTTTTCTTTCATAGATATTTTATATACTTCATATCCATATTCTTTTACTTCTTTTTTATAAGTTAAAAATGAATGGTCTATATCAAATCCTAAAATATTTTTAATTTCTTCATATGATAATTTATAATTATCTTTATTGTTTTTCTTTAAATATTTCCATAATGGTTCATATTTACTCATATCATTAAACTCACTTTCAAATTTTATATAAATATTTTAACATTGAAACTTATTCAAAACAATAAATTTTTAATTTTCTTAAAATCTTATATAAATTTTTATTGAAAACTATTAATTTTATATGCTATAATCGTTTTTATAAAAATAATATTCAAAGGAGAACAATATATGGAAGAAAGAATAGTAAAACCATTTACAATGTGGAAACATTTTAAAGGAGCAAGATCTTTTGTAATTACAGTTGCTAATCATAGTGAAACAGGAGAAAAATTAGTTGTTTATCGTTGCATGGATAACAATGGAAAAACAAACCATAAAGATGGAATTTATGCAAGACCATTAGATATGTTTTTATCTGAAGTAGATCATGAAAAATATCCAGATGCAACTCAAAAATATCGTTTTGAAGAAATTATTGATGATTAATTTATATTATTCATACATAAAAAAATAAGCGAAAATAAATCTTCGCTTATTTTTTATTTTGTATTATAAAATTAATTTAATTATAACTAAAACTCTTTATTTTTATATATTTTATTAGATATTAAATATGATGTAACTAACAATACTATTGATATTATTGAAATAATTATATACACATAATTTTCTAAATTATTTACTGCATTAATTATAGATGACATATCTATAAAATTCGATATTAGTCCAATTATTCCTGCCATTACAAATACAATTGAAAACAATATTATTCTTCCATTTACAGAGCCAAACTTAAAAACCATTGGGTAAAGAAATGAAACTATAATTACTACTGAAAAAATTGTTCCAATTAAAGATGATAGTATATCATTTATATTAACATTATTTGTTTTTATATATTCACTTACAATTGACAATACAAATGATAATATTGTTAGTATAACTATTAAAATTATTGATGCTATATATTTAGCTTTAACTACATTTTTTCTTCCATTTGGAATAGTAACTACATAAGAATTCCAATTATTAAAATCATCATAACTAAATGTTGATATAAATAATATTATTCCTATAATTGGAATTATAAATGTCATCTCCAAATTTCCTTGTATCATCATTATAAAATATGCTATAAATATAATTATCATTGTTTTTAAATTTGACTTTATCATAAAAAAATCTTTCTTTATTAAACCTAACATACCTTTTCTCCTTTAATTATTAATAACATTAAATCTTCAAGCGTAATTTTATCAATCACACATTCTGAATACTTTTTATTCATTTTTTCTTTATCATCAACTAATATTTCATACATATACTTTGTTTTTCGATATCTTAAAATATCATCTTTATCTATTTTATTAAAATAATCTATATCACATTTTAGAATTGCATAATTATCAATTATTTCATCTCTTGTTTTTTGTAATACTTTTTTTCCATTATCAATAAATATAATTTCATCTGCTATATGTTCTAAATCACTTGTTATATGTGTAGATAACAAAATAGAATGTTCTTCATCTTCAATAAATTTTAAGAATATATCTAATACTTCAGATCTAACAACTGGGTCTAATCCACTAGTTGGCTCATCTAATATTAACAGTTTAGGTTTATGTGATAAGCTTGTTGCAATTTCTAATTTTTTTCTCATTCCTTTTGACATTGACTTTAGAGTTTTATTAGTTGGTAAGTCAAATTCTTTTAAATATGAAAAATATAGTTTAGTATCCCAATTTTTATATATGCCTTTCATACAGCTATTTATATCTTTTGCTGTTAATATTTCTGGAAAAAATGTATTATCTAAAACTACTCCTATACTTTCTTTTATTTCCTCATTTTTATAATCTTTACCAAATATTTTTATCTCTCCACTATCAATTTTTATAACATTTAAAATTGATTTAATTAATGTAGTTTTTCCAGCTCCATTTTCTCCAATAAGTCCAACTATAGTACCACCTGGTATATTTATATTAATTTCTCCTAATTCAAATTTATTGTCGTATTTCTTTTTTAAATTTTTAATTTCAATAACACTTTCCATTAATTTTCCTCCTCATATATTAAATCAATCATATCTATAATGTTTTTTTTAGATATATTGTACTTATTAGAAATATCTACAATTTTTTCTATATAATTTTCAATATCTTTTTGTGCTTGTTCTTTTGCTAATTCTGTGTTTTTAGGAGCCACAAATGTTCCTTTACCATGTACTACTTTCAAATATCCCTCTTTTTCTAATTCATCATAAGCCTTTTTTATTGTCATAGCACTTATTTTTATATCTTGTGATAATACTCTAATAGAAGGTAATAGTTCATCTTCTTTTAATTCTCCTTCTAGTATTTGATTAATAATTGTATTTTTTATTTGTTCATATATTGGAAT
Organism: Clostridia bacterium; assembly: GCA_022790975.1. GTDB lineage: Bacteria > Bacillota > Clostridia > TANB77 > CAG-508 > Scatovivens. The sequence goes on along the minus strand of JAAVYF010000021.1, from coordinate 6,121 downwards.
AGAACTACTATTGCTAATAATCATTTTCATATTATCACCCCTTTTGTTATACAGTATATAACAGTATGTAACACTTGTCAATATTTTATATAAATTTTATTTAAAATTATTTTGCTAATCGTTACTATTCAATTTTAGAAACAAATTTTAAATTTAATCATTCATCTTCAATTTTAAAGCTTTTTAATTAGATAAAATATATTTTTATGAATATAAAATAGTAACTGCTAATCTGTACTAAACATTAAAAAGAGAGTTAACAAATATTTTTAATTTGTTAACTCTCTAAATAAATTTAAAATGATTTATTATTTTATAAAAACCTTATATCTATTTTTTCTTTCAATTTGAGTCTACTTTATTTCCCATAGATACATTCATAACTCTAGATTCCTTTGTTTTATTTTCTGTAGATATATTTGTATATGTATATCCTTTGCTTGTATTTTCTACCATTACAATTTCATTATTAGTTTCAATATTTTCTTCTTTTAATGCATTATCATCATTTTCATCAATGTAAACAATTTGATATCCATCATAATTTTCTTTTACATAATTAAAAAATTCTTGTACTTTATTTTCACCAATATAAAATCCTTTTCCTGTATCAAGAATATTAGTTAAAAGATAACCTTTATCAGTTAATTCTACACTTATATTTTTATATCCTAATAATGGAATATCTACACTTATATCTATAGTTGTCGTCCATCTTTCTGACATATAATTTCCTGAATCAGTATCACTATATATATTTTCTAAATCTACATTATCAAATAACATTTTCCAAATTATTTCATTATCTACATTATAAAATTCAACATCTTTATGTTCCATATCTCCTGATGAATTTTTATCCCAATAACTATAATATATTGTACCAAAAGATGTATTTTCTTTTAAATTTAAATCATTCATAAACTCTTTTAAAGTTGTAGGACGATAATCAGAATTTACATATACATAATAATCTATATCATCTTCAAATTTCACTGCAATAGCACATTTCTCAGATATATCTTTTATTGAATATAACTCGCCACTTTTACTATAGGTAGTTCCAGTATAAGTGTCATATCCATCTAAAATTGAGCTACCAATATTTTTGACTATATTATCACTTGAAATTTTTGTTATTCTACTTGAATATGAATTATTATTATATTGTACTAAACTAAATTGCTGACTAATAGACATTTCATCCCATTTAGGAACTATATACGTACTTTCGTTAATTTCCCTACCATCTATTTCTTTTATAATCCAATTATCTTTGTTTTTATTAGAAATTTGTTTATCTTTATTTTTAATATCAATAGCCAATTTAGGAGCAAATATACCACTTTTATAAACTCCTACAACCGCAATAGCAACTACACAAATTGGTGCAAGAATATACTTTAATTTTAACTTATTCATAATATTCACCTTATTGGATGTAATTCGATTTTTTTCTTCAGTAATTGTTTCTTTTTCTTTAATTAAGAATTTACTATCAATATCTCCAATGGCTTTTAGCAAATCTTTATTGTTCATAGTATACCACCTTCTTTCAAATAGTCTTTAAGCTCTTTTCTAAGCCTCATTAATATAACTTTAACATTACTCTCACTAATTTTATTATTAGAAGAAATTTCTTTAATCGAATATAAATACCAATACCTTTCTAAAAAAATTTTTCTTTTATTCTCTGATAATTCTGATAAAAAAGTATTAAGAACATTAACCAATTCATTATAATCTACTACTTCTTCAACATTATTCTTTGAAGAAACACATTCATTTAGCTCTTCTAAAGCAACTTCTAATGTATAATCTCTTTTTTTAGCCTTTCTTTTTTCATATTGATTAATAGCTAAATTTCTAGTAATTCTCCCTAAATATATTTTTAATACATTTGGTCTTTTTGGAGGAATATTATTCCAAGCTTTCAAATATGTATCATTAACACATTCTTTTGCCTCTTCATTATTTTGTAATATATTAAATGAAATTGTATTACAATATTTTCCATACTTTTTATCTGTTTCATATATTGCTTTTTCTTGTCTTGTCCAATATAAGTCCAATATCTCTTCATCATTCATATTTTTCCCCTTTCTATATATAAAGACAGAATTTATTTTAATTAGTTACATTCTTTATAAAAAATTGAGCAAGATTTTTCTTGCTCATATTTAATCTATCAAAAAATATTCACTACCTGTTTCATCAAAAACATAAAACCTCACAATATAATTATCTTCTTGTTTATAATTTACTTTTGAAATTTCAATCCATTGATTAACAATGTAATTTCCATCTGTAATTTTTATATAATAATTATCATGTATTGTTAAATCAGTATCTTGAGTTCGAAAATATTTTTTATCATATACTTGACATTCAACAATATACATATTTTCATTTAAAATTCTTTTTATTAAATTTTTACTTTTTGATATAGTAGCATTAGATTTTTTCCCAAAAACAAAGAAAATTGTTAACATTAGTACACTTACTATAATCTCTAAAATTTCAAACTCAAAAGTTATTATAGAAATTAAAATCACCAATACCCAAAAAGCAAAACTTATCCATAATAAAATAGATGTAATAATAAAAAATAAATTTGGTTTATTTTTTAATTTTTGTTCATTTATAAAATTTATTTTTTCTTCATTTGTCATTATTTTTACATTTGAAAATTTATTTACTACTTCAGATTTTAATATTATTTTTGAATCATTTACTTGTTTCTCTATTAACTCTTTATATTTTGCTATAACATAATTATATATTTGATATCCTCTAGTCATAGAAACAAAATGCTTATTTTTATCTTTGAAAAACAAGTCTGTTGGCTGAAACGTTTCTTTTCTTACTAAAAATTCATTCTTTTTAAATCTTATATATATATTCATCATATTTACTTTTCACATCATAATCAGAATCATCTTGAGAATAGAAAGAATTTCTAGGAATCCAAACTAATCCTATATATATTACAAAAATTCCAATTAATGACATACCTATATTAGTTGAACCCAATATACCAATAATTCCATTATTATATACTGAATAACTAGATAAATCGCTCAAATCAATATTTTTAATTATTACATCTATAAAATTATAAAAAAAAGTAATTCCACCTAATAAAGAAAAAATTAAACCTAAAATCAAAACTCCATATTTTTTTCGTTTTATTAAATTTTTATAATATTTCATTTTTAACCTCTCTTTTTATCTTTTGTTAACAACTATATTCCAAAATTTTCTGTATTTTCAAATAAAATTTCACAAATTATTTAATATTATACTATCATAAACAATATTATTAGTCTATACAAATTTAATTATACAATATTCTTATAATTACAAAATAAAAAGCAAACTAATTTTATTAGTCTGCTTCTTATTTTTGACAAAGATATTATCATTTTAATTTCAATAATTGTATTGTTAATGCTTATAATCAATATTTACCAATTTTGCTTGTTTACACAAATCTTTAGTTTGTATTTTATATTGTTTTCCTTATTTTTCTATCATTCCATAACTATTAAGACTTATTTACACCAATAATGTTTATAAAAATAACATATTTTCTTTCCCATTAATGTTTTCTACAATCTTATTAAATTTTAAAATCAAACAATCTTTATAGATTGTAGTATAAATTCTGATATAAATCAAAATTTATTTACTTAACATTTCTATTGCTTCTTTATTTTCTACAAAAAATATATCTTTATCATTATTACTTTTTAACTCTATTACTTTTCTTTCTCCACCAAACATATATACAGAACTTTGTACAAATTCTTTAATTGATTGATTAGTTTTAACACTTGGTATTTCAGTTGATTTGATATTTTTAATTCTATCTAATCTAAAATTTGATAATACTTCTATGTTATTTAATACATCTTTGTTTATTGTTTTTATATTTTTGCTGTATACTTCTATTTTTTCTGTTTCGTTAATTATTTCTTTTTCATATATACTTAATAAACCTTTTAATTTTTCTGCTATTTCAACTGAAAAGGCTTCTTCCATAAATTTTGAATAATGTAGTAAATCTATCATCATTTTTATTTCACTAAACTCAAAATCTTTTGTTCTTAAATAATAGCCTTGTCTATTTTCTTTAAACGTTTCTATATCTATATCTAATTTTTCTATTAGCACTCTTATGTTTCTTCTTACTATTCTATCTTCTATTTCTTCATCAAATTCTTCTTTTACATATTTTATAATATCTTTTACGCTTAAAATGTGCTCCTCATCAGAATACTTTTTTAGAACATTATAAATATAGATTATATTTCCTAAATTTGTATTCAGTTTATCTTTCATTTATTTTTTCTCTTTTATTGTAATTATTACATACCATAATTTTTCTTATTTTCTATTCTCCAAATACAGAATCAAGCTTTTTACAGTATTCTTTATCTATATTTTCTAATATATTTATTATCTTTTCTATTGACTTATTTATAAATTTCTCATTAGTAAAATTATATTTTTCTGTATATTCTATTATCTTATCTTTTTCATAATCATAAGCATTTAATCTATCTTTTGGTCTTTTTCCTATATTAATTTTTTTATGTAACTTTTCTAATTCTATATCATTAATATTCTCTTCAATATGTAATGCTATACTTAATTCTACATTGTCAAAACCTAATATATTATTTTTTTCTATAAAATTAACTTCATAATGTATACCATTAAAATATCCATTTTTATTTTCATTTTTCCAAATAGTTTTACCAATTTGAATCAAAGTATCATTATTTTTTTTATTGATTTCATATCCATTATCTTTATAAAATAAATTTTCTATTTCTGTTACTATTTTTTGAACTAAAATTCTATTATTCTTACTATATTGTTCTTCAATAGATGCTATTTCTTTTCTATAATTAATATAAGTTTTTATAGCTATATTACTCAAATCAAATTCTTCTTCTTTCATATAATTCTTCATCATTCTTTCTAACTCCTCTAAATATTTATATTTATATATTTCTTTTTCCTTATATTCATCTTCATTTATTTTACATATTTGCATAAATAATTGCTTGTATGTAAGTGGTATAAAATTTTCCTCACTAGGTTCTGACTTGTTATAATTGGGTTTTAAATAAATAAAAATCACATTAATTTTACTAGATGTTAGTTCTTTTTCTGTTTCTTTATTCTTTTTCATTATATACTTATAATAATTTCTCGTTTGTGTTCCATTTTCCATTGAATTTATTTTATTCTCTATTATAATCCAAGTATTTGAATATTTAATTAGCACATCTATTCTTTTATTATCATCAATAACTTTTTCTCTTTCTATACCTATAAATTTTTGTTCATTAATTGTATCTTTAAGTTCTTTTATATTATAACTCCATTCTTTTTTTATATCTTCATTTTGAATATTACTTTTAGATATATCTAATGAATTTATTAGAGAAAAAATCGACTAATCTACATTGTTCTATTTTTATCTTTTTTCAATAGTTTTACTGCAAAAAATTCCAACTCCTAAGAGTTGGAATAAGATTTTTGTGTTCATCAAAATTTTTATAGTCTTAAAGTTAAGTTATATTAAGACTTTCAAAAAGTTTGGCGAAAATTGTCTGTGGTGGAGATGACAAAAGTTCTCCTTTATATATCAAGCCTTTTCTTAATTTTGTTGACAGAAATGTTGACAATTTTGCAGTTAATCACTCTTAAAGGCATATAAATTTACTCTAATTTTATGAGTGATACTCGAATTTACAAAATATATTATAGTTATTATACAGTAAGCAATAAATTTATTCAAGTAGTAGGTTGGTAATATATTTTACTATCTGTGACTAAAACCTATAAAAATGTCAAAATTCTATTTTGATATTTTTATGGGTTATCGTGGAAAAGTTTGAGAAACCGAGAAAGGTTGCTCATTAGTTTAGCTGTTAAGCTAAACTACCTTATAACAATATATCAATATTGTTATAACACGATTATAATATTCAAATAAAATAATGTAATTATTTTGTGGTATTGTTTAAATTTATTTAATCAATATGAATATTTAATCGTGCATAAAAGGATTATTAAGGAAAACTTTAGTTGTCCTTAATCACAC
>JAAVYF010000020.1 GCA_022790975.1 Clostridia bacterium | reverse complement strand
TTATTTAATTATTTATTTAATTATTTATTTAATTATTTATTTAATTATTTATTTAATTTCTCCATTTATTTTTTTTACATTGTTTAATTTGTTATTATTTCAATTTAAACCTTTAACAAACATAGTATACATGCTGAGTTCCGTAGCTTTACTTTTGATTTTTCTATGTGGAACAGAAACTTATGTTCCGAGAACTAATGTTTTTAAAATGCATAAGATTAAATTTATTTCCATTTTTGTATGTAATCAAACAACTTATATTGGTAAATAGATAAAAACCTTTTATTTTTCATTTTAGAAACACATACTATATTTATTTTCCTAAACAGAATTTAGAAAATATCTCATTTATAATATCCTCTGTTACAAATTCTCCTGTAATCTCTCCTAAATCTTCTAATATCTGCTTTATAGAACTTGATATAATATCTAATGGCATATTTTTACTAATAGTGTCTTTACAAAATATTATATTTTTTCTTGCACTTTTTATTAAAAATTTATGTCTATTATTTGTAACAATTACTTCTCCGTCCATTCCTATATCATTAAATTTAAACATATCAGAGATTTCATTATATAATTTTTCTTTTCCAATTTCATTTTTTATTGACATTTCAATTATTGGTTTTTTTATTTCACTTATTTCTTTAATATTAATTTTTCTATTTAAATCAACCTTATTTAAAACAATTATAGCATTCTTATTTTTTATAATATTTAATATTTCAAAATCCTCCTCATTTAATTCTTTCGAAACATCAAACATAGCAATAACTACATCACTTCTTTCCGCTATTTCTTTTGATTTTTTTACACCTATTTTCTCTACTTCATCTTTTGCATTTCTAATTCCAGCAGTATCAATTAATTTTAAAGCAATACCATTTATTGAAATATATTCTTCAATCGTATCTCTAGTTGTTCCTTCTATATCTGTAACAATCGCTCTTTCTTCATTTAATATTAAATTCAGTAAAGAAGATTTTCCACTATTTGGTCTACCTATAATTGCTGTTGCAAGTCCCTCTCTCAATATTTTACCATTATAAAAACTTTTTTCTAAAGTTTCTAATTTCTTATCTATAATTTCTAAAAATCTCAATATTTTTTCATTTGTTGTTTCTTCAATATCATATTCTGGATAATCTATAGATGCTTCAATATCAGCTAGTATTGATAAAATATCTTTTCTGATATCTTTTATATTCTTTGATAGTTTTCCTCTCAATTGTTCTTCTGATGCTCTAACCTCTTTATCTGTTTTTGAATTAATAATATCAATTACAGACTCTGCTTGAACTAGGTCTATTCTTCCATTTAAAAATGCTCTTTTAGTAAATTCCCCAGGTTCAGCTAAAATTGCTCCATTTTCTAAACATATATCTAAAATTTTATTTATTACCATTATACCACCATGTGAATTAATTTCACACATATTCTCCGTTGTATAACTTTTTGGAGCTTTAAAATATGATACTAATACTTCATCAATAATATCGTTATTTTTATCTATAATATTTCCATACTTTATTGTATATCCCTTTATATTTTCAATTGCTTGAGGTTTTTTGGGTTTAAAAAATTTTTCTAGAATTTCAAAAACATTCTCTCCACTCATTCTAATAATCCCTATTCCCCCTACTCCTGTAGCTGTTGATATTGCAACAATAGTACTCATTTATTTTCCTCCTTTTTTAATAATCTTATATTAAAATATCATATGATATACTAATATAAAATTATTATTCTTATAATTTTTTACTGTGGATAACTAATATAACCTACTATTTGTAATGAATTACTTCATGTGGATAACTTTTATTATATATCCTATCATTTTTATAAATTAATAAAAAAATAAAGTCAAAATGAGTATAATTAATTCTTAATTAAATCCTCACTTTGACTTCAGATTTTTTATTTTTCTTTATATTTACTTTTCAAAGAAACTACTATTTTTCTATAAGGTTCTTCACCTATACTGTGCGTTTGAACCTTTTCATTATCTTGTAATTTTAAATGAATTATCTTTCTTTCATACGCAGACATTGGTTCTAAAGTTATAGACTTTCTTGACTTTATAACACTTCCTGCAATTTTCAGTGCTAAATTTTCTAAATCCTTTTGCCTTTTCTCTCTATATCCTCCAATATTTAATAATACCTTAACTTTACAATTTAAATTCTTACTTGCAATATTGGTTAAAATTAATTGTAAACTGTTTAGTACTTCTCCCCTATATCCTATCAAATATCCTGTATCTTCGCCTTCAACATCTATGTGAAAATCGTTTTCCACAATATCTATTTTATAATTTAAATCATTTTGAGGAAGATTTTTTATAAAATCATCTAAAAATTTTTGTATTCTTTCCTGAACTTCACTTTTATTAAACTCTAATTGATTTTTAATTTCTTTATGCTCTACATTACTTCTTTTTTCTTCACTTTCAACATCTTCTTTTAAAGTAATCTCTACTTTTACAACTCTAGGTGTTAAAATACTAAAAAAACTTCTTTTTTCTTCTGACTCAAGTACTTTAATATCAACTTTATTTTTAGAAACTTTTAATTCCTTTAAACCATTATCAATAGCTTCATTAGTTGTTTTTCCTTCAAAAACATATGTTTTATCCATTTATTCTTCCTCCTTAACGAACTTATTTACTGCTAATCTTTCCATTATCATTATTAAATTACTAATAAACCAATATAAAGCTAATCCTAAAGGAGCTATAAGAGCTATACTCACTGTCATTACAGGCATCATATACATCATACTCTTATTCATTGATTCAATTGTATCCATTTCCTCATTCTTTTCATCTAATTTAACAAGTTTCTTCTGCTCTTGTAATTTTTTATTTTCTTCTTCAGAAAGTTTTTGTTTTTTCTTTTTCTTTGAATTAATTGAAGCCGTAATTTTCATAGATGCAATTGATGTAACTACATATAATATTGGTATAATAAAAACTTTTATATCTTTATAATTTTTTGAAGGAATATCACTTAAATCTAATCCTAAAAAATTCATATTTAAATTAACTTCATTATCTGTTTTTCCCTTACTTTTTATAACTGCAATTTCCATATAACTAACATTTTGTCCATCATTTTCTTCTTTTATCTGCTCTTCATATGATTTTATTTTTTCTGAAGATAATTGTTTCATGTATGTAAGTGGATTACTTACTAACATAAACATAGAAATTACTATTACAAACTGTAATATAGAACCTAAACAACCACTAAATGGATTCATTTTTTCAGAAGCATATAAATTTCTTACTTCTTCATTAAATCTAACAGGGTCATTAGAATATTTATCTTGTAGCTCTTTTAGTTTTTGTTGTACTTTAGCCGACTTTTTCATTGTTTTTTGTTGTTTCCAATTTATTGGAAGCAAAATCAATCTTAGTAAAATTGTAAAAATTATAATTGCTAGTCCATAATTATTTACTAAATTGTAAATAAAATTTAAAACATACCCAAATATTTTGGCAAAAAATTTAAACATTACACCATCCCTTCCTTTATTTTAAAGGATCATATCCTCCTTTGGAAAAAGGATTACACTTTAAAATTCGTTTTATTCCTAAAAGCGTTCCGTTTAAACGAACCATATTTTTCAATGGCTTGTTTTGTATATTCAGAACACGTTGGTTCATATTTACAATGTACCCCATGAAATTCTAACCATGGTGAAATTGAGGCTTTATAAAATGCTATTAATTTAATCAATATTTTCTTCATTGTATATACCAGCTTTTTTAAACATTCTTTTCATATTATTTCTTATATTATAAAAAGTAATATCTTTTGTTTCAAGCTCACTATTTTTATTAATGATAAATAATATATTATATCCAGTTTCAAGATGTATTTCAAAATTTTTATAATTTTCTCTAATTAGTCTTTTAAATTTATTTCTTATTACCGCACTTCCTTGTTTTTTAGAAACTGCAATTGCTAATTTATTATATTTTTTATTATTTTCTTGAATATACATATTTATATATTCTGAATAAAAAAACTTTCCTTTTGAAAAGAGTCTTTTAAATTCATATCTCTTTTTTATCATTATTGTTTTCTTCATTTTATAAAAAATCCTCTACCCTACCATTATTAGGAGTTTGAAAAGTTATCCACATGTGTTTTCCACAAGTAAATTTAATTTAAAATAATAAAAAAAAGGACGCAAGAGTCCTATTTTTTATAACTATTACGCTGTTAATTTTTTTCTTCCTTTATTTCTTCTTGCTTTTAAAACTTTTCTTCCTGCAGCTGTTTGCATTCTTTTTCTAAAACCATGTACTTTACTTCTTTGTCTTTTTTTAGGTTGATAAGTTCTCTTCATTTAGTACACCTCCCTAATCTTTATTATTTATAATTATTTAATGCTTAACTATCATATAAGCATTAGAATTATACTAAAAATACCACTAAAAGTCAAGCTATTGTAGTAAACTTTCTTTATTTATATCACATTTCTATTTTTTTTTTGTTTTCTCTTGCTATTTAAAATAATTTTTGATATCATATGAATACATAAAAAGGCTTTTATAAAGTCTATAATTACTACGGAAATATAGTTTTTCCACAATATGTGCATAATCAAAAAGCACTATTTTACTGGTTTTAGCAAATTGCTGTGGATAACATTGTGGATAATTACGGATGACTTTTACAGAAAGGATGAATTTTTAATGTATGCTGATAAAGATGAGTTACTTACAAAAGCAAAAAATCTTTTACAGAGCGAAGTAACAAGTATTTCATATAATACGTGGATTAAAAATCTAGAAATTGATAGTGTAAATAATAATATTATTACATTAATTGCACAATCAAAAATGCAAAAAGATGCTATTGTATCTAGATTTTTAGATTTATTTACTAATACTTTTAATTTTATAACAAATACATCTTGTGAAATAATTGTTATTGAAAAAACAGAAGAAAAAGAAAAACCAACAGATAATCAAAAGGTAAATTATACATCCACAGAATTTTATGCAAATAGTGGTTTAAACCCTAAATATACTTTTGAAAGTTTTGTAGTAGGTAACAATAATAAATTTGCACACGCAGCAGCTTTAGCAGTTGCAGGAGCACCAGCAATAACATATAATCCTTTATTTATATATGGTGGTGTTGGTTTAGGAAAAACACATTTAATGCAAGCTATTGGTAATAAAATTGTACAAGATAATCCTAAAGCCAAAGTATTATATGTAACTTCTGAGAAGTTTATAAATGAATTAATAAATTCTATAAAAGATCCTACATATAAAAATGAATTATTTAGAGATAAATATAGAAATATAGATGCATTATTAATTGATGATATTCAATTTATCGCTGGTAAAAAAACAGGACAAGAAGAATTTTTCCATACCTTTAATACATTACATGAAAATGGAAAGCAAATTGTAATATCAAGTGATAAACCACCTAGAGATATTTCTTTATTAGAAGAACGTTTAAAATCAAGATTTGAATGGGGAATATTAGCAGATATTTCTTTGCCTGATTATGAAACTCGTTTGGCAATTTTAAGAAAAAAAGTTCAAACAGATAACATTATAATAGATGATTATATTTTATCTGTAATTGCTACAAAAGTAGATTCAAATATTAGAGAACTAGAAGGTGCACTTAACAAAATTGTTGCTTATGCATCTCTAACTCATAGTCCTATAACTATTGAAATGACAGAAAAAGCAATTAATGATATCGTTCTTCAAAAAGAAAAAGTTATTTCTGCTGATTATATTCAAGATATTGTTGCAAAATATTTTAGTATAGATAAAAAAGATTTAGTTTCTACCAAAAAATCTAATGACATCGTTTATCCTAGACAAATTGCAATGTATCTTTGTAGAGCAGTTGGTCAAATGTCTTTTCCAAAAATTGCAGAAGAATTCAAAAAGAAAGATCATACAACTGTAATGCATGCTTATAAAAAAATAGAAAAAGACTTAAAAGAAAATTCAAACACAAAACTAATTGTGGAAAGTGTGAAAAACATAATTAAAGAATCAAAATAAAAATAATTACTAAAATATAAATAAAAATTTTAAATATTAAAAATATTTGTTTCATAAAACAAATATATTACTAAAGTAATGTGTATCAACTCTTACGGAATGGCTACAAAGGTTATTCACAGGTAACTTGTTTAAATCCTGTATAAAAACTGTTGATATGTTATAAAAAACAAAAGTGGTTTTTTTGTGTGGATATAATCCAAATTTTTTCGCAAGGTTATCAACATAAATTTTACTAGGGAAATAACACTTTCATAGTGCTTTTCCACAATATCCACAACACCTATAACTAATACTACTAAAAAATAATAATATTAAAGGAGAGAAAAACAATATGAACTTTGTCTGTGAAAAAGAAACTATCCTTAAAGCGATTAATTCTGTTATTAATGGTGTAGCTTCAAAAACAACAATGCCTATATTAGAAGGTATATTAATTCAAACAAATGAAAATGAAGTAAAATTAACAACTTATGATTTAGAAATTGGTATAGAATATGTTATTAGTGCAAAAGTAGAAGAACAAGGAAATACAGTAGTTAATGCAACAATGTTTAGTGAAATAATTAGAAAATTACCTAATAAAGATATAAGAATTTCTATAAATTCTAACAATTTATTAGAAATAGAATGTGAAGGTTCTTTATATAAGTTAGCAACTATGAATCCAGATGAATTTCCAGAATTACCAAAAATAAATGTTGAAAATTCTGTTGAAATTGAACAAGCAATTTTAAAAAATATGATAAGAAAAACAATCTTTGCTGTAAGTACAGAAGAAAATAGACCTATATTTACAGGATGTTTATTTGAAATTGTTGATAACAAATTAAATGTTGTTGCTGTTGATGGATATAGATTAGCAATAAAAAGTAACAATATTAGTGAAAAAACTAATGATTTTAGTAGTGTAATTCCAGGAAAAACATTAAATGAAGTAAATAAAATAATGTCTGATTCATTTGATATTGTTAAGATAGGAATAGCTAAAAATCAAGCTTTATTTGAAATGGAAAATTGCAAGATTGTTACTAGACTTTTAGATGGAGAATTTTTAAAATATCAAAATGCTATCCCTAGTACATGGGAAACTAGAATAAAAGTTAATAAAAATGAAATTCAAAATTGCTTTGAGAGAATTATATTAATTTCTGCATCTTCAATTGAAAAAGAAAAGAAGTATCCTGTAAAAATTAATATAGAAGTTGGTAAAGTTATAATTTCTTGTGCTAATCAAACTGGCGATGCTAAAGAAGAAATATATCTTGAAACTGAAGGTAAAGAATTAGAAATTGGTTTTAATCCAAGATTCTTTTTAGATGCTTTGAAATCAATTGATGATGAAGAAGTATATATTGAATTAGGAACTAATAGATCACCATGTATAATAAAGTCTGTTGAAAATGGAGATTATACATATATGATTTTACCAATTAAAATGAAGGATTAATTAATTTATAGGTAAAGTTATCCACAATTTATGAGCAAAAAGTGGACAACCTTACGGAAATATAAAATTCGACAAATTCTGTGAATTATAATTATTAATTTTTTATAAATAACAATTTAAGAAATAGATTATTGGCAGGAAAATAATATGTATGTAAACAATGTTTCATTAGAAAACTTTAGAAACTATAAAAATCAAAAGATTAATTTTTGCAATAACATAAATATAATATATGGAGATAATGCACAAGGAAAAACAAATATTATAGAAGCAATATATTTGTGTTGTATGGGAAAATCTTTTAGAGCAAAAAAAGATATGGATTTAATTAAATTTAATGAAAAAAATGCTATAGTTAATGTAGAGTTTGTTAAAGCAGATAGGGAAGGAGAAATAACTTTTAAAATAGAAAATCAAAAAACTTTTTTTATAAATGGAGTTAAACAAAGTAAAGTAAGTGATATTATTGGTAAAATAAATTGTGTAATTTTTACTCCTGATGATATTGAAATTGTAAAAGGTGGGCCAGATAAAAGAAGAAAGTTTATTGATATGATGATTAGCTCATTAAGACCAAAATATATATATCTACTAAATGATTATAAAAAGATAATAGAGCAAAGAAATAATTATTTAAAACAAATAGTAAATTGTGGAAAACCACAAGAAATGTTAGATATTTGGGATGAACAATTAGCAGAAATATCTAGTAAAATATATGATTATAGAAATAATTATGTAGAAAAGATAAAAGAAAAGTTATATTCTATCCACAAAATGATAACAGATTGTGGAAATCAATATGAAGATATAAAAATAAAATATATTTCTTCTGGAAGTAGTAAAGAAATATTTTTAGAAAATATTAGAAAATCTAGAAACATTGATATTCAAAGAGGTTATACAGGAGTAGGAGTTCATAGAGATGATATTATAATATATATTAATCATAAACCAGTCGCTAGTTTTGGTTCACAAGGTCAACAAAGAACTGTGGTTTTATCATTAAAACTTTCAGAACTTAAAATCGTTACAGATGAAATAGGGGATTCACCAATATTATTATTAGATGATTTTATGTCTGAACTTGATGAGAAAAGAAGAACTATTTTATTAGAAAAAATAAAAGAAAACCAAGTAATTATAACATGTACTGATAAAATAGATATAGAGTCTAAAAATAAAAAAATTTACTTTGTTGAAAATGGAATTTGTAGCCAATTAGAGAATGTTTAATTCGATTTATTAATAAAAGGAGTAAAAATGTATTTGCATATTGGTAAAAATTGTGTTATAAGAGATAATAGTGTTATTGGAATCTTTAATTTAGAAAAAATACATCAAACCAAAGAATATAAATATTTATATGATGATTTAAAAAATTCTAATAATATTATAGATATAGCAAATAATCAAAAAAATACTTTGGTATTAACAGAAGAAAATAGAAATATAAAAGGATACATTTCTAATATTGGGACAAATACAATGAAGAAACGTAAGATTTAAGTGGAGGGAAAAATGGAAAAATTTGAGCATGAGTATAATGCAGATCAAATCCAAGTTTTAGATGGATTAGAACATGTAAGGAAAAGACCAGGTATGTATATTGGTAGTGTTTCTATAAGAGGATTACATCACTTAGTGTATGAAATTGTAGATAATGCTGTTGATGAAGCATTAGCAGGATATTGTAAAAATATAAATGTATCAATAGAACCTGGAAATATAATATGTGTAGAAGATGATGGTAGAGGAATACCAGTTGATATACATCAAAAAACTAAAATATCTGCTGCAGAAACAGTTTATACACAATTAAATGCAGGAGGAAAATTTGGAGGAGATAGTGGATATAAAGTTTCAGGAGGACTTCATGGAGTTGGAGCTTCAGTTGTTAATGCATTAGCAGATTGGACAGAAGTTACTATACAAAGAGATGGTGGAATTTTTCAAATGAAATTTGAAAAAGGAAAAACAGTACAATCTTTAATAAGAATAGGTGATTCAGACAAAACAGGAACAAAAGTTAGATTTTTAGCTGATGGAACTATATTTGAAACTTTAAATTATGAATATGAAGTTTTAGAAAATAGATTTAGAGAAATGGCATTTTTAACAAAAGGTCTAAGAATAATAGTAGAAGATAAAAGAGAAGAAACACCTAGAAAAGCTGATTTTTGTTTTGAAGGTGGATTAAAATCTTTTGTTGAATATTTAAATAAAAATAAAGAAAAATTGCATAAAGAACCTATATATATTGAGAAAGATGGAGATGTTCCAGTTGAAATTGCTATACAATATACAACAGCATATAGTGAAAATATTTATACGTTTGTAAATAATATTAATACTGTAGAAGGAGGAACTCATTTAGAAGGTTTTAAAAGAGCATTAACAAAATCTTTTAATGATTATGCAAGAGCTAAAAATATTTTAAAAGAAAAAGATGCAAACTTAGTAGGAGATGATATTAGAGAAGGAATATCAGCTGTAATTTCTGTAAAAGTAAAAGAACCTCAGTTTGAAGGTCAAACAAAAACTAAATTAGGAAACAGTGAAGTAACAGGAATTGTTCAATCAATGGTAAATGATAGTTTATCAACATTTTTAGAAGAGAATCCTTCTGTAGCAAAAGCTATTTTAGAAAAATGTATTAGTGCTTCAAGAGCAAGAGAGGCTGCTAGAAAAGCAAGAGAATTAGTTAGAAGAAAATCAGCTTTAGAAAGTACAACATTGCCAGGAAAGCTTGCCGATTGTAGTAGTAAAAATCCAGAAGAATGTGAAGTTTATATTGTAGAGGGTGACTCTGCAGGTGGATCTGCAAAACAAGGAAGAGATAGAAAGTTTCAAGCAATACTTCCTCTTTGGGGAAAAATGTTAAATGTTGAGAAAGCAAGAGCAGATAAAATCTATGGAAATGATAAATTGAATCCTGTAATATTAGCAGTAGGAGCTGGAATAGGTCCAGAATTTGATATTACTAAAATAAGATATGGAAAAGTTATAATAATGGCTGATGCTGATGTTGATGGTGCTCATATTAGAACACTTTTACTAACATTTTTCTTTAGATATATGCGACCATTGATAGAAAATGGTAATGTATATCTTGCTCAACCACCGTTATATAAGTTATCAAAGAAAGGTATGGAGGACAAATATTGTTATACAGATGAAGATTTAGAAGAATCTTATAAAGAATTAGAAGAAAAAGGAATTTCTAGAGATCAATTAGGACTTCAAAGGTACAAAGGTTTAGGAGAAATGAATCCAGAGCAATTATGGGAAACAACTATGAATCCTAAATCTCGTACATTAGTAAAAGTAAGCTTAGATGATGCGATAAAAGCAGATCAAACAATTTCTCTTTTAATGGGAGATGAGGTAAATCCTCG
This sequence comes from Clostridia bacterium, assembly GCA_022790975.1. Taxonomy (GTDB): domain Bacteria; phylum Bacillota; class Clostridia; order TANB77; family CAG-508; genus Scatovivens. Next base: position 1,911 of record JAAVYF010000020.1, on the reverse strand, counting down.
TAGAGATTTCATTGTTGAAAATGCTAAGTTTGTTAAAAATTTAGATTTTTAATAGTTATTTTAGATATAATATATTTTAACAAAAAGTACTAGGAATTTATATTCCTAGTACTTTTTGTCAATAATTTAACTTCTTTATTAATAAAGCATATATTAGCTTTCAGCTAAAACCTATATCCATAATATTTTACTCTAATATATATCACTATATAACTAGAATTGATACCATAAATATAAATCACTTGCTAGAACTTAAAAACACTTTTAGCAACTGTATTCATCTTAAAATTAAAGACTATAAACAATCACTAGAAAATATTAAATAACTTCATGATTTCGAATATATAACCTATGTGAAAGTAAATATAAATTTACCTTATATTTAATAATAGCTTTAAGCCTATATTAAATAGCTTGATTACGTTAATCTTGCTCGACACAAATTATATACTCTTCGTTTTTGGCACAAATTAATAATTTTATAATTACTAATTTATACTGTTTACTCGAACATAATATTAACTGATTTTCAATTAATACTACCTCTAAATTAGGCCAATATAAACTTTATGATAATATTATTGCCATGAAAAAGTTTTTTATGTATAAAAATTAGTTGAAAAATTTTCCACAATTTTAATGATTTTTGCTTGTGGATAAAAAATATTGCTGTGGAAAACAAAAAGTGAGTGTGGAAAAGATAAAAAAATATTTAAATAATAAAAAGTTTCATATATATTTTTTATTTTTAAATTATAAATTATTATTATTTATTTTTAATTTTATTAATTAAAATAAATAATAAAATTATTTTTATAGTATTTTTTTATTTTTAATAATAATGTTTTAAAAAGCTTGAAATACCAACAGAAAATAAATGTATTTATTTTTTTTGTTTATAATTAATTCTATTTTTTTATTATTTATTTTTATTTTTTATATATTTTTTATAATTTTTTATATATTATATATATATATTTTTTTTTTATTTAATAAAAAATATTTTTTTACTAAAATCAATAAATTTATGTGGATAATTTTCCACATAAGTTTTAATCCCTAAAAATAATTGTTGATAAAATTTTTTGTAAAAAAACAAAGTTTTGCAATTATAAAATAATAAAAATGTATTCAAAAAAACATAAAAGAATTCATAACTTATTTTGAAATTATAAAGTAATGCAAATAAGTTTTAAAAAAATTGCAAAATCTATTGACAGAAATTTAATTTCGTTATATTATCTTTATACAAAAATTATGAAAGGAGGTTTATATTATAAATAAAGTTTCATCTGTTCAGGAATGGTTACCTTTTGATAAAATTTTAGAGGATGGAATTATAGTTTGTAAAAAGCAATATTTAAAAATAATTAAAGTTTTGCCAATAAATTATGATTTGAAATCAAATTTAGAAAAAGAATCAATTTTAAATTCGTATAAATTATTTCTAAAAGTTTGTGATTTTGATATCCAAATATTAATTCAAAGTAAAAAGGAAGATTTAAATTCTTATGTATCTCAAATAAATTTCCAAATTGAAAAAGAAAAAAGTGAAAAAATAAAAAAAATTTCAAGTCTATATATCGATTATCTTCAGAATCAAAATAGAGCTCAAAATTCTTCTTCAAAGAACTTTTATATTCTTATAAATTTTAAACCCGAAATTTCCAATTTAGAGAATGATTTTAATATGACAGTTATTAGAGAAAATTTAAATGATAAATTTTTAAAGATAAAAGACTCTCTTTCAAGATGTGGTAATTTAATTTTTGAAATAAAATCTCAGAAAGAAGTTGAGAAAATAATGTATTCTTTTTATAATTTTAGAAAAAGTTTACGATTTGCATAAATTTTTTATAAAATTATTTTTAGTAATATTTATTGAAAATGATTTATAAAAAATAAATTATA
>JAAVYF010000019.1 GCA_022790975.1 Clostridia bacterium | reverse complement strand
TGCATCTATAAAATGACGATATGCTGCTTCATAATTATTTCCAAATGCAGATTTTAAATCTGGATATTTATTTAAATAGAATCTTACATCAAATACTGGACTTGCTGTTCTTCCTTCTTTTATTCCACATGTATAATAGTGATTTTTAAGGGCATTTTTATCATACCCAAATATATTTCTTAAATCTGTATATCTATCTGCATAATATTCACTATCAAATAAGTAGTTTGTAATATCAACATCATGATATCTAAAATAATATGTATAATCAACATCTACATCAACTGCACCTTTTATTCCTGGTACTGTAGCATTATCTGTATATTGCCACAAATTATAATTACCTGTATATGATGGTTTAGATACATAATAATGAGCAACCCAAGTATCATAATTTGCAAATGAATTCATGTCCCAAGTATCTTTTAAATAACTTGCACTACCATATAAACAAGCTATGTATCCTCTTGATTGTATATGAGATAAAAAGGCTGATGCATTTTTATTCATTTGCTCAGTAGATAAGCCATTTGTTCTATATGGAGTTCCACTACTTGAAAATTCATCTGTGTAAGTTTCAAAATCATAGCAAACTGGATATTTTATATCATATCCATTTATAAGATTTAATACAAATTCTGCTTCTTCAACAGCTTCTGCTTCATTTATAGCCATTGAGTAGAAATACACACCTACATAAATACCATTATTTATTGCACCTTGAACATTTTGTTTGAAATACTTGTCCTCAGTAATTTTACCTTCTGTTGCGCCTCTAACTCCACATCTTAACATGGCAAATTTTACACCACTCGCAGCAACAGCACTCCAGTCTATATTTTCTTGCCATGCAGAAACATCTATACCAACAGCTGCTGTTCCTTCTAATTCAAATCTTGAAATTAATGTATCTATACCTTCTTGTGGTTTTACCATTCTATAACTTCTTAATTTAGGTGATACATTTTTTATGTATTTTTTTGACAAAGGGTCTTCGTCATCAAAAACTCCTTCTTGAGTAGTAGGTACTTCTAAACCTTGACTTTCTTGAGTTTCATTTATATTATCTGATGAATTTTGAACTTTTTGAGCAGAATTTTCTGATATAGTTTCCTGATTATTATTAATTGAATTTTCTATTTCTTTATTTTCTGTAGAAGATGTTTGTATTTCCAGAGCTTGCTTATCTTCTGTTATTTTTTCTATATTATTTTCTAATTTAACATCTTCATCATTATTAACTATTTCATCATTTTCTGTATTTTTTAAAGTTTCATTATCTGATTGATTTATATTTTCTTCTTTATTTTTTGTTAGTTCTTCTTCACTATTTGGAACCTGATTTAATATTTTATTTTCATCTTCCTTAGATTTTTCATTTAGCAAATCATTATTTGATACTGTATTGTTTACTACATTATTAACTAATTCATTTGCTGTATTATTAGTAATATTATTTGCTACTACATCATTTGCCACAGCATTTACTAAATATCTTACTGAAAAAATCATTATAAATATAATGAAAATTACTAAAATTTTTTCTAATGTTTTCATAATTTACTCCTCTCAAATACTTTTCCAGCACATTTTATCATAGTAGTTATTTCTTTTCAAGTATAATTTTTGGAAGTGAGTTTTTATTTTTTCAAAATTTCTTTAAGAAAATACAAAAAACTTAAAGAAATTCAAAAAAATCTCTTTAAGTTTTATATTTATTCACCTTCTACTATAACTTTTATATATGGGGTTCCAAATTAAGCTTTATTTGCAGAACAGAAAACATCATTTATTTTATGTGCAACTGTTGCTTTAATTTCATCTCTTGCAGCACCTAAATATTTTCTAGGGTCAAATACAGAAGGGTCTTCATTAAATACTCTTCTAATTTGAGCTGTCATTGCTAATCTTAAGTCCGTATCAACATTTATTTTTGATACTCCATTAACCCCTGCTTCATGTAACATTTCATCTGGACATCCTTTTGCTCCTGGGATATTTCCTCCATTATTATTACACATATCTACTAATTTTGGAATTACAGAAGAAGCACCATGTAATACAATTGGTGTATTTGGTAATTTTTCTTTGATTTTTGCCAAAATATCAAATCTAAGTTTTGCATCACCTTTAAATTTATAAGCTCCATGACTTGTTCCTATTGCAATTGCTAATGAATCACATCCTGTTCTACTTACAAATTCATAAGCTTGGTCAGGATCTGTATATCTTGCATCATCAGCTTCAACTGATACCTCGTCTTCAACTCCTGCTAGTTTTCCAAGTTCAGCTTCAACTACTACTCCTTTTGAATGAGCATAATCTACAACTTCTTTTGTTAGTCTAACATTTTCTTCAAAATCATATTTTGAACCATCAAACATAACAGATGTAAAACCACTATCTATACACATTTTACATGTTTCAAAATCTGGACCATGGTCTAAATGTAATGCAATTGGAATATCTGTTGTTTCTACTGCTGCTTCTACCATTTTCATTAAATATGGAAGTCTTGCATATTTAATTGCACTTGATGAAACTTGTAATATAACTGGTGATTTAGCTTCATTTGCTGCATCTGTTATAGCTTGTATAAATTCCATGTTATTTATATTAAATGCACCTATTGCAAATTTCTCCTTCATTGATTTTTCAAACATTTCTTTAGTTGTTACTAATGCCATAAAAATTACCTCCTAATTCCTATAATTATAAAATTATAGTTTATTTTATTTTACAATTATAACAAAATAATCTTTATTTGTATAGATTTTTGAGAAATTTTTTATTGCCATTTATAAATTTTTTATTTTTTGAACTTTACAATATTACACTAAATTTGTAAATTCACAATTTTTTATTTCTTAAAAAATTGTAATTAAATTTTATCATTTATAATTTTTTATTTAATTACATTATAAAATTTTGTTTCCATATTTTTTATCAACTTAATTTCATATAAAAAACTCCCAAATTGCTAAATTCATTTTCTAACAATTTAGGATAACTTATTTTTTATATTTATACTGCTCCTTCTGCTTTAATTACAGAAAGTACTGTTTTAAATAATATTTTTATATCAAGAAGTAATGAAATATTTTCTGCATAATATACTTCCATTTCAACTCTTTCATCATATGTTGTATTACTTCTTCCGTTTGCTGCCCAATATCCTGTAATTCCTGGTTTTACAGATAAAAATCTATCTTTTTTATCTCCAAACAAGTCTATTTCATCATCTACAACAGCTCTTGGACCAACTAAACTCATTTCTCCTTTTAAAACATTTACAAATTGAGGGAATTCATCTAAGCTTGTTTTTCTAAGGATTTTTCCAATTTTTGTAATACGTGGGTCATCTTTTAATTTTCTATTTTCTTCAAATTCTTTTCTTAATTCATCATCTTTTTCAAGCATTTCTCTAAGTTTTTCTTCTGCATTAACCACCATAGATCTAAACTTATACATTTTAAAATGTTTACCATTTTTTCCAATTCTTTCTTGGCTGTAAAATATTGGTCCATTTTCTCTTGAAATTAGATTTATTAAGGCAACTACTAGTGTTAATGGAATTAATAATATAATTCCTACTAAACTTCCTATTATATCCACTATTCTTTTAAAAAATAGGGTTATTTTATTTATTAAATATCCAGCAACTGTTTCTTGAGGCATTTGAGAATATATAACTTGTTCATAAAATTCTCTTCTATCTCTTTTTGATGTTATAAAAATTGTTATTAACAATATTTTAATATTTAATGCAATTGAAGTATTTAATAAATAATGTAAATCTAAGTCTAAACGCTCATTAAAAGAAATTGTTCGTTTACCTGATATTTGATAAACTCCTGTAATTCCTGGTTTTGCATTTATTATTACATTATAATATTCACCCATTTTAGGTATTTCCTCTGTAGTATATGGTCTTGGACCAACTAATGTCATTTGTCCTAATAGTACATTTATAAATTGAGGAAATTCTGAAATTGGTGCTTTAGTATTTAATTTATATAATCTAAATATTTTTCCGTTCTTTCCTATTCTTTTTTGTGTATATAATATTGGACCTTTTTGTGATGTTTTTATTTTTTCTATTAATACTAGAAAAACCATTGGAATTAGCATAATTATTCCTACTAGGCTACCAATTATATCTATAAGTCTTATAAAAGCTTTTGATAGGATAGAAATTGCTTTTTCTTCATAGATAGGATCTACTAATGCTTTAGTAGTGACTTCCACATCTATTGCGGAATTCAATTTCATTTAACTTATACCTCCTGAAAACACTATTACTTCTAAATTTACAGTTACGATTATATCATTTAAAAAAATATATTTCAATACAAAATAAGACATTTTTTTATTTTTCACTAAATTTTCATAAAAATATATTAATTTTGTTAATATTATATGACCTTTTTTTATAAAATATTTTTATGATTTTTCCATAAATCTACCTATTTTATAGTAAGTTTGGATTTTTTTATCATAATCATTAATTTTTTATATTATATATTTACTGACTAATTTTATAAAAAATTAATATAACTATATTTTAAGTAATTAAAAATTAATAACTATTGAGAAAATAAGCTATCTATGTTATAATTCATAATTATTAATAATTTAATACCATTTAATTTATTAAATTTAATAATATAAAATAATAAAATAAAAAATTGGAGGAAAAATGTTTAAAATTCATTCTGAATATAAACCAACTGGTGACCAACCAAATGCAATTGAATATTTATCAAATGGAATAAAAAATGGAAAAAAATTCCAAACTCTTTTAGGAGTTACTGGTTCACGGAAAAACTTTTACTATGGCAAATATAATTGAAAAAGTACAAAAGCCAACTCTTGTTTTAGCTCATAATAAAACATTAGCAGGTCAATTATATTCTGAATTTAAAGAATTTTTTCCTGAAAATAATGTTGAATACTTTGTTTCATACTATGATTATTATCAACCAGAAGCTTATATTGCTTCTTCTGACACATATATTGAAAAAGACTCATCTGTTAATAACGAAATTGATAAACTTCGTCACTCTGCAACAGCTTCTTTATTTGAAACTAGAGATGTTATAGTTGTTGCTTCTGTTTCATGTATATATGGTTTACGGAGATCCTATTGATTATGAAAATATGATAGTTTCTTTAAGACCTGGAATGGAAAAAAGTAGAAACGAAATAATGAAAAAATTAATAAATATGCAATATACAAGAAATGAAATGGATTTTAAAAGAGGTACATTTAGGGCTAAAGGCGACATTTTAGAAATATATCCATCTAATCAAGAAGAATCTGCTTTAAGAGTTGAATTCTGGGGAGATGAAGTTGAAAAAATCTCTGAAATAAATCCACTAACTGGAAAAACTATTGCAACAAGAACTCATGTAATGGTATACCCTAATTCTCATTATGTTACAACTTCTGATAAAAAAGATAGAGCTTTAATTTCTATAGAAAAAGAAATGGAAGAACGTGTTAAATATTTTACAGAAAACAAAAAACTAATTGAAGCACAAAGAATTGAAGAAAGAACAAATTTTGACATGGAAATGCTTAAAGAAACTGGATTTTGTCAAGGAATTGAAAACTATTCTAGACATATAAGTGGCAGACCTGAAGGTTCTCCCCCATATACTTTATTTGATTATTTTCCTGATGACTTTCTTTTACTAATAGATGAATCTCATGCTACAATTCCTCAAGTTAAAGCTATGTATAATGGTGACAGAGCCAGAAAAGAATCTTTAGTAAATTATGGATTTAGATTACCTTCTGCTTTTGATAATAGACCATTAAAATTTGAGGAATTTGAAGAACGTATTAATCAGGTAGTATTTGTTAGTGCAACTCCAGCAGATTATGAAAAAGATCATAGCAAAGATAATATTGTTGAACAAATTATTCGTCCAACAGGATTATTAGATCCAAAAATAGAAGTCAAACCAACTGAAAATCAAATTGATGACTTAATAGAACAAATAAATGAAAGAACTGAAAAAGGTGAAAGAATTTTAGTAACAACTTTAACTAAAAAAATGGCTGAAGATTTAACAGCTTATTTAAGAAATACTGGAATTCGCGTAAAATATATGCATTCTGACACTAAAGCATTAGAAAGAATGGAAATAATTAGAGATTTAAGAATTGGAGAATTTGACGTTTTAGTTGGAATAAATCTTTTAAGAGAAGGTTTAGATATACCTGAAGTTTCTTTAGTAGCTATTTTAGATGCAGATAAAGAAGGATTTTTAAGGTCTGAACGTTCTTTAATTCAAACAATTGGTAGAGCTGCTAGAAATATGGAACGGAAAAGTTATAATGTATGCAGATGAACTTACAGATTCTATGGATAAAGCAATTACAGAAACTAATAGACGTAGAAGAATTCAAGAAGAATATAATAAAGCACATGGAATTACACCTCAAACAATAAAAAAATCTGTTAGAGATACGATAAAAGCAACAATTACAGATGATATAAAAGCTGAATATGATATAAAACCAGATGAAACATTAGAACAAGTAGTATCAAGACTTACTGATGAAATGTTAAAACATGCTAAAAATATGGAATTTGAACAAGCAGCAAAACTTAGAGATAAAATCAAAGAATTACAAAAATTTATTGAAGATAAGCAAATTTTATCTCCAAAAAAATAATTAGACAAAATACTTTAAAAAGTTTTATTATATACTATAAATATTTATATAATAATCTAAATAAAAAAATCTGTACTAACTCAAAAATGCTTGATTATATAAATTAAAAACAAAAATTAAAAATTTTATACTAAATCCAAAATACTTAACTATATAAATTAAATAATAGAAAGGAATGGTCTTAATATCTATAAGAAACATTCCTTTTTTATTATTATCTTATATAAAATTTTATTTTCTATTTTATTATTTTTTACTTCATATGTTTTTATTAACTAATATTTGCTTTAGCTGATTCTTTCCCTTTATTTTTTCTAAATACAAACAATTTGCTTAAAATATAATTTGAAACTGTTACTGCTATTTGTGAAATTAATTTTACTATTTTATCATTTCCGTTTTAATACACTTACTCCTAAAAACATTATTAACATATCCATTATTAATGTTGCTAATCTTGACACAACAAAGCTTCCTGCTTCTTTTAATTTATTTGTTTCTTTACTTTCAAATACAAATTTTCTATTTGTAAAATAAGCAAATATTACACCTGCAATCCAAGATAAAATATTTGCAATTTGTAATTGTAAATTATCATCTGGATTCAAAAATGTAAGAACAGAAATATAATATACCCCAAGAGATATTACAGTTGTTAACCCTCCAACTATTAAATAGTTTATAATTTCTTTATATTTATTATAATATTTCATACCTAAATCAAATAACTTTTTCATAAATTTTGCTCCTCTTAAAAGTTTTTCAATATTATTGATTTTAACATTTTTTTCTATTTATTACAACCATTTTTTTATTTAAGTTTTAATATCTTTCAAATTTAAATTTTGGAATTTTTTTAAGTATGTGCTAACTATTAAAAGGTATATTATATTTTTTTACTCCTTGCTGTCGTCCTTGCTAAAGCAAGCACTCCATTCGCCCTTCGATTGGTCGCTTGCTAAGTCGTCAAAAAAATATAATATACCTCTTAATAGCTTTTTAGGATAGTGTAAAAATTCCAAAATTTAAATTTGAAAGATATTAAAATAACAAAGTGGCAAATTACTTAAAATTCGCCACTAATAATAATTTTTAAAATTTTTCATTTATTTCTGAAACTGAGAATTATATAAATCTGCATAAAAACCATTTTTAGCTAATAACTCTTCATGATTTCCCTGTTCTATAATATTTCCTTGATCCATAACCAAAATTAAATCTGCATTTTTTATTGTTGATAATCTATGAGCTATTATAAAAGAGGTTCTTCCTTCTGTTAATTTATCCATTGCTTGCTGAACAAGTTCTTCTGTTCTTGTATCAACATTAGAAGTAGCTTCATCTAAAATTAAAAATGGTGAGTCTTCAATCATTCCTCTTGCTATTGTTAAAAGTTGACGTTGTCCTGAAGAAACACTATCATTATCAGATAGATTACTATCATAGCCATGAGAAAGAGTTTTTATAAAATGAAAAATTCCAACAGTTTTACAAACTTCTTCAACTTGTTCTTGAGATATATGTTTTCTATTATAAACAATATTTTCTTTTACAGTTCCGATTAAATACCCATGTATCTTGCAATACCATTGTAAATAATTCGTGAATATTTTCTCTAGTTAATTCTTTAGTTGAAACACCATCAATTTTAATATCCCCAGAATTTATATCATAAAATTTCATAAGCAAATTAACCATTGTTGTTTTTCCTGCTCCAGTAGGCCCAACAATTGCAACTTTTTGTCCTGGCTTTGCTATTGCACTAAAATCGTTTATTGTAGGTTTATCATTTCCATCATACTTAAACATAACATGTTCAAATTCAATTTCACCTTTTACTTTTGATTTATCTAATCTTTTTGTTATATTAGATTCATCTATCATTTCCACCTCATCTGCAAATTCAAAAACTCTTTCAGAAGCAGCTGCTGTTGATTGTAAACTTGTCATTGCTTGAGCAATTTGTGTTAATGGAGATGTAAATAATCTTACATATGTAATAAAAGCAACTATAACACCAAATGAAATTTTACCATTCATAGTTAAAAGTGCTCCAACTATGCAAACTGCAACATAGCCAAAATTACCAATAAAATTCATCATTGGTTGCATTAACCCTGATAAAAACTGACTCTTTCTATTACATTCATATACCTTTTGATTTAATTCATCAAACTTTTTATCTACTTCTTTTTTTCCATTATAAACTTTTACTACATTTAATCCAGAATAAACTTCTTCAATATGACCATTTAACTTTCCTAGTTCTTCTTGTCTTGCTGTAAAATATTTTTGTGATTTTGAAAGTACCAAAAACATAAATACAAAACCAATTAAACTTGAAACAATAGCTGTAATTGCCATTATTCCATTTGTAACAAACATCATTATAATAGAACCAATAAATAATGTTATAGCACTTACTAATGTAGAAAGAGATTGATTCATACTTTGAGCAATTGTATCAACATCATTTGTAACTCTTGATAATACATCTCCTGATTGATGTTTATCAAAATATCTAAGTGGTAATTTATTAATTTTTTTAGAAATTCTTGTACGTAGTTTTTTGGCAAATTTATTTGCAACATCAGTCATAGCAATAGATTCTATAAACGAAAATAAAGCACTAAGAAGATACATTGTAACTAGTATCATTGCAATATTTTTTATAGCATCCATATCCATTTTAGGTTTTATAACACTTTGAACTGAATTTGGAAATTCTTCTATCATATTATAAAATTTATTTCTAGCCTCTTCATCTCCATTTTTTATTTTTTCAAAAAATTGTTCAAAATTCATTTCACCTAAAGTTTTAGTTATTTGTGTCGCAACATCTATTTGGTCTTCTACTGAAATTGTAACTCCATCTATTTCATAATCTACGATATTATTTCCTTTTGAAAGATTTTCCATTACAGTACCAAAGTTATCTGAATTAACAACTATTCCTGCTTGAATTTCATTTGTCAAATCTTTCAATTTGTCTGGTGCCATAATAGAAAGTATTGCTCCTAATATTGCTAAAATTAAAGATAAACCAATTAAAATTTTAAAACTTTTTAGTTCTGAAAATAATCTTTTAATTGCAGCTTTGAAATTTTTTGCTTTTTCAGGAACTCCTCCCATTGGTCCGCCTGGTCCACGTCTTGGAGGTCTTCTTGTTTGATTTTCACTACTCATTTTCTAATTCCTCCTCTGACAATTGTGATAAAGCTATTTGTTTATAAACCTCACAGTTTTGAAGCAATTCTTTATGAGTTCCCTCTCCAACTTTTACTCCTTCATCTAGTACTATTATTTTATCTGCATTCATAATAGTTCCGATTCTTTGAGCAACTATTAAACTTGTAGCTCCTCCTGTATATTTTTTTAGTTCTTTTCTTAATAAACTATCTGTTTTATAATCCAAAGCAGAGAATGAATCATCAAATATATAAATCTCTGGTTTTCTAGCGATTGCTCTAGCAATTGCCAATCTTTGTTTTTGTCCTCCTGAAATATTAGTTCCTCCTGATGCTATATGTGTATCATATGCTTCATCCATTTTTTCAACAAAATCTTTTCCGCTGTGCAACTCTAATAGCTTCTTTTATTTGTTCTTCTGTTTTTTCACCTTTTCCATCATCACCAAATCCAACATTATATTTAACACTTCCGTCAAACATAACTGCTTTTTGAGGAATATACCCTAACTTATTGTACAAAAATTCTTCTGAATATTCTTTAACATTTACTCCATCTACTAAAACTTCTCCACTACTTACATCATAAAATCTAGGAATTAAATTTATTAAAGTTGATTTTCCACTACCTGTTGAACCAATAAAAGCAACTGTATCTCCTTTACCCGCCTTAAAAGATATATTTTTTAATAAATATTCTTCTGCATCTGGATATTTAAATGAAACATTTTTAAATTCCACAGTTCCTATTTCATTTGTTTTATTTTCTTTTAATTTTCCATCTTTTACTGAAACTTCTGTATCTAGTACTTCATTAATACGTACAGCTGAAACATTTGCACGTGGTAACATCATAAATATCATAGCAAGCATTAAAAATGACATTATTACTTGCATTCCATAAGAACTAAATACTACCATATCTCCAAATAAAGTTAATTTATCTACCATTAAGGCATCTTTTATTAAAACAGAACCTATAAAATAAATTGCAAGTGTAAGAAAATACATAACCAAATACATAACAGGTGACAAAATAGAAAATGCCTTTTGATTAAATAATTGTTGATTTGTAAGTTTTGTATTTACTTCTTCAAATTTATTTTCTTGATATTTTTCCGCATTAAAAGCTCTAACAACTCTAATACCATTTAAATTTTCGCGAGTTACATTATTGATATTATCTATTAATTTTTGAACACGTTTAAATCTAGGCATTACAATTGCAGTTAGACATCCTATTGTAAATAATAATATAATAACTCCAGCTCCTGTTACTGCACTCCATTGCCAGCTTTTATTTAAAATTTTTGTAATAGCCCAAATAGCTGTTATTGGAGCCTTTATAAGTAATTGTGTTCCCATTGCTATAAACATTTGAACATTGGTTATATCATTAGTCGTTCTAGTTATTAAACTACTAGTTGAAAATAATTTTATTTCACTAGTTGATAGATCTTCTACTTTAGAAAATAATTTTTTTCTAATTACTCTAGAAAATCTAGCAGATATATTTGAAACTAAATATCCAACTATTATACTCGAAACCAAACTTCCCAAAGCACAAGCTAGCATATATGACCCATTTTGAATAATTTCTCCCATTTTACTGCCTTCAGTTTGAACTAAAACTGTAATTTCAGACATATAATCTGGCATTTTTAATTCAAGCCAAACACCAGCAAAAATTAATAAAAAGCAAATCATTAAAATGACTACATCTCTTTTAGTTAAGTTTTTTAATAATCTAAGCATTATTTTCTCCTTATTTATTTAAAGTGTTGTTTTTTATTATATAAACTAAAAATTAAATTAAACTTAAATTTTTAAAATTTATATAAAATAAAATTACTCAATAAAAGTGGTAAGCTCAAATTTCTCACCACTTTTATTTCTATTTTGTAAAAATTAATAATTAATTTTTATCATTTATAATTTTTAAATTATAATATTTATTTTTAAATTATAATTTTTTATTTTAAAATTATAATTTTTTATTTTTAATTATAATTTATATTAAAAAAATACAATTATAAAAATTTTAATAATCTATTTAAATAATATATTTTCTGTTTCAGCTCCAATACCAATAAATTTAATTGGAACACCAACAACTTCCTCAATTCTTTCTATATATTTCTGAGCTTGCTCGCATAAATCTTCTCGTGCATCACTTTCAAGCACATCTTCAAAGTCGCCTTCAAATTCCTCATAAACAGGTGTACATTTTGCTAAATAAGCTGGATTGCTACAAAATCTTGTAGTAATCTTTCCTTCATATTTATATGCAACACAAAGCTTAATTGTTTTTAATTTTCCAACAACATCTAAATGATTTATTGCAAGTGCAGTAATACCATTTAATTGAACTGCATATTTTAATGCATTTAAATCTAACCATCCACATCTGCGAGGTCTTTTTGTAATAGAACCATATTCATGCCCTAACTCTCTGATTCTATTTGCTACAGTTTCATTTTCAATTTCTTCTGTTAAAAATGGACCTTCTCCATCTCTTGTAGAATATGCTTTAACAACTCCATAAATTTCTCCAAGTTGTTTATGGTTAATTCCTGTACCAGTAAGTACTTCTCCAACAGTAGTATGACATGAGCTAACATATGGATATGTTCCTAAATCTATATCAAGCAATGTTGCTTGTGAACCTTCACAAATTATTTTTTTATTTTGTTTATTAAAATCATTCAATAAATTAATTGTATCACAAACATATGGTGCTATAATTTCAGCATATTTTGAATATTCTTCCAATAAACTATCATAATCTTCTTGTTCTTTACCATAAATTTCAAAGATTTTGTTTTTTGCTTCAACATTTCTTTTTAAAAGTTTAGCAAATCTATTTGTTATAAAATCTTCTATTCTAATTCCGCTTCTTTCATATTTATCGCAATACGCTGGACCAACACCACAATGAGTAGTTCCAAGTTTATCACTTCCACGATTTTCTTCTAGTAAATCATCCATTTTTATATGATATGGTAAAACTATATGAGCTTTTTCACTTATTTTTAAATTTTCTAATGAGTATCCATTTGTTTTTAATATATCTATTTCATTTACTAAAATTTTAGGATCTATAACAACTCCATTTCCAATAACATATATATTATTTTCATTAAAAATAGCATTTGAAATAAATCTAAATGAATATTTTTTACCATTTAAAATTACATTATGTGCAGCATTACTTCCACCTGAACATCTAACAACAACATCTGCATCTTTAGAAAGAAACTCTACAACTTTTCCTTTTCCTTCATCTCCAAAAAAGCCACCTAAAACAACATCTACCATATTTCCACCTCGTTTTTACATTATTATTTTATAAATTTAAGCATTTAGATTTTATAGGTATATTATATATTAATGAATAAAATTGTCAATATAGACATTTAAAAATTTTTATATTTAATAAATAAATACTTAAAGTCAAAAATTGAGCTAGTTACATTAAACAAAAATGTTTTGTATTTCTAATTCAATTTTATATATTTAAATTTCTTTACACCTTACAATCAATCTTTTATTAGATTTATTAGTACATGTAACTAATGTAAGCTCTCTTTTTCCATCAGTTTTTTGAGTAGTAAAACTTAAATCATTATCATCTACTGTATATACTTTATATACTTCATACTCCACTGTATAGCCATTTTTGTCCATTAATTCTGCTACATCACCAATAGTTAATTCTTTTAATTTACTAAATTGCTCATTATTTTCTAAATTATGACCAATTATGCAATAATTACCAATTGAGTTAGGTTCTCCTCCCCAAAGTTTAGTTGGTGCTACTTTTAGATTATCCATAGTTGTTTTTTCTATTATAGGACTAAATATATCTAGTTTAGTTATTCTTAAAAAAGAATTTATTCTTTCTGTAGTTAATCTTTCACTTTTATTATTACTACTTGAACTAGCACTAGCTAAATTAGTATTGTTTGAAATACTAGTATTTTTTAATTGATTTTGAACAAAATTATTAACAGAGTCATTTGTAATATTATTAATATTCTTTAATATTTCATTACTTTCAGCATATATTTCATTATATAATGTTTTTTCTTTATGTATAATTTTATATAAAAATATACTACATACAACTATAACACTACAAAGGAATATGTATATTAAGACTTTTTCACGAGTTTTCATTTTATCAATCCCAATTTATTTTGATTTCTTATTATATAATGCTACAAAAACAATTCCAATAGCAGATATAACTATAATAACTTTTAAAATATCTTTTGTTTCAACCTGAATACCAGCCTTTGGAACTGTTGTCATATTAGCAACAGTTTTATCTGTTTGATTTATTGTATTTTGATATGGTTGATTCTGAACAGAATTTGCTGTACCTGAAGCCCCTTGATTTGCTACAGAACCATTAGATTCATTTTTCAATTCAACATTAACTTTATTACTATTTTCTTCATAAAATGTAATTTTAACATTTGCAGACTCTTTTAATTTTGTAGCTTCTAATTTTTCTAATTCTCCTAAATTTACTTCTAAATTAAAACTTGCAGAATTATCTGTTATTTCATTAGTGTATATAAAAATTTCATTACTGCTATTATCTGCTAAATTATTTGTTTCTTGTCTAAAATAATTGTATGCTAGTGAAAGGTTTATTTTTGTTGTATCAGATACAGCCCAATAAGCAACATATATATTTGATTTAAATACTTTTAATATTTCATCTTCTATTTTATTTGTAGATTCATATTTAGTATTAAATTTACATTTATTTTCTTCAAATTTATAATCTATTAAAAAATTCTCTTCCTTACCATTATATGTATATGTAACTTTTATTTGAGAATCATTTACTTCAAATTTTGTACCTTTATTTAGAGTGGTTGTTGAAATTACTTCGCCATTTTCTGCTGTTTCTTCAAGAGTTATTGTTTTAGCAAACATTTTTTGTAAAGAATTTTTAATATCGTCCTTTGTAACAGCAAATACAGAATTTATAAATAATATATTTATAATAAATACTACCACAACAAAGCAAAATGTAGAAATTATTTTCTTTTTATTATTTTTCATATTAATCTCCTATCATCTCATTATTTCAATTTAATGCTAACACAATATTATTTTTGTTTCAATGAATATTACACTTTCTTAACACAATTATTATCTAACTGTAACTTTATTTCTCCATTTAACTCTTTTCCTTAAAATCAATAAATATATAAATAAAAAAAGTTCTAAATTATCTAACTTTTATTAAATAATTTAGAATTTTATTACTATAAATACTAATTGTATAAATATTATAAGAATAAAAAATTTATTTAAAAATATTAATTATTGAGCCTTTTCCATTTTTTGATTTTACTTCTAATATTGCTCCATTTACTATTGGAAGTTGAGGTGCTAAATGACCTATATCTGCATCACAGATTACTGGTATATTTAAATCAGAAATAGCATCTTTTATTGAATCTATATAAGTAATTTCATATTCTTGTCTTACCATTAATGGTCTTCCAAAAATTATACCTTTACAATTTTCGAAATATCCAGCATTTTTCATTTGCCATAAGCTTCTAAATAATCCAGGAGTACTTGTTTCAAAAGCTTCTAAAAACCATACTATACCATCTTCTTTATACTTTTTTATATACTCTTTAACTTTATCATATTTAGTTCCCATTAGGTCTTTTACAACATCTAGACAACCTCCTATGCATCTTCCTGAAAATTTAATCTCTTCTTCATTTTTTAAATTTATCCAGTTTACTTCTTTAGTTAATTTATACTCTTCATAAGGGTCTTTTTCTTCATTTATATCATCATTATCAAACCCTTTAAATTCTTCATGTTTTTCATACGAATTTTGAATAAATTGTTCATGTGCCATAAGTTTTAAAGAATTTTCATGACTTACATGTAAATTTCTCATACCGAAACTTTTTAAATTTGGACCATATATTGTTGCAATATCTAAATTTAGTGTAAAAACATATCCTAAGTTAGTTATATCAGAATATCCTTGAATCCATTTAGGAGCTACTTTAGATAACATATTAAAATCTAACTCATCTAACATTTCACAAAGAAAATCTCCACCCTCTAATGCAATTATGGCTTTAACTTCTTTATTTTCCCATAAGCTCAAAAACTCTTCTGCTCTTTTTTTTGCCGAAGAACTTCTACCAAAACTACAAGTTCTAACATTAGGCGTTTCTTTTATATTAAAACCTTTTTTAGTTAAATTTTTTATAGCATTATCTACTCTTAAATTTCCAATTTCATTTTCTAATCCCATTGATGGAGCTGTGACTCCAATAAAATCACCTTTTTTTATTTTTTCTGGATATATCATATTTTAATTTTTTACCTCCATTCTTAAGTTAATATTTAAAATATAATTTAAAATTTATACTTTAATAATTATTTATGTAAAATAACTAATATCTAAAAAAGCGACCTTAAGGTCGCTTTTTTTTATTGTAATTGTTTCATAACTTCTTCAGCAAAATTTTCTTCTTTCTTTTCGATTCCTTCACCTTTTTCAAATCTTGCAAATCTTGTTATTTCAGCTCCTGCTGATTTTAACATATCAGAAACTTTTTGATCTCCATTTTTTACAAAAACTTGATCTACTAAACAAATTTCGCCATAAAATTTTCCAATTCTTCCTTTAACCATTTTCTCTGCTATTTCAGCTGGTTTTCCTTCATTCATAGCTTGAGCTTTTAAGATTTCCATTTCTTTTTCAACTCTATCTGCTGGAACTTCTGATTCATTTAAATATTCTGGTCTTGCAGCTGCAACTTGCATACAAACATCTTTTGCAACTGTACTATCTCCTTTTGCCATATCAACTAAAACAGCAATTTTTCCTTCACCATGAATATAACTCTCAACTAATCCTGTTGACTCAAATCTAACAAATCTTCTAATTGTCATATTTTCACCAATTGTATATATTTTATCTTTTAATACTTCATCAACTGTTTTTCCTGCATCTAAATATTTTGAAGCAAGTAAAGCTTCAACATCAGAAGGATTTGTAGTGGCAACTATTTTTGCTATATCATTAACAAATTCTTTAAATTCTTCATTTTTAGCAACAAAGTCTGTTTCAGCATTAACTTCAACTATACTTCCTACTTTTTTATCATCAGATACATAACTTGCAACTAAACCTTCAGCAGCAACTCTTCCTGCTTTTTTTCCAGCTTTTGCAATTCCTCTTTCTCTTAATAATTCAGCTGCTTTTTCCATATCTCCATCAGCTTCTGTTAAAACCTTTTTGCAGTCCATCATTCCTGCTCCAGTTTTTTCTCTTAATTCTTTAACCATACTTGCAGTTATCATTTTAATAACC